>DASREE010000060.1:0-28076 GCA_035652235.1 Gaiellaceae bacterium | reverse complement strand
GATGCCGAGCGTGACGGTGCGCAGGCTGACGCGCACCATCCGATCGACGAACGGCACGAGCATGATCATGCCCGGGCCGCGCTGGTCGACGAGGCGCCCGAGGCGGAACACGACGCCGCGCTCGTACTCGCGCAGCACGCGCACCGAGGCGGCCGCGAGCGTCAGCCCCGCGATCGCCAGGACGCCGATGATGATCAGGACGATCGCGAGGATCACGACAGCACCTCCCACTCTTCCGCCGGCCGGACGGCCAGCGTCAGGCCGCTGACGCGCTCGACGACGACCCGGTCGCCCTCGTGCAGCGCGGCCTCCTCCGGCCAGGACGGCCGGGCACGCCACAGGCAGCCCTCGACGAACACGCGGCCCTCGGCGTCCGACCAGCTCTGCAGGACGCCGACGCGGCCGATGAGCGCCTCCGTCCCGGAGCGCACGGCGCCGCGGCGCGCGGTCACCGTCTTGCTGGCCACGAACGCGAGGCCGGCCGTGGCGGCGGCGGCGAGGACCGCGGCGATCGGAATCGCGACGGCCAGGCCGGCGCCCGCGCCGGCGATCGCGAAGATCGCGCCGGCCAGGAGAGCGCTGATGCCGGCCACTCCGAGCGCGCCGTGGCTGGGCAGGTGCGCCTCGGCGACCACCAGCCCTGCGCCCATGACGAGCAACAACAGGCCGACGACGGTCATATCTCTCCTGTCCCGATTGTACGCCGATGCGGCATGCTGCCCGGATGCCTGTCTCCGACGCGACAACCCTCGACGCCGGCGGGCGCGAGCTGCGGGTGTCCAGCCCCGAGCGCGTGATGTTCGAAGCGACCGAGCGGACGGCTCCCGTGACGAAGCTCGACATCGTCCGGTACTACCTGGCCGTCGAGGACGGCATCATGCGCGCGCTCCGCCGGCGGCCGACCACGCTCGAGCGCTGGCCTCGCGGCGTCCATCCGGGGATGGTGCTCTCGACGCGCGAGAAGGGCGGCGGCGACGCCTTCTACCAGAAGCGCGTTCCCAAGGGGGCGCCCGAATACCTGGAGACGGCGCGCATCCAGTTCCCGTCCGGGCGGTTCGCGGACGAGATCTGCCCGACGGAGATCGCGGTCGTCGCCTGGGCGGCGCAGATGGGCACGATTACCTTCCATCCGTGGCCGGTCAGGCGTGCCGACGTCGACCACCCCGACGAGCTGCGGATCGACCTCGACCCCCAGCCGGGCACGGACTTCCAGGATGCCGTCAGCGTGGCGGCGACGGCCCGCGAGCTGCTGGACGAGCTCGGCTACGCCGGCTTCCCGAAGACCTCCGGCGGGCGCGGCGTCCACGTCTACGTCCGCATCCAGCCGCGCTGGACGTTCACCGACGTCCGCCATGCCGCGATCGCCTTCGGACGGGAGCTGGAGCGGCGCCGCCCGGGGCAGGTGACGACCAGGTGGTGGAAGGAGGAGCGCGGTGCGAGGGTGTTCGTCGACTACAACCAGAACGCCCGCGACCGGACGATCGCCTCCGCCTACAGCGTCCGCCCGAGGCCGGGCGCGACGGTCTCGGCGCCTGTGACCTGGGACGAGCTCCCAGAGGTCGAGCCTGAGGACTTCACCGTTCACTCCCTGCCCGTCCGCTTCGCCCGGACCGGCGATCCGCACGAGGCGATCGATGACGCCGCGTACTCGCTCGAGCCGCTGCTCGAGCTCTTCGACGCGCAGGGTCGCGCCGACATGCCGTACCCGCCCGACTACCCGAAGATGCCGGGCGAGCCAAGACGCGTCCAGCCCAGCCGCGACCGCCGCCGTCACGGCGCGCCCTGACGGCCCCCCGGGAGCCTGGCCGCTCCGGGCTGCGTCGGGCCGTCCTCGGCGCGAGCGCGCCCGGCCACGCTCGTCGCCCGGGCATGGGTGGGCGCCTGCTCGCCGCCTCGAACCCGGCCCGTAGCCCGTGACGCTACCGTGGCGGCGGGCCGAGCAGGTCGCCGACGGTCGGATCGCCGGGCCGGCGCGGGGGTCGCACCTCCGCCCACGTGCAGCGGCGGGGATCCTTGTCGGGGCGGAAGCGCACCAGGCGGGTGCCGTGGCGGAAGCGGCGCCCCTGCATCTTGTCGTAGCGCACCTCGACGACGAGCTGTGGGCGGATGGCCGACTCCTCGAGCGCAGCCGAGCCCCACCGGCTCGGCTGGGAGACGCCTGCGTCCGGCGCTCCCTCGAGCAGCGGGCCGACGAGCGCCAGGATCTCCCGCCGGCGAGCGGCCGCGACCGCGCACGAGCCCACGTAGCCGAGGCGCCCGCGGTCGTCGTAGAGGCCGAGGAGGAGCGTCGCGAGCGCGTCCGGCCTCGCCTTCCAGCGTACGCCGACGACGACGCAGTCTGCCGTCTTGTGCTCCTTCACCTTGACGGCTCCCTGGCGCGAGCCGGGGAGGTAGGGCGCCTCGACGCGCTTGCAGACGACGCCGTCCAGCCCGGCCGCCTCCAGACGGGAGAGCCACTCCCGTCCCTGCGCCGGGTCGCGCGAGGCGGGCGAGACGGGGAGGCCGAGCAGCTCGAGGCGCTCGCGCCGCTCGACCAGCGGCCGCCGCCAGACGGGCTCGCCCGCCCACAGGAGGAGGTCGAACGAGACGAAGCGGGCGGGCGTCTCGCGGGCCAGCGTGCGGACGCGACTCTCGGCCGGATGCAGCCGCGTCTGCAGCAGGTCGAACTCGAGGCGGCCGGCCTGCTCGAGCACGATCTCGCCGTCGAGCGCGGAGTGGGGCGGGAGCTCGTCGAGCAGCGGGCGGAGCTCGGGGAAGTAGCGCAGGAGCGGGCGGCCGTTCCGGCTCCATACGGCAGGCTCGGCGCCGTCCGTCTCGAGCACGGCCCGGAAACCGTCCCACTTCGGCTCGTACTGCCAGCGGCGGCCGTCCTCCGGCAGCTCGGCGACGAGCTGTGCTTCCATCGGCGGGAAGGGGACGTTCGGGCCGGGCTGCGCCACCCCGTCATTCTGCTCGCCGATCGTGCCTGGCCGGGCACACCGCGCCTGTGGCGCTACGGCAGATGCACGCCCGGCAGGCGGTCGAGCGACGCCGCGGTCGCTGCTCGCCGAGGGGATCGCGATGCTGGCGCGGGAGCTTCGCGCGGACGGACTCGTCGCCGAGCTCGCGGCGGACGTGCTGCGACTGCTCGGCGGCGGCCGGCCGCACGCGGGCGCGTAATCTCCCGCCCATGAAACGCGTCGTCGTGACGGGGCTCGGGGCGGTGACGCCCGTCGGCAACGACGCGCGCTCGACGTGGGAGGCGGCGGTCGCCGGCCGGAGCGGCATCGACTTCATCCGCTCGTTCGACACGAGCGGCTACCCGGTCAGGGTCGCGGCCGAGGTGAAGGACTTCGACCCGACCGGGCTCGCGTCGCCGAAGGAGCTGCGCAAGCTGGAGCGGAACGTCCTGCTGTCGCTCGCCGCCGGCCGCGAGGCGGTGGCCGACGCCGACCTCGACGGAGCCTACGATCCCGACCGGGTCGGTATCCTGCTCGGCTCGGCGATCGGCGGCGTGATCGGGATCGTCGAGCAGCAGGAGGTGCTGCGCGAGCGGGGGCCGGAGCGGGTGCTGCCGAGCTTCCTGCCGGGCGTGCTCGTGGACACCGCCTCCGGCCAGCTCGCAATCTCGCTCGGCTACCGCGGCCCCAACTTCGCGCCCGTGTCGGCCTGCGCGACCGGCGCCACCGCCGTCGGCGAGGGGGCGGAGATCATCCGCCGCGGCGACGCCGACGCCGTCCTCGCGGGCGGTACCGAGGCCTGCATGCACCCGATCATCCTCGCCGGCTTCTGCGCGATGCGCGGCCTGGCGGCAGAGGACGAGTACCCGCCGCGGGCGTCGCGGCCGTTCGACGCCACCCGGGCCGGCTTCGTCATGGGCGAGGGCGCGTGCGTGCTCGTCCTCGAGGAGCTCGAGGCGGCGCGCCGGCGCGGCGCGACCGTCTACGCCGAGGTGCTTGGCTACGGCGCGTCCAACGACGCCCACCATCTGGCGCAGCCGGAGCCCGAGGCGACCGGGGTGGCGAGCATGATGCGCGCGGCCCTCGAGCGCGCCGGCGTCGCCCCCGAGCGCGTCGGGTACATCAACGCGCACGGCACCTCGACGCCGCTCGGCGATGCCGCCGAGACGCGCGCGATCAAGCACGTGTTCGGCGACCACGCGTACGAGCTGGCGGTGTCCTCGACGAAGTCGGTGATGGGACACTGCTTCGGTGCGGCGGGCGCGATCGAGACGATGATGTGCGTGCTCGCGGTGCACGAGGGGGTGCTGCCTCCGACGATGAACTACGAGCACCCGGACGCGGAGTGCGACCTCGACTACGTGCCGAACGAGGCGCGCCGCGTGCAGGTCGATGTGGCGCTGTCGAACGCGATGGGCCTCGGCGGCCACAACGCCTGCGTGGTCGTCGGGCGTGTGGACTGATCGTCACGGTTCGGGCGCGTCTCGGTCGCACACGCGTGGGGAGATCGCCGCTATGCTCGCAGCGGGTGGTGGGCCGGGGTGCCCCGGCCGGCGCCATGTCCCGGCCGGTCATCCGCCCAGCGTCGCGGGCGTGAGGGACGCGATCGAGTCGAGGACGATGTCTGCGGCCGCGAGCGCGTCGGCGTCGGGCGGATAGGTCGGGTTGGGCACGGCGACGACGAGCATGCCCGCCTCCCTGGCGGACCGGATGCCGCCGTGGGAGTCCTCCACGGCGGCGCAGCCTGCGGCCGGGACGCCGAGCCGGCGTGCCGCCTCGAGGTACACGTCCGGCGCGGGCTTGCCGCGCGCCACCTCCTCGGATGAGACGGTGGCCGTGAAGGACGACGCGAGCCCTGCCAGCTCGAGCACCGCGTCGATCAGCGACCGGTTGGAGGAGGAGGCGAGGGCGAGCGGATAGACGGCGGCGAGCCGCTCCACCGCCTCACGGGCGCCGTCGATCAGCGGCAACCGCTCGCGGTAGCGGCGCTCCATCAGCGCCGCCACCTCGGCGCTGATCCGCTCCGGCTCGCCTGGGACGCCCAGCTCCTCGTGCAGGAAGCGCGACCACTCGGGCGCGCTCATGCCCATCATCGCCCGTTGCGCGCGCTCGTCGTAGCGTCCGCCGCGGTCGCGGACGTAGCCCGCGCGGACCTCGTCCCACACCTCCTCGCTCTGGAGGATGACGCCGTCCAGGTCGAAGACGACCGCCTCGATCGGGCGGCGATTCCCGGTCACAGCGAGCGGTAGCCCGACTCGTGGTGGACGAGCGGCGGCGCGTCGGCGCCTCGCTGGACGGCGAGCACCTCGCCGACGAAGAGGGTGTGGTCGCCGGTTGCGTGCTCGGCGGCGAGGCGGCATTCGATCCAGCCGAGGGCGCCGGCGAGCCGCGGCGCGCCGCGCGTCCCCGCCTCGGTCGCGATCCCCTCCCACAGGGCGATCGGCGGCACGCCCCGCGCGAAATGCTGCGCGAGCGGCTCCTGCCCGGCTGCGAGCAGGCTGAGCGTGAAGCCGCCCGCCTCGCGCAGGAGCTCGTGCATGGCAGCCTGCTGGCTGATCGACACGCCGACGATCGGCGGTTCGAGGGAGAGCGAGACGAGCGAGGACACCGTCAGCCCGAGCCGCTGCCCGTACGCGTCGACGGTCGCGACGGCGACCGGCGCCGGCAGCCGGCGCATGAGCGCACGCAGGTCGTCGCCCGTCGCCACGGCGCCGATCATAAGCGGCTCCTCGAGGGCTACGGCGCGAGCCGCGCGATCTCCCAGCCGCCGTCCCGCAGGCGGTAACGGAAGCGGTCGTGCAGCCGGTCCTCGCGGTGCTGCCAGAACTCGACGTGCTCCGGCGCGAGCGCGAAGCCGCCCACGACGCCGGCCGGGGCACCGGGCCGCCCGCGTAGCGCTCGGCGAGCTCGGCGACGGCCCGCTCGAGCTCGGCGCGTCCGGGGACGGGCTCGCTCTGCGCCGACGCCGCTGCGGACAGCTGCGAGCCGAGCGGGCGCGAGGCGAAGTAGGCGTCGGACTCGGCCGCGGACAGCCGCGACACCGGCCCTTCCACGCGCACCTGCCGTCCAGGGGCATGCCAGTAGAAGCAGAGTGCGGCCCACGGGTTCGCCTCGAGCTCTCGCCCCTTGCGGCTCTCGTAGCCGGAGTAGAAGACGAACAGGCGCTGCTCGACGCCGCGCACGAGCACCATGCGCACCGACGGCCGCCCGTCGGGCGCCGCCGTGGCGAGCGCCGCCGCCTCCGGCATCGGCACCCCTGCCTCACGTGCTGCCTCGAACCAGACCGCGAACTGCCGCAGCGGGTCGTCGTCGAGGTCGGACCGCCGGAGCGGGCGCGCGCGAGGGTCGCAGCTCACGGCGGTAGTATCGAGACCGGCGCCGTCTGGCTCGCAGTTGATGCATCTTCATCAGGCGGAGGCGCTGAGCGGCCCGTAGCCTTTGCCGGCGAAGAACCCCCGGGGCGGGCCGCCACTCCCAGACCTCCGGCTCGCCCCGGCGCCTCCTTGTTGCGACGGCGGCCGGGGCGGCGCTCGTACGATGCGTGCGTGCGCCACCCGGCCGTCGCGTCCACTGCCTGCCTGGCCGTCTCCCTGCTCTGGCCGGCGGCGGCCGCCCCGTCGCCGCACGGCCCGCGCGTGCGCTTCCCCCGGGACCACTACGGGCACCGGGCCGGAATCGAGTGGTGGTACGTCAGCGGCGACGTGCGGGGCTCCGACGGCCGCCGCTACTCCGTCTTCTTCACGCTCTTCGCGCGCGGCGGACTCGTGCTGGTGGTCAGCCAGGTCGTCGACCTCGACAGCGGCCGCCTGGTCGGCCACAGCGAGCGGGTCGGCGCGGCCGAGGTCGGCGCGACGAGGCTCGCGGTCCGCCTTGCCTCCGACGCGAGCCTCGCCTACCGGCCGGGCGCGAACCGGTGGAGCGCCGCCGCGCGCAGCGGCAGCTACCGCCTCTCGTTCGCCGCCGTTCCCGTCAAGCCGTACGTCCTCCACGGCGACGGCGGCGTCATCCGCCAGGGCCCGTCGCGAAGCTTCTACTACTCCGCTACGCGCATGCGCATGCGCGGCGCTCTCGCCGACGCCGGCCGGCGAGTCGGCTTCACGGGCGCCGCCTGGCTCGACCACCAGTGGGGGAACTTCGCGGCCGTGCCGCAGGCGCTGCGCTGGGACTGGTTCTCGTGCCGCTTCGACGACGGCTCGGAGCTGATGCTGTACCGCTTCCGCGACGGCGTGCGCGACGGCACCTTCGTCGAGCGCTCCGGAGCCGGCTCGCCCGTGCCCTCCTTCCAGGCGACTGCGGGGCAGCGGATCCTGACGGCGGCGGGCCGGCGCTGGCCGCTCGACTGGGTGCTCTCCGTCTCCTCGCCGCGGCTCCGGCTCAGGTTGCGCTCGCTCGCTCGCGACCAGCTCGTCCGCGGCCGGCTGCTGCCGACGTTCTGGGAGGGAGCGGCGGCCGCGGCCGGGACGAAGACGGGCGTCTGCTTCGTTGAGGAGACGAGTTGACGGAGCTCGGACGGATCGGCGTCTGGCTCGGCCCGCTCAGCCTGCGCAGCGCGGCCGAGACGAGGGAGCTCGCTCCCGAGCTCGAGGAGCTCGGCTACGGCGCTCTCTGGTTCGGCGAGGGCGTCGGAACGAAGGAGTGCTTCTCCCAGGCGGCCACGCTGCTCGGCTGGACCCGCCGCGCCGTCGTCGCCAGCGGGATCGCGAACCTCTACGCGCGCGACCCGATGGCGATGGCGAACGGCGCCAGGACGCTGGCCGACGCCTACCCTGGCCGCTTGCTGCTCGGCATCGGCGTGAGCCACGCGCCGAGCGTCGCCGCCCGAGGCCACGACTACGGGCGACCGCTCGCCACCATGCGCGCGTACCTCGACGCGATGGACGAGGCCGCCTACCGCGCCGTCCCGCCCGCCGAGCCGCCCGACCGGGTGCTCGCCGCGCTCGGCCCGAGGATGCTCCGGCTCGCCGCCGAGCGGACGCGCGGCGCCCACCCCTACTTCACGCCGCCCGAGCACACCCGGAGCGCGAGGGAGGTGCTCGGACCGGGGCCGCTGCTCGCGCCGGAGCAGGCGTTCCTCCTCGACTCCGACCCCGCCTCGGCGCGCGCCAAGGCGCGAGAGCACACGGTCGTCTACCTCGAGCTCGACAACTACCGCCGCAACCTGCTCCGGCTCGGCTTCACGGAGGACGACTTCCACGGCGGCGGCAGCGACCGGCTCGTGGACGCGATCGTGGCCTGGGGCGACGTGGACGCGGTCCGCGAGCGCGTCCGCGCGCACCTCGATGCGGGCGCAGACCACGTGTGCGTGCAGGCGATCGGGGTGGATCCGCTCGACGAGCTGCGACAGGCGGCGCCGGCGCTCGCCGGCCTCTGACGGCGTCCCCCGACCGGACGCGGCCGCCGCTACGAGGCGCGGCCGAGCTGTGCCACCGGCTGCTCGAGCTCGCGCCGCAGCAGCTCTCGGAGCTGGGCGAGCGTGCCGCGCAACCCGCCGCGCTTGAAGCGGATGCCTTCCAGCGCGCGCAGGACGGCGGCTGCCTGCCCCCGATTGAAGCCGACCGGCTCGCGGCGATCGAGACCGCGTTTCAGCAGGGCCGCAGCGCTGCGTCCGTCGGGATGCTGGCCCGCCGGCAGGCGGTTGAGCTCGATGAGCAGCAGCTGGGCCTCCCAGGTGGGGAGGGCGAGAACGCGGCCCGCGCTGACGACGTGCTGGTAGGTCACTTCCGCCTCGGTCCTCCCACCATCGGCAGCGGCGGGTGCCCGCAGGTAAAGCTCGTGAAAAATCGTGCGCCTCGAGCCCAAGGCCGAGCGGTGACTCGTGTCAGCCCAGCAGGCGCTCGAGCGTCGCCTCGACCTCGGCGCGGAGCCGGCGCTCCTCCTCCAGGCGGCGCCTGGCCTCCTCGCGCTGCCTGCGGAGCTCCGGCTCGATCTCCCGCTCGTAGCGGAGGTTGACCGCGTCGACCATGCGCTTGAGCGTGTCCACGTGCTCTTCCAGCTTCGCGACCGGCACGTGGCTGAGCTGGACGCCGTACCCCGGCTCGAGCCTCGGCTCGCTCAGGTGCGCCGGCCAGTGCGCGACCGCCTCGTGGTAGGCGCCGAGCCAGTGCTCGTCCGGCCGGCGGCCGGCGAACGGGACGATGAAGCTGACGGCGCCGCCCGCGACGTCGATCTGCATCGCCGGCCCGAGGCAGACTCGGCTCGAGTCGTCGACGTCGTGCGCCGCCTCGCTGCGCTCGGGCGTTCCGTTGCCGCCGGTTGCGCGGGCGTCGTGCTTGAGGCGGTCGGCGAGCGCCGTACCGAACGTGCTCGCGGATCCGTCGTTGCCAGCAGGAACCATGCCGACCAAGCATCGGCGGAAACGGCCGTCCAGCCCTCCCTCCATCCAGGGAGGAAACCGCCGGAGCGCCGCTCGGCGGGCCGCGCGTTCGGCCGAGCTGACTGTCGGCTCGCGGCGGTGCCCGTCGGCCCGGACCGGGTGCACGTGGACAGGTCGCAGGCGCAGCAGGCAAAGTGAGGCGCATGGCGCGGAACGGATCGCTGCGGCCGCAGGCGGGCATCGAGCTGCGCGGGCTGGTCAAGTCCTTTCGCTCGCCCCGAGGGCCGGTGCAGGCCGTGCGGGGCGTCGACATCACGATCGAGCCGGGGGAGACCGTTGCCCTGCTCGGTCCGAACGGGGCCGGCAAGTCGACGACGATCGACATGCTCCTCGGCCTGCTCCCGCCGGACAGCGGCACCGTGTCGGTGTTCGGGGTGCGGCCTGCGGACGCCATCGCCGGCGGCGCCGTCGGCGCGATGCTGCAGACCGGGGCGCTGATCCGCGACCTGTCGGTGCGCGAGCTGATCGAGATGATGGCGTCGCTGTACCCGAACCCGCTGCGCGTGGACGAGGTGGTCGAGCTGGTCGGACTGGACGGCATCGCCGAGCGCCGGACGCAGAAGCTGTCCGGCGGCGAGACGCAGCGCGTCCGCTTCGCGCTCGCGCTCGTCAGCAACCCGGAGCTGCTCGTCCTCGACGAGCCCACGGTGGCCATGGACGTCGAGGGCCGCCACGCCTTCTGGACGACGATGCGGGCGTTCGCTGCCCGGGGCAAGACCGTGCTGTTCGCGACCCACTACCTGGAGGAGGCGGACGCGTACGCCGACCGGGCCGTGCTGATGGCGCAGGGCGCCGTCGTCGCCGACGGCCCGACGACCGAGATCAAGGCGATGGTGGGGACGCGCACCATCCGCGCCACGCTGCCGGGGGTGGAGCTCGAGCGGCTGCAGTCGCTCGCGGGCGTCGCCCGCGCGGAGCGGCGCGGGGCGGCGATCGTGCTCAGCTGCACGGACTCGGACGGCGCCCTGCGCGCGCTCCTCGCGCAGTACCCGGACACGCGGGATATCGAGGTGGGCGGAGCCGGGCTCGAGCAGGCGTTCCTGCAGCTGACGGCTGCGGCGGAGGTCGAGTGAGGGCGGCCGGATACATGCGCTTCGAGCTCCTGCGGACGTTCCGGAACCGCCGCTTCCTCCTCTTCTCCCTCGCCTTCCCGCTCGGCCTCTACTTCGTCATCGCCGTTCCGAGCCGCGACGAGCAGTCGCTCGGCGGCAGCGGCATCCCGGCGCCCGTGTACTTCATGGTCAGCCTGGCCGCGTTCGGGACGATGAACGCCGTGCTCTCCGCGGGGGCGCGCATCGCGGTCGAGCGCGCGGTCGGCTGGAACCGGCAGCTGCGCATCACGCCGCTCTCCACCCGGGCGTATCTCCGTGCGAAGGCCGTCACGGCCTACGCGACCGCCCTGGTCACGATCGCGCTCCTGTACGCGGCGGGCGGCTCGCTCGGCGTCTCGCTCACGGCCGGCAGCTGGCTGCGGATGACCGCGCTCCTCCTGGTCGGCCTCGTCCCCTTCGCTGCGCTCGGCATCCTCATCGGGCATCTCGTCTCGGCGGACTCGGTCGGGCCGGCCATGGGCGGCGTGACCGCCGTGCTCGCCCTCCTCGGCGGCGTCTGGTTCCCGATCGGGGGCGGCGTGCTGCACGTCGTCTCGCAGGCGCTCCCCTCCTACTGGCTCGTGCAGGCGAGCAGGGTCGCGACCGGGGGCTCGGGGTGGGGAGGAGAGGGCTGGCTCGTCGTCACCGCCTGGACGGTCGTCCTGAGCGCGGGCGCGAGACGCGCCTTCGAGCGGGACACGAAGCGCGCCTGACAGCCGGCCGGCGCCCGCGCGGGCGTGAATCCGCCGGCGCGCCTGCGGCGTAGTGGACGGCAAGACCCGGGAGGAGGGGAGACCGATGAAGAGACGTGTCCCGAGGATGTCGCTTCGGCTGTCGGCCGCCGTCGCGAGCGTCGCCGTGCTGATGGCGCTCGGGGTGACGGCGTCCTTCGGCCTGGCGAGCTCGAGCCGCCATGACGCCGCGAGCTCGATCACCTACCCGACGAACCCGCCGCCACCCCCGCCTCCTCCGCCGCCTCCGCCCCCGCCTCCCCCGCCTCCCGGGCCTCCGCCTCCGCCGGCTCCGCCTCCGCCGCCTGCGCCGCCTGCACCCCCTGCGCCCCCGCCCCCGCCGCCTGCCTCGACCACGGTGCCCACGACGCTTCCTGCTCCCCCCCGGCGGGTGAAGATCCGCGGCGTGCGGAACGCGAAGCTGAACGCGACGATCCTCGTCGACCAGGCCGGGCGCACGCTCTACCACCTGACGAAGGAGAAGCGGAAGAAGATCGTGTGTACGGGGCAGTGCGCGCAGTTGTGGCCGCCGCTTCTCGTCCGGCGCGGGTCGAAGCCGACCGCGGGCGCAGGCGTCGACAGGAAGAAGCTCGGCACGATCAGGCGTCCGGACGGCACCATCCAGGTCACCTACGCAGGCTTCGCGCTCTACCGCTTCGCGGGTGACCGCAAGCCCGGCCAGGTGGCCGGTGAGGGCGTCGAGAAGATCTGGTACGCGATCGACCCCAGCGGCCGTCTCGTCAAGGGGAGGCAAGCCGGCGGTTACGGCTACGGCGGCTGACTCCGCCCGCTGCCTCGCCGCCGCCGCGCCCGGCCGGCCGGAAGGTCGGGGCGGTGGCGGCTCTCGCCCGTTCGAGGCTCCTCGCGCCGGCGGGAGGTGCCGATGCGCACGGGGTGTTCCCTCGAGCCCTCGAGCAGCGCGAGCAGATCGGCGCCGGCCCGGCCGCGGCGGCGCTGCTCGGCTCGGCCGTGCTGCGCACGTGCTGGTTTCCCCTCGTGCTGATGATGCCGCGCACGCGGGCAGGCTACGTGCTCTTCTACGTCGTGTTCGCCGTCGTCGGCATCGTGCTCCTGCACTGGTGCCTCGGCTGGTTCGGCTGGACGATCTCCTTCCGCGCGGCTGCGGCCGCGCGGGCGCTGCCGGCGCTCGTCGGCGCCCTGCTCGCGAGCGCGGCCGGGCTCGAGGTCACCGCGAGCGCCGTCGCCGTGCTCCTCGGCTGCGAGCTCCTCGTCGGCTTCGCCGTCGTCTCTTTCGCCGCCGAGCGGCTCGAGACCTGGATCCCTCCCGCCTCGGAGCCGGCTGGCGTGCTCGACATCGGCGCGGTCGCCGACCTGGGAAGCAACGAGGGCCGGTACGCGACCAGCCTGGGAGCTGTCGTGCGGGCGGCGCGGGAGAGCCGCCCGCCGCAGCGGCTTGTGCGCTGAGCGAGGATGCGCCCGCGCCGGCGCGCGGCGGCGAGCGCCGCGCGAACGCCCTGCTCAGCCCATGTCCGACTGGCGGTACTGCCAGACGAGCTCGCGCTCGGACCCGCTGACGCGGATGATCCTCAGCGTGCGCGGCTTGCGCTCGTAGAGCGCGTCGAAGGCCATGTCGATCGCGTCGAGCAGCGACTGGCTCACCCGCGACGCCCGCCCGCGACGGCCGTCCTCGACGACCCGGAAGCGCTCGTCGCCTCTCTCGTCGGCGCGCTCGACGGCCGCGGGGACGACGCGGAGCGCCGACGGCGCCGTCAGCGCGAAGCCGTGCTGCTCCGCGAGCGCGCGGGCGAGCGCGTCGGCCGAGATGACCTTCCTCTGGACGAGGATGCGCCCGAGCCGCTCGCCTGTTGCCCGCTGCTCGGCGAGCGCCTGCTGGAGCCGGATGTCATCGAGGAGGCCCCGCTCGATCAGCACGCGCCCGAGCGGCTTCCACGTCCACTCGCCGGTGCTGTCCGGCTCGGCCTGGCGGAGCGCCCCGTCCGGCTCGACGCCCTCGGGCGCGAGACCGGCGGCGACGGGTCGGCGTCCCGCGGCGCGCGGGGGCGGCTCGACCTCGCCGAAGCTGACGTCGACCCCGTGCTGCTCGGCGAGCGCGGCCGTCAGCTCGAGCTCCGATGCCCAGCCGCGGGCGAGGACGATCTCGCCCAGGCGCCGCCCGGTCCGCTGCTGGTCACGCAGGGCGTCCTGCAGCTGTCCCCGCGTGATCACCTGCTTCTCGCACAGAAGCTCGCCGAGGGGTCGCCAGGGGAACGGTGCGGTGGGCATCATTTCCCGATATCGACCGGATCCGCCGAGGTTTGAGCCCCTCGGCGCAAGGCGCGTGCCCTTTCACGGGGGAGGGTGTTGAAGGACAATGGCCGAAGCGAAGCTTCCATCGATGTCGAGAACCGACCCGAGATTGCGCAAGGACGGCCGCTGCGTGGTGTGCGGCAAGCCGCGGCCCGAGATCGCGGTCGCCGCCCGCGACCCCTTCTGCAGCGCCGACTGCTGCCGCAAGCACTACGGCGTGGGCGAGAGCACGCTCGTCGGCAGCTCCGAGCCCGACGAGGAGGAGATCCCCGCCTGAGGGAGCCCGCCGTCGGCGCGCCGTAACCCAGGTGACGGGCCCGCTCAGCTGGCCCGCCCAGCTGGAGTTCCGTGATGTCTGCAACCGCCTTCGCCGATCCGATCGTCCCTGCCAGGTTGCCCTTGTCGAGGAGCGGAACCGGCCGGCCCAGCACCGCCGCGTGCGCTCGCCATGTCGCCGAGGGCCGCGTCCGTCAAGTGTACGAGGCTGGGCACGTCCTCCTCGCCTGACGTTCAGGGAGCTGTTGGCGTTGGCGTCACCTCCAGCGGGCGTTGCGCGGTCGGATGTGGGCGGTCGATGAGTCGGGTCGCGAGCTCGCAGGCGGTCAGAAGGGCTGCTGCGGCCTCGAAGTTCGCGTCGATCGTCACGTAGTGGCGCATTCCAGGCGGCGACGGTGAGCGCGGTCGCTTCTGCGCCGTCGACGGGCTCGGCCGCCGCCCGCGGCGCGCCGGACAGGGTCGAGAGCGTGGCCGAGACGCTCCGCCGCGACCTCCTCGAGCTCCTCGGGGTGGAGGAGACGCTCTCGAGGTGTACGAGGTTCCGTCCGAGACGCTGACTATGGAAGAACCGTGGGTTGCACCGTGGACGACGGACTCGTAGGCTCGGGCCTGGATCGACGCGACCCGACAGGTGAGCGACCAGCCGTCGGCGAGCAGCGGAACGTGCCGTCGTGAACGTCTTCGAGCTCAGAGAGCGGCTGGTCAACGACTACGCGGACTACACGCGCAGCTTCGTCGTCATCCGCGACGAGCGTATTCGCGAGCGCGTGGACAGGGAGCTCGAGCAGGGCCTGCTCTGGCCCGAGCCCATCGTCCAGCTGAATCCCGCCTTCGAGTCGGGCGGGACGATCGACGACCTCGTCGACGAGGGCCTTCTGCACGAGCGCTGCCGGCAGATCTTCCGCCGTAACAAGTCCCCCGAGCACCCCGAGGGGGAGCCGCTCCGCCTCCACCGCCATCAACGCGAGGCGATAGAGGCCGCGCGGAGCGGCGGGAACTATGTCCTGACGACGGGCACCGGCTCGGGGAAGAGTCTCGCCTACATCGTGCCCATCGTCGATCACGTCCTGCGGAACGGCACCGGTCGCGGGATCCGGGCGCTCGTCGTCTACCCGATGAACGCGCTCGCGAACAGCCAGCTCGGCGAGCTGGAGAAGTTCCTGGCGATCGGCCCTCCCGGCTCGACGGACCTCGTCAGCTTCCGCCGCTTCACCGGCCAGGAGACTCAGGAGGAGCGCGACGAGATCCGCCACTCGCCGCCCGACATCCTGCTCACGAACTACGTGATGCTCGAGTACATCCTCACGCGCTCGATGGATGTCGACACCGCGGTCGTCGCAGCGGCCCAGGGGCTTCGCTACCTCGTCCTCGACGAGCTCCACACCTACCGGGGCCGCCAGGGCGCCGACGTCGCGCTGCTTGCCCGCCGCGTGCGCGAGGCGTGCAACGCGAGCGAGCTCCAGTGCGTGGCCACCTCCGCCACCCTCGCCGGCGCCGGCACGCAGGAGGAGCAGCGCCGCGAGGTGGCGCGGATCGCCTCCCTGATCTTCGGCGACCCGGTGGAGCCGGAGAACGTCATCGGCGAGACGCTGCGGCGGGCGACGACGCCCACCTCGGACACGGCTGACCTCGCCGACGCGCTCCGGGCTCGCATCGAGGCCGAGCCTCCGGCCAACGTCGAGCGCTTCGTCCGAGACCCGCTCGCTTCCTGGATCGAGACCACCTTCGGCCTGACCACCGAGCCGGACACAGGCCGCCTCGTCCGCGCCGAGCCGCGCTCGATCCACGGGGACGACGGTGCCGCCGCCCTCCTCGCCGACCTCACCGACCGCTCGCGCGAGGACTGCGCCCGAGCGATCGAGCGCACGCTCTTGCAGGGCTACCGTCTCCGCCACCCGGACACGGGCTTTCCGGTCTTCGCCTTCCGCCTGCACCAGTTCTTCAGCCGCGGCGAGACCGTCTACGCCTCGCTGGAACGCGAGCACGAGCGCTTCACGACGACCGAGGAGCAGCTGTTCGTCCCCGGCGACCGCAGCCGCGCGCTCTACCCGCTCGCCTTCTGCCGCGAGTGCGGCCAGGAGTACTACACGGTGCGTACCGCCGCGGGCGAGGACGGCGCGACCGTCGTCGTCCCCCGCCACCTGAACGATCGGCGAGCTTCCGTCTCGCATCGACTCTTCCGACGCAGGTGATGAGGGCAGCCGCGCTGACATCTGCGCACATCGCGCCCGAGCTCCTCGACGCGTACGCCGACCTCGACGGGGCCAAGCGAGAAATCATCGGCCACGACGAGGGACCGCTCCTCGTCATCGCTGGGCCCGGCTCGGGCAAGACATTCTGCCTCGTCCTCCGTACGGTCAACCTCCTGCTCACGGGCCGCGCCAAGCCGTCGGAGCTCATCGTCTGCACGTTCACAGAGAAGGCTGCCTTCGAGCTTCGGGACCGAATCGCGGAGGCGGCGCGCAGGGTCGAGTACACAGGTGACCTCTCCGAGCTTCACGTCAGCACGATCCACGGGCTCTGCAACCGCATCCTCCTCGAGTTCCGCCACCACACGCCGCTCGGTGCGGGCCACGAGACGCTCGACGAGCTGACCGAGCTCCTCTTTCTCTTCGATCACTTCGGCGACATCGTCGAGGGGGACTCGCCGTACTTTGGCAAGTGGTCGACGAAGTGGCGCGCGATCGAGGGAATGCGTGACTACTTCGACAAGATCACGGAGGAGTTGGTCGACCCGATTGCCCTCCGCGCTTGCAGCGATCCCTTCGTTGCGGCCATCGGCGCCGCCTACGAGCGGTATCAGGCCAAGCTGTTCGAGCGGAATCGCGTGGACTTCGCCCACCTGCAGGCACTCGTGCACGGACTGCTCGCCGATGCGGCGATCGGGCCGGCGGTCGCGGCGCGCTTCCGCTACGTCCTCGTCGACGAGTACCAGGACACGAACTACGTGCAGGAGCAGGTGCTGACGAAGCTCGCCTCGGCGACGCGCAACCTCTGCGTCGTCGGCGACGAGGATCAGAGCCTGTACCGCTTCCGAGGGGCGACCGTCCGCAACATTCTCGAGTTCCCGAAGAGCTTCCCCGACTGCAAGCGGGTCGACCTGACGACCAACTACCGGTCGCACGAGAAGATCGTGCGGGCGTACGACCGCTGGATGGCGTCCGCGGACTGGTCGAACGCTGCCGGCCCGCCGTTTCGGTTCGACAAGAAGATCGACCCTGATCCCGACGGCGATTTTCCCGACTACCCGGCGGTCATCTCGATCTGGGGACAGAACGCGCGCGACGAGGGCGAGCGATTCGCTGACCTCGTTGCCACGCTGAAGGACAAGGGCGTGATCGAGGACTACAGCCAGGTCGCGCTGCTGCTTCGGAGCGTCCGCGACCAGCACAGCAAGCCGTACCTCGACGCGCTCGAGAAGAAGGGAATCCCCGCATTCTGTCCCCGCGCCCGCGCGTACTTCGACAACGACGAAGTCAGGCTGATGGTTGGCTGCTTCGCGCTCCTGTGCGGCTACTACGAGGACGGGCGCGGGAGCCTTACTGGCCCGGCCTTGGTCGCGCTCGCCCGCTACGTCGATCAGTGTCTCGTTGCGCTCGCGCAGTATGCGGCTCCGCACGAGCTCGGGACCACGGTGCTCGAGTTCGCGCGCGAGATCGAGGAGCTGAAGGATGGCGAGAGTCTCGACCTGCGGCCCGCCGACTACTTCTACCGCTTGCTCGCCCTCGAGCCCTTCCGCGCCTACGTCAAGAACGAGAACCGAGCGCGGAACCTGGCCGTCTTCTCACAACTCCTGAACGCGTTCCAGAACTACTACCACTACACGGTCGTCACGGCGCGCAACCGTGAGTACCTCCGCTTCCATCTCTTCAACAGCTTCCTACGGCTGCTGCACGATGGCGGGATCAACGAGTACGAGGACCCCGACCAGCCGTTCCCGAAGGGGCACGTGCAGGTGATGACGATCCACCAAGCGAAGGGGCTCGAGTTTCCCCTTGTTGTGGTCGGAAGCCTGGACGTGGCCGGCTCGACGGCGAAGCAAGTCGACCGCGACCTCGGCCCCTTCTACCACCGGCCCGAGTTCGAGCCGCCCGGCAGGATCACCACGTTCGACCGGATGCGACTCCATTACGTCGCCTTCTCCCGGGCAGAAAAGCTGCTCGTGCTGACGAGCGACGAGCAGCCCAAGCCGTGGTTTGCGCCCATCTGGGACGGGTTGCCGCAGTGGCCGTACGTCCAGCGGGAGGTGCTCGAGGCGCAGCGCTTCAAGCCCAAGGACCGAATGCCGATCAAGAAGTGCTACAGCTTCACGGGCGACGTCAAGGTCTACGAGACCTGCCCGCGGCAGTACGAGTTCTTCCGGGGCTACGACTTCACCCCGTCCCGGTCTGCCGTCATCTTCTTCGGCCTGCTCGTCCACCAGACGATCGAGGAGATCCACCGGCTCGTTCTCGACGGCAAGCTCCCGGAGCTCGACCAGAGTCGCATCCACGCGCTCTTCGAGCGCACGTTCGCGCTCCTTGCCCAGGCGGACGTTCGGCCGATCGGTCAGAAGGCGAAGGAGGCGGCGTTCCGTCAGGTGATCAACTACTTCAGCCAGAACAAGGAGGAGATGCAGCGCGTGATCGAGACGGAAGTCGACGTCTCGGTCGAGAAGGATGGCTACATCCTCACCGGGAAGGTCGATCTGCTCATGGGAGGCGACGGGAAGCTCGAGATCCTCGACTTCAAGACCTCCGAGCGCGTCGACGATCCCGAGCTGATTGCCGGCTACGAGCGGCAGCTCTGCACCTACGCGCACATCCTCGAGCGCCGGCACGGCAAGCGACCCGAGCGGCTGCTCCTCTACTGGACCGCGGAGCAGCGCAAGGAGGATGCCGTCATGGAGTTCCCGTACCGTCCCGAGCTCGTGGACGAAGCGGGACGCTACTTCGACGAGGTCGTCGGGAGGATCCAGGCAGCCGACTTCCGCATCGTCCGCGTGCCCGAGCGCAAGGTGTGCAAGGAGTGCGACCTGCGCAGCCTGTGCGCTGCGGAGGGGTTGTTCGAACCGTTCCGGAGAGAGGAGTAGATGGCGAAGATCGAGGTGACCCGGACGGAGCTCGTCTGGCCCGGGAAGTACGACGAGAACGGGAAGCGCCGCGAGGTCGAGCGGATCAGCCTGCCGTTCCAGGTCATCGAGCGCGTGAACGAGAGCCGAGCGACGAGGGAGGCGCGCCGAGACCGTGGGCTGACGCTCTTCGACGTCTGGAAGGGTGACGAGGGAGAGACCTTCGAGGAGGGCTGGCGGAACAAGCTCATCTGGGGCGACAACAAGCTCGTCATGTCGAGCCTCCTCGACCAGTTCGCCGGCAAGATCGATCTGATCTACATCGACCCGCCTTTCGCAACAGGAGCCGACTTCTCGGTCGATGTTTTGGTCGGTGACGAAGGCACCGCCTTATCCAAGGAGCAGAGCATTCTCGAGGAGAAGGCATACCGTGACACGTGGGGTAGCGGGCTCGATACCTACCTTGAGATGCTAGTCCCGCGGCTCGCCCTTATCCGCGAGCTTTTGTCCGACAGAGGTTCGCTGTATCTGCACTTAGGCGTCCAAGTCAACCACGTAATTCGCCTTGCGCTGGAGGAAGTTTTTAGTGCAAGCAACATCGTTGATGAGATCGTCTGGAGCTATGGCACACCGTCCGGCGGGCGAGCGGCGGGAAACAAGCTGATCAAGGCGCACGAGTACATCATTTACGCCGTGAAACGTTATGGCTCGCATGAGTACAACAAGGAGCATCTTCCGTACGACGCGAAGTACATCGAAGAGCGCTTCACATTCACCGATGAGACGGGCCGAAGGTACAGGACGCGAGGCCGCGGCGGTGGGGTGGTTGAACGTCAATACCTGGATGAGAGCAAGGGAGTCCCGCTCTCGACCGTTTGGTCCGACATCAAGCAGACGTACGCCTTGCATCTCGTAAAGCGTGCTCAAGAGGAGACAGGCTTTCGAACGCAGAAGCCGGAAGCACTGCTTGAGCGAATCATCAAAATCTCGACACGCCCGGGTGACCTTGTCGCGGACTTCTTCTGCGGGTCGGGGACGACGATGGCCGTGGCTGAGAAGCTGGGTCGCCGGTGGATCGGGTGTGACCTTGGGCGCTATGCCATCCACGTCAGCCGCAAGCGGATGCTCGGCATCGAGAACTGTCGCCCGTTTGAGGTGCTGAACCTCGGCAAGTACGAGCGCCGTTATTGGCAGGTGGCGACGTTCGGCGAGGATCTCGACGACGACGGTGCGATCAGCCTGTACGAGTACGTGGCTTTCATCTTGAAGCTGTACGGAGCGACGCCGACGACGGGGCTTCAGCATCTGCACGGCAAGCGCGGCACGGCGTTCGTTCACGTCGGCGCGGTCGATGCACCGGTGACGATCGGCGAGGTCGCGGCCTGCGTCGAGGAGTGCGTTGCGCTCAAGGCGGGCGAGCTTCACGTGCTCGGCTGGGAGTGGGAGATGGGGATGAACGATCTCGTGTCGGAGGAGGCGAAGCGGCAGGGCGTGAAGGTCGTGCTGCGGCAGATCCCACGCGAGGTGATGGAGGCCGAAGCGGCTCGCAAGGGCGACGTGCAGTTCTTCGAGCTCGCCTACCTCGAGGCGAGCGTCGAGCCGACAGGCAATCAGCGTGAGTTCACGGTCGCGCTCGAGAACTTCGTGATCCCCAACCCCGAGCTCGTCCCGGACGACGTGCGCGAGAAGATCACGAAGTGGTCGGACTACGTCGACTACTGGGCCGCCGACTGGGACTTCCGCGACGACACCTTCATGCAGGGGTGGGTGACCTATCGGACGCGCAAGGACCGCAAGCTCAAGCTGCGCTCCGACCCGCACGCGTACGCGGAGCCGGGCGAGTACGCGGTGATGGTGAAGGTGATCGACGTCTTCGGCAACGACAGCTCGAAGATCCTCCGCGTGAGCGTGAGCTGACGTGGCGCAGAAGAGCGGCCTCGGCTACGACCTCCAGCTCCCGGGTCTCGAGGATCGCGACCCCTACTCGGAGCCGACCTCGTTCGTGCGCAAGCTCCCGGGAAGCGACGAGCTGGAGCTCGTTCCGGGGCGGCGGCCTTCGGAGATGCTGGTCGTCAACAAGCTCCGCACTGCGGTCGGCGCTTGGCGTCGATCGGGTTACGACGGGGCGTCGGATACGACGAAGTCGTTGTTCCGCTGGTGGTTCGAGGAGGCGGAGACGGCGGGCTTCCGGCCGTACTGGGCCCAGCGGGAGGCGGTCGAGACGCTTGCCTACCTGGTCGAGGTGGAGCGCTGTCGCGACGTGAAGGAGCTGATCGACCGCTACCAAGACGTCCCCGACCCGAATCTGATCGAGCACGGAGTCGCGTTCCAGACGACGCCGGATGGCGTGCGCCAGGTGGTCCGCCGCAAGTCCGGCGGGGGTGTCGACATCATCGATCTGCCGCCGGAGGACTTGGCGCGCTTCGCCTTGAAGATGGCGACGGGCACGGGCAAGACGCTCGTCATGGCGCTCGCGGTCGTCTGGTCGTACTTCCACGCGCGCCGCGAGTCGGACTCGCCGCTCTCGACGAACTTCCTGATCCTGGCGCCGAACGTGATCGTGTTCGAGCGGCTGCGAACCGACTTCGAGAACGGCTTCGTCTTCCGCGAGCTGCCGCTTGTCCCGCCAGGTTGGCAGCTCGACCTGCAGGTGATCCTGCGCGGCGAGACGACTGAGCCGGCCGGCGGCGGGAACCTCTTCCTGACGAATATTCAGCAGCTCTACGACAGTGGCTCGGACTGGACCGCGAAGAACGCGCTCGACCGGCTGTTGGGGCGAAAGCCGACGGGGGACGCGACGCAGGGCCGGCGGATGCTGGAGCGGATCCGTGAGCTCGACTCGCTCGTGGTCATGAACGACGAGGCGCACCACGTGCACGACGACGAGCTCGAGTGGAACAAGGCCCTTCTGGGCCTGGACCGTCGCTTGCCGCGCGGGCTCGACCTCTGGCTCGACTTCTCCGCGACGCCGAAGTTCCGGTCGGGCGTCTACTTCCCCTGGATCGTCTGCGATTACCCGCTTGCGCAGGCAGTCGAGGACCGGATCGTGAAGTCGCCGGTCATCCTGCACATGGTCGACCGCGCCGACCCCGATCACGTGACGCGCGCCAACGTGATCGACAAGTACCGCGACTGGCTCGTCGCCGGCGTCGGCCGGCTCCGCGAGCACCGCAAGCACTTCAAGGAGATCGGAGCAAAGCCGGTCATGTTCGTCATGTGCGAGTCGATCCAACACGCCGACCGGATCGGCGAGTGGCTGCGCGACCGCAGTGGCGGCGGCCTCAAGCGCGACGAGGTGCTCGTCATCCACACCGACAAGGAAGGCGAGATCAAGAAAGGCGAGCTCGACGATCTGAGGCGTCTGGCGCGTGAGATCGACGAGCCTGACAACCCGATCAAGGCTGTTGTCAGCGTTCTGGTGCTCCGCGAGGGTTGGGACGTGCGCAACGTGACCGTCGTGCTCGGCCTCAGGCCCGGCACCGCCGAGGCGCGGATCCTGCCCGAGCAGGCCGTCGGCCGGGGCTTGCGCCTGATGCACGACGTGGGCCCCGACTCGCAACAGATCCTGGAAGTGCTCGGAACACCGGCGTTCGAGGACTTCGTGCGCAGTCTCGAAGGCGAAGGCGTGCACGTGCCGACGGAGCGGCAGCCGCCACGTCCACCGGTCACGGTCGTCCCGATCCAGGAGCGGATCGAGTACGACATCGAGATCCCGAGGACGGGACCGTCGCTCGAGCGCTCATACAAGCGGGTGGAGCACCTCGACCCGTCTACCGCTCAATCGATCTTCGAGGTGGGTGATGTCGGGCGCCTTCGCGCCCTTCGGATGAAGGCCGAGGCCGCAGTCCACGAGATAGCACTGGGAGAGGTGACCGTGGAGCGCCTTCGACCTCCGCTCGCATCCGAGGTCGTCGCGTCGATCACGAACCGTATTCAGCGGGCGGCGGGGCTCACGCTCGAGTTCGCCGTGCTCGCTCCCCGTGTCCAGCGCTACCTCGAGGAGCGGTGCTTCGGCGAGCGGGTAGACCTCGACTCGGATGTCAACCGGATCTTCCTCGCCGAGCCGGAAGTGCAGGAGCAGATCGCGCGCGTGCTCGCGGCACGGCTCGGGGAGCTCGTCACCGAGGTCAAGCCGATCACGGTGGAGCCGGAGCCGATCCGCCTCTCGGACACGAAGGCGTTCCTCTGGCGCCGCCAGCATGCCGTCTGCACGAAGACGGTCTTCAACTACGTCGCGACCTTCAACCCGTTCGAGACTGCCTTCGCCGAGTTTCTCGACGCCTGTGAGGACGTCGCGCGCTTCGCAGCACTCGCGGAGTCCTTCACGGGGTTCTGGGTGGACTACGTCAAACCCTCGGGCGCAACCGGCCGGTATTTCCCAGACTTCGTCGTTGTCCAGACGACCGACGATGGCGAGATCAACTGGATCGTGGAGACGAAAGGCCGCGTCTGGGAGGGCACTGATCGCAAGGACGCCGCGGTCGAGTACTGGTGCGAGCAAGTGAGCGAACAAGCCGACTCGACGTGGCGCTACGCGCGAGTCAACCAACCCGACTTCGACAGCGACGCCGGATCGTTCTCGGCTCTCGTTGGGGCGCCGTGATGGTCCGTCGGCGGTTCGAGGGCAAGGCGGCCGTGGCGAAATGGGCTGACTTGACCCAGTGCGACGGCATCGCACGCGTCATTCACACGTTCCCAATCGTCCGCCGCCGCGACGAGCGCTCGCACGGCGAGTACCGCACGAAGCGCCTGATCCTGGAGATCTACGACGAGCTGGCCGAGGCGATCGCCACCGGCCGCCCCTACCGGACCCGCTTCGACCCGCCCCTCGCGCCGCCCACCCTCCCCGCACGGTCCAAGTAGGGAGCTCGTAATTGGCCGGCAAGCCGAGGCATACGAAGTCGTTCCAACGGCTGAGAAAGAACCTGAGTCGTGGGCGCACACTGCTGGACAGGTTCTTCGACAATCCCGGCGGCAGGCGGCGTGGTTCCGGCCAACCCGCGGCTCACGAGCAGGAGCTCCTGCGGTCGGTTCTCGTTCTCGGGATCGGAGCCCTCGATGCGTACCTGTCGGAGCTCGTCGTTGAGCTGTTGCCCAAGCTCGCGGTTGCCGGGAAGGCGCAGATGATCTTCGAGAAGCTGATGAAGGAGAATGCCGGGCTCGTTCTTCAGGCCGTCTACCTTGGCCGCGATGCCCTCGACGCGGCACTCTCTTCGGCGGTCGAGTCTCAGTTCCAGAGCTCTGTGATGCATGGTTCCAAGGCGGTGCGGCAGGTGTACGACTGGTGCGCTCTGGGTCTCGGATTCGACGACTTCAACACCGATCGCTTCCCTAATGCGATGAAGCTCCTGGATGATTTGACCGACAAGCGACACCGAATTGTCCATCGCGGCGAGCTGGTCAGGATGAAGCGCCAAGACGCGACGGAGGTGCTCGATCTCGTCGAGTCAATTGGGCAGACGCTTAACGATCGAGCTATCGCGATCAAGTAGCGCAGTGAAGCCTGAGACCCGCACCGTCACGCAGCTCTTCGGCCTCGACGTCCCGCTACGCCGTCCCGCTCTACCGGCGGCCGTACGTGTGGGAGCAGGTGCGGCAGGGGGTGCCATAGGGCCGCACCACGCTTCCCGATGACGAGGAAGCGCCGGCTGGCAGCAGAAGGCGGCTCGGCGTGATCCCCGTATGCTTCGGCTGGCGCGCGAGCAGGGACGGAGGCGGAAGCCGCGAAAGCCTCTGGCGGCGATCGAGTGAAGGAGACGAGGGAGATCGAGCCGCAGCTCCGAATCACGATTTCCGGGCCGGCGGTGCGTGACGGGCGGGTGCCGCTCGACCTCTTGGCCGGGTTCGCCAGAAACCTTCAGGCCGTCGTGAAGCGGATCGCGCTTGTGCAGCGCGGCGAGCCGGGTGGCCGCCGAGGTCGTCCACCGGCCGACATCGCGCGCCTCACCCGACTCGAGCTCGTCGGCTTCCACCGAGGGAGCGCCGTCCTCGAGCTCGGGCTCGCGGACGAGGCGCGCCCACTCGCCGACCTCGATCCCGGGCTGGGTGTTCTCGATGCGTTCCAGGGTGGTCTTCACAGCCTGGCCGAGGAGCGGGAGCTGCCTGCGGGGTGGGATGCCGGCGTGCTCGTCGCCACCAAGGAGCTGCTCGCCGTTCTCGGTCGCGGCATCGACGTCGTCGCAGTCGAACGTCCCGGCGTTCCCGCTCCGCCGGTGAGGCTGACGCGAGAGGTACGCGACCGGATCGCAGTGAGGCTTGTCGCTCCGATCGCACAGGATCGGGTGACCGTGGAGGGGCGGCTGCTGATGGCTGACTTCGACGAGACGAAGAACCGCTGCCGCGTGCATCCGCCCGTTGGCGCGCCCGTCCTGTGTGTGTTCACCGAGGCGCATCGAGAGGTCGTGCGGGAGCTTGTGACCGAGTATGTGCGGGTCACCGGTCGAGCCGAGCTCGACGAAACGACGCAGACGATCAGGCTCCTCGAGATCGTCGACATCGACCCCGTCGAGCCGCCCAGCGGGCTCGACGCGTCGGCCTTCTGGCGGGAGTCGACCATCGACGAGATCGCCGAGGAGCAGGGCGTGACGCCCGCGTCTCGGATCGAGGAGCTGACCGCCGATCTCTGGGAGTCGGAGGACGATCTCGAGGACTTCCTCGCGGCGATCTACGAATCCCGAGAAGCCGGCCTCGCGTGATGAAGCGGCGTGGGCTACGTCGTCCTCGATACCGACGTAGCGTCGAAGCTGCAACGAGGCGCGGTCCCTGCGGATCTCCGCGACTACCTCGACGGGAAGCGCATCGCCGTCACGTTCGTCTCGGTTGGGGAGTTCTACAAGGGCGCTTACCAACGAGGTTGGGGACCGAAGAGGATCACCGAGCTCGAGCGCTGGCTTCGGAACGTCGTCGTGCTCCCCTACGACGTTGGCGTGAGTCGAAAGTGGGGCGAGATCTCCGCGATCAAGGGCCGCCCGGTACCGGTGAACGACGCCTGGATTGCCGCGTGCTGCCTTCGCCACGACTTGCCCTTGGCGACGCTCAACCGGCGGCACTTCGAACACATCCGCGGACTCGTCCTCGTACCGGAGTCGAGGGAGTGATCGCGGTGGGGCTGTGGCGACCGCGCCACGTGCGGTCGGGGATCGCACGTGGCTGACTGCTCGCCGAGGCGGCGAGTCAGAACGTGAGCGCGAGCTCGGGCGCGACGAGGCGCTCGATCTGCTCGACGACCTCGTCCGCCGAGTCGACGACGGTCGCGCCGGGGCGATCGGCGTAGTCACGGGCCCACGTATGCTCGAGGAGCGAGCGGTGGAGGAAGACGCGCCGCCCGTGCTCGAGCGCCAGGCGGGCCTGCATCCTCGCTCCGCTTCGCGCGGACGCCTCGATGACCACGGTGGCGAGGGCGAGGCCGGACATCGTGACGTTCCGCATCGGGAAGCTCGTCCTCGTGGGCGGCGCGTCGGGCCAGAACTGGGACATGACGGCGCCGGCCTCGGCGATCCTCCGCTCGAGCGCGGCGTGGGAGGCGGGGTACGTGCGCCGAAGGCCGGTGCCGACGACGGCGATCGTGCGCCCGCCGCGTTCGAGCGCCGTCTCGTGCGCGGCTCCGTCGATCCCTTCCGCGAGCCCGCTCACGACCGTGTAGCCCGCGGAGACGAGGCCGACGGTAACCGAGCGCGCCGTGTCGAGGCCGGCGGCGGAAGGGCGCCGAGTGCCGACGACGGCGATCGAACGCTCGTCCTCGGCTCGGAGCTCGCCGCGGACAAAGAGGAACGGGGGCCGGTTGTGGATCGAGCGGAGGTTGACGGGGTAGTCGTCGTCGAGCACGGTGACGAGCCTGATGCCCTCCGCCTCCCAGGCCTCGATCTCGGCGCAGATCGAGTCGAGATCGACGGCTTCGGGTTCGCCGTGCTCGGGAAACAGGACGAGCGGCTCGTCCTCGTCAGGATCGACGTAGCGGCCTTCGAGGATTGCGAGCGCGCTCCCGGCCGTCTCAGCCAACTGGGCGTAGTGGTGCCATGGGCGATCCCCCCGGCGGACGAGGGCGACGAGGGCTGCGTCCTCGCGTCGATCGTGCATTGCGAACATGTGTTCTATCAGGTAGGGCGGCTCGCGTGTGCCGCCACCGTAGACGAGCCGGCGGCCGGATGCGATGCGCGACGGCGCTCGAGGCCGGCGGCAGTGGACGTCGGCGCAGTCGTCGAAGAGCTCGCGGTCGTCGAGCTGACGCACGAGCTCGAAGGCCTCGAGAGCGGGACCGTCGGCACCGTCGTCTCCGCCCTGCCCCAGCACGCCCTCCACACCGGAGGTCGTTGACGTGAAGGGGCGAACCGTCAACCTGGTGTCGGCGACGAGCGGCGACCTCCGCGCTCGCCGCCGGTCCCCGCTCGGGCTCGGCGGCTGATCCGCGGCGTGTCGCAGCACGTCTTGTTTCGCGCTCGGTCGTCGGTAAGCCCAGCGCCCGAAGAGGGCGACTGACACTTCGCGCGGCGCACTCGGCGTCTCAGGGCAGTGATGAGCGACGGCGGCCCGCCCGTCGACCGGGAGGACGACCCGAACAACCGGATCGACGAGGCTTACGCCTACTTCTACGAGGCCATTCGCGAGTCGGCGGGCCAGGTCGAGGCGGAAGAGCGAGAGCGGCGCCTGCGGCTCCCGCGGATCACGCTCTGTGAGCTCCTGAAGGTCGTCTTGCTCTCCCTCGAGGCGGAGGACAACGCGGAGGTCACGTTCGAAACGCTGAACGCGCGCAGCGCCGCTGTTCATGCTTGACCTCGTCAAGAACGCCGAAACCGGGTTCCCGGGGAACCCAGAGGCCAAGGCTGGAAGATCCCCACCACTTGCGCGGCAGAATGGAGGACTCGAGGTGACCCGACTCTCATCGGTAGTGGACCGACGAACGGTAGTGGACCGACGAACGGGGTCCGGTCATCGCCGCTGACACCGAGCTCAGCTGCGACCTGCGGGGTCGAGCGGCCGCTCGTCTCGACCAGCCTGACCGCCCCACGCCGAAACGCCGGCGGGTGCGGCCTCTGGAACCTCGGGGGCATCTCGCTTCTCCTTCCTCGCCTGACCAGACCACTCTCGCCAAGCGCTCGGATGTCCGGAGAAGCGGGGAACTTCACCACGCGAGCCTGGAGGATGGAAGACCAACGCCAGCCTCCAAAGAAAGTGGCCCCCAACAGGGGCCGGTTCGACCCTGACACTGATGGCGGCGGGGGTGGGATTCGAACCCACGGGCGGCTCACGCCGCCAACGGTTTTCAAGACCGCCCCGTTCGACCGCTCCGGCACCCCGCCGGGTCGAGCGTAGCCGGTTTCGGCCCGCAGAGCCGTCCGTCCCCCGGCGCAG
>DASREE010000059.1:0-70740 GCA_035652235.1 Gaiellaceae bacterium | reverse complement strand
CGCTTCCGCGGTTTCGTGCGGAGGGGCGCCGCGAGGCGCCCCTCCGCTCTCCGGGAGCCGTCCGGCAGGAGACCGGCCCGGATGGGTGAAGAAGGCCCCGGGAGTTGCGCCCGTCCCGCACGGACGCTACGCTCGTCCCGTTCCAACCCCCGACGAGAGAGGGAGCGTCTGTATGGCAGCACTCACGCGAAAGGCACGGTGGCTCGGGCTTCTCGCCGCGGCGGTGGGGGTCGGCGCCTACTTCCTGGCGACCAGCCTCGCCGGCAGCGCCACCGGCGCGGTCAGCGGGATCGACTACTTCAGCATCGCCGGCGGCTCGATGGCCCCCGGCCAGAACACGTGCACGTTCAGCCACGACCACTACACAGGCGACCTCCACGACACGAACGCCTGCTACTACGTCGGCGAGGTCAGCCTGCCGAGCGGCGCCAAGGTCACCCAGGTGCAGGTGGTCGGCGAGCACGGGACCGGCTCGGCGCGCATCCACCTCGAGCGCACCGACGTCTTCGGCGACCACGACGACCTCGTCACCTTCGAGCCGTTCGACACGAACGCCTGCACCGCGGATCCGTGTACGGCGACGATCAACACGATCGACTTCCCGGTCGTCGACAACGTGAACTTCAAGTACGGCCTCTGGGTCAGCTCGAACACCCCGGGGTTCACCTTCTACGGCGCCCGGATCAAGTACCTGCGCGGCCCGTTCGCAAGCATCGCCTCCGACACGGCGGTCGTGCGGGCGAGCTCGCAGACGAAGGGCAACTAGTGGATCGTCAGGCAACGTTTGCCGTGGTGGCGGGGGCGGCTACTTTGCGTGCGAGCTCTCGTCGCGTCAGGTGCCGGAGCTTGGGGTCGTCTCGGTGCTCGTTGCGCCAGTCGATGTAGCCGGCGATCAGGCGGGCCTGGGTCTCGTGGTCGGGGTGGTCGGTGCCGGCGAGGCAGAAGTAGCGCAGCCCCTTGAACTGCGGTTCGATTCGGTTGAGCCACGATGCGTAGTGGGGCGTGTAGGCAAGCTCGACGTTGTTGTCGGCCGCCCAGGTGCGCACTTCCTCGCCCTTGTGCGGAGAGAAGTTGTCGAGCACGAAGGCGAGCCTGAGCTCGGCCGGGTAGCGGGCACGGATCGTGTTGCAGAAGGCGAGCAAGTCGACGCGTGCCTTGTGCTCACTGATCTCGCCCAGAAGGAGGTCGGAGCCGACGTCGAGTGCGCAGAGCAGGTGCCGGACGCCGTGGGGGCGCGTGTAGGTGGCGCGGATCCGCCTCGGCTTCGCCCTCGGCGCCCATGCCTTGCCGCCCGGCTGCGGCTGCAGGTTGAGCGGCCCGAACTCGTCCACACAGACAACCACCTCGGGATCGCCGGGGCGCGCTTGGGCGAGCCCGTCGGCGATCGCGTACAGCTCGAGGATCCGGTTCTTCTTCGCCTCGAAGTCCGGGTCGTTGGAGCGCTTCCAGCTCCTCAGGGCTTGAAAGCTGACGCCTTCCTCGCGCAGCAGCTGCCTGAGCCCCTCGTGGGAGATGTCCGTCACCACCCCCTCGGCGACCAGGTAGTCGGCCAGCTTGGCCAGGCTCCAGGTCGCGAACGGCTGCTCGAGGTCGGTGGGGACGCTCAAGGCGATCCGCGTGATCTGCCGGCGCTCCGGCAGGGTGAAGGTGCGCGGGCGGCCACCGCAGTAGCGCGGATACAGGGAATCGAAGCCGTCCCGGTTGAAGTTGTGGATCACCTCGCGCACCGTGTCGGGATCGCTGAAGACGACCTCGGCGATCCTCGCCGACGGCATCCTCTGCGCCGCCAGCAACACGATCTGCGCCCGCCGCCAGGTCACGACCGAGCCACTGCCGCGGCGGATGATTCGCAGCAGGCGGTTGCCCTCCTCGTTGCTGATCTCGCGAAGCTGCACGCGCGCCGCCATTGTCCCCTCCCGTCCGATGACCGGCCGGGAGTGGTCCTTCGACGGCGGCGACCAGGACCCTCTATCGGAACCGGCAAACGTTGCCGGTCAGACCACTAGCTCCTTCTCATCTGGCCTCGAGTCCGACGGAGGGGTGCCGCAAGGCGCCCCTCCGCGTCTCCTGCCCCGGCGCAGGAGCACGGCGAGGACGCCTGGCCGACCGCTCAGCGGATGCAGCGGCAGTCGTCTGCCTCGTGCCCGCAGTTGCGGCAGCGCCGGCGCGAGTGCCAGCGCAGCCGCTTCAGGCTGACGCCGGCGGAGACCATGACGAGCGCGCTCGTCAGCGTGAGCAGGCTGGCGGCGACGTTCGCGTCGGCGTGCACGCCGCCAGCATCGGCCGAGCCGTGCGGTCGCGCATCCGGGCGGAGCCTGACTCGGGCACCGGACTTTCCGCGCCTCGATCCGCACCTCCCCCGATGGCCGCCGGCCGGCGGCGGGCGACGGTTCCGCCTGTGCCCTCCTGCGCTCCGCCGCCGCGCTCTCCGAGCCCGCCGCCCCGCCCCGTCCGAACCGGGTCGGCGCGGCGAGCGAATAGCTCGCAACACGGACGGGCGAAGGGAGAGAGGATGCGCAGGATGCGGTGGACGAGAGCGCTGACGAGGGAGGAGTGGACGCGCCTGTCCGGCTTCGGCGGCGCCGTCGCGTTGCTGCACCTCGCCGGCTGGGGTCTCTTCGTCTGGTACTCGCGCCGCAACCCGGCGCTCGCCGGGCTCGGCACCCTCGCCTACACGTTCGGCCTGCGCCACGCCTTCGACGCCGACCACATCGCGGCGATCGACAACACGACGCGCAAGCTCCTCCAGGAGGGCAGGCGCTCGCTCGGGGTCGGCTTCTTCTTCTCGCTCGGGCACTCGACGATCGTCTTCTCGCTCGCCGCGGGGCTGGCCGTCGCCGCCGCGGCCGTGAACGCCCACATCCCCTCCCTGCAGGCCTACGGGAGCTACGTTGGGACGGGCGTGTCGGGGACGTTCCTGTGGATGATCGGCATCCTCAACCTGCTCGTCCTGCTCGACGTCGTCCGCATCTTCCGCGACCTGCGCCGGGGCCGCTACGACCGGGAGCGCCTCGAGGCGCGCCTGCTCGACCGCGGCTTCATGAACCGCTTCCTCGTCGGCCGCTTCGCCCGGCGCATCCGCTCGAGCTGGCAGATGTACCCGCTCGGCATCCTGTTCGGCCTCGGCTTCGACACCGCCTCCGAGGTCGGCCTGCTCGCTCTCGCGGCCGGCGTCGCCAGTCACCGCGTGCCCTTCCTCGCCGTGACCAGCCTGCCGCTGCTGTTCGCCGCGGGCATGAGCCTGATGGACACGGCCGACGGCGCCTTCATGACCCACGCCTACGGCTGGGCGTTCTCCAACCCGATCCGCAAGGTCTACTACAACATCGCCGTCACGAGCCTGTCCGTCTCCGTCGCGCTCGCGATCGGCACGGTCGAGCTGCTGCAGGTGCTCGCGCGCAGGCTCGGGCTCGACGGCGGCTTCTGGGGCTGGCTGGCCGGGCTCGACTTCGGGACGCTCGGCTACGGCGTCGTCGGCCTGTTCGTCGCCACCTGGGCCGTGTCGGCGCTCGTCTGGAAGGCGCGGCGGATCGAGGAGCGCTGGGGCGAGTACATGGCCGAGCCCGCCGACTGAGCGGACCGGCGCCGTGGGCGGCGGCGCCGGTCAGCGGCCGAGCCGCACCCAGTCGAGCCAGGGCGCCGCCAGATGGAAGGCGGAGGCCGCGAGCACGGCCCCGAGCGCGATCGAGCCGCCGACGAGGGCGAGGCGGAGCCGGGCGGCCGGCACGCGCGTGCGCCGGCTCAGCTCGCCGCCGAGCAGGCCCGCGAGGCGCGGCAGATGCCAGAGCACGTGCGCGCCGGTGACGACGAGCCAGAGGACGAAGCTCGCCTTGTGCAGCTCGAGGAGCGGGCCCCGCTGCGGCCGCACGGCCAGCATGGCGACGCCCGTGCCGAACAGGAAGGCGGTCGTGACGACGACGGCCGGCGCGACGGCGAAGCGCATGAGCGCGTGCGGCGGCCCCTTCAGCACGTAGGCGCGGCTGCCCGCGTAGTAGCGCGCGAAGCGCCAGCCGGTGCTCGCGAGCTTGAGCGCGACCGGGGGCACGAGCATCAGCCCGACGAACACGTGCACCGAGATCAGCGGCCGGATGAAGAGGATGGTCACCCCCTCGACCGCGAGCAGGGCGATCAGCGCCGCCCCGGTCACAGCGGTCAGGCGCTCGTTGCCGGCCGAGCCGCCGCTGCGGCCCTGCGCCCGAGGCGCCGCCTCGACGCCGAACCTCCGCTCCGCCGGCATGCGTCGCTGCGCGATCACCCGGCCAGTGAAGCGCCGCCAGATGAGCCGCCGATGAGACGCAGACGGCCGGCCAGGCTGCGGCGAGCAAGGCGCGAGGCAGGCACCTCATCGGCGGCTCATCGACCGCGGCGACAATGTGCGCGTGCGGCTGCTCGTGGTCGAGGACGAGGCGAAGATGGCGGCGCTGCTCGCGCGCGGGCTGCGCGAGGAGGGCCACGCCGTCGACGTCACCGACCGCGGCGAGGAGGCGCTGTGGATGGCGCGGGCGGCGCCCTACGACGCGATCGTGCTCGACGTGATGCTGCCGGGCGGCGACGGCTTCTCGATCTGCCGCGAGCTCCGCGAGCAGCAGGTGTGGACGCCGGTGCTGCTCCTGACCGCGCGGGACGCGGTCGACGACCGCGTGGCCGGTCTCGACGCGGGGGCGGACGACTACCTCGTCAAGCCGTTCTCGTTCTCGGAGCTGCTTGCGCGGCTGCGCGCCCTGCGGCGGCGGGCGCCGGTGGAGCGCCCGGTCGTGCTCGAGGTGGGCGACCTGCGCCTCGACCCGGCGGCGCGCAGGGCCTGGCGCGGCGAGACCGAGCTGGCGCTGTCGGCGAAGGAGTTCGCGCTGCTCGAGGTGTTCATGCGCCGCCCGGGCGAGGCGCTGTCGCGGGTCGACCTGCTCGAGGGCGCGTGGGACATGGCCTACGAGAGCAGGTCGAACCTCGTCGACGTCTACGTTCGCTACCTGCGCCAGAAGATCGACCGCCCGTTCGGCCGGCATGCGCTCGAGACGGTGCGGCGGGCGGGCTACCGGCTGCGCGAGGACGGCGGGTGAGCCGGCTCCCGCTCCGGCTGCGCCTGACGCTCGTCTTCGCCGCAGCCATGGCCGCCGTGCTCGCGGCCGCGGGCCTGTTCCTCTACCTTCGCGTCGGCGGCGCGCTCCTCTCCTCCGTCGACCAGAGCCTGCGCGCCGGCACGGCCGAGACGGCGCGCCACCTGCAGGCCGAGCAGGGCCGGGGCGAGCTCGACGTGCCGCTCGTCGATCCGGACGCGGCCCGCGGGGAGACGATCGCGCAGCTGGTCGGCGCCGGCGGCCGCGTCCTGCGCTCGAGCACGACCGGCCTCGGCGCGCTCGTCGGGCCGGCGACTTTGGCGCGCGTCCGCCGCGGCGAGACGCTGCTCGAGACGACGGGGCTGCCCGGCCGCCGCGGCGACTGGCGCGTGCTCGTCGTTCCGGTCGAACGGGGCGGCGAGACGCTCGCCCTCGTCACCGCCAGCTCGCTCGCCTCGCGCGACGAGACCCTGCACCGCCTGCTCGTCGAGCTCGGCGTGTCCGGCCCCGTCGCCCTCCTTCTCGCCTCGCTCGGCGGCTACGCGCTCGCCGCCGCCGCCCTGCGCCACGTCGAGTCGATGCGCCGCCGCGCCGCCGCCATCTCGCCCGGAGCACCCGGCCTGCGCCTGCCCGTGCCGCGCAGCCGCGACGAGATCGCCCGCCTCGCCGAGACGCTGAACGACATGCTCGGCCGCCTCGAGGCGGCCTTCGAGCACGAGCGGCGCTTCGTCGCCGACGCGAGCCACGAGCTGCGGACGCCGCTCGCGCTCCTGCGCACGGAGCTCGAGCTCGCGCTGCGCCGGCCGCGGACGCGGGACGAGCTGGAGGCGGCGCTCCGCTCGGCGGCCGAGGAGACGGAGCGGCTGACGCGGCTCGCCGAGGACCTGCTGCTGATCGCCCGCTCCGACCAGGGGGCGCTGCCCATCCGGCGCGAGCGGCTCGACGTCGACGAGCTGCTGCGCACGGTGGCGGGGCGCTTCGCCGGCCGCGCCGCCGCCCGTGGCCGCGAGCTGCGCGTCGCAGACGCCGCCCGTGGTCTGTCGGTCGAGGCCGACCCGGACCGGGTGGAGCAGGCGCTCGGCAACCTGATCGAGAACGCGCTCGCCCACGGCGCCGGCAGGGTGGAGCTCGCCGCGTACCCGCGCGGCTCCCTGGTCGAGCTGCACGTGACGGACGAGGGCGCCGGCTTCCCGCCCGGTTTCGCCGAGCGTGCCTTCGACCGCTTCAGCCGCGCCGACGAGGCGCGCGGGCGCGAGGGAACCGGCCTCGGGCTCGCCATCGTCGACCTGATCGCCCGCGCCCACGGAGGCTCGGCGGGCGCCGGCGGGCGGCCCGGCGGCGGGGCCGACGTGTGGCTCGCGCTCGAGCGCTCCGAGCTCGACGCCCGCTCGGCGCCCGACAGCGCACCCGTGCCGGCCGGCACGTAGCGAGCCTCCCTCTCATGGCCGCTTCATCTCGGCCTGCTCAACTGCGAGCGTGCGAAACGAGCGGCAGCCACGGGCGCACCCGCAGCTCAGGGACACGGGTCTGCGGCGCCTTCGCTCGACGACGCGCGCGCTGACGGTTGCCGCGACGGCGCTCACGGGCCTGTTCGCCGGCCTCGCCGCGCAGGCGAACTCCGGCCGCAAGCATCCGCAGCCGTCGCGGCCCGCTCCCCCGGTCAACCCGGCGCGAGCCGTCCGCGCCGCCGATCCGCCCGCCCGGGCGGCGCAGGGCGCACCACCGCCTCCCTCCCTGCCCCCGCTGCCGGGAAGCGGGGCGGCCGTCCCCTCGCCCTCCTCCGCGCCCGGGCAGTCGTCGGCGCCCGCTCCACCCCCGCAGCCACCGGCCGCGACCCAGGCGCCTCCGGTGGCCGTCAGCGGCGGCTCGTGACCGTCGCCTCGGCCAGCTTCCGCGCCCTCGGCACGACGGCGACCGTGTGCGCAGCCGAGCCGGAGGCGCTCCCCGCCGCCCGCGCCGCCGTCGAGCGCCTGCTCGGCGAGGTCGACCGCGCCTGCAGCCGGTTCCGCCCCGACTCCGAGCTCGCGCGGCTGAACGCGTCCGCCGGGCGCGAGACGACGGTCGGCGGCATGCTCTTCGGCGCCCTCCGCGCCGCGCTCCGCGCGGCGGCCGCCACCGGCGGTCTCGTCGACCCGACCATCGGCCGCTCGCTCCGCCTCGCTGGCTACGACCGCCGCTACGAGCAGGTGCGCGCCCGCGACGGCCGCTCGCTCCGCGTCGCCTTCGCGCCCGCCGGGCGCTGGCGCGAGGTCGAGCTCAGCGAGGAGCGGCGCACGGTGCGCATTCCCGCGGGCGTGGAGCTCGACCTGGGCGCGACCGCCAAGGCGCTCGCGGCCGACCTCGCCGCCCGCGCGGCGAGCGCCGCGGGCGGCGCAGGCGCCCTCGTCTCGCTCGGCGGCGACGTCGCGCTGGGGGGCGACGTCCCCGCCGGCGGATGGCCGGTCCTGCTCGCCGACGACCACGCGGCCGCGCCGGGCTCGGCGGGACCGGTGGTCGCGCTCCGCAGCGGCGGCCTCGCCAGCTCGAGCACGACCGTGCGCCGCTGGCGAGCCGGCTGCGTTCGTCTGCACCACATCCTCGACCCGCGGACGGGCCGGCCCGCGTCCACCCCGTGGCGCACCGTAACCGTCGCCGCCGCCTCCTGCCTGGACGCGAACACCGCCAGCACGGCCGCCGTCGTCCTCGGCGAGCAGGCGCCGGCGTGGCTGGCCGAGCGGGGGCTGCCGGCGCGGCTCGTCGCAGCTCGCGGCTGCGCGCTCCACGTCGCCGGCTGGCCGGCGGAGGTCGCGTGAGGCGATGACCGCGCTGTTCGCGGCAACCGGCAACGGCAAGGAGCTCTGGTACCTGACGCGGGGATCGGGGTCGGTCGCGCTCGTCCTGCTCACGGTCTCCGTGCTGCTCGGCGTGATGAGCTCGGTGCGCTGGCGGAGCGCGCGCTGGCCGCGCTTCCTCGTCTCCGGCCTGCACCGCAACGTGACGCTCATCGCCATCGCCTTCACCGCGGTGCACGTGATCACGACGATCGCAGACGCGTTCGCGCCGATCGGCCTCCTCGACGCGGTCATTCCCTTCCTCTCCCCGTACCGGCCCTTCTGGCTCGGCCTGGGGACGGTGGCGTTCGACCTCCTGCTCGCGCTCGTGGCCACGAGCCTCGCGCGCCGGCGGATCGGCTTCCGCGCCTGGCGAGCGGTGCACTGGCTCGCGTACGCCTCCTGGCCGGTGGCGCTGCTGCACTCGCTCGGCACCGGCAGCGACGCCCGCTCGGGCTGGCTGGCCGTCCTCGGCGTGCTGTGCGCGGTGACGGTGCTCGCGTCCGTCGTCTGGCGCCTGCTGGCGGCGCGCGACGCGCTGCCGATCGTCCGCGCCGGCGCGACCGTCGCCACGCTCGGCGTGCTCGCCGGCCTGCTCGTGTGGGCGCAGAACGGGCCGCTCCGGCGAGGCTGGGCGGCCCGCGCGGGGACGCCGTCGACGCTGCTCGCAGCGGCCGCGCGCGGGCAGGAGGCGGCGGTCGTGACACGGACGCCCGCTGCGTCGCGGCGGCCGCGAGCCCGGGCGGCGGCGCGGCACGCCGACGCGACGCTTCCGGGCGGGAGCTTCCGCGCCGCCTTCGCAGGCCGCCTGCGCGAGACGGACGCGCCGCAGGGGCTCGTCGTCGTCTCGATCGACGGCCGCGCCCGCGGCGGCTTCGCCGGGCGTGTGCACGTGGCGCTGCGCGGCATCCCGCTCGACGGTGGCGGCGTCGAGATGACGGACAGCGTCGTCGGCCTGCTCCCCCAGGGTGCGTCCGCCTGGGCCGCCGGGCACGTCGTCGGGCTCGACGGGCAGCGGATCCTCGCCGAGGTGCGGCCTCCCGGCGGAGGCGCGGTCCGCCTGCTCCTCGACCTGCGTATCCAGGCATCCGGCGCCGTCACCGGCTCCCTGCACGGCCGGCCTGCCGGCTCATCCGACGAGGGGTCGACGGGGTGACGAGGAGTTGACGGGATGAGCGCGCTCGCCGCAGCGGGGATGCCCGCGCCGCCCGCGCCGGAGGAGCTCCCCCGCCTGCTCTCCGGGCTCCGGCGCGGGGCAGGCGCGGTCACGCTCGCCGAGCACCGGGCCCGCTGGGGGGATCTCCCCGCCCCGGGCGACCTGGCCGGGCTGGTCGAGGCAAGCGGCCTCACCGGCCGCGGCGGCGGCGCCTTCCCGACCGGCCGCAAGCTGCGCGCGGTCGCGCAGGCGGGCCGGCGGTCGGTGGTGGTCGGAAACGGCGTCGAGGGAGAGCCCGCGAGCGCGAAGGACAAGGTGCTGATGCGGCGCGTCCCGCACCTCGTCCTCGACGGGCTCGTCCTGGCGGCGGAGGCACTGGGCGCGGAGGAGACGATCCTCGCGCTCGGCGAGGGCTCGGCCGCCGAGCGAGCGGCGCTCGAGGCCGCTCTCGCCGAGCGGGAGCGCGCCCGCCTCGACCGCCTGCCGGTGCGGCTCGCCAGCATCCCCGACCGCTTCGTCGCCGGCGAGGAGACGGCGCTCGTCCGCTGCCTGAACGGCGGGCCGCCGAAGCCGACGCTGACGCCGCCGCGGCCGTTCGAGCGGGGCGTGCGCGGGTTGCCGACGCTCGTCCAGAACGTCGAGACGCTCGCGAACGTCGCGCTCGTCGCGCGCTTCGGCCCGCGCTGGTTCCGCGGCCTGGGCACGGCGGACGAGCCGGGGACGGCGCTCGTCACCCTGGACGGGGCGGTCGCCCGACCGGGCGTGTACGAGGTCCCGCTCGGCTTCCCGCTCGAGCAGCTCCTGGCCTGGGCGGGCGGGACGTCCGCGCCGCTAGAGGCGGTGCTCCTCGGCGGCTACTTCGGTACATGGATCCCGGCCGCCGAGGCGCTCGCGTCGACGCTCGCCGACGCCGATCTCGCCGCCGCCGGCGCCTCGCTCGGGGCCCGCACCGTCTTCGCGCTGCCGGTGGGGGCGTGCGGCATCGTCGAGACGGCGCGCGTCGCCCGCTACCTGGCCGGGGAGAGCGCCGGCCAGTGCGGGCCGTGCGTGCACGGGCTCGACGCGGTGGCGGGGGCGCTCGAGCGCCTCGCCGCCCGAGGGTCTGCCCAGCGCGGCACCCGCGAACGGCTGCTCCGCTGGCTCGAGCAGGTCAAGGGGCGGGGAGCCTGCCGTCACCCGGACGGCGCCGCACGGCTCGTCGAGAGCGCGCTCGACGTCTTCGCCGAGGAGCTCCAGCGGCACGCCCGCGGAGGCTGCAGCGGGCGGAGCCGCCCCCTTCTGCGGCTCGCGCCCAGGCGATGAGGGAACGGCTGCTGCTGCGGGTCGATCCCATCGCCTGCCAGGCGCACGGGCTGTGCGCCGAGCTGCTGCCGGAGCTCATCCGGCTGGACGACTGGGGCTACCCGATCGTCGACCGCGCGCCCGTCCCGCGGGAGCTCGAGGAGCATGCCCGCCGGGCGGTCGAGGCGTGCCCGACGCTCGCCCTGCTGCTCGAGCGCGCGCACGGCTCCGGCGCCGCCGCCTGACACAACGGAGAACGAAAGACACCGAGCCGGGTGCGCTTTCGTCCACCGCCCCCGCAAGCTTTCCGCGTGCTCCCTTGCGGGTGCTCGCGTACGGCTCCCGGGAACGGCTTCGACCTACTCGCGTCCCGTGCTCGGTGCGACATCGACCCTACGACAGCCCTCGCGTCCGTTCAAGGTGTCCGGCGAACGAAATCCCGCAACGTGCGGCTTTTCCATCGCGGCGGACGTGCCTGTCCGTCGCGCTGACGCTCCCGAGCAGGCCCTCCCGGCGCGCCGAGCCCCGGGCGCGTCCCGCGTATGGTGGACGTGGATGAGAGATGCCGACCAGCAACCGGGCGCGGAGGCCGCGGGCCCCGCGCCGCTCGTCGCCGGGGAGGAGGCGGCCGCCTCCGGGTCGGTCGTCCTGCGCCTGCTCGGGGGTCGCGTGCCGGCCGTGCTCGAGCCCCTCCGCATCCGCGACTTCGCGCTGCTCTGGGCGGGCCAGTCGGTGTCGATGGTGGGAGACGGCGTGTACACGGTGGCAATCGCCTGGCAGGTGTACGCGCTCTCGAACTCGCCGACGGCGCTCGCCGTCGTCGGCATCGCCCAGACGCTGCCGCTCGTCGCGCTCGTCCTCGTCTCCGGCGCGCTCGCCGATCGGCTCGACCGGCGCGTGCTGATGATCGCCGGAGCCGCCCTCCCCGGGATCGCCATCGGCGTGCTCGCAGGGCTCGCCGTCGGCGGCGCGCTGTCGCTGTGGCACATCTGGATCGTGTCGGCGGCGGTCGGCGCCGGCCGGGCGCTCGCGGGTCCGGCGAGCGGCGCCTTCGTTCCCGACATCGTGCCGGCGGGGCTGCTGCTCGAAGCGAACTCGCTCGCGCAGCTCGTCCGTCCGCTGGCGATGACGCTCGTCGGGCCGGCGCTCGGCGGCGTCCTCGTCGCGGCGATCGGCACGGGCTCCTGCTTCGCGGTCGACGCCGCCAGCTTCGCCGCTGCCGTCGGCACCCTCCTCGCCATCCCCTCGCGGCCGCACGCCCGTGGCGAGCCGACGGCGCTCCTGACCGAGATCCGCGAGGGCTTCGCGTTCATCCGGCGCCACGTGTGGATCTGGGGGACGCTCGGCATGGCCACGATCTGGGTGCTGCTGATCATGGGCCCGCTCGACGTGCTCGTCCCCTACATCGTCAAGAACGACCTCGGCGGCAGCGCTCGCGACCTCGGGCTCGTCTTCGCCTCCGGCGGCGTGGGTGCGATCGCAGCGGCGGCCGTCACCGGCCAGCGGGGCCTGCCGGCACGGCCGCTGACGTGGATGCTGGCCGGCTGGGGGCTCGCCTGCGCGACCATCGCCGGCGTCGCGCTCGCGGCCTCCTCGTGGCAGGCGGCCGTCGCGCTGCTCGCCTTCCAGGCCCTGTTGACGGTGTCCGAGATCATCTGGATCACGCTCCTGCAGCGTTTCGTCCCGGGCCGGCTGCTCGGCCGCGTGCGCTCGCTCGACTGGCTGCTGTCCGTCGGCCTCGTTCCGATCTCGTTCGCGCTCACCGGCCCCATCGCCGGCGCGCTCGGCGCGCGGACGACCCTGGCCGGGGCGGGACTCGTCGCCTCGGCGATCGCCGTCGGCACGCTCCTGCTGCCGGGGATGCGCGACGCCGAGGCCGAGCTCGCCCCACCCGCCGCGCGGCCGGAGCCCCGAGCGCCCCGCCGGTCCTTGTAAAGGCGAGCCGGAAGCCGCGGCCGCGGAGCCTCGGCCGAGCGCACGCCGCTTCCTCTACTGTCCCGCCGTGCGCATCCTCGTCACCGGCGCCGCGGGCATGCTCGGCCGCAAGCTCGTGCAGCGCCTCCTCGCCGACGGCGGCCTCGTGCGGGAGCCCTCCTCGCAGCTCGTCCTCGCCGACCGGGTCGAGGCGCCATCGCCGGCCGCCGCCGCCGTCCCGGTCGAGCGGGTCGTCTGCGATCTGGCCGAGCCGGGCTCGGCCGCGCGGCTCGTCGCGGGCCGGCCCGAGCTGATCTTCCACCTGGCCGCCGTCGTCTCGGGCGAGGCGGAGGCCGACTTCGAGCTCGGCTACCGCGTGAACGTCGACGGTCTGCGGGCGCTCCTCGACGCCGTGCGCGCGCTCGGCGGCGGCTACCGGCCGCGGCTCGTGTTCGCATCGTCGATCGCCGTGTTCGGCGCGCCCTTCCCGGAGGTGATCGGGGACGACTTCCACGCGACGCCGCTGACGAGCTACGGAACGCAGAAGGCGATCGGCGAGCTGCTCCTGTCCGACTACTCCCGACGCGGCTTCGTGGACGGGGTCGCCGTCCGCCTGCCCACGGTGTGCGTGCGACCGGGCAGGCCCAACCGGGCAGCGTCCGGCTTCTTCTCCAGCATCGTCCGCGAGCCGCTCGCAGGCAAGGAGGCGGTCCTGCCCGTGCCCGACGACGTGCGCCACTGGTTCTGCTCCCCACGGGCTGCCGTCGGCTTCCTGCTGCACGCCGCGGCGCTCGACGGCAAGCTGCTCGGGGAGCGCCGCGCCCTGACCATGCCCGGCGTCTCCGCGACCGTGGCCGACGAGATCGAGGCGCTGCGCGCGATCGGCGGCGAGGAGGCGGTCGCCCGCATCCGCCGCGAGCCCGACGAGACGATCGCACGCATGGTCGCCGGCTGGCCGCGCGCCTTCGAGGCGCGCCGCGCGCTCGCCCTCGGCTTCCGCGCCGAGTCGAGCTTCGCCGAGATCGTCTCGGTCTACGTCGAGGACGAGCTCGGCGGTCGGGTGGGGACAGCGGGATGACCCGCGTCGCGCTGGTCACGGGCGCGGGCAGCGGGATCGGGCGGGCGTCGGCGTTGGCGCTGGCCGAGGCCGGCTTCGCCGTCGTCTGCGCCGGCCGGCGGGCGGCCCTGCTCGAGCAGGCGGCCGCCGAGGCCGGGCACGGCGCGGTCGCGGCCACCTGCGACGTTCGCGACCCCGCGTCGGTGGCGGCGCTCTTCCGGGAGGTCGAGGAGCGCTTCGGCCGGCTGGACGTGCTCTTCAACAACGCCGGCGTGTCCGCGCCGGCCGTGCCGCTCGAGGAGGTCACGCTCGAGCAGTGGACGGCGACGCTGGACACGAACCTCACCGGCGCCTTCCTGTGCACGCAGCAGGCGTTCCGGATCATGAAGCGCCAGACACCGCGAGGCGGGCGGATCATCAACAACGGCTCCATCTCCGCCACCGTCCCCCGCCCGCTGTCGGCGCCGTACACGGCGGCCAAGCACGGGATCACCGGCCTGACGAGGTCGACCTCGCTCGACGGCCGCGCCTACGACATCGCCTGCGGCCAGATCGACGTCGGCAACGCCGCCACCGACCTGACGGAGCCGATGCGCACGACGGGCGTCCTGCAGGCGGACGGACGCATCGCGCGCGAGCCGACGATCGACCCGGTGCACGTCGCCCGCGCGGTCGTGTACATGGCCACCTTGCCGCTCGACGCGAACGTCCAGTTCATGACGGTGATGGCGACGAAGATGCCCTACATCGGCCGCGGCTGACTCGCCGCCTCCCGGCCCTGCGCCGAGCCGCCGCGCCGGCGTCAGGGGAAGGTCGTCCCGCGCGGGTCGCCGCGGCGGTTCGTGACCACCCAGATCGCGCGCACCGGCTCGTCGCCGACCGTCCACAGTCGGTGCGGCATCGTCGAGTCGAACGAGATCGAGTCATCCGGTCCGAGCACGTACTCGTCGAAGCCGATCTTCACGCCGAGCGTGCCGCTCAGCACGTACCCGTACTCGCGGCCGCCGTGGTGGATGAGCGCGTCCTCCGCGCACGAGGCCGCCCCCACCGGGTAGAGGACGTGCACGAAGTCGACCTCGTGGTCGGGCCCCGCCGTCAGCCGCTCCCAGCGGACGCCGCCGGCGAGCGTGATCGCCTGCCGACCCTCGTGCGGCTGGAAGGGGCCGGCGGCGCTCCGACCGCCGGCCTCGGCCCGGGAGCCGGCGTCGCCGGTCGATCCCGACGCGGGCGACGGCGAGGCCTGCTCGTCGCTGAAGAGATCGGCGACGGAGACGCCGAGCTCCGTGGCGATCGCCCACAGCGTCGCCACCGACGGCGTCGCCCGGCCGCGTTCAACCTGTGAGATCAGGCTGGGCGAGACGCCGATCCGGCTCGCCAGGCCGCGGACCGTCTCCCCTGCCCGCTTGCGCTCGCTCCGGATCCGCGAGCCGAGCGTCTCGGAGACCGTTGCCACGCGGGGCGGCGCCTCGGAGTCGCCGCTCGCCGCGATCCTGGCGACAGGCTTCGCCACGCCTCGATCTTACACGGGCTCCTGTTCAATGCTGATGCACGAAGGCTCGGCGCGAGCTGCCGCCCGGAGAGCGCCGGCGACGAGCCTCGACCCGGTCTGGGTCGCCGCCCCGCTCAGCGCCGCCTGACGCGCGACCACGAGTCGAGGGCGACGGCGAGGATGAGGATGACGCCCGTCGTGATCGACTCGTAGATGGAGTTGAACTGGAGCAGGAGGTAGCCGTTGCCGATCAGCGCGATGAAGAGCACGCCGACGACGGTCCGCCACACGGCGCCCTCGCCGCCGGCGATGCTCGTGCCTCCGACCACGATCGCCGCCACGACGGTGAAGGTGAGGTTCACGTCGCCGCCGGTCGACTGCGCGCTCAGCACACGCGAGGCGTCGACCACGCCGGCGAGGCTGGCGGCGGTCCCGCTGAGCACGAAGGTGAGGACGCGGACGGCGTCGACGCGCACGCCGGCCAGGCGGGCGGCGTCCGCGTTCCCCCCGGCCGCGTACATGTAACGGCCGGCGGTCGTCCAGGCGAGGCAGGCGGCGAGGACGGCCGTCACCCCGAGCGCGAGCCAGATCGAGGTCCTCACGGTCAGGAACTCGCTCTGCGCGAGCTTGCCGAAGCCGGGCCGGTCGAAGAGCGTGATCAGGTTCCCGCCCGAGACGAGGCTCGCGAGCCCGCCGACGACGAAGAACGAGGCCAGCGTCGCGATCAGGCTGTTGATGCGCAGCGCCGTCACCACCAGCCCGTTGGCGGCGCCGACGAGCAGCCCGATGCCGATGCCGAGGAAGATCGACAGCGCCGGGTTCTCCGTCTGGGCGAAGTGCGCCGCGGTCACGCCGCCGAGGGTGTAGGTCGCGCCGACGGACAGGTCGATCCCGCCGGCCACGACGACGAGCGTCCCGGCGGCGGCGATGAGCAACGTGGCCGACTGCTGGTCGAGGATGTTGAGCAGGTTCGTCTTCGTCGCGAACGAGCTGCTCGTGAGCGACAGGGTGAGGAAGAGGGCGAGGAACGGAAACAGGATGCCGCCGTTCTGCAGCCGCGCCCACACGGCCGTGTTGCCGGCCCACGCCCGCCGCAGCCTGGCTGCCTGCGACAGGACGGCCTCGTTCGCGCCGGCCGGGGTGGTCACGCCGCACCCGCCGCCGCGGGCTCCGCGAACGCCGCGGTCAGGATGGCGGCGTCGCTGATCTCGTCGCCGCGCAGCTCGCTCACGATCTCGCCCCGCCGCATGACGAGCACCCGGTGGGCGAGCCCGAGGATCTCCTCGAGCTCCGACGAGATGAGCAGCACGCCGAGCCCGTGCTCGGCCAGCGAGACGAGGAACTCGTAGATGGCGAGCTTCGCTCCGACGTCAACGCCCCGCGTCGGCTCGTCGGCGATGACGACGGACGGGTTGCCCATCAGCACGCGAGCGAACAGCACCTTCTGCTGGTTGCCGCCGGACAGCGAGCGCACCGGCGCGGAGTAGGCGCGCGTGCGGACGTCGCAGCGATCGAGGATCGCGCGCGTCGCCTCCTTCTCCCGGCGGCGCCGGACGACCCCGAGCCGGGCGAGCCGGTCCAGGCTGGACAGGCTGACGTTCTCGACGACGGAGCGGCTGAAGATCAGCCCGTCGGCGGTGCGGGACTCGGGAATCATCGCGACGCCCGCGCGCAGGCTCGCCCGCGGGTTGGCGGGCAGCCGCGCTCCGTCCGCCAGCTCGACCCAGCCGGACTCGCGCCGGCTGGCGCCGACGAGCGCGCGGGCGAGCTCGGTGCGCCCGGCGCCGACGAGCCCGGCGAGGCCGAGGATCTCGCCGGCGCGGAGGTCGAAGCTCGCGCCGGCCACCCCCGGGGCGCGGAGGTCGCGCACCGACAGGACGAGCGGAGCGTCCGCGCCGGGCGCCCGCTTGGGCGGGAACATCGCCGTCAGCGGCCGCCCCAGCATCGCGTCGATGAGCGACGCCTCCGACTCGTTTCGCGCTGGGGACGTGCGGATGAGGCGCCCGTCGCGCAGCACGGTGACCGTGTCCGCGAGGTCGAGCACCTCGCGCAGGAAGTGCGAGATGAGCAGGATCGTCTTCCCGGCGCGGGCGAGCCGCCTGATGATCTCGTGCAGGTGCTCGGCGTCCGGTCGGCTGAGCGCCGCCGAGGGCTCGTCCATCACGATCACGTCTGCGCTGCTGGCAAGCGCCCGCAGGATCTCGACCTTCTGCTGCTCGGCCGGCCGCAGCCGGCCGGCGACGACGTCGCCGGGGATGTCGAAGCCGGCCGTCTCCGCGAGCCGCTCGAACTGCTGGCGCAGCCGCCGCCGTCTGACGAACCCGGCGGCCCGGGGCTCCCGCGCCAGGAACACGTTCTCCGCGACCGTGAGCTGTGGCACGAGCGACAGCTCCTGCGCGATCGCCGCGATGCCCGCCTCGAGCGCCTCCCGGGGAGAACGAAAGGAGGCCGGAGCTCCGTCGAGGAGCATCCGGCCTCCATCGGGAGCGACCACGCCGGCGAGGATCTTGCCGAGCGTCGACTTGCCGGCCCCGTTCTCGCCGACCAGCGCGTGCACCGACCCGCGCGCAACCCGGAGCGAGACGTCCGTCAGGGCGTGCACCGCGCCGAAGCGCTTCGAGACCTCGATCAGCTCGACGCGGGCGACCTCCCGACGCTGCTCCTGCACCATCGGCCCGCTGATGCTAACCCGGCCACTCCGCCTTGAACTTCGACACGTTGGCCTTCGTGACGATGCCGCCGTTCGGCAGGCTGGCGAGGACGTTGACCCCCGGGCTCAGCTTCCCGGTGCGCACGGCCCTGATCGCCGTCTCCACCGCCATCCGGCCCTCGGTGGCCGGCCGCTGCATGACCGTGCCGTACCAGCGCCCGGCTGCGATCTGCTTGAGGCCGACCGCCCCGCCGCCGTACCCGACGAGCGCGACGTCCTTGCCGACGACCTGCTGAGCGCCCTCGATGCCCTGGTCGGAGCCGACGATCAGGTTGATCTCGGGATGCGCCTGGATCATCGTCTGCACCGCCGCGAGGGCCTTGGCCGGCGTGAAGAACGTCTCGCCCTCGGCGACGATCTTCATGTTCGAGTGGCCCTTGGTCGAGCTGTCGAACCCCTTGCGGATCGCCACGTCGAGCGCGGAGGCCTTGATGTCGTAGAGGAAGCCGATGTTGCACGGATCGAGCTTCTTGGCCGCGCAGGCGGCGACCGCCAGCTTCCCCCACTTCGCGCCCAGATCGGTGGGGACGAAGACGACGTTGCCCGCCAGCCCGGGCACCTGCGACCTCGCGGTCGACAGGTTCGGCCCCATGATCTGGTCGAAGTTGACCACCTTGATGCCCTTCTTGATCGCCTTCTTCACCTCGCCGATCAGCCCGGTGCCGAAGATCGGCTGGACGAGGATGGCGTCGTACTGGCCGGAGCTGTCGGCCGTCTGCAGCTGGGCGAACTGCTTCTTCGGGTCGTTCGCCGCATCGAACACCGTGATCGTCGCGCCCCCCTTCTTCGCAGCCTGCTTGGCCGCAGCGAGCATGGGCGCGTCGTAGCTGTTGGCGACCGCGAAGGACAGGTAGGCGATCCTGACCTTCTTCGCACCGGAGCTCGCCGCCGCGGCGCCTCCGAGCACGGCCGCCGTCACGACCAGCACCGTCAGGATCGAGCAAAGCGCGAGCCTGCGGCTGTGTGGAAACGTGGTCACAACGTTCCTCCTTGTCGAGGCATGGAGAGCAGCGGCCTGGCAATGCTGCGCGGCGCCGACGGGCATCCGCCTCTGCCTGGCTGCTTCCGACCCATCGCGTCAGGCCGCGAGTGTATGAGGGCTGAACAGGGAAGTCAAACCCAAGTGAACATCGCTGCTGTTCGCCGCTTCCAGTTGACTCTCGCTACACAGCCGCTAGTGTCCCGCACGGTGGCGGGCAGCGTCGTCATCGTGGGCGGGACCTCGGGCATCGGCCGGCGGCTGGCCGAGGCCTACGCAGGCCGCGGACGCCACGTCGTGATCAGCGGCCGCGACCTCGAGCGCACCCGCGAGGTCGCCGCCGCCATCGCCGGCGACGTCGAGGCGCTCGCGCTCGACCTCGCCGAGCCGGAGGGGATCGCCGAGCGGCTGGAGGCGGTCGGCGACGTCGACCACCTCGTCCTGGCCGCGATCGAGCGCGACGAGAACAGCGTGCGCGACTACGACGTCGGCCGCGCCCGCCGCCTCGTCACGCTCAAGCTGGTCGGTTACACGGAGGTCGTGCACGCGCTCGTCCCGCGCCTGACGGAGGAGGCGTCGATCCTCCTCTTCGGCGGGCTCGCGCTCAAGCGGCCCTACCCCGGCTCGACGACGATCACGACCGTGAACGGGGCGGTCTCGGGGCTCGTGCGCACGCTCGCCGTGGAGCTGGCGCCGATCCGCGTGAACGCGCTCCACCCCGGGGTCGTCGGCGACACCCCCGCCTGGCGCGACCGGCCGGCGGCGCTGCTCGAGGCGCTGCGCTCACGGACTCCCCTCGGCCGCCTGGTCGAGACCGACGACGTCGTCGACGCGGCCATCTTCCTGCTCGAGAACCGCGCTGCGACCGGCATCAACCTCGAGCTGGACGGGGGCTGGCTGCTCGTCTAGCAGCCTCCACCTAGTGCAGTTACACTGCACAACCCGTGTACGCCCTCCTTCGCCGCGACGCCATCGACCCGGAGCCGTCCCTCGAGGGCCGCGCGGACGGGTTCGCCCGCGCCGCGCTCGTCGGCCGCGCCTGCGGCTCGGTGCACATGGGGCTCGGACTGTCGACGCTGCGCGACGGCCGCGTCGACGAGCACGTCCACTCCTACGAGGAGAGCTTCTACGTGCTCGAGGGGAACCCGGTCCTGTACCTGCAAGGGCACGGCGTCCGGCTGGCGCCGGGCGCCTGCGGCGTCGTCCCACCCGGGGTCGCGCACGCCTGGCGCGACGCCACGGAGGCAGGGAGCAGCTGGATCGACATGTGCTCGCCGCAGCCCCGTGGGGCCTCGCAGCCGGCGGACACGTTCTGGCTGGGCCCAACCCCGGATGGAGAGCCGGCGGAGCTCGACCTGCGCGACCCGCGCAACCGCCACCTCTTCTTCCTCCGCGACGAGGACATGGACGTCGACGAGCTGAAGAAGGGTGCCGCCGTCACCAGCCCGACCGTGTCCGCGAGCATGGCGACGGCGGCGCTCGCCTACAGCGGCATCACCGTGAAGATGCTCGTCGACCAGCGGCTCGACGCGCAGCTGTCGACGATGTTCATGGTCAGCTACCAGCCGGGAGCCGTGGCGCACCCGCACGACCATCCCTTCGAGGAGGCCTACTACGTGCTCGAGGGCGAGGTCGACGTGGTCGCCGACGACGAGCGGCACACGCTGCGGCCGGGCGACGCCTTCTGGACCGGCGTCGGCTGCGTGCACGCCTTCTACGAGACGCGCGGGCAGAAGGTCCGCTGGCTCGAGACCTCCGCCCCGCAGCCGCCCGAGCGCCACTCGTACCGCTTCAACCGCGACTGGGACTACCTGGCGGAGACGCTCCAGGCGGCCGCCGCGGCGCGGACCTCCGGCTGACGGCCTCCCGCGGGACGGACGCGACGCCTCTGCGCCGGCCTCGTGTCAGCGTCCGCGCACGGGAAGGAGCGAGAGCCGACGATGCCTGGAGCCCGCTGCACGCGACCTTGCGGCGGCGAAGCTGCTCGAGCACAGCCAAGTAACGCCGTGGCAGGATCGCGCCGTGGTCGGACGATGACGAGGGCGGTGGTGACGGGCGGCGCGTCCGGTATCGGGGCTGCGACCGTCGCGCGCCTGCGGCGAGACGGGGCCCGCGTGGCGGCGCTCGACCTCGCTAGGCCTCGGCTCGAAGCCGTCGACGCCGACGTGCGCGTCGCCGCCGACGTCGGCTCGGAGGAGGAGGCGCAGCGCGGGATCGACGAGGCGGCCGCCGCGCTCGGCGGGCTCGACGTGCTCGTCGCGTGCGCGGGCGTGGCCGGCCGGGGCAGCGTGGTCGACACCACTCCGGCCGAGTGGGAGCAGGTGTTCGCGGTGAACGTGCGAGGTGTCTACCTCACGGCGCGTGCGGCGATCCCGCACCTGCGCCGGGCGGGCGGGGGAGCGATCGTGGTCGTCGCCTCGCAGCTCGGCATCGTCGGCGCCGCGGGCGCCGCCGCCTACTGCGCCTCGAAGGGCGCGGCGATCATGCTCACGCGGGCGATGGCGATCGACCACGGGCCGGAGGGGATCCGGGTGAACTGCGTCTGCCCCGGCCCGACGGCGACGCCGCTCCTCGAGTCGTACTTCGAGTCGAGTGGCGACCCGGACGGCGACCGGGTCGCGTACGAGCACGCGCAGCTGCACGGCCGGCTGATCGAGCCCGAGGAGATCGCCGACGCGATCGCCTACCTCGCCTCCCCCGGCGCGACGTCGACGCTCGGCACGGCGCTCGTCGTCGACGGCGGCTACTCGATCCGCTGACCGGCTACAGGCCGAACCCGGCGCGCATCGACGCGGTCCCGGAGCCGCAGGCGTGCGCGAGGCAGGGAAGGCCGAGCAGGCTCTCGATCGTCCGCAGCAGCGAGTAGTGGTCGAAGCGCGTCGAGACGACGGTGCCCGGCCTCGTCGTCGCGCTCGCGACGACGGTGTAGACTCGGTTGTCCGCGCCTGTGCCCTCGTCGTAGGTGACGAAGAGCGCGGTCCCGCCGGCCCGGTAGGCACGCGAGCGGAGGATCCGCGGGACGTAGCGACGAAGCCAGGCGTCGCCGGTCGCGACCGAGCAGTCGTGCTCGTCGTGGCAGAGGTTCGGCACGATCAGCGCGAAGCGCGGCAGCCGGTCGCGGGCGAGGTCGTGCAGCAATCCGGCTGTCCGGCTTTCCAGGGGGACGGCGTTCGTCGCGTAGCGGGCGGCGATCCGCGCGTAGTAGGCGGCCGGGTTGTGCCTCTTCGCGTAGTCGCCGGAGGACGCGCCCGTGTAGCCGCGCGAGGGCAGCGACTCGAGGTAGGAGCGCCACCCGGCGCCGACCTGCTCGAAGAGCGACCTTGCGGAGACGGAGCACGCGGTGCAGTCGCTCGAGATCCCGTCCGTGCTTCCCGAGGTGAGGGCGAGGTAGTTGGGGAGGCTGGGATGCGCAACCGCGAAGTACCGGTCGGCGAGGCCGCAGCTGCGCGCGAGCCCGGTCAGGTACGGAGACGAGCCGGCGACCTCGGTGAAGGCGTGGTTCTCGAGGACGAGCAGGAGCACGTGCCGGTACACGTGCGGCGCCCGCCGTGCGATCCCGCAGGGCGGGGCCGGCGCGGAGCGCGTCGCTGACCCGTCCGCCGCGGCACCGGCCGCGAGCGCCAAGACGACGGCGACGATTGCCGCCCGCGAGCGCATCGTGCCGGACTCTACGTCAGCGACAGCGAGACGCCGCCGTCCACGAGCAGCACCTGACCGGTGAGGAAGGACGCCTCCTCGCTCGCCAGGAAGAGGAAGGCGTGGGCGATGTCCTCCGGCTGTCCGTTGCGGCCCACGGGGACGCGCGCGGCGAACTCGGCCACCCCCTCGGGGCCGAGCGAGTTGACCGCGTCGAGGCTCTGCGGCGTCTCGATCACGCCGGGAGCGACCGCGTTCGCCGTGATCCCGTGCGGTCCGAGCTCGACGGCGAGCGAGCGGACGAGGCCGACGATCCCGCCCTTCGCCGCCGTGTAGTGGGCGTGCCGCGCCCAGCCCTGGAAGGCGCCGGCGATCGAGCTCGTCGCGAGCAGGCGCCCGAAGCCCGCCTCGAGCATGTGCGGCACCGCCGCCCGGAAGCAGCGGAAGACACCGGTCAGGTCGACCTGCAGCAGGGCCTCCCAGCGCTCGTCGTCGAGCTCGGCCGCGGGCACGTCGCGCGCGATCGCCGCGTTCGCGACCACGACGTCGAGCCGCCCGAGCTCACCGACCGCGGCGGCGACCATCCGCTCGACGGAGCCCGTGTCCGACACGTCCACCTCGGCGACGAGCGCGCGGCGGCCGGCCGCCTCGACGGCGGCCGCGGTCGGCCCGACGTCGTGCGGATCGCCCGGAAACCAGCCGCAGACGACGTCGGCCCCCGCCTGCGCGAACACGCGCGCGGTCGCGGCGCCGATCCCCGAGGCAGACCCGGTCACGACGGCGACGCGTCCCTCGAGCGAGAACACGCGCCGACTCTACCGCGCCAGGAGCACGACGCCGGCGACGACGAGCGCGGTGCCGAGCCCACGGACGACCGTCACCTGCTCGGACAAGAACAGCGCCGCGCCGGCCAGCGTGACGAGCGGGTAGACGGAGCTGACCGGGACGACGGTGGCCGCCTCGCCGTGCGTGAGCGCAATGAAGAAGAGGACGAGCGCCGCGGCCACGCAGACGGCCGTCAGCGCCGCCCAGCCGCCGCCCGCCCCGAGCGGGAAGCGCGTCCCGGTCGCGAGCAGGACGACGGACACGCCCACGTACACGATCGGCACCCACAGCACCATCTGCTCCCAGGTGATCGTGCGCAGCGCGAGCTTCGTCGTCACGCCCGATGCCCCGAGGAACACGATGTAGAAGAGCGTCGGGACTACCCAACCCGCCATCGCCAGCCTCCTCACCTCGTCGCCTCCCTCCGCCGGGCGCGCCTCACGCCGCGAGCGCCGACACCGCCGGGATGATCTCGCGCCCGACGACGTCCATCTCGTCGAGCCGGCCGTTCAGGTAGCACGGCGCGACCTCGTCCAGACCGACGGCGGCGAGCGCACGGAGCATGTCGACGATCCGCTCGGGCGGGCCGTTGAACGCGAAGTCGTCGATCACCTCGTCCGGGTACTCCGACCGCTCGACGGACGGGTCGAGGTGGCTCGCGTAGTCGTAGTGGTCGCCGCGCAGCGCAGCGAGTCGGGTGAGCGCCTCCGGCATACCGTGGTCGGGGACGTTTCGCATCACGTCGGCGACGTGGTTGGCCGCGCATGCGGCCGCCCAGCGCGTCTGGCTGCGCGCCTCGTCCAGGTCGTCCGACACCCACATGGCCGTGTACAGGGTGGTCTCGACGTCGCCGGGATCGCGGCCGGCCTCCTCGGCACCCGCCTTGACGATGTCGACCGCCCACTTGACCGCCTCCGGGTTGACCCCGACCTGGAGCATGACGATGTCGGCGACGGCGCCCGCCATGCGCAGGGTGCGCGGGCCCGAGGCGGACAGCATCACGGGCACCTTGCCGATCGCCTCGCTCGCCCACTGGATGCGGATGTCCGTGCCGTCGCAGTCGACGGCGCGGCCGGCCATCAGCTCCCTGAGCTTGGGCGCGACCTCGCGCAGCTGGCTGGTGGACACCTGCTTCAGGCCGAGCGTGCGCACGGCGTTGTCGCCGCGGCCCATGCCGAGCACGACGCGCCCCGGGTGGAGCTCGGCGAGCGTCGCGTGCGCGCTCGCGATGACGCTGTAGTGCCTCGTCCGCGGATTGGTCACGGCCGTGCCGAACACGATCCGCTCGGTCGCGGCCAGCCCGTGGGTCATGTACACGTACACGTCGCGCCACAGGAGCTGGCCCTCGACGAGGTAGGCGCGCGCGTAGCCCGCCTCCTCGGCCTTGCGAACCGAGTCGAGGAAGACGGGCAGGTCTCCCGGCATGAACTGGGCGCTGATCTTCATTGCTTCCTCCTACGCGGCGGCCGGCGCGCCCTCGCGCATCAGCCTCGCGGCCTCGAGAACGGACGTGACGACGAGCTGGTAGCCCGTGCAGCGGCAGAGGTTGCCGGCGAGCGCGTGGCGCACCTCGTCCTCGCTCGGGTCGGGGTTCCGCTCGAGCAGGTGGAGCGCCGACAGGACCATGCCCGGGGTGCAGAAGCCGCACTGGAGGCCCTGCCTGGAGACGAACGCCCGCTGGATCGGGTGCAGGTCGTCGGCGCCCGAGGAGAGCGACTCGATCGTGGCCACCTCCGAGCCCTCGACGTCCGCGGCGAGGATCGAGCACGACTTGACCGTCTCGCCGTCGAGCAGGACGGTGCATGCCCCGCAGTTCCCGGTCGAGCAGCCGACGTGCGTTCCGGTCAGCCGCAGCTGCTCGCGGAGCAGGCCGACGAGCGTCTGGCGGGTGTCGATCTGCAGCGAGTGCCTCGTCCCGTTGACGGTGAGCGTCAGGGGCATGCGCATGTCAGCTTCCTCCTCTCGCCGCCGCGGCGGCCTCGAACGCACGGCGCGCGTAGACGGCGGCCATCGCCCTGCGGTACTCGGCCGAGGCGGACAGGTCGGCGAACGCTCCCTCGGCGCCCGCTCGCGCCTTCGCCTCGATCTCCTCGGACGACTCGCCTCCGTCCAGCTCGACGAGGAACGGGGCCGCGGTGGCGCCTCCGACCGCCACCACCGCCTGTCCGCCGTCGACGATCGCCGCCGCGTTGGCGATGGGGAAGCTCCCCTCCAGCCGGGCCAGCCTCAGGTAGGCGGAGCCCGTCCCGTCCGACAGCCGCGGCAGCTCGACCTCGGCGAGGATCTCGTCGGCGGCGAGCGCCGTCTCCATCACGCCGCGGAAGAACTCCCGCGCCGGCACCCGCCGCTCGCCCGCGGGGCCGACGAGCCGGAAGGTGGCGCCGAGCGCGAGCAGCACCGGCAGGTAGTCGGCCGCCGGGTCGGCGTGGGCGACCGAGCCCCCGATCGTGCCGCGATTGCGCACCTGGACGTCGCCGATCACCGAGGCGGCCCTGGCAAGGAGCGGGAAGGCGCGGCCGATCGCCGGGTCGGAGGCGACGCGCGCATGGCGGGTCATGGCGCCGATGCGGATCGCCTCGTCGCCTTCCTGCACGTACTCGAGCCCGGCGACGTGGTTCAGCGACACGACCGCCGCCGGCCGTGCGAGGCCCAGGTTCATCGCCGGCACCAGGCTCATGCCCCCGGCGAGCAGCTTGCACTCGTCGCGGCGGCCGAGCAGCTCGACCGCCTCCTCGAGCGTGGCCGGGGCGTGGAACTCGAGCTCCTGCGAGATCATCCGGCCGCCACCGCCTTCTGCGCCTGCTGGATCGCCGTCCACACCCGGCTCGGGGTCAGCGGCAGCTCGGTCAGCCGCAGATCGAGCTCGGGCAGCGCGTTCTCGATCGCGCTGCACAGCGCGCCGAGCGGCGCGCCCACGCCCGACTCGCCGACACCCTTCGTCCCGAGCGGCGTGAACGGGGTCGGCGTCTGCTGGTGAGCGAGCTCGATCGTCGGCACCTCCACCGCCGTCGGGATCGTGTAGTCCATGAACGTCGCCGTCAGCGGCTGGGCGTCCTCGTCGTAGGCGATCTGCTCGTACAGCGCCGCGCCGAGGCCCTGCGCGACGCCGCCGTGCAGGTTCGCCTCCGCGAGCAGCGGGTTCACGATCACCCCGGCGTCGTGCACCATGCAGTAGCGCAGGATGTCGACGACGCCGGTCTCGGGGTCGACCTCGACGATGCAGGCGGCGACGCCGTTCGGCCACGACGGGTAGGCGCTGAAGCGCCCCTGCGTCTCCGGCTGGTGGTAGACGTTGTCGATCTTGAAGTGGCGCTGCGCCTCGAGCGCCGGCTCGATCCCCTCCATGTTCGGGCCGTGCGGGTTGCGGTACACCTCGTGCGCGACCTCGTCGTGCGTGACGGAGCGGTCGGGTGTGCCGCGGACGAAGATGCGGCCGTCCACCGCCTCGAGGTCGTCCGGCGAGGCCTCGAGCATGTTCGCCGCCACCCGCAGCATCTTCTCCTTCACGTCCGTCGCGGCGAGGTGCGCCGCCGAGCCTCCGATGATCACGCTGCGGGCGCTGTAGTTGCCGAAGCCCCACGGGCAGGCCTCCGTGTCGCCCTGGACGACGCGGATGCGGTCGAGCCGGCACCCGAGCGCGTCTGCGACGATCTGCGCGATCCCCGTCTCGTTGCCGCTGCCGGGCGACGTGACGCCGGTGAGGACGGTCACCTCGCCGGTCGGGCTGACCCGCACCTCGGTGCCGTCGCACCCGTTCAGGAGGAGCGAGCCGGGCATCGAGCAGCCCTCCGGGATCAGCTCCTGGCCGAGGCCGAGGCCCAGGTAGCGCCCCTCCCGGCGCGCCGCCTCCTGCCGGGCGGGGAAGCCCTCGTAGTCGATCATGTCCAGCACCGTGCGCAGCGCCTTCGCGTAGTCGCCGCTGTCGATCATCGCGCCCGACACCTGCGGGAACGGGAACTCGTCCGGCGGGATGAAGTTCTTGAACCGCACCTCGGCTCGGTCGATCCCCGTCTCCCGGGCGATGTGGTCCATGATCCGGTCCATCAGGAAGGAGGCCGCGTCCTTCCCGTAGCCGCGGTAGGCGTTCCAGGGGCACTTGTTCGTCACGACCGAGCGCAGGTGCGTCTCCGAGTTCGGGATCTTGTAGACGCACGGCAGGCAGTACCAGGTCACGAACGACATGCCCCAGCCGCACAGGGCGCTCGGCGCGCCCACGTCGGCGATCACCTCCAGGCGGATCCCCGTGACGGTACCGTCCGCCTTGTACGCCGCCTCGTAGCGGAAGCGGGTGTCCCGGGCGTGGCCGCCCGTCCAGAAGTTCTCCGTCCGCTGCTCGATCCACTTCACCGGGCGCTTCAGCTTCCGCGCCAGGAAGGCGACGAGCGGCTCCTCCTGGAAGGTCGGGATCTTGAGGCCGAAGCCGCCGCCGACGTTCGGCTGGATGACGCGGATCGACGTGTCCGGCATGCCCAGCGTCTCGGCCAGGTAGTTGCGCAGCGGGTGCGGATTCTGCGTCGAGTCCCAGAAGGTGAGCGAGTCGTCGTAGGGGTCGTAGGCGGCCACACAGCCGCGCGGCTCGATCGCCGTCCCGGTGATACGGGCCGAGCGGACGGTGCCGGAGACGACGCCGTCGGCCTCGGCGAAGGCGGCGTCCGGGTCGCCGAGGACGATGTCCCTGCTGGCCATGATGTTGTCGCCCCAGTCGGGCTCGACGAGCGGCGCCCCGGGCTGCATCGCCTGCTCGGGATCGGCCACGACCGGCAGCTCCTCGTAGTCCACCTCGATCAGGTCGAGCGCCGCGTAGGCCGTGAACGTGTCCTCGGCGACGACCGCGGCCACCGCCTCGCCCACGTAGCGGGCGCGGTCGACGCAGAGGGCGTACCACCTGACGCCCTTCGCACCGACCGCCGCCGTGTCGTACGTCTCCGGGATCGGGTTCATCCCCTCGAGCACCTCGCGGCCGGTGAGGACGCAGAGGACGCCCGGCAGCGCCTCGGCGCGCGAGGTGTCGATCGAGCGGATGCGCGCGTGCGCGAGCGGGCTGCGCAGGATGGCCGCGTAGGTCATGCCGGGAAGCTGCACATCGTCGACGAACTGCCCCCGCCCGGCGACGAGGCGGGTGTTCGTCGAGCTCGGAACCGCCTGGCCGACGTAGCTCACTGCTTCCGACCTCCTTCCCCTCTCAGGCGTGCCGTCTCGTCCTGGTCGACCTCGTACAGCGCCGCGTCCTCGTCCACGACCCGCACGGCCACGCGGTAGGTCTCGCGCGCCGCCTCGATCGAGACGAAGCCGTCGATCACGTCCTCGAGCACCCACTCGGGTGGGCGCGTGGCCGGGTCCTGCCAGCCGCCGCCGCCGCCCTCCCAGAAGCGGATGAGCGCACCCTTCCTCGCCTGGACGCCGGAGCGCATGACGCCGACCTCGAGCTCCTCGGGCCCGCCCCAGTCGTGGATCAGGCCGCTGCCGAGCGCCGCGTGGCCGCCCTCCCAGCCCCAGACCGGCTCGACGCCCCGGCTGCCGAGCACGGAGAGGGTGGCGTCGCCGTGCGTCAGCTCGAAGTCGCGCGTCACGCCCATGCCGCCCCGGTGGCGGCCCGCGCCGGCCGAGTCGGTGATGAACTCGTACCGGTGCGTGAGAATCGGGTAGATGCGCTCCTGCACCTCGACCGGCTCGTTGCGGGTGCCCGACGCGTACAGGCTGATGGCGGTATGGTTGTCCTTCTTGCCCGGCCGGGCGCCGTAGCCACCCTCCTTCCAGATGTACATGACGAAGTCGCGGCCGTAGCCCGGCCTGGGATCGTAGCCGCCGACGACCATGTTCGTCATGTTCCCCGAGCAGGCCATCGAGCGCTCCGGCAGCACCTGCAGGTAGCAGCCGAACACGCACGCGCAGATCACCTCGTAGGAGGTCGCGAACGCCCCCGAGATCGGCCGCGGGAACTGTGCGTTCGTGACGAGGCCCTCCGGGTTGACGACGTCGATCGCGTTGTAGATGCCCTCGCTCGCCGGCACGTGCGGGAAGATCGCCTTCGTCGCGACGACGAGCGCCGACTGCGCCATCGAGCGGGTGGAGTTGATCGCGCCGACCGCCTGCGGGTCGCTGCCGGACAGGTCGTAGGTGGCCCGGTCGCCGTCGATCGTGATCGCGACGCGGATCCTGACCGGCGTCGCGCGGTCACCCATCGGGTCGAAGTCGACGGCGTCCTCGAACGCGTACGTGCCGTCGGGGAGCGCGCGGAACTCCTCGCGCAGCAGCGCCTCCGAGTAGCGGATCAGCTCCTCCATCTCCAGCGTGACCAGGTCGACGCCGTACTTGTCCATGAGCGCCTGCAGGCGCGCCTCGCCCGTGCGGCACGACGCGATCTGGGCGAACGCGTCGCCCTGCGTCGTCTCCGGGACGCGCACGTTGCGCAGGATGAAGCGCAGCACCTCGTCGTCCAGCTCGCCCTCGCGCACGAGGTGGATCGGTGGGATGTACAGCGCCTCCCCGTAGGTGGACGGCGCTTCGGCGTGGAAGCTGCCGGGAACCGGCCCGCCCGCGTCCGACCAGTGCGCCGAGTTCTGCACGAACGCCACCAGCCGGCCGTCGCGGAAGACGGGCATGATCGTGCGCACGTCCTGGCAGTGGGTGCCGCCCAGGAAGGCGTCGTTCATGACGAACACGTCGCCCTCGTGGATGTCGTCGCGTCCGATCCACGAGATGACCGCCTTCACCGTGTGCGGCAGGGTGCCGACGTGTGCCGGGAGGTCCTCCTTGCCCTCGGCGACCATGCGCCCGTCCGCGTCGCAGATGGCGGCGCTGAAGTCGCGACCCTCGCTGACGACGAGCGAGTGCCCGACGCGCTCGAGCATCAGGCCCATCTCGTCGACGACGGCCATGAACGCGTTCCGCAACACCTCGAAGGTGATCGGGTCGACCCTGCCCGTCGGCGCCCGGCCCGTCACCGTGCGCCCGCCTCCAGCGCGACGACCACGTTTCCGACCTCGTCCACCCGCGCGTGCGTCCCCGGCGGCAGGACGAGCGTCGAGTCGAGCTCCTCGACCACGCACGGCCCCTCGAGCTCGTCCCCCGGCGCGAGCCCGAGACGGTCGACGACGCGCGTCGCCGTCCACCCCTCGCCGCCGAAGTGGACGCTCCGCTCGCGGTCGGGCGCGGGGGCTCTCGCCGCTCGCTCGGCGTAGCGCATGGCGCGGAGGTCGGGCTTCGCGCGGCGTCCGCGCGCGGCCACGCGCAGCGTCGACGTCTCGACCGGCGCCTCCGGGTGCGAGTAGCGGTACTGGCGCAGGTGCTCGTCGTGGAACGCAGCCACGGCGGCGGCGAAGCCGGCTTCGCTGATCTCGGCAAGCGGCACGGTGACCGAGTGGAGCTGGCCGATGTAGCGCAGGTCGACCGAGCGCTCGACGGCGACGTCGCTTCGGTCGACGCCCTGCCGCTCGAGGCTCCAGACGACACGCTCGGCCATCTCGCCGTACAGGCGGCTGACGTGCTCGAGGTCGAGCTCGTCCTGGCGGCAGACGTACGCCCATGAGAAGTCGTCCAGCGGGTCGACGTAGAGGAGCCCCATCGCGCTCGTCACGCCCGGGTACGGCGGTACGATCACCTCCGGCATCTGCAGCTCGAGCGCCAGATCGACCGCGTGCAGCGGCCCGGCGCCGCCGAAGGCGACGAGGCTGAGCTCGCGCGGGTCGAAGCCGCGCTCGACGGTGACAAGCCTGATCGCCTGCACCATGTTCGCGTTGGCGATGCGAAGCACGCCCTCCGCCGCCTCCTCGACCGACAGGCCGAGCGGCTCGGCGATCCGCTCGCGCAGCGCCTCGCGTGCGCGCTCGACGTCGAGCCGCATGCGGCCGTCGAGGAAGAGGTCGTTCGAGACGCGGCCGAGCAGGAGGTGCGCGTCGGTGTTCGTCGGCTCGTGCCCGCCCTTGCCGTAGCAGGCGGGGCCGGGATCGGCGCCGGCGCTGTGCGGCCCGCTGCGCGGGTAGCCGGCAGGGTCGAGCCAGGCGACGGAGCCGCCGCCCGCGCCGATCGAGATGACGTCGATCGAGGGGAAGCGGATCGGCATGCCCCACTCGAGGTCGAACGAGGTGGTCAGACGCGGCCGCCCGCCGAGGACGACGCCGATGTCGGCGCTCGTTCCGCCCATGTCGAAGCAGACGACGTCCGCGCGTCCGGCCGACGCCGCCACCGCCGCGCCGGCGATGACGCCGGCCGCCGGCCCCGAGTTGAGCGTCTTCACCGACACGCCCTTCGCGTACTCGGTGGTCATCGTGCCGCCACCGTTGTGCATGACGAGGACGAGGTCGCTGCGGTAGCCGCCGTCTGCGAGCCGCCGCTCGAGCGCGTCCATGTACCCGCGCAGGACGGGGGCGCAGTAGGCGTTCGCGACCGTCGTCGCCGTCCGCTCGAACTCGGGCGGCTCCGGGAGGATGTCCGTGGACAGCGAGATCTCCACCCCCGGCAGCTCCTCCGCGAGGATGTCGCGGATCCGGCGCTCGTGCGCGGGGTTCATGTGCGCGTTGATCAGGCAGACGGCGACGGAGACGAGGCCCCGCGCACGGATCTTGCGGGCGACGTCGCGCACCGAGCTCTCGTCGAGCGGCCGGACGACGGCGCCCGCGTAGTCGACGCGCTCGTCGACCTCGAGGCGGTGCCGCCGCGGCACGAGCGGCGGCGGCGGGTCCCAGAGGATGTCGTACAGCTCCTCCCGGTTTGCCCGCCGGATCTCGAGCACGTCCCGGAAGCCGCGCGTGGTGACGAGCGCGGTCGGCGCCCCGGTCTTCGTGATCACCGCGTTCGTCGTCACCGTCGTGCCGTGGAAGAGCGTGCGCACGTCGCCCGGCTCGAGGCCGAGCGCCTGCACGCCCTCGACGACGCCGACGTCGAACCGCGGCGGCGTCGAGGGGACCTTGGCGACACGCGCCTCGCCCTCGTCGCTGAGCGCGAACACGTCGGTGAAGGTTCCACCCGTGTCGCAGCCGACGATCCAGCTCCCCCCCAACCTCGCCCCCCTCGTCTGTCAGGCCGGCAAGGGCCGCCTCACGAGCGGGCGATCTCGTGGGCGACCTCGACAGGCGGGCCGGAGACCTTCACCCCGACGAGCGCTTCGGGAACGGCATGCGCCCCTGCTCCTGCAGCGCCTCGACGATGCGCCGGTCGAGCCTGTCGAGCGACTCGGGCGCGCCTGCTCCACCCCCGTCCTGCGCTGACCCGGCCATGCGAGGCGAGCCTACGGCATCGCGCCGAAGAGCGTCAAGCGAGTGCTGTCTTCGCCGCGATTCTCTCGGCCGTGTCAGCAGCCGGCCAGGTCGGACAGCACCCGCTCGGAGGCCTCGAGCACACGCGCCACGTCGTCTTCTGTGTGCGCGGAGGAGGTGAAGCCGGGGTGCGACGGCAGCAGGTAGACGCCGTGCACGAGCAGGCCGAGCGAGAAGGCGCGCTGCCTGGCGGCGTCGGCCGTGAGCGCGTCGCGCCGCGTCCGGATCTCCCGGCCGGTGAAGAACAGGCCGAGCCAGGAGCACATGCCCGTCACCTGCGCCTCGAGGCCGAGCTCGGCGCAGAGCGAGCGCCAGCCGGCCCGGATCGCCTCCGCCCGCGCGTCGGCGACCGCGAGCGCGTCCGTCCGCTCGAGCTCGCGCAGGAGCGCGAGCCCGGCCGCCATCGCCGGCGGGGTGCCGGAGAACGTCCCCGACTGGAAGATCGTCTCCCCGCTGTGCGGGTCGCCGGGCCTCGGCGTCACCACCGCCTCCATCACGTCGCGCCGGCCACCGTACACCCCCACGGGGAAGCCCCCGCCGACGGCCTTGCCGAACACGTGCAGGTCGGGCGCGAAGCCGTAGCGCTCCGCGGCGCCGCCGAGGCCGATCCGGAACCCCGTCACGACCTCGTCGAAGACGAGCAGCGTGCCGCGCTCCCAGCACAGCTCGCGCAGAGCGCGCAGGAACTCCGGGTCGGGCTCCTGGCCGCCGATGTTCGAGAACGGGACGGGCTCGAGGATGATCGCCGCCAGGTCGCCGGCGAGCTCGCGCACGACCGGCGCGACCGCGTCGATGTCGTTCCACGGCAGCACGACGACGTCGTCGAGCACGCCCCGCGGGATGCCCGCCCCGTCCGGCGCGCCGACGGGGCGACGCTCGTCGCCGGCCACGTGCGCCACGCTCACGAGCGCCGCCTCGTGCTGGCCGTGGTAGTGGCCTTCGAAACGAGCCACCTTCGTGCGTCCGGTGAACGCCCGGGCGGTGCGGAGCGCCATCATCGTCGCCTCCGTGCCCGTGGCTACGAAGCGCATCAGCTCCATGCTCGGCACGAGCCGCGAGATCGTCTGCGCGAGCTCGACCTCGAGCGGCGTCGCGATGGCGAGGCTCGTCCCGCGGCCGATGACGTCGCGCACCGCCTCGACGACGGCGGCGGGCGAGTGGCCGAGCGAGTTGGGTCCGAAGCCCATGATCAGGTCGACGTACTCGTTGCCGTCGAGGTCGACGAGCCGGGCGCCGGTCGCCTCGCGCGCGTAGAACGGCTGCCAGGCCTTGAAGTGCGAGCTGACGCCGCCCGCGAGCACCTTCCGCGCCTCCGCGTGCAGCGCGTGCGAGCGAGGGGTCCGCTCGGCCAGCCGGTCGAGGTACGACTGCGTCAGGCTCGCGACCGTCGTCGCCGTCTGGGCCATCACCGCCTCCTTGCGACGACGTAGTCGCGGTACAGCGCCTCGCACTCCGGGCTGCAGAAGCGCCGCTCGTCTCCCGCCACCTCCACCACCCACAGCCGCCGCGCCACCACCTGGCCGCAGCAGTCGCAGGGGGTGACGACCGTCTCCCACACCTGCGGGCTCAGCTCACGCCAGCTTCCCTCGGCTGCCATGCGACGACCCGGATGGAGCGCCACGTGCGGAGTCTAGGGAAGCTCGGCCGCGCCGGCGCGGCCCCCGGGCGAGGCCCCGTACAGCTCGCGGGCGGCGGCCTCGGAGACGAATCCCTGCGCGACGTCCTCGGCCAGGCGGGCCGGGTCGCGCTCGCGCGGGTCGCCCCAGCCGCCGCCGCCCGGGGAGTCGATCCGCACCTCGTCGCCGCCGCGCAGCAGGATGTTCGTGAACTTCGACGGCGACACGGTGCCGAACGCCTCCGAGAAGGTGCGGAAGTCGCTGTCGCCCGCGCGCTTGACGAGGATCGCCGCCGGCCCGCCCGCGCCGCCGCCGGCGAGGCCGTAGGCGCCGAAGCCCGGCTTCGTGCGGTCGAAGAGCGCGTTCACGGTCACCTCGGCGCCCTCTTCGACACGCAGGACCCGCCGGGTGCCGAGCCCGCCGCGCATCCTGCCCGGGCCGCCCGAGTCGGGGATGAGCGAGTACTCGACGACGCGCAGCGGGTAGCGCGTCTCGAAGATCTCGACCGGCGTGTTGCGGCAGTTTCCGTTCTTGACGACGACCGCGTCGTTGCCGTCGTCGTAGGACTTCGCGCCCCAGCCACCCCCCTCGAGGTGGTAGTTCGCGTAGTAGTCGCCCGTCTTCGGGTGCACGCCGCCGAACAGGAAGTTGCAGGCCGTACCGCCCTCGGCCGCGGCCGCGCGGTCGGGCAGCGCGGGGGCGAGCGCGGCCACGACCATGTCGGCGAGCTTCGGATGGGTCTCCGTGTTGCCGCCGACGGAGGGGCCGGGATAGACGACGTTCACGGCCGAGCCCGGCGGAGCGATGATGCGGATCGGCCGATACGCCCCCGAGTTCTTGGGAATGGCCATGTCCGTCAGGTGGAAGACGGCGTTGTACGTCGCCCCCGCGGTCACACCGTAGGTGGCGTTGATCGGGCCGCGCACCTGCGGGTCGGTGCCGGTCCAGTCGACGACGAGCTCGTCCCCGGACACGGTGACGGCGACGTGGAAGGCGACCGGCCGGTCGACCACGCCGTCGTCCTCCATCCGCTCGGTGAACTCGTACACGCCGTCCGGGATGGCGGCGATCTCGGCGCGCATCCAGCGCTCCGAGTAGTCCATCAGCTCGTCCGCCGCCTGCTCGACGAAGCCTCGCCCGTAGCGGTCGAGCAGCTCGAGCACGCGCCGCTCCGCCACGCGCAGCGAGCCGATCTGCGCGTTCAGGTCGCCCCACGTGTTCCGCGGCGTGCGGTGGTTGGCCATGATCAGGCGCCACAGCTCGAGGTCGTTCTCGTCGCGCTTGACGATCTTGACCGGCGGGATGCGCAGGCCCTCCTGGAACACCTCGGTCGCGTCGGCCGCGAACGACCCGACCGCCTTGCCGCCGATCTCGGCCAGGTGGCCGACGTTGGCGACGAAGCCGAACAGCTCGCCCTCGTGGAACACCGGGCGCATGACGCTGTGCTCGGGGATGTGCGCGCCGCCGCGGTAGGGGTCGTTGTGCAGGACGACGTCGCCCGGCTCGAAGGCGTCCACGCCGAGCTCCTCGAGCGTCCAGCGGACGATGAACAGGCTGGCCGCGATCTGCGCGGGGCAGAACTCGGCCTGCCCGATCATGTTGCCGCGCCGGTCGAAGAGGACGCACGAGAAGTCGAGCCCCTCGTTGAAGATCGGCGAGAAGGCGGTGCGGATCATCGTCACCCCCATCTCGCGGCAGATGTTCACGAACGCGTTGCCGAGCACGGTCAGCGTCACCGGGTCGATCGCCATCAGCGCGTCACCTCCAGGATGCCGTCGTCCCGCGTCGACAGCGTCCAGCCGGGCGGGACGACCGCGGTCGAGTCGGCGAACTCCACGACGGCCGGCCCCTCCAGCCGGTCGCCGCCGACGAGGCCGTCCCGGCGCACGATGCCGGTGGCGACGAACCCGACCTCCGGGAAGAAGACGTTGCGCCGCTCGTGCGGCCGCTCGACGAGCTCGGGCACGCCCGGCTGGCGGGCGAACACGGGCGCCGCGGCGGCGGCGATCACGGCCAGGCGGACGAGCTCGATCGGGATGCCGTCCAGGCGGTAGCCGTAGAAGCTCTCGTACAGCCGCCCGTACTCGGCGTAGACGGCCTCGAGCGCCGCGTCGTCCAGCGGCCCCGGCGGGAACGGCACCTCCTGCTCGTAGTTCTGCCCCTGGTAGCGCATGGCCGCGAGACGGCGGATCTCCGGCTCCTCCGCCGCCGAGCTCTGAGCGGCGAAGTCGCCGCGCGCCTGCTGCTCGAGCTCGTCGAGGACGGCGGCGACCTCGGCCGCGCTCGTGCGCACGTCCGTCAGGTGGACGCTGCGCACGGCGTCGATGCGCACGCTCGAGGCGAGCGCCCCGAAGGCCGAGTAGAGGCCGGGCGCGGGCGGGACGAGCACGCGGCGCATGCCCAGCGCCTCGGCGATCTCGCAGGCGTGCGTCGGGCCGGCCCCGCCGAAGGCGACGAGCACCTGCTCGCGCGGGTCGCTGCCCTGCTCGACGGTGAGGATCCGGATCGCGTTCGCCATGTTCTCGTTGCAGACGCGCACCATCGCCGAGGCGACCTCGACCTCGTCGAGGCCGAGCTGCGCCCCCAGCCTCGCGAGCGCCGCGCGGGCGAGCTCCCGGTCGAGGGCCATACGCCCGCCGAGGAAGAAGGCAGGGTCGAGCCGGGCGAGCACGAGATTGGCGTCCGTGATCGTGGCGAGCTCGCCACCCTGGCCGTAGCAGGCAGGACCGGGCGAGGCGCCGGCGCTCTGCGGCCCGACCTGCAGGAAGCCGCCCGGATCGACCCAGCCGATCGAGCCGCCGCCCGCGCCGATCGTGCGCGTGGAGACGCCCGGCACGCTGACCGGGAAGCCGAACTCGAGCTCGAAGTCCGCCGAGTAGAGCGGCTCGCCGTCGACGACGAGGCAGACGTCGCAGCTCGTTCCGCCCATGTCGAGCGCGATCGCCTGCGCCGCGCCCGCCGCCCGCGCCGCATGCGCGCCGCCGATGCCGCCGCCCGCGATCCCCGACAGCAGCAGGTGGGCCGGCCGCCGCCGCGCCTCGGCGGCGAGCGCCCGGCCGCCGTTCGACTTGAGGAGCGCCCAGCGGCGACCGACGCCGGCATCGCCGAGCGCCTGCGAGACAGCGTCCACGTAGCGCTCGAACAGGGGCTTCGTGAACGCGTCCACGGTCACGGTCGTGCCGCGCTCGTACTCGCGCCAGATCGGCGCGACCTCGTGCGAGAGCGAGACCGGCAGGTGCGGGTGGCGCGCCCGGATCGCGTCGCGCACGGCGAGCTCGTGCTCGGGGTTGAGGTACGAGAACAGGAGGCAGACGGCGATCGCCAGCTCGCCGTCGTCACCGGCCCGCCCGTCCGCGCACAGCCGGTCGAGCTCGGCCGCGAGCGCGTCGGCGTCGAGGGGCGTCAGCACCCTCCCTTCCTCGTCGAGGCGCTCGACCACGCCCACGCAGTCGCGCCGGCGGACGAGCGGCGTCGGCTTGCGCCAGCGAAAGTCGTAGTGGTGCTTGCGGTTGATGCGCTGGATGTAGGGGATGTCCTCGAACCCCTTCGTGGTCAGGTAGAGCACGCGCGCGCCCCGGCGGGTGAGGACGGCGTTGATGCCGATCGTCGTCCCGACCACGACCAGCTCGACCTCGACCGGGTCGATGCCCGCCTCGCGGAGGGCAGCGGCGATGGGCTGGACGGGGTCGTCGGGGTTCGACGGGACCTTGGCCAGGAACGACCTGCCCGCCTCGTCGACCGCGACGAGGTCGGTGAACGTCCCGCCGGTGTCGATCCCCACCCTGATCGCCATGGCCAAGTTTGGACCATCGAGGGAAGCGCGCGCAGCCCCCAACGTGCGCCCCGCTCAGAGGAAGGCGCGGCCGCCGTCGGCGAGGATCGTCTGGCCTGTGACGAAGCCGCTCTCGGGCGAGGCGAGGAAGCAGAGCAGCCCGACGAGGTCGTCCGGCTGCTGGAAGCGGCGGATCGCCTGGTCGGCCACGATCGCCTCGGCCACGCCCGGGTAGTCCCGCTCGGCCGTCTCGGTCCCGACCATGCTCGGCACGACCAGGTTGACGGTGATCCCGCGCGGCGCGAGCTCCCGGGCGAGCACGCGCGTGAGCCCGATCAGCGACGCCTTCGCCGCCGCGTAGTGCAGGTTGCCGGGCGCGCCGCGGTGGACCATGACCGTGCCGATGTTGATCACGCGCGCCTCGGCGGCGGCTGTCAGCAGCGGCAGCGCCGCCTGCGTGACGAGGAACGGCCCCCGCGCGTTGACGGCGAACACCCGGTCCCACTCCTCCACGGTCAGCGACTCGAGCGTTCCCGGCGGGTAGACACCGGCGTTGTTGAAGAGCACGTGCAGCCCCGCCGGGCCGGCGAAGCGGGCGACGTCGTCGAGCGCGCGCCGCACCTCGCCGGGACGGGTCACGTCCGCCTGCACGACCGTCGCCCGCCGGCCGAGCGCGCGGATCTCGGCGGCCACCTCCTCGGCCTCCGCCGCCTGCGAGCGGTAGTGGACGGCGACGTCCGCTCCGGCCCGCGCGAAGCCGAGGCAGGCGGCCCGACCGATGCCGCGCGAGCCGCCGGTGACGAGCGCCGTCCTGCCTTGGAGGCCGAGCATCAGGCCGACCGGGCGCGCGCCGGACAGGCGAGGAGCTCGCGCGCCTCCTCGACGGTGGCCACGCGCCGCCCGAGCGTGCGCACGAGCTCGCAGGCGTCGGCCACGAGCTCCGCGTTCGAGGCGGCGAGCACGCCGCGCCGCAGGTAGACGCCGTCCTCGAAGCCGACGCGGATGCCGCCGGCCCCCCGGAGCAGCGCGAGGGCGAGCATGCGGCGCTGGTGGCGTCCGACGGCGGTGACCGACCAGTGCGTGCCGGGCGGCAGCGGCCGCAGCATCGCCTCGAGCGCCTCCGGGGTTGCGTCGATCCCGCCCGGGACGCCGAAGACGAGGTTCGCGCGCAGCGGCGGCGGCAGCTCGCCGCGCTCGAGCATCCGCACCGCCGAGACGACGTGGCCGACGTCGAACATCTCCGCCTCCAGCCCGATCCCGAGCGCGCCCGCCCGCTCGACGATCCGGCGCGCGTCCGCGGGCACGGTCACGAACGCGTCCTCGCCGAAGTTCATCGAGCCCGTCTCCACGCCGGCGAGGTCCGGGCCCGCCTCGAGCCCGCTGGTGCGCTCCTCCACCCGCATCCACACGGCTCCGCCGGTCGAGACCATGGTCACGATCGGCGTCCGGGCGCGGATGCGCTCGATCGCCTCGGCGAACAGCTCGACCCGGCTGCTCGGGGAGCCGTCCTGCTCGCGCACGTGCAGGTGGCAGACCGAGGCGCCCGCCTCGGCGCAGCGCACCACGTCGTCGGCGATCTCGGCCGGCGTGTGCGGGAGAGCCGGGTTGTCGGCCCGCGTCACCTCGGCGCCCGTCGGCGCGACGGTGACGACGACCGGCAGCTCGTCCCAGCTCACGGCTCGCCTGTTCTAGCAGGCGTGCAATGATCGCGTGCCATGGACGGAGCGACCGGCGCCCGGCTCGCCCGCCTCGAGGCGATCGAGGAGATCCGCGCGCTGAAGGCGCGCTACGCGGCCGTGTGCGACACGGGTTACGACCCGGAGCGCATGCGCCCGCTCTTCACCGCCGACGCCATCTGGGACGGCGGCGAGCGCTTCGGGCGCCACGAGGGCTTCGACGCCATCCACGCCTTCTTCGCCGCCGTCTCGCGCCAGATCACCTGGGCGCTGCACTACATGGTCGCGCCGGTGATCGAGGTGGCCGACGACCTCGCCTCGGCCCGCGGCTCCTGGTACCTGTGGCAGCCGTGCACGGTCGTCGGGCCCGGCGGCCCGCAGGCGGTCTGGCTGACGGGCACGTACGCCGACCGCTACCGCCGGGAGCCGGACGGCTGGAAGTTCGCCGAGGTGACGCTCGACTGCCAGACGATCACGCCCTACGAGGACGGCTGGGTGCGCAGGCCGTTCTGGAACGAGTGATCGCCCGCATCTCCCCGGCCGAGCTGCACGAGCTCGCCGCCTCGTGGCGGTTCGCCCTCACCGGCGACGAGGAGCGGGAGCTGCTCGCCGTCGCCGAGGCGGTCTTCCAGGCCTACGACCAGCTCCAGGCGCAGCCCTCCGCGCAGCCCGAGCCGGTCGCGGCCGTGCGCGACCCGGGCCGCCGGCCGGCGGAGGGGGAGGACCCGCTGAACGCGATCGTCCGCCTCTGCCGCGTCCGCGCCGACGTCGCCGACGGCCTCCTGTCCGGCCGGCGGGTCGCCGTCAAGGACTCCGTCGCCGTCGCCGGCGTACCGCTCAGCTGCGGCTCGGCCGCGCTGCAGGGGTTCGTGCCCTCGACCGACAGCGTCGTCGCCGAGCGCATCCTGCGCGCGGGCGGCGAGATCGTCGCCGTCACGAACATGGACGACCTGGCCCTGTCGGCGGGAGGCGACTCGAGCTGGTACGGGCCGACGCTCAACCCCTGGGACCGGGGGCGGACGGCCGGAGGCTCCTCGAGCGGCTCCGCCGCGGCGCTCTTCTACGACTCGGTCGACGTGTCGGTCGGCGGCGACCAGGGCGGCTCGATCCGCGTACCCGCGTCCTGGTGCGGCGTCGTCGGCCTGAAGCCGACGCACGGGCTCGTCCCGTACACGGGCATCGCCGGCATGGACCAGACGTTCGATCACTGCGGCCCGCTCGGCCGGACGGTCGAGGCGGTGGCAGTGCTCCTGCAGGCGATCGCGGGCCGGGACGAGGGCGACCCGCGTCAGCACGGCGTCCCGGGCGAGGTTGACGTCCGCACCGCCGTCGAGCGGGCCGCCGACGACCTGCGCGGCGTCCGCCTCGGGGTCGTCGCCGAGTCGCTCTCGGACGCGATCGGCGTCGAGCAGGCGACCGCCGACGCGGTGCGCGGGGCGATCGAGCGCCTGCGCGGGCTCGGGGCCGAGCCGGTCGAAGTGTCGCTCCCCGAGCACCTGCAGGCGGGCGGCGTCGCCTTCTCCAGCTTCGTCGAGGGGATGACGAGCACGGTCGAGTCGGGCGGGAACGGCTACGGCTGGTCGGGCCGCTACTGGGAGGAGCTGCCGGCCGCGCTCCGGGCCGGGATCGCCGCGCACGCGCAGGAGCTGTCGCCGCAGGTGAAGTCGATGCTCGTCGCCGGCCGCTTCCTCCGCCGCCGCTACTCCGGCGCGCTGTACGCGAAGGCGCAAAACCTGCGCCCGTGGCTGCGCGCCGCCTACGACCGCGCGCTCGCCGGCGTGGACGCGCTGCTCCTGCCGACGACCCCCTGGCGCGCGCACGCGGTCGACCCCGAGCTCCCGGTTGCGGCGCGCGTCCTGCGCGGCTGGCAGAACCTCGCGAACACGTACCCGACGGACATGACCGGCCATCCGGCCATCTCGCTCCCGCTCGCCGAGGCGGACGGGCTCCCGGTCGGCGTCATGCTCGTCGCGCCCCGGCTCGAGGACGCGCGCCTGCTCTCGCTCGCCGCGACCTGCGAGCGGGCGCTCGGCTGGGCGCCGGCCCGCGAGCCGTAGCAGGGCCGCGTGGACGTCGGCCTCGCGATGTCGACGCACGGCCTGCTCACCCGTGACGAGCAGGACTTCTTCCTGCTGAGGCTGGAGCCCGCCGAGATGCGGCCGCTCGAGCTCGCCCGGCTCGCGGAGCGGCTCGGCTACCACTCGCTCTGGTTCTCCGACCACGTCTGCATGGGACGCGAGCTGGGGACACGCCACACCGCGAACGAGTCCGGCACGCGCGCGTATCCCGAGCGGCCGGTCATGCTCGACGTCGTCGCCGCGATCGGCGCGATCTCGGCGGTGACCGAGCGCATCCGGCTCGCCCCCTCGGTCCTCATCGCCCCCTACCGCCATCCGCTGATCGTCGCCCACCAGTTCGCGACGCTCGACGTCCTCTCGAACGGCCGCCTGATCATGAGCGCGGGCTCCGGCTGGGATCCCCAGGAGTTCGCCGCCGTCGGCGCCGACTACGAGCATCGCGGCGCGGTCACGGAGGAGTGCGTCGAGCTGTGGAAGCACGCGTGGACGTCGGACTGGCTCGACTGGCACGGCCGCTTCTTCGAGGTCGCCGACGTCTCGCTCGAGCCGAAGCCGGTGCAGAAGCCGCACCCGCCGATCGTGTTCGGCGCGGTCACCCAGGTGGGCGCGAGGCGGGCGGCGCGGACCTCGGACGGGCTCTATCCGATGTTCCTCGACGCCCACGCCGACCCGGGCCGGTTCGACCACCTGCGCGAGGCGGCGCTCCGGGAGGCCGAGCGCGCCGGTCGCGACCTCGCCGGCTTCCGGCTGTACGCGTTCTGCTCCGGCCTCGTCACGGAGCCCGGCGACGAACTCGCGCGGGCGAAGCCGAGACGCACGCTCACCGGGACCGCGGAGCAGGTGCTCGGCGACCTCGAGCGCTTCGCCGCCCACGGCTACTCGCACGTGACCGTGCACTTCGACGTCCGCTCGGGGACGATCGAGGAGCTGCTCGAGATCGTGGAGCGGTTCGCGGAGGAGGTCCTGCCCGCGGCGCGCGGCATCGAGGCGGTGCCGCTCCAGTGAAGCCGCCGCCGTTCGAGTGCGTCGCCGTCCGCACCGTCGAGGAGGCGATCGCCCAGCTCGGAGACGGCGGAGACGATGCCCGCGTGCTCGCCGGCGGGCAGAGCCTCGTGCCGATGTTGAACATGCGGCTCGCGCGGCCGGCGACGCTCGTCGACGTGAACCCCGTCACCGGCCTCGAGGCGATCGAGCCGGGCGAGGCGCTCACGCTCGGCGCGCTCGACGGCGAGGTCGTCGCCGCCCGCGCCGACGGCGAGCGGACGGTCGAGGCCTCCGCCTTCTTCCTCGGCCCGTTCACGACGGCCCTGCGGCCGGGGGAGCTCCTGACCGCGCTCCGCCTTCCCCGCTCCGCCGAGCGCCCACTCTGCTTCGCGGAGATCGCGCGGCGCCGCGGCGACTTCGCACTCGCGGGAGCGGCGGTCTGCCTCGCTCCGGCACGGGTCGTGCTCTTCGGCCTCGGCGCCGCCCCGGCGCGGAGGCCCGAGGCCGAGGCGGGCGCTCGACGAGGGGGCGGGCGCGCCCGAGGCCGCAGGCCGGTCGCTCGACGCCGGCCCGCACCTTTCCTAGACTCGCCTGACGCAGGTCGGGCCAGAGGGAAGGAGCACGCATGAGCACCGTGGCAACCGGAAACGAGACGGCGGTCGGCGCTGTCCAGCTGTACGTGGACGGCGTCGCGAAGGGCGATGCCCCCGCGCTCGAGCGGGCGTTCAACAAGGGCGCGTGGATGTATGGGGCGATGGGCGGCCAGCGGCTCGACATGCCGATCGCCGAGATGATCACGATGATCGCCGCGAAGCCGGCCGACGTGAACGGCAGCTTCAAGGCGACGGTGCGATCGGCCGAGGAGGTAGGCGACGCCGCTCTCGTGGTCCTGGAGGAGCAGGGCTTCTGGGGCGCGCTCTCCTTCGTGGACTACTTCTCGCTGGCGCGCATCGACGGCAGCTGGAAGATCGTCAACAAGACGTTCGCGCACACGGGCGGGTCGCTGCCCGAGGAGTGACCGGCGGCGGCGCGTCAGCCCCAGCAGCGCTCGCAGAACGAGATCGTCAGGTTCTCCGACGGGGCGAGGCGTGGAGGTCAGCAGGACGAGCTTCTTCGCCATCGTGGCCTCCTCTCGCGGTCAGCCGATCCCCTCGCCTTGGACCATGACGGCTCCGTCGGGAGGCGTCGGCGCTCGTGGCGCGGCCGCCCGCGCTCTCCGGACTAGAGTTGGCCGGTGGCGGCGCGGTTCGATCCTTTCACGATCGAGATCGTCTGCGACAAGCTGGCCGCGGCGGCGGACGAGATGGGGCTCGTGCTCGCGCGGACGAGCATGAGCCCGATCGTGTACGAGGTGCTCGACTTCGCCTGCGGCATCACCGACGCGCAGGCGCGGGTCGTCGCGCAGACGAACGGGCTGACGCTCTTCACCGGCACCTTCGGGCCGCAGGTCGAGAGCATCGTCGAGAAGGTGGGACTGGACGGGATGCGGCCGGGCGACGTGTTCGCGACCAACGTCCCCTACCGCGGGGGCACGCACACCTGCGATGTCTGCCTCGTCAAGCCGGTGTTCGCCGGGGATCGTGTCGTCGCCTTCGCCGTCTCGATCACGCACTGGATCGAGATCGGCGGCGCCGTCCCGGGCTCGATCCCGCCCGACGCGACCGAGATCTACCAGGAGGGGCTGCAGCTCCCCGGCGTGCGCGTGCACGAGGCGGGCCGGCCGAACGAGGCGCTCGTCGACCTGATCGCCGCCAACATCCGCCTGCCGCGGACGGGCATCGGCGACCTGAACGCCGGCGTCGCGGCGGTCTCGATCGGCGAGCGGCGCGTGCTCGAGGCGTGCGAGCGCTACGGCGTCGACCTCGTCGCCGCCGCCTTCGAGCGGGTGCTCGCGCACGGCGAGCAGCTCGCGCGTGCCGCGCTGCGCCGGATCCCGAACGGCCTCTACCGGGCCGAGGGGGTGATCGACGGCGACGGCGTCACGGACGACCCGCTGCCGATCGTCGTCGCGGTCGAGGTCGGCGACGACTGGATCCACGCCGACTTCACGGGCTGCGCGCCGCAGACCGCCGGCCCGGTCAACTGCTCGACGGGGGCGCTCTTGTCGGCGTGCAAGACCGTCGTCCGGGCGATCACCGCACCGCAGGCCCGCTCGAACGACGGCTTCTTCCGGCCCTTCTCTGTCACCGTGCCGCCGGGCACGGTCTTCAGCGCCCTCCCGCCGGCGCCGACCGGCTGGTACTACGAGGGCGCCGCGTTCGCGAACGACCTGATGTGGAAGGCGCTCGCGCCCGTCTGCCCGGACCGCCTCGGCGCAGGCTCGTACACGAGCCTGTGCGCCTCGTACGTCGTCGGCCGCAGCGCCGAGACGGGCGAGCTGTTCGTCCTCGCCGAGCCGAACGTCGGCGGCTGGGGCGCGAGCGCCGCCGACGACGGCGAGAGCGCCCTCATCGCCACGACCGACGGCGACACCTACAACTTCCCGGTCGAGGTGGTCGAGTCGCGCTTCCCCGTGCTCGTCGAGCGCTACGAGCTGAACACGCGGGCAGGCGGAGGGGCGGGCCGGCGCCGCGGCGGCTTCGGCGTCGTCCGCGAGTACCGCCTGCACGGGGCCGTCGGCGCCTACGGGTACGGCTCGCTCGGCGGCTGGCAGCGACGGCCCTGGGCGCTCGCCGGCGGCGCCGAGGGAACGAGCAACTACCTCGAGTACCGGCGCGGCGGCGAGGTCGTCCGCCGCGGGCGCGTCGCCCGCGTCGAGCTCGCGGACGGCGACCTCGTCGCCTCGGTGACCGGGACGGGCGGCGGCTTCGGCGACCCGCGCGAGCGCGAGCCCGAGCGCGTGCGCGAGGACGTGCTCGACGGCTACGTCACGGTCGAGGAGGCGCGGACGGTGTACGGGGTCGCGCTCGACCCGGGGACGCTCGAGCTCGACCCCGGCGAGACGGCCCGGCTTCGCGCATGACGCTCCGCGTCGCGACCGACATCGGCGGCACCTTCACCGACCTCGTCTCGCTCGACGAGCAGACGGGCGCGGTCGCCGTCGGCAAGGCGCTGACGACGCCCCGCGACCTCCCGGGAGGCGTCGCCGACGCCGTCGAGCAGGCGGCGGTGCCGCTCGAGCAGGTGTCCGAGCTCGTGCACGGCACGACGGTGGTGATCAACGCCATCACCGAGCGCCGCGGCGCCCGCACGGCGCTCGTCACGACGGCGGGCTTTCGCGACGTGCTCGAGATCGCGCGCGGCAACCGGCCGGACATGTACAACCTCGTGCCGCGGAAGCCGCCCCCGTTCGTTCCGCGCCGCCGCCGCTTCGAGGTCCGCGGCCGCGTCGACCACCGCGGCGCCGTGCTCGTGCCGCTCGCGCTCGAGGACGTCGGGCCGATCGCCGAGGCGTGCGCGCGCGAGCGGGTCGAGGCGATCGCCGTCTGCCTCCTGCACAGCTACGCGCACCCCGAGCACGAGCGGGCGGTGCGGGACGCGCTCGCCGAGCGGCTCCCGGGCGTGCCGGTGACGATCTCCTCGGATATCACGCGCGAGTGGCGCGAGTACGAACGCTCGTCCACCGCCGTCCTCAACGCCTACGTGCAGCCGACCGTCGAGCCCTACCTCGACGCCGTCGGCGAGCGGCTCGCGCGGGCGGGCCTGCGCGCTCCGGTCCGAATCATGCAGTCGAGCGGCGGCACGACGTCGCTTGCGGCTGCGCGGCTGACCCCGATCCGCCTCGTCGAGTCCGGGCCGGCGGCGGGGATCGTCGGCGCGGCACGGCTCGGCGAGCGGATCGGCGAGCCGAACGTCCTCTACCTCGACATCGGCGGGACGACGGCGAAGGCGTCGCTCGTCGAGAACGGGACGCCGAAGACGACGACGGAGTACAAGCTCGAGTGGCGTCCCGACTTCGCCGGCTACCCGCTGCTCGTCCCGGTCGTGGACGTCGTCGAGATCGGCGCCGGCGGCGGCTCGATCGCCTGGGTCGACGACGGCGGCTCCATCCGGGTCGGGCCGGCGAGCGCGGGCGCCGACCCGGGTCCCGCCTGCTACGGCCGCGGCGGCGCGGCGCCGACGGTGACGGACGCGAAGCTGGCCGCCGGAGTGCTCGACCCTGCCTTCTTCCTCGGCGGGCGCCTGCCGCTTCGCCCCGAGCTTGCCGAGCAGGCCCTGCGCCGCCTCGGCGAGCCGCTCGGCATCGCCCCGGACGCGCTCGCGAACGGGATCATCCGCCTGGTCGACGCGAGCATGATCAGCGCGCTCAAGCTCGTCTCGGTGCGCCGCGGCTACGACCCGCGCGACTTCGCGCTCGTCGCGGCAGGCGGCGGCGGGCCGATGCACGCGGCCGCGCTCGGCGCGGAGCTGCAGGTGCGACGGGTGATCGTGCCGCCGTACTCGGGCGTGTTCTCGGCCTGGGGCATGCTGGCGGCGGAGCCGCGCGTCGACCGCACGCTGACGCGGACCGTGACGCTCACCACGCCCGGCGAGGACGAGCTGACTGCGATCCTGGAGGGGCTGGAGCGCGAGGCGTCGGCGGCGCTCGCGGCCGAGGGCGCTCGGCCGCCGTTCGCCTGCCGCCGCGCCGCCGACATGCGCTACCGCGGCCAGGAGCACGCCGTGCGCGTCCCCATCGCCGCAGGGACGGTGTCCGCCGAGCGTGTCGAGCGCGACTTCCACGCCCTGCACCGCCGGGCGTACACGTTCGACCTCCCCGGCGACCCGGTCGAGATCGTCACCTTCCACGTGTCCGCCTTGGGCGAGGTGCCGCCGCTTCCGGCGCCGCCCCCCGCCGCGCCCCCCGGCTCGCGCCCCGTCCCGCTCGGCCGGCGTCGCATCGACTTCGACACCGACGGCGTGCACGAAGCGCCGGCGTACCTACGCGCCGACCTGCCCGCCGGCTTCGAGGCGGCCGGCCCGCTCGTCGTCGAGGAGGAGACGACGACGACCCTCGTCCATCCCGGGCAGACGCTCGAGGTCGACCGCTTCGGGAACCTGGTGATCAGGCTCTGACGCCGTTGGGGGGTCCGGGCGCGCCGAGCCTCTACAACGTGAGCGCGGTCCAGGCCTCCTTCCGGCCCGGGACGTCGTAGCCGAACGCGTCCGGGTCGGCGCCGAGCTCCTCGGCGAGCTCGAGCGCGATGCGCTGCACGCAGACCGTCAGCGGGAAGATCGACAGCGGCTCGCCGAGCGAGGTCTCGGACAGGACGTGCACGCGCGCGCCGCACGCCTCGGCTGCCCGCGCGACCGCGTGCAGCCGCTCCGCCCCCAGCCCGCCGCCGTCCAGGCACACGAGCACGTCCCGCTCGTCGACCGCCACGGAGGGGCCGTGGAAGAACTGCTCGACCGACAGCCCCTCGGTCGCGACACGCGACGTCTCGCGCGCCTTGAGCGCACCCTCGGCAGCCGTCCACTGGTTGGGGCCGGCGCCGATCAGCTCGAGCAGCCGCTGCGGCGCGCGCACCCCGAGCTTGCGCTCGAGCGCCGCCTCGACCGCGCCCGGCACGTCCTCGAGCCGCTCGAGCGGCGCGCCGAAGGCCCGGGCGAGCTGCGCCACCCGCATGAGCGCCCCCAGGTGGCTGGCCGTGAAGGCGGCGGAGCGCTCCTGCTCGACCGTCTCCACGTCCACCCCCGGCGAGCCCCGGCCGCCGACGACGACGACGGGCCCGGCGCCGGCCGCGCGGAGCTCGTCGAGCACGGCGCTCGAGAAGCGCTTCGTGTTGCGGTGGCTCATGACGAGCACGGCGGCGCCGTCCCGCACCGGCAGCCCGTACAGCGCCGCGTCCATCGCCTGCACCGCCTGCGCGTCGACACCCGCCTCGCGGAGGAGCCAGACGGCGTGGTTCGCCGCGTGCCAGCTCGTCCCCGTCCCGACCACGACGAGGCGGCGACCGGCGAGCCTGCCCGCCTGCGCCTCCACCGGCCCCGGGTCGGCAAGCAGCGCCGCGAGGTCGGCGGGCTGCCGCCACATCGTCTCGCGCATGACGCTCGTCACTCGACGGAGCTCGCCGGCCGCTCGGGCACCTCGACCGGAGGCTCGGCCCCGGACGCGCCGCCGGCGAGCGGGGAGACGCGGGCGCGGCCGGGGAGGTGGAAGCGCGGCAGCCGCCAGTCGGTCGGCCAGGTCAGCTCGGCCCCGCCGGCGAGGCCCCTTGGCCGGAGGAAGAGGACGACGAGGAAGGTCACCGCCAGCACGAGGTTGGCCGTGCCGGACGGCGCCGTGCCGACCGTCCCGCCGAACCCGTCCACCTCCCAGCGGTTGAAGAACGTGTACACGACCGTCACCACGTAGCAGCCGACGACGGCCCCGGTGACGCTGCCCATGCCGCCGATCACGAGCATGGCGATCGGCAGGATGACGAGGTCGATCCCGTTCGTGTTGAAGTAGAAGTCGCCGGGGCTGAAGGTGACGAACCAGTGGCCGTACAGCGCCCCGGCGGCACCGGCGACGAAGCCCGACAGGATCCAGGCGATCGCGCGCTCCTTTGCCACGCTGACGCCGACCGACCTGGCCGCCCTGACGTTCTCGCGCGTCGCCCGCAGGCGGAGCCCGAAGCGCGACTGTTTGAACATGTAGGCGACTCCCACGAAGATCAGCGCCCAGACGAGGAGCGACACGAACGTCGTCGTCTGCGGCACCGCGATCAGCGTGCTCGTCCCGCGGGTGATCGACGTCGTCTGCGTGTTGAAGACGTTGTCCATGACGAGGATGGCGAGCGTGGCGATGCCCGCCTGCACGCCCGCGAGCCGCACGACGGGGGGCGCGAGCAGAGCGGCGATGGCCATCGCGAAGCCGGCGCCGGCGAGGATCGCCTCGAGCGCCGACAGATGCGCCGGGAAGATCCACGACCTGAGCCAGTGCGGCATCGTCAGGAACTGGAACGTCTTGTCGGCCGGCGGGATCGTCAGCAGCGCCGAGAAGTAGGCGCCCATGGCGACGAACGTGGCGTGGCCGAAGGAGAGGACGCCCGAGTTGCCGCTGAAGATCTGCAGGGCCAGGACGATCATCAGGTTGAGGAACATGCGGATGCCATACGCCTGGTAGATCTCGCCGCCGAAGTCGTCGAGGAGCCACCAGGTGACGACGAGGAGGGAGCAGAGCGCGAACGGCGCCCATAGCCGCCGCGCGACCGGCTCGATGCGACGCCACCGGTCGCTCACGCCGACGCTCCCTGCACCGCGGCCGGCCGCAGACGGCGCCACCACGTCCGCACGAAGCCTGTGCGGACGGCGATCAGCCCCTCGGGCTGGAAGACGAGGATCGCGATCACCGCCGCGAACGCGAACAGCTGGAAGTGGTTGTTGATGCTGAGCGGCAGCGTCGCCTGCAGGACGTTGAGGACGACGCCGAGCACGAAGCCGCCGAGGGCGGCGCCGGCGAGCGAGCCGAGCCCGCCGATGACGCCGCCGACGAAGGCGACGAGCAGCGGCCCCTGCCCGATGTCCGGCGCGACGGCGCCGGAGCGGAAGGTGTAGAGAACGGCGACCGCGCTCGCGAGCAGGCCGGTGAGGCCGAACGCCGCCGAGATGACCCAGTTCGCGCGAACGCCGACGAGCTGCGCCATGCGGAAGTCCTCCGTCGAGGCGCGCAGCTGGATCCCGAGCGAGGTGCGCTTGATCAACAGCGTCATCGCCACGAGCAGCACGACCGTGACGATCCAGGTGACGATCTCGAGCTTCGAGATCAGCACCCCGGCGACGTCCGACTGCTTGGTCAGCCACGGGTACGGCTCGACGCCCTTCTGCGGACCCGTCCCCACGGTCATCCAGCCGAGCGCCTCGAGGCCGTAGCTGACGGCGAACGACGTGATCAGCAGCACGACCGGCTCGGCGCGGCGAAGCGGCCGGAAGGCGACCAGCTCCATCAGCAGCGAGAGCACGGTGACGATGAGGACGACCATCACGATCATCGCCAGCCAACCCCAGCTGCGCGTGTAGAACATGACGTAGGCGCCCGCCATGATCAGCTCGCCGTAGGCGAAGTTCATCAGCCCCATCACGCCGAAGAGCAGCGACAGCGACAGCGAGATCAGCGCGAAGAAGCTGCCGTAGTAGATCGAGTCGGTGATGTACTGGATGACGTTGGACGCCGACGCCAGGAGCATCTCGGCTTACCCCCCCATTCCGATGTAGGCGGTCTCGAAGTCGCCCCGCTGCGCGAGCTCCTCTGCGGTGCCGTGGAACTCGATCCGGCCGCCCGAGCGCATGACGTAGGTGCGGTCGGCGACCTCGATCGTGCGCGCCGCGTTCTGCTCGACGAGCAGGATCGTCGATCCTTCCCGCTTCAGCTCCTCGAGGATCTCGAACACGCGGTCGACCATCAGCGGCGCGAGGCCGAGCGTCGGCTCGTCGAGGAGGAGGAGCTTCGGCTTGGCGAGAAGCGCGCGCGCGATCGCCAGCTGCTGCTGCTCGCCGCCCGACAGCTTCGCGCCCGACTTGCTCCAGTCGCGCTGCAGCACCGGGAAGCGCTCGAGCAGCCGCTTGATGTCCTCGTCGGCGCGGCGGCGATCCCTGCGCGCGGTCGTCCCGATCTTCAGGTTCTCGCCGACGGTCAGCCGGCCGAAGATGCGCCGTCCCTCAGGCACGAGCGAGATGCCGAGCCGGAGGATGGCGTCCGGGGACATGCCGACGATCGAGCGGCCCTCGAACAGGATGTCGCCCGACACCGGCTTGAGAACGCCGGTGACCGTCATCAGCGTCGTCGTCTTGCCGGCGCCGTTGTGGCCGACCAGCCCGACGAGCTCCCCCTCGTTCACCTCGAGCGACAGGTGCTGCACGGCGCGGACGCGGCCGTAGTTGACGGACAGGTCAGTGATCTTCAGCATGCTGGTGCGTCTCCGCGATCTCCGCGCCCTTCTGGCCGAGGTAGGCGGCGATGACCTCCCGGTTCTGGCGGATCTCCTGCGGCGTTCCGACGGCGAGCGACTTGCCGTAGTCGAGCACCTGGATGCGCTCGCAGACGCGGAAGATGATCCGCATGTCGTGCTCGACGAGCAGCACGCCGCAGCCGAGCTGGTCGCGGATGGTGGCGATGTTCTCCGCCAGCTGGAGGCTCTCGGCGTCGTCGAGTCCAGCCCCGGGCTCGTCGAGGAGCAGGAAGCGGGGCGAGCAGGCGACCGCCCGGGCGATGCCGACCCGCCGCTCCTCGCCGTGCGGGAGCGCGGAGGCCGGCAGCTTCGCCAGGTGCTGCAGGCCGAGGCGGTCGAGCAGCTCGTTCGCGCGCTGGCGGGCCTGCCGCCGCGACAGGCCGGCCCCGAGCGCCCCGAGCTCGACGTTCTCGAACACCGACAAGGCGGGGAAGGTGGCCACGTCCTGGAACGTCCGCACGAGCCCGTGCTTCGCGAGCCGCTCCGGCGGCCAGTGCGTCACGTCCAGGTCTCCCAGCAGCACCCGGCCGCCCGTCAGCCGGACGAAGCTCGAGACAGCGTTCATGAACGTCGTCTTCCCCGCTCCGTTCGGGCCGATCAGCCCCATGATCTGCCCCCGCTCGAGCGTCAGGTCGACGCCGTCGACCGCCCGGACGCCCTCGAAGTGGACGCGAATCTCCTCCGCGACCAGTTTCGCGGGGCCCGGGCCGTCGACGGCGGTGGTCATCGACTCACTTCCCGACTGCTACCTCACGGCCGGCGGCTTGCCCCAGCACGGGCTGCCGTCGCCGATGTTTGGAATGAAGTGGACCTTCCAGTGGTCCACCTGCTTGTCCTTGCCGTTCGTCCACTGCTCGATCGAGTACGCAGCCGGCTGTGGACGGTGGCACTTGGGCGTGAACTGCATCTTCGTGCCGAAGTAGTTCACCGTCACCTTCCCGCCGAACAGGGCGTCCGCGATCTTCGGGCCGTCAGTCGAGCCGGCCTTCTTGATCGCCGCCACGACCGCGTCGGCGAGCGCGTAGCCCGGAAGCGCATAGTGGTTGCCGAGCGGGGTGTGGTAGGTCGCCTGGAACTGCTTGGCGATCGTGCGCACGAGCGGCGTCTGCGTGCCGTTGCAGTACGTCGGCAGGCAGGCGAAGCCCTCGGCGTAGAAGTTCGACACGTTGCCGGCCACCTGCTTGACGAGGACGCCGTTGACCGAGGCGTTCGTCGTGATCGGGATGTTGATGCCCGCCGCGCGGATCGCCTTGATCAGCTGCGATCCGAACGGCTGCCAGGAGCCGTCGAAGATCGCGTCGCAGCCCTTCACCTTGCCGCGCAGACGCGTGATCTGCGAGGAGAGGTCGAGGTTCGGGCCACCGACGAACGTGTCCTCGCCGCACACCTTGCCGCCGAGCTGCGTCCAGCGTGCCTTGAAGTAGTCCGCCGTCGCCTTCGAGTACTCGAGCGAGTTGTCCTTGAACACGTACACCCGCTTCCACTGCGGCTTCTTGGCGTGCATCCACTCCGCCATCGTCGCGCCCTCGGCGTCGGAGCCGAGCCCCATCGAACCGCCGTAGGGGCCGACGATCGCCGGCGTCGCCACCTTCGGTGAGGAAGCGCACAGCGCGATGCCCGGCACCTTGTGCGAGCGCGCGGCGTTGATCGCCGGGAACGAGAAGTCGAAGTCGCAGGTGGCGATGATCACCACTGCTCCCTTCGAGATCAGCTCGTTCGCGTTCGCCGCCGCCGTCGGCTTGTCCGACTTGGTGTCGATCCACTCGACCTTGATCTGCTTGCCGAGCACGCCGCCGGCCTTGTTGATCTGGTTGATCCGCATCTGGAACAGCTGGCCCGACTGCAGGTCGTACGGCGCCAGGATGCCGGTCTTCGCCGCCGAGATCCCGATCAGGATCGTGCCCGCCTGGCGGCTGCCCGACGCCGTCCCCACCGTCATCGCCACGACGAGCGCACCGAGCGCGGTCACGGCGGCGACGAGGGCGAGTCGCTTCCTCATTCTTCCTCCCTTCGTGGCCGCGGGGGAAAGCGGCCGTTGCTCTCCGAGGGCCGATGCTACGAGATACCTCGTCACCGGTTCAATCTGCCTGCACCCTCCTTTCTCCCACTGGAGCCTCACCGGGCGGCCCAGCCGCCGTCGACGAGGATGCTCTCCCCGTGGATGTACGCCGCTGCGTCCGACGCGAGGAAGACGGCGAGCGGGGCGATGTCCTCGACGGTGCCGACGCGCCCGTACGGCGTCCCGTCCAGGTACATCTGCTCGTAGTCCGGATCCTCCAGCAGCTTCTCGTTCATGGGCGTGCGGATGTTCCCGGGCGCGATCGCGTTCACCCGGATCCCGGCCGGCGCCAGCTCGACCGCGAGCGCCTTCGTCAGCAGCTCGATCGCGCCCTTCGTCGCGCAGTAGGCGGACGAGTTCGGGAACGCCACCTGGCCGGCGATCGAGGAGACGAAGATGACCGAGCTGTCGCGGCCCAGGTGCGGCAGCGCTGCCTTCGTGATCGCGTACGGCGCGCGCACGTTCACCCGCCACTGCATGTCGAAGTCCTCGAGCGGCGCCTCGGCCAGCGGCCTCGGCCAGAAGATGCCCGCCATGTGCAGGAGCACGTCGATGCGGCCGAAGCGCTCGAGCGCGCCGTCCACGATCCGGGCGGGCGCGTCCTCGGCGGTGATGTCGACCGCGACGACGAGGTGCTCGCCGCAGCCGGCCGCGCAGCGCTCGAGCCGCTCGCGGTCGCGCCCGACGAGCACGACGGCGGCGCCCGCGGCGGACATGGCCTGGGCGCAGGCGAAGCCGATGCCGGAGCTCGCGCCGGTGACGATCGCGACCTTCCCCTCCAGGGTCGTAGTCGGGAACCGATTCATGCCGACCTCCTCAATCGCGCGGTCTCCTCGACGTCGATCTCGAGCGAGTCGTCGAGCACCTCCTGCCGGAACGCGACCCCGTACACCTCGCGCGCCCGCTCGAAGCTCACGAAGCGCGCCAGCACGTCCTCGCGCACCCGCTCCGGCTCGCGCTCGTACGGATGGCCGTAGCCGCCGCCGCCGCTCAGCAGGTGGCCGAGCAGCTCGCCCGGCTCGAGCACCACCTGCGCGATCGGCTCCAGCTCCTGCTCCTCGCCGTCGACCGTGACCTTGAAGGCAACGGACGGCGCGGCGGTGCCGCCCCCCTGCGTTCCGCGCGGCGGGTGGTGGTAGCCGTCGGTGACGTACGCCGCCGTCATCGGGTCGTGCTTGGGGCCGAAGGCGACGCGCGTCCCGGGCGCCCCGCGCCGGCGGCCGGCGCCCTCCGAGTCGGTGCGGATGCGCACCTCGCGCACGCGGATCGGGTACTTCTGCTCGTCGATCTCGACGCTGTCCCGGAACATGAGGCCGTTCGTGACCGAGTTGCCGTAGGTGATCCAGCCGTCGTGCTCCGGCCCGGCCGGCCCGCCCTGGGAGCCGAGGAACTTCTGGTTCACGTACGGGCTTGCGTCCTTGCGCCAGTCGACGCCCGAGACGACGGCGAAGCCGGGGCCGATCCCGCACGCCCCCTCCGCCAGCCCGTAGCCCGCCCACGCGTCGGCGATCGTGCGCTGCGTCGTCACGACCAGCCGCTCGCCGACGTTCGTCGTCGCCACCGAGCAGGAGTGCGGGAAGCGCGGGACGCCGACGACGCAGTTGTCGCGCAGCTTCACCCGCACCCGCCGGAAGGTGCCGGCGTTGTGCGGGATGTCCGGGTCGATCGAGTTGAAGATCCCCGTCAGGCAGTTGTTGAGGGCGCACGTCCGCGACTCGTTCACGCCCGCCGGCAGGCAGTCGACGTTGTCGGTCAGGTCGGCCTCGATCATGCCCGCCTGCGGGTCGATGGTGATCGAGACGCGGATCGGGATCCCGTCCGGGGCGGGCCCGAAGGGGTCGTGCCTGCCCTCGCCGACGATCGTGCCCGCGGGCATGGTCGAGATCACGTGCGCGATGCGCCGCTCCGAGTAGTCGAACCACTCCTCGACGAACTCGGCCAGGGTGCCGATCCCGTACTTGCCGCACAGCTCCTCCAGACGCGCCTCGCCGATCCTGGCCGCGCCGAGCATGGCCAGGTAGTCGCCGTACCACTGGTCGGGGACGCGGATGCGGCGGCGGCACATGCGGATCACGTCGTCGATGTCGCGGTAGCCGCGCTGCACGCGCACGGCGGGGAAGATCAGGCTGCCCTCCTCGTACACGTCGCGCGCGTACGGCATGTACGTCGTCGGCTGGGCGTTGCCGCAGTCCGCCTGGTGCGCCTTCGCGGCGGCCGTGAACACGTGCCGGCCCTCCCAGAAGACCGGCACGAGGATGGTGTGGTCGGCCGGGTGCGTGTTGCCGAGGTACGGGTCGTTGTGCAGGAAGGCGTCGCCCTTGGCCAGGTCGTCGTGCAGGTCGGTGACGGCCTCCGCCAGGAACTCCATCCCGATCACGTGCACGGGCAGCCCCTCGGCCGAGGCGAGCAGACGGTTGTCGGCCGTGATCAGCGCGCAGGAGAAGTCGCGCGCCATGTTCAGGACGGCGGAGCGCCCGGTACGCAGCAGCGTGTTCTCCATCTCGCGCACGATCGAGTCGAGCCGGTTCGCGAGCACCGACAGCAGCACCGGATCGACGCTCACCGGGCGGCCTCCAGCGCGCGATCGGGCGAGCTCGCGGACGGGGCGACGCCCACCTCGAGCAGGTAGTTGCCGAGCTCGGTCACGGTCGCCGACGAGCCCGGGTAGACGACGACCGTGGTCGTCGGCTCACGGATCACGGCGGGCCCCTCGATCCTGCTTCCGGGCGGCAGGAGCGCCCCGTCGTAGCGCGGCACGGGCACCTCTCCCGACTCTCGGAAGTAGGCGTCGACGCTGTCGGAGGGCTCCGCCTCCTCCCGCTCGGGCGCGGGCCGCGAGCGCACCTCCGGCTTGTCGAGCACGGCCGTCGCACGCGCCTTCCACAGCAGGCACTCGAGGTACTGCCCCTGCTCGCGGACGGCGAACACCCGCTCATGCGTGGCGTGGAACGCCTCCTCGACGGCGGCCACGTCCGCGTCCGTCTGAAGCCGGCGCGGGACGGGCACGTCGAGCTCCCACACCTGCGCCCGGTAGCGCGCCTCGACCATGAACTCGGTGCGCGTCTCGCGCGGCGCCAGGTCGGCGAGGCCGGCGAGGAACGCCTCCGCGGCCTCCTCCACCTCGGCGAGCGCCTCGTTCACCGCCGAGCGGTCGAGCGAGCGCGTCTCCGCGTAGCGGGCCTTCGAGAACTCGGACACGACGTCCGAGTAGAGCGCGCCGCACGCCGACAGCGCGCCCGCGGTGGACGGCAGCAGCACCTGCCGTGCCCCGAGCTCCCGCGCGATCGGCACGATCGTCAGGCCGGAGGCGCCGCCGCCCGCCACGATCGTCACCTCGCGCGGGTCGATCCCCTGCGCGATCGTCAGCTCGCGGATGGCGCCGACGATGTTCTCGCTGGCGATCGTCACGGCCGCGTAGGCGGCCTCCTGCACGGACATGCCGAGCGGCGCCGCCACGCGCCGCTCCAGCGCGGCGCGCGAAGCCTCCGGGTCGAGCGGCAGCCGCCCGCCGAGGAAGTACGCGGGATCGAGCCAGCCGAGCACGACGGCGGCATCGGTCACCGTCGGCTCGCTGCCCCCGTGCCCGTAGCAGGCGGGGCCGGGGTCGGCACCCGCGCTCCGCGGCCCGACGCGCAGGAGCCCGCCGGGGTCGACCCAGACGATCGAGCCGCCGCCCGCGCCGATCGACTTCACGTCCACCGCCCGGATGCCGGTGATGTGCCCGATCCAGCGGCCGCCGAGCCACGTCTCGGCCGCGTAGTTGATCTCGCCGCCCGACACGAGGCCGACGTCGAAGGTGGTGCCGCCGGTGTCGCAGACGATCAGGTCGGGCGCGGGGTCCCGCCGCTCCGCCCGCGCGTAGGTGAGGGCGGCGACGGGCGCCATCGACGGGCCGGAGCCGATCGAGTAGACGGGCCGCTCGACGACGTCCTGCGGCCGCCAGGCGCCGCCGAAGGAGGTGGCGACGAAGATGCGGCCGCGCAGGCCGGCCCGGCGCAGGTCCTCCTCGAGCGTACGCAGGTACGACTGCATGAGCGGCTTGAGCGACGCGTCGATGGCGGTCGACGAGGCCCGCCGGTACTCGCGGATGATCGGGTTCAGGCGGTGCGAGAGCGTGTACGCGACGCCGGGCCACTGCTGCTCGATGAGCTCGCCCACGCGCAGCTCGTGCGCCGGGTTGACGATCGACCAGAGCAGGCAGACGGCGACCGCCTCGGCACCGAGCGACCTCGCCTGCTCGATCGCCGCGAGCACGCTTCCCTCGTCGAGCGGGAGGAAGACGTCGCCCTCCGAGTCGATGCGCTCGCGGATCTCGAAGGTGAGGAAGCGGGGGACGTACGGCGGCGGGTAGGGAAGCTGGCGGAACGGCTCGAGCTTGCCCCCCTCGCGCAGAAGCAGGACGTCCGGGAAGCCCTCGGTCGTGAAGAAGGCCGTGCGGGCGGTTCGGCCCTCGACGATCGCGTTCGTCGCCCGCGTCGTGCCGAACGTGAACGCGTCCGTGCGCGCGAGCAGCTCGGGCACGCTGACGCCGAGCTCGGGCGCGAGCTGCGCGAGGCCCTCCTCGATGCTCTGGAAGGCACGCTCGAGGTCGGTCGGCGCCTTCGCCAGGTGCAGGACTCCCTGCTCGTCGGCGACGACGACGTCCGTGAACGTGCCGCCTGTGTCGACCGAGACGCGGAAGCCCATCAGCGCGCCGGACCTCCGGCCGGCCGCAGCGCGCCGCAGCTGCCTGGCTGGCGCACAGACACCGCGTCTCCGCCGCTGCACACAGTCGACCTCAGCTCCGAGCTCCCCGTCCCCGGTCTCCGGGTCGCCGACGACGGACGACCCCCTCGCGCGATTATGGGGGAGCGCGACGGGCCGATCAACCGACACCGGGGAGCAAGCCCACGCCCGCTGTCTGGACACGGTGGCCAGCACCGGCGGCGATCACCCTCCCAGTCCGGCTTGCGCGTGCGGTCGACTTGTCGCCGCCTGCCTCGCGGGCGTAGGCTCATTGGCCCGTCGGTCCAAACGGAGCATCGATGCTGAGAATCCGCGACATCGTCGACATGCCCGGGCTCGGGATCGGCCTGGCCGCGGGCGAGGCCGGCCTCGACAACCGGGTGCGCTGGATCCACGTGTCGGAGCTGCGCGACCCGACGCCGTGGCTCGAAGGCGGCGAGCTGCTGCTCACGACCGGTCTCGGCGTGGGCGACTCCCCCGCGCGCCAGGTCGCCTACGTGCGACGACTCGCGGCCGCGGGACTCGCCGGGCTCGGGTTCGGCATCGGCTTCGACTTCGACTGCGTGCCGAGGGCCATGGCCGCCGCCGCCGACCGGCTCGGCTTCCCGGTGCTGACCATTCCGTACGAGCTCCCGTTCATCGCCGTGACCAAGGTGGGGTTCTCGCACCTGGCGAGCGAGCAGCTCGAGCTGATGACGGACGCGCTCGCCGTCCACGAGCGCCTCGCCGAGATCGTGCTCGCCGGCGGCGGGCTCGACACGCTGCTCGACGTCCTCTACGAGCGCCTCGGCTGCAACCTGCGCGTCCTCGACGGCGCCGGCCGCGTCCTCGCCGAGCGCGGACGGTTGCCGTTCTCCTTCGAGGGGGCGCTCGAGCTCCCGGTCGGAGGCCACGGCGACGCGGCGGCGACGCTGCAGGCGGCGCGCGGCGGCGAGCCCTTCGGCGAGTACGACCTGCTCGTCCTCCATCACGGGCAGACCGCGGTCGCGTTCGAGCTGCAACGGCGCCGGGCCGTGTCCGCAACCGAGCTGCGCCTCGCCGGCGACCTGTTCGAGGACCTCGAGCACGACCGGCTCGAGGACCGCACCGTCGCTCGCCGGCTGGCGGCGTTCGGGCTCGACCCGGACCGGCCGTGCGCGTCCCTCGTCGCCGAGCCGCTGCCCGGCGTCTCGAGCGAGCGGCTGCGGCAGGAGCTCTCACGCGAGCTCCTGGCCAGCGACCTCCCGCATCTCTCGGCCGCGCGCCGGGAGAGCGCCGCCCTCCTCGTGCAGGCGGGCGACGAGCACGACGTGCTCGCGCTCGCCGACCGGCTGGCGTCGCTCGACGGCGTCGCGCGCATCGGCGTCGGGCGGCCGGCCGTGGGCCGCGGGCTCGGGCGCAGCCTGCTCGAGGCGCGCGTCTCGGTCGAGGCCGCCGCGCCCGTCGGCTCGTACCGCGACCTCGGGCCGCTCGAGCTGATTCTCGGCCTGCCGGACGCGGCGCTCGAGGCGTTCGTCGACCGTGTGCTCGGCGATGCGGCGTGCGCCCCGTCGCTGGTCGACTCGCTCGGCGTGCTGCTCGACTGCGGCTGCCGCTGGAGCGACGCGGCCGATCGCCTGGGCGTGCACCGGCACACGCTCCGCTACCGGATGGATCGCCTGTACGAGCGTACCGGGCGCCATCCGGACAACCCGTCCGACCGCATGGAGCTGTGGCTCGCCGTCAAGGCGCTGCAGGTGCTCGGGCGGCGCCCCGCCGCCTCCCGTCAGCGCAGCGCACAGGCGCCGGCAATTGCCGCGAGCCTGCCCCGACCTCGATAATCCCCCGGTGGCCGCCACCCTGACACCGACCTGGGCCGAGCTCGCCGAGCGCGCGCTCGCCGGCGAGCGGCTCGCGCGCGCGGACGCGCTCGCCGTGCTGCAGGCACCGGACGACGAGCTCCTCGCCCTGCTCGACGCCGCCTTCCGCGTCCGCCGCGCGCACTTCGGCGTCGCGGTCAAGCTGAACATGATCGTCAACGCCAAGAGCGGCATCTGCCCGGAGGACTGCGGCTACTGCTCGCAGTCGGTCGTCTCCACCGCCCCGGTGCCGAAGTACTCCCTGCTCGCGGCGGACGTGCTCGTCGAGGGCGCCCGCGAGGCGTGGGCACGGAAGGCGCGCACGTACTGCATCGTCGCGAGCGGCCGCGGCCCGAGCGCGCGCGAGCTGCGCGAGGTGACGGCCGCGGTGCGGCGGATCAAGGACGAGCTGCCGATGAAGGTTTGCGCCTGCCTCGGCCTGCTCAGCGCCGAGCAGGCGCGCGAGCTCGCGGCGGCGGGCGTCGACCGCTACAACCACAACCTGAACACGGCCGCGAGCCACCACGCCCGCATCACGACGACGCACCGCTACGAGGACCGCGTGGCGACGATCGAGGCGGTGAAGGAGGCGGGCATCTCCCCCTGCGCCGGCTTCATCGCGGGTATGGGCGAGACGGACGACCAGGTCGTCGACGTCGCCTTCGCGCTGCGCGAGCTCGACGCCGACTCCATCCCGGTCAACTTCCTGCACGCGGTGCCCGGAACCCCGCTCGAGGGGACGAGCGAGCTCGACCCTCGCCGCTGCCTGAAGATCCTGGCGCTGCTTCGCCTCGCCTGCCCGACGAAGGAGATCCGCGTCGCCGGGGGCCGCGAGGTGAACCTGCGCTCGCTGCAGCCGCTCGCGCTGTACGCGGCCAACTCGATCTTCGTCGGCGACTACCTGACGACGCCCGGCCAGGCGGCCGAGGCCGACTGGGCGATGCTCGACGACCTCGGCTTCGAGATCGAGGAGTGCGCGCTCGAGGCGTGAGGCGATGACGGCGAGGATCGACCTGAACGCGGACATGGGCGAGTCGTACGGGCGCTGGACGCTCGGGGACGACGCCGCGCTGATGCCGCACCTCACCTCCGCCAACATCGCCTGCGGCTTCCACGGCGGCGACCCGCACGTGATGCGCCGGACGGTGGCGCTCGCGCTCGAGCACGGCGTCGGGATCGGTGCGCACGTCGCCTACCCCGACCTGATCGGCTTCGGCCGCCGGCGGCTGGCGGCCACACCCGAGGAGATCCAGGACTACGTCCTCTACCAGGCGGGCGCGATCCGCGCCTTCGCGGAGGCGGCCGGCGGCAGGCTGCAGCACGTGAAGCCGCACGGCGCCCTGTACACCTCGATCGTCGACAGCGAGGAGCACGCCCAGGCGGTCGCCGAGGCGGTGGCCGAGCTCGGGCCGGACGTGATCCTGCTCATGCCGCCCGACGTCGGGCCGGCGGCGGCGCGGGCGGGCGTGCCGTTCGTCCCCGAGGGGTACGTCGACCTCGACTACGACGCGGCCGGCAAGCTCGTGCTCGAGCGGGTGAAGCAGCTCCGCGACCCGGCCGAGATGGGCGAGCGCGCCGTCCGGCTGGCGCGCGAGGGCAAGGTGCGCACCGTCGAGGGGGCCGAGCTCGAGCTCCGCGTCGAGAGCATCTGCGTGCACGGCGACGCGCCGAACGCGCCCGCGATCGCGGCCGCCATCCGCGGCGCGCTCGCCGCGGCCGGCATCGAGCTGGCGCCGCTCGCCGCCCTGCGAGCGGCGGCGGCCGGGTAGGATCGCGCGCCGATGAGATCCGCGGTGTCGGCGGTGATCGCCGAGCAGGCAGCGCAGGAGGGGAAGCCGAGCATCACCTACCGCTACGCCGGCGACCGTGCCGTGCTCGTCGAGTACGGGGAGATGGTGTTCGACCTGGCGCTCAACTTCTTCGCCCTGGCCGCGAACGAGGCCCTTGCCGAGCGGCGGCCGCCCGGCCTGATCGAGACCGCCCCCGGCTTTCGCTCGATGCTCGTCAGCTACGACCCGCGCGAGCTGTCGACGGCCGAGCTCGTCCGCCACCTGCAGCAGGTGCACGAGGGGCTCGAGTCGGAGCGGTCGATGATCATCCCCAGCCGCGTCGTCCACCTGCCGCTCGCCTTCGACGACTCGCAGACGCGTGCGGCGGTCGAGCGCTACGCGCACTCGATCCGCAAGGATGCGCCGAACGCCGAGGGTGGCACGAACGTCGACTACGTCGTTCGCTACAACGGCCTGCGCGACCGGGACGAGCTGTACGAGCTCGTGCTCGCGACCGAGCAGTGGGCGGCCTTCATCGGCTTCTTCCCCGGGCTGCCGTTCATGTTCCCGCTCGACCCGCGCGACGCGATCTTCGTGCCGAAGTACAACCCGACGAGGACGTGGACGCCGGAGGGGGCGCTCGGGATCGGCGGCCCCTGCTACGCGATCTACCCGGTCGAGTCGGCCGGCGGCTACCAGCTCATCGGCCGCACGCTGCCGATCTACGACATCCGCGCCCGCAACGCCGCCTTCCGCGACAACCCGCTGCTCCTGCGCGCAGGCGACCGGGTGAAGTTCCACCGGGTGGAGGAGGACGAGCTCCTGCGGCGCTTCGAGGAGGTGCACGCGGATGTCTACCGCTACCGAATCGAGGACGCGCCGTTCGACGTCGGCGCCTACCTCGAGTGGGCGGCGACGGTGGCGGACGAGGCGGAGGAGCGAAGCCGCCGGCGCGAGCAGGCGGCGGCGCGGACGCCGGTGCCATGACGTTGACCGAGGCGGTGCCATGAGGTCGATCGAGGTCCTCCAGGGTGGCATCCAGACGACGGTGCAGGACTACCCCGGCCGCCGTGGGATGCTCGCGCAGGGCTTCTTCCCAGCCGGGCCGATGGACCACTTCGCGCTGCGCGCGGCCAACCTGCTCGTCGGCAACGAGGAGGGCGCGGCCGGCCTCGAGATCACGCTCGGCAACGTCGGCCTGCGCTTCCACGGGGAGGCGACGCTCGCGATCTGCGGCGCGCAGGCGCCCGTCACGCTGGAGGGGGAGCCCGTGCCGCTGTGGGAGAGCCGGCGCGTGCCCGCCGGCTCGGAGCTCGCGGTCGGCATCGCGCCCGGCCCCGGCTTCCGCCTCTACCTGGCAGTCGACGGCGGCGTCGACGTGCCGGTGCTGTTCGGCTCGCGCTCGACCTACACGATGGGCGCGCTCGGTGGGCTGGAGGGACGGGCGCTCCGGCAGGGCGACCGGCTGCCGCTGGGAGAGCCCAGCCGGGACGGCGCCGGCCGGCGCTTCCGCGTCGAGGCGCGGCCCGCGTACTCGCGCGAGTGGGAGGTGCGCGCCATGCGCGGCCCGCAGGCGGCGCCCGACTACCTGACGGAGGCGGACATGGAGACGCTGTTCGGGCGGCCGTGGCCGGTCGACCGCAACTCGAACCGGACCGGCATCCGCCTCGAGTCGCACCGCTTCCAGTGGGCGCGGCGAGGCGGCGGGATCGCGGGCGGGCATCCCTCGAACATCCTCGACAACAGCTACCCGGTCGGGGCGATCAACGTCAACGGCGACCTGCCCGTCATCCTCGGCCCGGACGGCCCCACCGCCGGCGGCTTCGTCGTCTGCGCGACGGTCATCCACGCCGACTTGTGGAAGATCGGCCAGTTCCGCCCGGTCGGCGACACGGTGCGCTTCCGCGAGGTGACGATCGACGAGGCGATCGCCGCCGACCGCGCCCTGGACGAGACGCTGAGCGAGGCGAGCCTCGAGCCGGCCTGAACCGAGCGACCAGGATGGAGCGACCCTGATGGAGCGAACGATCAAGTCCCCGCTGCCCGGCACCTTCTACCGGCGGCCGAACCCGCAGGCAGACCCGTACGTGAGCGAGGGCGACCGGGTCGAGCCGGGTGACGTCGTCGGGCTCGTCGAGATCATGAAGAGCTTCCACGAGATCCCGAGCGACGCCGCCGGGGTGGTGGCCCGCTTCCTGGTCGAGAACGAGGATCTCGTCGACGCCGGGCAGGACATCATCGCCCTCGACGACGGCTGAGCCGCGCCGCACGTGCACAAGGTCCTCGTCGCGAACCGGGGTGAGATCGCGCTCCGCGTCATCCGTGCCTGCCACGAGCTTCGCCTCGCCGCCGTCGCCGTCTACTCGACGGCCGACCAGGACGCGCTGCACGTGCGGCGGGCGGACGAGGCGATCTGCATCGGCCCGCCTCACGCCCGCGACAGCTACCTGAACATCACGGCCGTGCTGCAGGCGGCGCGCCAGTCCGGCGCGGACGCCGTCCACCCGGGCTACGGCTTCCTGGCCGAGAACCCGCGCTTCGCCGCCGCCTGCCGCGACGAGGGGCTCGTCTTCGTCGGCCCGAGCCCCGAGGCGATCGAGGCGATGGGCGACAAGGCGGAGGCGCGGCGGCTCGCCGAGCGGGCGGGGGTGCCGACCGTCCCCGGTACGGACGGGACCGTCTCGCTCGAGCAGGCGCTCGCGGTGGCGGCCGAGATCGGCTACCCGGTGATGGTGAAGGCGGCGGCGGGCGGCGGCGGGCGGGGAATCAGGGCGGCCCACGACGAGGCGGAGCTCGGCGAGCTGATCGTGCAGGCCGGCATGGAGGCGGAGGCCGCGTTCGGCGACGGCGCGCTGTACCTGGAGAAGCTGCTCGTCGACGCGCGGCACGTCGAGGTGCAGGTGCTCGGCGACTCGCACGGCACGCTCGTGCACCTGTTCGAGCGCGAGTGCTCGCTGCAGCGGCGGCGCCAGAAGCTGTTCGAGGAGGCGCCCTCGCCCGCCCTCGATGCCGACACGCGGCAGGCGATGGCCGACGCGGCGCTCCGCCTGGCGCGCGCCGCCGGCTACGAGAACGCGGGCACGGTCGAGTTCCTGCTCGACCGCGACGGCGCCTTCTACTTCATCGAGATGAACACGCGCATCCAGGTCGAGCATCCGGTGACGGAACAGGTGACGGGGGTCGACCTGGTCAAGGAGCAGCTGCGGATCGCCCGCGGGGAGCGCCTGTCCTTCCACCAGGAGGAGCTCGAGCTCGAGGGGACGGCGTTCGAGCTGCGCATCAACGCCGAGGATCCCGAGCGCAACTTCCTGCCCTCGCCCGGCGAGATCACGGCGCTCGAGCTCCCGGGCGGGCCGGGCGTCCGCGTGGACACGGCCGCGTTCGCGGGCTACCACGTGCCGCCGTTCTACGACTCGCTGCTCGCCAAGCTCGTCTGCGCAGGGCGCGACCGCGAGGAGGCGCTCGCGCGGGCGGAGCGCGCGCTCGGGGAGTTCCGCATCGAAGGCGTCAAGACGACCATCCCCTTCCATCTCGAGCTCCTCGCCGACGAGGCCGTGCGCGCCGGCGACTACCACGTCGAGTTCCTCGAGCGGCGCGCCGCCGGATCGGGGAGGATGCCCGCATGAGCGTCGGCGGCACTCTCGACTTCGACTCGCTCGCCTGGGCCGACGACCAGCCAGACATCCACTCGCGCGCGGCGCAGGCGCTCGGCCAGCGCTGGGCGATCGTCGAGTACGAGGCGGGCGCGGCGCGCGAGGAGTGGTGCGCCGACGGCCACCGCGGCTACGTCCTTGCCGGGCAGATCGAGTACGAGTTCGACGACGGCTCGCCGCGCCTGTCCGCGCGCGCCGGGCAGGGCTTCTACCTCACCGCCGGCACCGGCCACCGCGGCCGCAACCCCGGCTCGACCGCCACGCGCCTGTTCCTGATCGACGACCCGGCCTGAGCCAGCGCTGGGCGGTCCTGCGTGGTCAGCGCCGAGCGCGGACAGCGCCGCTGACGGCAGGCATGTCCGCGCTTGCCGAACTGCTCCTATGATTGGGAGCGGTGGACGAGTGACCGAGGCCGAGGGAGCGGGTGGCCGCCACGTCAGCTTCCGTGTCGACCTGCCCTCTGAGGAGATCGCAGGGCACTATGCGAACTTCCTCTCCGTCTGGCACACGCCTCACGAATTCACCCTCGACTTCGCAGCGACCCAACCGCCTCAAGTCGATGAAGATGATCCCGATGCCCCTGTTGTGGTTCCCTGCCAGGTGGTTGCAAGAGTGAAGATCCCGGTGAGTCTCGTGTTCGATGTCCTCAAGGCCTTGAACGAGAACATGACGAAGTACGAAGCCCGCTTCGGACCGATCACCGGCCCGCGCGGTGAGGGAGTCGGCCCATGACGATCGCCACCGCATCGGCGGCCGAGGCTCCCGTCGTCCCTGACGCAAACGTCCACTACTGCCCCCTCGAGGCGACGGCGGGGAGCTATGAAGTCGAGGGCGGCCCTCTGCTCCGAGTCACGCTCGAGCGGGACGACGATGTCTGGATCGTCACCGACCAGGTCACCGGAATCCACGGCTGCGGGCCGGAGGCTTCGGAGGCGGTCAACGACTTCGGGCGTGCGCTCCAAGAGCACCTCGACGTCCTCGAGCGACAGGACAGGCTGTCGGATGACCTCACCCGGCAGCTCACGTACCTGCGCTCGGTCGTTCGTCCGTAACTTGGGTCCTCGCCCGGCCGCGGACGTCGCGCGCGCCCTCGTCGAGAAGGGCATGCAGCCGGACGACTCCCACCATCACATGTACCGGATGACGATCGAGGGTGTGACACATCTCGTCACCCGTATCTCGCATGGCGCCCGCGAGATAAGCAACGGGTTGGCAAAGAGGATGGCGAATCAGTGCTGCCTCCAGCTCGGCGAATTCTGGGATCTCGTCGATTGCCCGCTCGATCGAGAGCGATGGATCCAGCTTGTACGCGAGCGCTGCGTGGATGGACGCAATCCGTTTCTCGGTCGCTAGACGCCCGACACCCGAAGACCGTCTCCTCGAGGTCGTCGACGGCGCGTGCCTCGGCGCTTACGCGTCGTATGCCAACTCACCCGGGCTGCTTGCGGAAGGCGTTCTTGACGCGGATCACGTCGCCGTCGAACTCGAACAGGTCGCAGCCGCGGACACGGAGCTCGGTGCCGTCCGCCTCCGGCGCGACGAACGTCCACTCGGCGGCGCCGCGGTCGCCCGCGACGAACAGCCGCGTGTCCTCGAAGCGCCCGCCGGGATAGCGCTCGAAGAACGCCCGCACGCCCGCGCGCACCGCCTCGCGCCCGATGTAGCTCCGGCCGAGGAGCTCCGGCCCGAAGGAGGCGTGGTAGGCGCAGTCCACGGCGAAGAAGGCGAGCACGCGCTCGGCGTCGCCCGTGTTCCAGGCCTCGAGCGCCTCGGCCAGCCGCTCGGGCGTCACTCCGCGACCCTCGACACCGGCTCGCGCGGCCGCTTCCAGGTCTCCGGGAAGGCGACGAGCCGGACGCCGTGCGCCGCCGCCTCCGCGATCAGTCGGCAGGCCTTCTCGACCGTCGCCTCCCGGTCGAGGAAGACCGGGGACGCCTGCACCGCCGCGACGCGGAGCACGGGCCCGCCGGCCTCGGCTAGCCCCAGTGGGGCACCATCCGCCGCTCGAGCATGGCGCGGAACTGCTCGGTCGTGTGCGGCAGGAGCTCGCCCGTCCCCCAGTCGAGGATGACGCCGTGGCGGCGGATGACGTCGAGCACGTCCAGCTCGCCCGCCCGGTAGCGCGCCGCGACCGCCTCCGCGTCCTCCTCGAGCCAGGCGCGCCGCGCCCTGCGGATCCGCTCCCGCTCGGCGGCCGTCGCCACCTCGTCCACCTCGTACTCGGACAGCTCAGCGTCCACCTCGCGGACGACGACGCCGTAGTCCTTCGCCGCGCGCTCGACCGAGACGTACCCGTCGGCGACGTCCTCCCTGACCGCCTCCGGGTCGCGCTCGAGCGGGTCGCCGTAGCCACCGCCGCCGGCCGAGGGGCGCGTGAAGCGGTCGCCGGGGCCGCACGGCACGTTGGAGAAGACCGCGCCGAGGAACCGCTCCTCGCCGTCGCGGGTCAGCCACACGCCGTGCGGGATCGACGGCAGCCCGCCCTCGATCCCCCACGTGATCGAGCGCGCCCGGTCGCACATGTACGACATCACCGTGCCCTCGGCCTCGCGCAGGACGGCACCCTTCTCCACGCCGCAGCCGCCGCGGAACGTGCCCGGCCCGCCCGAGTCGGTGCGGATCTCGTGGCCGGTCGTCAGCACCGGGCACAGCCGCTCCTGCGCCTCGAGCGGCTGCACCGCCAGGCCGACGCCGAAGATCGGCGCGGTTGCGTTCGAGCCGTCGCGGCCGTTGCGCCCGCCCCAGCCGCCGACCATCCAGTCGTACCACATGAAGATCGGCCGGTTCTCGCGCCGGGCGTCGCGCCCGCCGACGAGCAGGTACTCGAGGTTGAACGAGCAGGCGAGCGCGCGCTCGGGCTGCAGGCGCGACCACAGCTCGAAGATCGAGTTCATGATCTTCTCGTACGGCCCGGCGCAGAAGCCCGTGACGGCGATCGGCCAGGGGGCGTTGACGACCGTGCCGACCGGGCCGAGGTCGACGTCGACCGCCCGGTAGAAGCCGGAGTTGAGCGGCACGTCCGGGAAGAACGTCTTCGTGCCGGCGATGACGCCCGAGAAGGCCGAGCCGAAGCCGGCGTTGATGAAGCTGCCGATCGCCGGGTGCGAGCCCGTCAGGTCGTAGGAGAGCTGGTCGCCGTCGATCGTCATCTTCACCTTGACCGGGATCAGGCCCTCCCCCTTGGAAGGGTCGTAGTCGATGTAGTCCTCGGTCTCCCAGGTGCCGTCCGGGAGCTCCGCGACGCGCTGCCGCGTCAGCCGCTCGACGTAGTCCTGCACCTCCTGGAAGGCGGTCAGGACGGTGTCGATCCCGTACTTGTCGACGAGCCGGAGGATCTCCTGCTCGGCCACCTTCGTCGCCGAGGCCTGCGCGTGCAGGTCGCCCTCCGCGTCGGCGGGAACCCGGGTGTTGGAGACGATCAGGTTGACGACGTCCGACAGGTAGCGGCCGCGGTCCCACACCCGCACCGGCGGCACGCGGATCCCCTCGGCGAAGTGCTCCTTCGCGTTCACGTCGAACGAGCCGGGGACGCTGCCGCCCACGTCCGCCCAGTGCCCGTTCGACTGCGCGTAGGCGATGATCTCGCCCTCGTAGAAGATCGGCCGCACGATGCGGACGTCGTTGAAGTGCGTGCCGCCGACGTACGGGTCGTTCGTCGCGAAGACGTCGCCCGGCTGGATGTCGTCGCCGAAGGCCTCGATGATCGCCTTGCACGTGAAGTGGAGCGTGCCGACGTGGACGGCGATGTCCTGGGAGCCCTGCATGATCGTGTCGCCGTTGCGGTCGCAGAGCGCCGACGAGAAGTCGCGCGCGTAGATCACGAACGAGTGGCAGGTGCGGAGGATCTGCTCGGCCATCTGGTCGACCGTCGTGACGAACGCGTTCTTCAGCACCTCGAACGTCACGGGGTCGAGCGTGTACGTGCGCTGCTCGGTGCTCACGCCGGTGCACCTCCGAGCAAGTAACACTGTGTTACTAAGTCCGGTGGGGGCGACGGCGGCCCGAACGCCTTGGCTGTACCGGCGCCTCCGAGCAAGTAACACAGTGTTACTTGCCTCATGAGGCGGTCATCCTGATGTTCAGCGACTCGTCGACCTCCGCGCGCCAGCCTGGCGGGACGAGCGTCGTCGAGTCGAGCTGCTCGACGATCGCCGGGCCCTCGAGGGTCGCGCCGGCGGCCAGGTCCGCGCGCGCGTACACCGGGGTCGGGACCGTCTCCGGGCTCTCGTCGAAGCGGACCGCGCGGGTCGCGTACGGGCTCGGCGCGCCCGCGGCGCGCTCGTGCCGCCGCAGCTCGGGCTTGGGCGTGACCCCCACCGCGCGCACGTTCAGCCGGTAGATCTCGACCGGTGCGCCGTCACGGCGGTAGTTGTACTCGCGCGAGTGCTCGGCGTGGAAGCGCGCCGTCGCATCCTCGAGGTCGACCGGAGAGCCGACCGGCACGGTCAGCGACCGCCACTGGCCGAGGTAGCGCATGTCGACGAGGCGCTGGACCGACATCTGCTCCTCGGGCACGTCCTCGTGCTCCAGCCGCTCGCGCGCCTCCGCCTCGAGCTTCGCGAACTCCGACTCGAGCTCGTCAGGGTCGACGGTCTCGACTGCGCCGAGGAACATCGTCGAGAGGTCATGCCTGACGTCGACGAGCAGGCAGCCGAGCGCGGAGGTGATCCCGGGGTTCGGCGGGACGAGCACCGTCGGGATCGAGAGCTCGGCGGCGAGCGCGGCGCCGTGCAACGGCCCGGCACCGCCGAAGGCGACGAGAGCGAAGTCGCGAGGGTCGTAGCCGCGGCGGATCGAGATCAGCCTGACCGCGTCGGCCATGTTCGCGTTGGCCACGCGGATGATCGCGTCGGCGGCGTCCTCGAGCTCGAGCCCGAGCGGCTCACCGATATACGAGGCGATCGCGCGCTCGGCGGCTCCCCGGTCGAGCGCCATTGCGCCGCCGATCAGCTGGTCGCCGAGCCGTCCGAGGACGAGGTTCGCGTCGGTGTTCGTCGGCCGGTCGTTGCCGCGCCCGTAACAGGCAGGCCCCGGGTTCGCGCCGGCAGACTGCGGCCCGTTCCGCAGCGCGCCGGCCTCGTCGATCGACGCGAACGAGCCGCCCCCGGCGCCGATCGTCAGCACCTCGATGCTCGGGAAGACGATCGGATAGCCGTACTCGACGAACCACTCCTTGGTGACGCGCTCCTCGCCCTGGTAGACGAGCGAGATGTCCGTGCTCGTCCCGCCCATGTCGAGGCCGATCGCATTCGGAAAGCCGCAGAGCGTCGCGATGTGGCGGCTCGCGATCGCGCCCGCGGCGATGCCCGACGCGGCGAGGCGCACTGGCAGCCGCTCCGCCGTCTTGGGCGTCATCACGCCGCCGCCCGAGTGAAGGAGCAACACGTCGCCGCGGTAGCCGTTCTCGCCGAGCCGGTCGGAGAGCCTCCGGACGTAGCCACCGATCAGCGGCGCGAGCACGGCGTTGGCGACGGTCGTCGAGAACCGCTCGTGCTCGAAGATCTCCGGCAGGATCTCGGCCGAGGTCGACACGGCGACGTCCGACAGCTCCTCCTCGAGGATCTCGCGCATCCGAAG
>DASREE010000058.1:0-95641 GCA_035652235.1 Gaiellaceae bacterium | reverse complement strand
AGCCGCGCCGCCCGAGCGCACGCTCGATCCAGGCCCGCGCCGCGGACAGGAAGCCGGGGTCGTCCCAGGCGACGGCCAGGCTAGAGCGCCCCGCCGGCGGCAGGCGGCGCCCCCGCTTGTGGCGTGCCCTCGTCGCCGACGGCGGTGCGCGCGAGGAACTCCTCGACGAGCAGGAGGTTCGACCCCGACGCGCGCTGCACGATCGCGAGCAGCTGGGACATACTCGACACCTCCTCGCGCTGCTCCTGCAGAAACCAGTGCAGGAACTGCTCGCCGACGAGGTCGTTCTCCTCGCGCGCGATCTGGACGAGCGCGGCGATCTGCCTCGTAACCTCGCGCTCCTGCTCGAGCGCGAGCGCGACCGGCTCCACCGCGTCGGCGAAGTCGACCTTGGGCGCCTCGACGCCCGGGACGACGACCCTCTCGCCCGCGTCGAGCAGGTACTGGACGAGCATCATCGCGTGGTTTCGCTCCTCGACGGCCTGGCGGTAGAAGTGGGCTGCGAGCTGCGGCAGCGTCTCGGCGTCGAAGTACGTCGCCACCGCCACGTACTGCTGTGAGGCGGCGAACTCGCGTGCGATCTGCTCGTTGACTGCGGCTGGGAATCGGCTCATGTCCGGCACTGTAGTCGACGCCGTCGACCTCGGGCTCGCCCGCGAAGAAACAGAGAGGCGGTCGACGAAGCCGCCTCTCTGTGCCGTTACTGCCCGGGCGGGCAGCGATGACACTCTACGCGATGTCCCCCCTTTCTCCTTCGTCCGTCGGCACGCCGAACCGCTTTCTGCGCGGCGACGAATGAGCCGCGAGACGGCCTGCCAGACACCGAGCAAGCGACCCCCACGGCCGTCGCAGAGAAAGGAGCGGCAAGCGTCATGAACAGATACGTGCTGATCGGCCTTGCAGCAGCGGGCGCGGCGCTGCTCGCGCTCTTCGTCGGCCGCCTCGACCCGAGCGCGAGCTCCGCCTCCAGTCACCGGGAGGCGCCGCTGATCTCGGAAGATCCGACCGCGGACAACACGGACCTGTACGTGTTCCGCAGCCCGGACAAGCCGAGCACGGTCACGATCGTCTCCAACTGGATCCCGGGCGAGGACCCGGCGGCGGGGCCGAACTACTACACCTTCTCGCAGTCGGCCCGCTACAACATCTACATCGACCGCAACGGCGACGGCCGTCCGGACGTCACCTATACGTTCCGCTTCAAGACGCCGACCGGACCGTACTTCCTCGGCAACACGCAGCAGACGTGGACGGCGACCCGGAACGGCCGGCCGTTCGCGGCGGGCAAGACGCCGATCGACAACATCGGCCCGCGCTTCAACAGCTTCGCCGGCGTCAAAAACTACGAGGCGGCGGCGGAAGCCACGATCGTTCGCAAGGGCGGCGTGTCGATCTTCGCCGGCCAGCGCGACGACCCGTTCTTCGCAGACGTCGGAGCCATCTTCGACCTGGTCGCGATCCGGAAGATGGGGACGACGGGGAACAAGGGCGGCGGGAAGGACTTCCTGTCCGGCTACAACGTGCACACGATCGCCCTGCAGATCCCGATCTCGCAGGTCGACACGACCAGCCACACGATCGGCGTCTGGTCGTCCACGGACCGCCAGAACGTGACCGTGAACGGCAAGGTCGTCCACGGCTGGACGCAGGTGTCCCGCCTCGGCGAGCCCCTGATCAACGAGGTCGTCATCCCCACCGGCCTCAAGGACCTGTGGAACCGGACCGGCCCGGCCCACGACGCGCAGTTCGAGAAGTACTACAAGGCGCCGATCCTGGCCGCGGTCCTGAACAAGCTGTACAAGCTCGGCGTCCCGACCGAGAACCGCAGCGACCTCGTCGCGGTGCTCGGCACGGGCATCCCGAAGGTGACCTACACAGGCAAGACGTTCGCGGACGAGCTCCGCATCAACCTGTCGATCCCGCCGTCCGCGCACCCGAAGCGGATGGGAGTGCTCGCAGGCGACAATGCCGGCTTCCCGAACGGCCGCCGGCTCGTAGACGACGTCGTCGACATCGAGGAGCAGGCGGTCGCGGGCTTCCTCGTCGGGAAGAAGATCCCGCTCGGCGACGGCGTCAACGGCAACGACAAGCCGTTCATGGCGCACTTCCCGTACGTCGCCGCCCCGTGGGGCGGCTACGACAACACGAAGGCGACCCACTGAGCAGAGGGAGCTCGAGAGGGCCCGTCGCGAGGCGGGCCCTCCCACTCCCGCGAGGACACCGATGACGAGGACGACCAAGCTCCTGCTCCTCCTGACCGCCGTAATCGCCGCCGGCTTCGCGGCGCTCTTCGGCGGCGCGCTCCGCGAGACGCAGAGCGCGGCGTCGGCCGAGATCGCCCAGGCGGAGCAGCAGGTCGAGGACTTCCAGGCCGGCTTCAAGCTGAACGCGAGCACCGCCGAGCTCGTCCAGGCGCTGCAGGCAAAGCTCGGCGTCGACCAGAAGGACGAGCGCGCGTGGCTCCTGCTCGGCCTCGCCTACCAGCAGCGCGCGCGGGAGACCGGCGACCCGACCTACTACTCGAAGTCGGAGGGCTCGCTCCGCCGCGCGCTCGCGCTCGACCCGAAGGATTCATTCGTCTACAGCGGCCTCGGCTCGCTCGCGCTCTCGCGGCACCGGTTCGAGGACGCGCTCCGGCTCGGCGAGGAGGCGCACCGGCTTGCGCCGACGATCGCGCGGCACTACGGCGTGACTGGCGACGCGCTGATCGAGCTCGGCCGCTACCCGCAGGCCTTCCACGAGTTCGACGTGATGAACAGACTTCTACCCGACCTCTCGTCGTACGCGCGGGTCTCCTACGGGCGCGAGCTGCGCGGCGACACGGCCGGCGCGATCAAGTCGATGAGGCTCGCGATCGACGCGGCGACCGGCGCGAGGGAGCCGACCGCGTGGACGCACGTGCAGCTCGGGAAGCTCTACTACAACCACGGCCGCTACGCCGACGCGCTGCGCGAGTTTCGGCTGGCGAACCGGCTCTTCCCGAGCTACGCCTACGGGCTCGACGCGCAGGCGCAGGCCGAGTGGGCGCTGGGCCGCACGCCCGCGGCGATCGCGCTCGAGCGCGAGGCAGTCGACCTGATCCCGCTGCCGCAGTACGTCGCCTTCCTCGGCGACCTGTACACGGTCACCGGACATCGGGTGCTCGCCCGCCGCGAGTACTCGCTGATCGGCGCCATCGAGCGCCTGCTGCGCGCGAACGGTGTCAGGGTCGACCTGGAGATCGCCCTGTTCGATGTCGACCACGGCATCCGGCTCCGCCGGGCGCTGGCGCTGGCCCGCAGCGGCCGAGCGGCCCGTCCGTCGATCGACGGCGACGACGTGCTCGCCTGGGCGCTGGCCCGCACCGGGCAGTGCGACAAGGCGCTCCGCTACTCGAGGCACGCGCTGCGCCTCGGGACGCAGGATGCCCTGAAGTTCTTCCACCGCGGGATGATCGAGCGCTGCCTCGGCCACCGCGTCGAGGCGAGGACGTGGTTCCGCCGCGCGATCGCCCTCAACCCCGGCTTCTCCGTCCTGTGGAGCCCCGTCGCCCGCAGGTACGCCTCGTGAGGAGGCTCGGCTTCGCCTTCGTGTCCGCCCTCCTCGGCGTCGTCGCGCTTGCCGCGAGCGCCGCCGCACACCCGCTCGGCAACTTCACGGTCAACCGCTACAGCCGGATCGAGCCGTCGGGCGCGCGTGTGTACGTCCTCTACGTGCTCGACATGGCCGAGATCCCCACCTTCCAGGCACGACCGCGGGTCGAGCGCCTCGGCGAGGCCGCGTACGGCGCGGCGTTCGCCCGCTCGATCGCGCGCCGGGCGGAGCTGTCGGTCGCGGGAAGGCGTGTCCCGCTCGCGCCCGTTCGCCACGTCCTCGCCTTCCCCCCGGGCCAGGCCGGCCTGCGTACGACGCGGCTCGAGGTGCTGCTCGCCTCGCCGCAGCTCGCGTCCGGAGCGCCGGCGCCTGTCGCCTACCGGGACGGGAACGACTCCGGCCGGATCGGCTGGAAGGAGATCGTGCTTGCGCGAGGAGCGGGCGCCCGTGTGCTCCGCTCGAGTGCGCCCTCGAGCTCGGTCTCGCACGAGCTCCTCTCCTACCCGAAGAACCTCCTGCAGAGCCCGCTCGACGTCACCGAAGCGACCGCGCGGGTCGTGTTCGGGTCGGGGCCGGGGACGCCGCCGACGCTGATCCCGAGATCGGTGCTCGAGCAGCGGGTGGGTGTCCGAGCGGTCGCCGACGGCGGCTTCGCGAGCCTGATCGCGCGAGATCGCCTGAGCGTGGGGGTCGTCCTCGTCTCGCTCGCCGTCGCGCTCTTCTGGGGCGCTGCCCACGCGCTCAGCCCGGGGCACGGCAAGTCGATCGTCACCGCCTACCTCGTCGGTCAACGGGGCACGCCGCGACACGCGCTCGTCCTCGGAGCGATCGTGACCGTCACGCACACGGCCGGGGTGTTCGCGCTCGGGCTCGTCACGCTCGCGCTCTCGCAGTTCGTCGTCCCGGACGAGCTGTATCCATGGCTCAACCTCGCCGCGGGCGTACTCGTGCTGGGGATCGGCGTGTCCGTGCTGCAAGCGAGGCTGACGGGGCCCGCGGCGCACCGGCTGGCGCACGCGCTCGGCCGCGAGCATGCCCACCACGACCACGCCCACGACCACGACCGCGAGCATGCGCACCCACACGGCCACGGACACGAGCTGACGGGCAGCCTCTCGCGGCGCTCGCTCCTCGGCGTCGGCGTCTCGGGCGGCCTCCTTCCCTGCCCGTCCGCGCTCGTCGTCCTGCTCGCGGCGATCTCGCTGCACCGGATCGCGTTCGGCCTGGTCCTCATCCTCGCCTTCAGCCTCGGGCTCGCGCTCACGATCACGTCGATCGGCCTTGCGGCCGTCCTGGCGAAGCGCGCGTTCGCGCGCGTCGCACCCGGCGGAACGCTCGTGCACCTGCTCCCGGCGGCGAGTGCGCTCGTGATCCTCGCAGCCGGGATCGTGATGACAGCGCGGGCGCTCCCCGCTGTCACGTGAGCGGAGCGTCCGTGCTCGAGGCCGTCGGCGAGGAGTGCTACGCTCCCAGCCTGTTCCGGGTCGCGCCGTCGATCCCCTGGGGAGCCTGGTGGAGCGAGAGCTGATCCACGACCTCGCCGCGGCGTACGCCTTGGATGCCTTGGACGACGACGAGCGGCGCGAGTTCGAGGAGCACCTCTCCCGCTGCGAGCAGTGCTCCGAGCGGGTGCAGAGCCTTCGCGACACGGCCGCCGCGCTCGCGTACGTGCCCGAGGGGCCCGCGCCGCCCCCGGCCCTGCGCGAGCGGGTGCTGCAGCGCGTGCACGAACAGCGGCGCGGGAACGTCGTGCCGTTGCGGCGCCGCATCGCGCTGCCGGCGGCGGTGAGCTTCGCGGCCGCCGCGACGGCGGCCGCGATCGTGCTCGCAGTGTGGGCGTCGAGCCTGTCCAGCTCGCTCGACCGCAAGGCGGCGATCGCGCGCGTGCTCGGCGATCCGGCGGCCGCGCACATCGAGCTGGGCGTCTCCTCGCGCGTCGTCGTCGGCTCGAGCGGAGAGGCGGTGCTCGTCTCGCGGCTGGCCCCCGCGCCGGCCGGCAAGACGTACGAGCTGTGGGTGATCACAGGCGGAACGCCGCGCCCGGCGGGCCTGTTCGCCGATGGCGCGAGATCGTCTCCGGTCCTGCTGCGCCGGCGCGTCGCGAGCGGCGCGCGCGTCGGCCTGTCCATCGAGCGAAGCGGCGGGGCCGCGAAGCCGACGCACATCCTCCACGTGAGCAGGCCCGTCGAGCGCAGATGAAGCTCGGGGTGATCGCAAGCGGCGCCCGCCGACCCGCGTCGCACGACTACTGCGACTTCCCGGACGAAGCGCTCCTCGCGCTCGTCGGCCGCGACGACGAGCTCGCCCTGGCGGCGCTGTACGACCGGTACGGGACGGTGGCGTACCGGCTGGCGCTCCGCGTCGTACGGGATCCCTCGCTGGCGGAGGACGCCGTCCAGGAGGCGTTTCTGACCGTGTGGAGGACCGCCGGGAGCTTCCTGGCGGAGCGGGCGAAGCCGAGCACCTGGATCCTGACCCTCGTACACCGCCGCGCGGTCGACCTGGTGCGGCGCGAGGAGCGCCGCCGTGCGGTGTCGCTCGAGCAGACAGAGCTGCCGGAGGATCCCAGCGGTCGCGCGACGGAGGAGGAGATCGAGCTGCTCGAGCGGCGCCGCGTCGTCCAGGAGGCACTCAGGCAGCTGCCGGACGAGCAGCGCCGGGCGCTCGAGCTCGCCTACTACGCGGGCCTGACCCAGTCGGAGCTGGCCGACCGGCTGAGCGTGCCGCTCGGCACGATCAAGAGCCGCATGTTCGCGGGCCTTGGCCGGCTGCACGAGCTGCTCGCGGACGCGGGCCTGGAGGATCCCCTCCCCGAGCTGTGAGCGAGCAGCAGCAGCCGGAGGCATCCCGACCGGTGGCCGCCCGCGGGGCTCGTTCGGGCCGGGCCCGGAAACGCGGAGGGCGGCCGGTCGGCCGCCCTCCGCTCACGAGCCGGGCGTTTCACTCCGCCTTCGTCGCCTTGCCCTCGATCGTCGCCGGCTTGTCGCCGACCCCGATCTGGATCCGCCGCGGCTTGCTCCCCTCCGGCTTGCGGACGCGGATCTCGAGGACACCGTTCGAGGTCGTGGCGCTGATGTCGTTCTCGGTGACGCCCTGCGGAAGCCCGAGCGTGCGAGTGAAGTTGCCGAAGCGCCGCTCGTAGCGGTAGAAGCGATCGCCCTCGGCCTGCTCGGTGCGCTCACGCTCGGCCGACACGGTCAGCATCCCGTCCTCGAACTCGACCGAGATCTTGTCCTCGGGGATGCCGGGAAGATCGAACGCGTACACGTACGCGTCGTCGGTCTCCCAGACGTCGAGCGCCGGCACCCACGTGCGCTCCGTCGTCCCGTTCGCCTCCCTGAAGGACGCAAGCAGGCGGCTCACCTCGTTCTGGAGCGCCGCCACCTCGCGGAAGGGATCGAACCGTACGAGAGTCGCCATCGTCTATCACCTCCTACGCTGCTGATTGTGTCACTAGCATAAAACCTTAGTGTTCTATTGTCAAGTCATCGCCAGCGATAGGATCGCCGCATGCTCGAGGTGCCCGAAGCCCTCAAAGGACGCGACTTCACGCGGATCGCCACCTGGTCTCGTGGCGACATCGAGCTGGTGCTCGACCTGGCCGCGCGTATGAAGGAGGCCCGGGCGCGAGACGAGTCGACGGCGGTCCTCCCCCGCCGCGCCGTCGCCATGATCTTCCAGAAGCCGTCCACGCGCACGCGCGTGTCCTTCGAGGTTGGGATCTCCGAGCTGGGCGGCACGGCCCTCTACCTGCCCGGATCCGACCTCCAGCTCGGCCGTGGCGAGTCGATCCGGGACACGGCGTACGTGCTGTCGCGCTATCTCGACGCCGTGCTCATCCGGACGTTCGCGCACGCTGACGTCGAGGAGCTCGCCGAGCACGCCTCCGTCCCCGTCATCAACGGGTTGACGGACGAGGAGCATCCCTGCCAGGCGCTCGCCGACCTGCTCACGGTGCGCGAGCGCGCCGGCCGGCTGGACGGAGTCCGCCTCGTCTACATCGGGGACGGGAACAACGTGTGCGTCTCGCTGATGCACGGCGCCGCCCGCTTCGGGATGCGGTTCGCCGCCGCGTGCCCGGCCGAGTACGCGCCGCCGGCGCAGGCGGTGGCGGCGGCGCGCGACGTCGCCCGGGCAACCGGCGGGTCGGTGGACGTCACCCCGGACGTGCGCGCCGCCAGCGCCGGCGCCGACGTCCTGTACACGGACGTCTGGACGAGCATGGGCCAGGAGGCCGAGGCGAACGCGCGCCGGATCGCCTTCCGCGGCTACTCGATCACCGCCGAGCTGCTCGCGCTGGCAGCCCCGGACGCCTTCGTCCTGCACTGCCTGCCGGCACACGACGGGGAGGAGATCACCGCGGAGGTGCTGTACGGCCCGCAGTCGGCCGTGTGGGACCAGGCCGAGAACCGACTCCATGTACAGAAGGCTCTGATGGCGCTGATCATCCCCTGAGGGCGCGCGCCCCGTGCTCCCGATTCGGGACAGCGTCCCGACGCGCTCGTTTCCGCTCGTCACGGTCGGGCTGATCGCGGCCAATACGGTCGTCTGGCTGTGGGAGCTGCACGGGACGCCGGTTGAGTACGACGTCCTGCGGTACGGGTTCTACCCCTGCTCCGTGTCCGGCCCGTGCCTTCCGCCGGCGCCGGCGAGCCACCTGCCCTGGTACGAAGGAGTGTTCACGTCGCTGTTCATGCACGGAAGCTGGCTGCACCTGATCGGGAACATGCTCTTCCTGTGGATCTTCGGCAACAACGTCGAAGACTCGCTCGGCCGCGTCCGCTACCTCCTCTGGTACGTGGCCGCCGGCCTGGCCGCGACCGGCACGCAGACGGCGGTGACGCTTCACTACGCCGCCGGCCGCGGGGCGAGCATTCCCACGGTCGGCGCAAGCGGAGCGATCGCCGGCGTGCTCGGCGCCTACTTCGTTCTGCTGCCCACCGCGCGCGTGCTGACGCTCGTCGGGTTCTTCTTCCCCGTCGAGCTCCCCGCCCTGCTCTTCCTCGGCTTGTGGTTCCTGTTCCAGCTCTGGGAGGGCAACTACGCGCTGACGTACCCACAAGCGGGCGGCGGGGTGGCCTTCTTCGCGCACGTGGGCGGCTTCCTGTTCGGCCTCGTGACGGCACCCTTCCTGGCGCGGCGGCGGCCGGGGATCCCGTACCCGTGAGCAGGCGGTCGTTCGAGGAGGTCGTGCGCCGAGCGCTCGACTCGCTGCCGCCCCAGCTCGCGGCCTCCCTCGAGAACGTCGCAGTCGTGGTCGAGGACGAGGACGCGGACGAGCCCGACCTCTTCGGCCTCTGTCGCGAGGAACCGTTCCTGCCGGTGACGATCGCGATCTACCGGCGGCCGCTCGAGCAGGCGTTCCCCGACCGGCGCGAGCTCGAGCGCCAGATCCGCATCACCGTGCTCCACGAGCTCGCGCACTACTTCGGGCTCGACGAGGAGGAGATCGACGAGCTCGGCTACGGCTAGCTGGGACGGCCAGAGCCGCCCGCGGCGGGGCTGTACCGGCCTAGTGGTGCTCGTTGTCCGACGCGCCGATGCCGGCGACGACCGTCTCCTGCGAGCGCTCGTGCAGCCGCTCGCGCCCGCGCCGAACCGCAGTCAGGAACTTCTCGAGGTTCACCTCGAGCGTCGAGAGGATGCTGTCCGCCCAGTCCTCCATCTCGAGCTTCGTCTCGCGCGCCTGACGCAGGGCGTCGTCCTTGATCTCGGACGCCTGCCGCTCGGCGAGCTTGACGATCTCTGTCTGCGACGCCTCGCGGATCGCCTGCTCCCGCGCCTCGCCGAGCATCCGGTCGCACTCCCGCTTCGCCTCCGCGAGCATCTCCTGGCGCTCCTTCACGATCCAGCGCGCCTGCTTGATCTCCTCGGGGATCGTCGCCCGCATCTGGTCGAGGATGTCGTAGATCTCCTCGCGGTCGATCCGGACCTGGTCCGTGAGCGGCACGGCCTTGGCGTTGTGCACCAGGTCGTCGAGCTTGTCGATGAGAACGAGTACGTCCATGGGCTCAGTCTACTCGCGGGGGCTGACGGGGGCTCCGGGCCGCGCCTCCGGGTACAGCTCGCGGAAGCGCTGCGCGACGGCGGGAGGTACGAGCTCGTCGACGTTGCCGCCGAAGGAGGCGATCTCCTTGACCCCGCTCGACGAGACGAAGCTGTACTGGGGGCTCGCCATCACGTACATCGTCTCGATGTCCGGAGCGAGCAGGCGGTTCAGGTGGTTCATCTGGAACTCCCACTCGAAGTCGGAGGTGACGCGCAGGCCCTTCACCATCGTCTTCGCGCCCCAGCGCCGGGCGAAGTCGACGACGAGCTCCGCGAACACGTCGACCTCGACGTTGTCGGTCCCGTCGAGCTGCGAGAGCGCCGTGCGGATGAAGTCGACGCGCTCCTCCACCGCGAACGTCGTCGTCTTGTGGTGCGGGTCGCGCACGACGCCGACCACGACGCGGTCGAAGATCTCCGCGGCGCGGCGGATGACGTCCAGGTGGCCGTACGTGACCGGGTCGTACGCGCCCGGGCAGATGGCCGTCACCGGGCTGTCCGCGCTCACAGGGCTCCGGCGGCGTGCTCGAACAGGGTGAGGCGCGCCGATCCGTAGCGCCGGCTCGTGCGGACGCGCAGCGGCGGCAGCTCGGGCTGGAGCCTGGCGGAGGACTCGAGCACGACGACGCCGTCGTCGGCGAGGATCGACGGGAGGTGGCGGGCGAGCCGCATCGCCAGGGATTCAACCAGCTCGTACGGCGGGTCGACGAGGATGAGGTCGAAGCGGCGGCGCTCGACGGCGAGGAAGCGCAGCACCTCCGAGCACGCAGTCTCGGCACCCGCGAGCCCGAGCTTCGCCAGGTTGCGGGCGATCGCCCGACACGCCTCGCGGTCCGACTCCACGAAGACGGCGCTCGCCGCGCCCCGGGAGAGGGCCTCGAGCCCCATCGAGCCCGACCCGGCGTAGAGGTCGAGGACCGTGGCGCCTTCCACAGGGCCGACGAGGTCGAAGGCCGCCTCGCGTACTCGGTCCGAGGTCGGTCTCGTCCCGGGCCCTCTCGGGGCGAAGATGCGCGCGCCCTTCCGGCTACCCGCGACGATCCTCATCGGCCCGTGACGGCGCCGACCATGGCCTCGACCGCCTCCTCGCGCGATAGGCCGCTCGTGGCGAGCCGCTGCCAGGTGTGGAACTCGAGGGCGAGATCGAGGAGCGCGAGCCGCCGGCGTCCGACGATCCCGTCCCCCAGGACCGTCCGCGTCCTCCGTACGGTGCCTCCGTGCCGCAGCTCCACGATCTCGCGCGTCGGCGCGTGCACCCCGGCGTCGCGGAGGACGGAGGCGAGCATGTCGGCCGTGCGCTCGTAGTACTCGTACAGCTGGGTCAGCCCGACCCGCAGGCGTTGCTCCGGATCGGCCACGTCCTGCCACGCCTCCGGGTCCGGCTGCGGGTTCAGCTCGGCGAACCGGCCCGAGCACGCGAGGAAGAGCGCGCGCTCGTTCGGGAAGTGGCGGTAGAGCGTGTGCCGCTGCACGCCTGCCAGCCGGGCGACGTCGCTCAGGCTGGTGCGCGCCGGTCCTCTCGTCCGGTGGAGCTCGACGGCCGCCTCCACGATGCGGCGCCGCGTCTCGGCCTGCTGCTCGGCGCGCCGCTTCAGCTCGTACTTCCGGGCCATTCGTAAATTGTTGCACACGGGTGTTCCACGATCTGCTAGAAATTCGATGCACACTACTGTGTAGCGAAAGGAGGAGTCGTGGAGACGCGCATCGACCACATCGCCGGAGGCATCTACCGGATCTCGACGATGACGGAGCCGTATGGCATTACGTTCAACCAGTTCCTGATCGACGACGAGCGGCCGACGCTCATCCACACGGGCGAGCACGGGGCGTACGAGCACGTGCGCAAGGCGATCGCGGAGGTGCTCGACCCAGCGTCGCTCGGCGCCGTCGTCCTACTCCACTGGGAGGGCGACGAGAACGGCGGCATGGACCGGTTCATGGCCGAGGCCCCCGGCGCGGAGCTGATCGGCTCTGCGCTCTCCCTCCAGCTCAACGCGCGCGGCTTCGGCGTGACCGAGCGCGTCCGCGGGTTCACCGACGGCGAGAGACTCGACCTCGGGCGCCACAAGCTGCGCTTCCTGGAGACGCCGCACGTCCACCACTGGGACTCGATGATGGTCGTGGAGGAGTCCACCGGCAGCCTCTTCCCCTCCGACCTCTTCCTGCAGCCGGGAGATCAGCCGCCCATCGTGACCGAGAACCTGTCGGAGCAGATGATCGGCGTCTACCGGAAGGTCGGCATCTTCGCGCACGAGGCCCCGGTGCGGCGCGTGGTCGACCGGATCGAGGCGCTCGACCCGACCTGGGTGCACTCGATGCACGGCGGCACGCTCACCCGCGAAGCGCTGCCCGCGTACCTCGCAGCGCTTCGCGAGCACGAGTTCGCGTACGCCGGCTGGCTGCTCGGGCGCGAGGTGCGAAGCGAGGTCGGGGCGCTCGCGTGATCAGGCGAGCGCGGCCGGCTCGACCGAGGCGAAGGCACGCGTGACGTCGTCCGCGAGCGGCCCCTCGTAGCTCGCGAGGGCGTCTGCCTCACGGCGTGCCTGCTCGAGCAGGTGGCGGTCGGCGACGAGCCGGGCGAAGCGGAACCCCGTCAGTCCCGACTGTCTCCTGCCGAGCAGCTCGCCGGCGCCGCGTAGCTCCAGATCCTTCTCGGCGAGGGCGAAGCCGTCGGTTGAGTCGACGAGCGCCTGCAGCCGCTCCTTCGCCACCTCGGTCAGCTCCTCCCGCGGGCGCGAGACGAGGAGGCAGTACGACTGCTCGGCTCCCCTCCCCACGCGGCCGCGGAGCTGGTGGAGCTGGGCGAGCCCGAAGCGGTCTGCCTCCTGGACGATCATGATCGTCGCGTTCGGGACGTCGACGCCGACCTCGATCACGGTCGTCGCGACGAGGACGTCGAGCTCGCGCGCCTTGAAGCGCGCCATCAGCTCACGCCGCTCCGCCGGCCGCAGCCGGCCGTGCAGCAGGCCGACCCGGTAGCCGCGGAGCTCGACGCGGCGCAGCCGCTCCGCCTCCGCCTCCGCCGCGCGGGCGACCGAGGTGGCGGACTCCTCGATCAGCGGGCAGACGACGTACGCCTGCCGGCCCTCGTCGAGGTGGCGCCGCAGCCGCCGGTAGGCTTCGGAGGACCGCTCCGCGCTCACCCAGGCCGTCACGATCGGCTTGCGGTCGGCCGGCGGACGCGCGATCTCGCTCACGTGCAGGTCGCCGTACACGGTCAGCGCGAGGGTGCGGGGAATGGGCGTCGCCGTCATGTGCAGCACGTGCGGGCGGCGCCCGGCGGTGAGCGCGGCCCGCTGCTCGACGCCGAAGCGGTGCTGCTCGTCGACGACCGCGACCGCGACGTCGCTCAGGTCGACGCCCTCCTGGATCAGCGCATGCGTCCCGACGAGGATGCCCGCCGCCGCCGCACGCGCACGTTCCCTCTTGCCGACCGAGCTCGTCAGCAGTCCCACCGGCACCCCGAGCTCCCGGCAGCGCTCGTCGAGCGTGAGGAAGTGCTGCTCGGCGAGCGTCTCGGTCGGCGCCATGAGCGCGCCCTGCGCGCCCGACTCGACGGCGCGCAGCAGCGAGTACAGGGCGACCACCGTCTTGCCGGAGCCCACGTCCCCCTGCAGGAGCCGCTCCATCGGCACCGAGCGGACGAGGTCGGCGTCGATCTCGGCGATGGCGTGCTCCTGGTCGGGCGTGAGCCGGAAGGGGAGCGCGTCCCGGTACCGCGCGACGAGGTCGCCGGGCGGGCCGAGCGCCGGCGCCGACTCCTGTGCCCGCTCGGCCCGCCTGCGGGCGAGCCCGAGCTGGAGGACGAGCAGCTCGTCGAAGGCCAGCCGCTCGCGCGCGCGTTCCGCCTGCTCGAGCGACGCCGGCCGGTGGAGGGCGTGCAGCGCGTCGGCCTTCAGCGGCAGCGCGCGTCGCGACTTCAGGTCGGCCGGGAGCGGATCAGGCACGTCGCAGGCGTAACCGAGCGCCTGGTCGACGAGCTGGCGGAGCCGTCTCGGCGACAGCTGCTCGCTCGCCGGGTAGACGGGGGCGAAGTCGGCGGTGGCCGAGGCGCCGTCGAGGTCGTAGGAGCGCACGTGGAAGCCGCCTCGCCTCAGCTGGCCGCGCAGCCTGACACGGGTTCCCGGCAGGAGCTTGGCCGCGAGCCACTCCTGGTTGAACCACACGGCGGCGACGGATCCCGACCCGTCTTCGACCCGTGCGGAGACGATCGCGAGGCGCCGCCGGGCCTGCCGCGTGGACACGGCCGAGACCGTCCCGACGATCACCACCTCCTCCTCCGCGAGCAGGTCGGCGATCCGGCGTTCCGGCACCGCCGGCTCGTACCGGCGCGGGCGGTGCTCGAGCAGGTCGCGGATCGTCTCCAGCCCGAGCGTGCGCAGCCGGCGCCGGAGCTGCGGCCCGACCCCCCTCAGCGTGTCGAGCGGCGCCTCGAGCCGCTCGGGCCGGCGGCAGCCGCGCGTCGGCGGCCAGCAGGGCGGTGCATCCCGCGCGCCGAGCCCCCGGAGAGGGCGTCCCTGTGCTCGTGCCAGCGTCCGTTCTCCTCGCGCCTGCATGCCGATCCGGGCCGGGCCGGGCCCGAGCCGAGCACGCTAGCGACTGTGCCGGCTCGCACGCCGGGCCCGGGCGCGGACGCGGGGAGGCGGGACGGCCGCGCCGGCGGTCAGATCGTCTTCTCGACCCTGCCGGCCTTGAGGCAGCGCGTGCACACGTAGGCGCGCGTCGCCCTGCCTGCGACCAGGACGCGCACGCGCTGCAGGTTCGGGTCGAACCGCCGCTTCGTCGCGACCATCGAGTGGCTGCGGTTGTGCCCGAACGACGGCTTCTTGCCGCAGATGGCGCAGACCTTGGACATCGGCCGGGAAGTCTAGCCGGAGCGGGCCGCCCGGGTGCGGATGTGGCTGAACAGGTCGGCCATCTCCAGCGCCGCCCGGACGGCGTCTGCCGCGCGGCCGATGCGCGCCTCGGCCTGCGCCTTCGTCTCGCAGGTGAGCAACCCGAACGAGACGGGGATGCCCGTCTCGAGCGCGGCGAGCTGCAGGCCGCTCGCCGCCTCGCCGGCGACGAAGTCGAAGTGCGGCGTCTCGCCGCGGATGACGCAGCCGAGGGCGACAATGCAGGAGAAGCGCCTCGTCTTCGCGAGCGCCATCGCCGCGAGCGGCAGCTCGAAGGCGCCCGGGACGGGGACAACCGTGATCGACTCGCGCGCCACGTTGGCCTCCGTCAGCGACTCGACCGCCCGTTCGAGCATCGCGCTCGTGATCTCGGCGTTGAAGCGGCTGACGACGACGGCAACGCTGCGGCGAAAGCCGCTCGGCGCACCCTCGAGCAGGTCCGGGCCGGCGGGGATGCGAAGCTCGCCGGGCAGGTGCTCCGCCTCTGCACTGGCCGGCTCGGCCGCTCCCGGCCCCGGCGGCGCCTGTTCCGGAGCGGCGCCATCCTCGACGGGGGACGGAGCGGAGCCCGCGCGCACGGGCACGGCGCCCGCGGCGGCGTCGGGCTGCGGCCCGTCCTCGCCCGTCGCCACGCCGGCGACCGGCTCGGCGTCCAGGACGCTCGCCCGCTCGTCGGCGGCGAGGACGCCCTCGGCGCCCACGAATCGCTCCTCGAGGCTCTCCGCCGCCGGCCCGCCACCCAGCCCCGCCGGCGGACGGTCGGCGAGCGGGCCCGGGGCGGCCTCCGGATCGGCGGCGAGCGGGGCCGGGGGCGGATCGAGCTCGTGCGCGGGCGGCGGCAGCGGCTCGGGCTCCGGTGCCGACGGAGCGGAGTCGCGGAACGGCCAGTCGCCCGTGTCGTCGAAGGGCCGGCGCCGCTCCTCGCGCTCGTCGTGCTCCGTCATGCCCCCCGCCCGGCCGTCATGTCGGGAGATCGTAGCCCCTGCCGACGGGCGAGCCCGTCGAGGAGCCGATCGACGTACTTCGCGAGCACGTCGACCTCCACGTTGACCTTGTCGCCGGGCGCGAGCGCGGCGAGCGTCGTCTCGGCGAGCGTGTGCGGCACGAGCGCGACGGCCACGCCCTTCTCGTCCAGCTCGGCCACGGTCAGCGACACCCCGCCGATGGCGATCGAGCCCTGTTCGACGCAGTAGCGCAGCAGCTCCGGCGGCAGGTCGACGTGGAGGCGGCGGCCGTCGCCCTCCGGCTCCGCCGAGCGGATCCGGCCGACGCCGTCGACGTGGCCCTGGACGAAGTGGCCGCCGAGCGGCTCCCCGGCGCGCAACGCGGGCTCGACGTTCACCTCCGTGCCAGGCCCGAGCCCGGGGAGGGAGGTACGGCGGAGCGTCTCGGGCACGGCCTGGAAGACAAGCTGCGAGCCGGACACCTCGACGGCCGTCAGGCAGCAGCCGTCGATCGCGACGGAGTCGCCGACGGAGGTCGCTGCCGCGGTCGCGGGGGCCTCGACCCGGACGAGCGCGCCGTCCGGGCCGCCCTCGAACGAGACGACGCGGCCGCGCTCCCGCACGATGCCCGTGAACACCCGGCGAAGGCTAGCGATCCCCGGGCCGGCGGAGGCGCGAGCAGACCCGGTTGCCGAGCTGCCAGGCGCGACGCGGCGGGAGGAGCTCCACGACCTCGGCGCCGGCCCGGTCGGGGGCGGCGGGCCGGCCGCGGCCGAGAGCTCACGGCTCGTGGACATACGCGCTCAGCAGCACGTCCTCGCCGACCCGCTCCGCGCGGAGCCGCGACAGCGGCAGCGGCCGTTCGAGGTCGCCGAGGAGCCGCGGCCCGGCCCCGGCGATGGTGGGCGCGACGAAGAGGAGCAGCTTGTCGACGAGGCCGGCGGCCAGGAACGCCGCCGCCAGCGTGGGGCCGCCCTCGAGCAGGAGCGTCTGCACACCCTCGGCGGCGAGCGCGCGCAGCTCCTGCTCGAGCGGCCCGGAGCGCAGCTCGAGCGCCGAGCCGGAAGGGAGCGGCCCGCGCCCGAACGCGAGCCGGCGCGGCTGCCGCTCCGCCTCGACCCCGCGCGCGTCGAGCCGCGGGTCGTCGGCGCGCACCGTGCCCATGCCGACGGCGACGGCGTCGGAGCGCGCGCGCAGCTCGTGCACGCGGCGCCTGCTCGCCTCGCCCGAGACCCAGCGCGAGCCCGGAACGGCGACGCGTCCGTCGAGGGTGACCGCCACCTTCCAGGTGACGAACGGCCGGCCGAGGGAGACCCACGTGCGCCAGCCCTCGTTCTGCGCGCGCGCCTTGAACGAGTCGACGACGTCGACGGCGACGCCGGCAGCGCGCAGCCGCTCGATCCCGCCTGCCGCCTCCGGGTTCGGATCTCGGCACCCGACGACGACGCGGGCGACGCCGGCCGCGAGAACGGCGTCCACGCACGGGGGCGTCGACCCGTGGTGGGCGCACGGCTCCATCGTCACGTACAGCGTGGCGCCGCGGGCGCGCTCGCCCGCCGCCGCCAGCGCGACGATCTCGCCGTGCCGGCCACTCCGCTCGGTCGACCCCTCGCCGACGACCTCGCCGCCGGCCGAGACGACGACCGCGCCGACGTCCGGCTTCGGGTACGCCCGGCCGAGCGTCGCCTCCGCCAGCTCGAGCGCGCGCTGCAGGTGTCCGCCGTCCACGAAAATGATCTAAGCACGCAGCCCGGGCCGTCCCGGCCTCTCTCCGCCGCTCACACCCTCAAGCGGGCGACGAAGAAGCCGGCGGTGCCGTGCACGTGCGGGAGCGTGAGCAGGAACTCCGGCCGCGACGGATGCCGGAAGCGCGGCCACTCGGCGCCCAGGTCGTCCACGTCGAGACCGGAGGCGTCGACGACCGCCTCGTTCTCGTCCGCGTTCAGGGTGCAGACCGAGTAGACGACCGTGCCCCCGGGCCGCACGCGGGCCGCGGCGGCCCGCAGCAACGCGAGCTGGAGCTCAGGCAGGGGGTGCGCGCGCCAGCGCAGGTCCGGGCGCGAGTTGAGCACGCCGAGGCCCGAGCACGGGGCGTCGACGAGCGCGTGGTCGAAGCCGTCGAGGTCGGGCGGAAGCTGGAGCGCGTCCGCGCGCACGACCCGGATGGGCGCGCCGAGCCTCGCCGCGTTCTCGGCCAGCTCGCGCGCGCGGCCCGCGTGCTTCTCGACGGCGACCACCTCGCCCTCGAGCTGCGTCGCCTTCCCACCGGGCGCAGCGCAGACGTCGAGCGTCCGCTCGCCCGGACGCGAGCCGACGGCAAGGCCGACGAGCTGCGAGGCGGCGCTCTGCGGCCAGACGAGCCCGGCCTCCACCCAGGCCGGGTCGACGCGCTCGACGTGCACAGCGCCCGGCACCTCGGGGTCCGGCTCCCCCGCCACGGCGCCCTCCTTGCGTGCGTTCAGGCGGACGACCGTGGCCGGGGGCTCGTTCTGCGCCTCCATCAGCGCGAGCGCCCCCTCGCGGCCGAAGTCGCGCCACCACGTCTCGGCGACCCAGTCCGGGTAGGAGTGGCGCACGGCAGCCTCGGCGGGAGTGCGGTCGGGAAGCCCCGCGAGCAGCTCCCGCAGACCGACGCTCAGACGGCGCATGACCGCGTTCGTGAACGGGACGGCGCGTTCGAGCCCGGCCGCCCGCACCAGCTCGACCGTCTCGTTCACGGCGGCGTGGCGGGCGACCCCCGTCAGGAAGGCGAGCTGGTAGGCGCCGATCCGGAGCGCCGCCCGCACCGGCGGGTCGAGCCGCGCCGGGGCGCGACGGGCGAGCGCTGCGATGCCGTGGTCGAGCGTGCGCACCCGCTGCACGGTGCCGTAGGCGATCTGCTGGGCGAGCGCCCGGTCTCGCGTGTCGAGCGACTCCGCGACGGCCTCGAGCACGCGGTCTGCGTACGCATCCTGCTCGAACACGCGCAGCACGACGTCGTAGGCGGCGCGGCGGGCGGGGCTGACGGCGCTCAGCGGAGACCTCGCAGCCATGCGGCGTACGCCATCCGCCGCCCGCCGTCGGGCTGCACCTCGACCGGCTGGAACGAGCCGTCCTTGCCGACCCGCGCTCGCCACACGGTCACCGGCCGGCCGTGGAGCTCGGCGCGGGCGCCGATGTGCGGCGACAGGGCGCGCACGCGCCGCACGAGCTCCGCCGCCGGCGCCGAGAGATCGAGCCGGCGGTCGGCGGAGGTGATCTTGTCCGCGTAGGTGACTCCGTCCGCGGGCTGGGGCGTGAGCACGACCTCACCCGGCGCGTCGAGTACCTCGTCGAGCAGCTCGGCCGCGAGCGGCGCAGCCTTCGCGTACACGGCTCCGGCGTCGTCCTCCGGCTCCACCGGGAACGCCCGCTGGGCGGCGATCGGCCCCGCGTCGAGCTCCTCGACGAGCTCGATCACCGTCACGCCGGTCTCCGCGTCGCCGGCCATGATCGCCCGCTCGACGGGCGCCGCGCCGCGCCAGCGCGGAAGCAGCGACGGGTGCACGTTCCACCAGCGGTAGCGGGCGAGCAGCTCCGGCGGTACGAGCCGGCCGTAGGCGACCAGCACGAGCTCGCCGACGCCCAGGTCGAGGTCGGGCTCGAGCCGCTCCGGCTGCAGCACCGGGATCCCGAGCCGGACGGCGGTGACCTTCGCCGGCGGCGGCGTCGTCCGTCGGCCACGGCCGGCCGGCCGGTCGGGGCGCGTGAGGCAGAAGGCCACCTCGTGGCGCTTCGCGAGCCGCTCGAGCACAGCCGCTCCGAAGGGCGCCGTCGCCGCGACGCCGATCCGGGCCACCTCAGCCGCGCGCGACGAGCGTCGGACGCGGACGCAGCCTCGCGAGCGCCTGCCGGCGCGCCTCCTGCGTCGTGCGATCGAGGATCAGCACGCCGTCGAGGTGGTCGAGCTCGTGCTGGACGACGCGGGCGTCGAGCCCCTCGAGCTCGTGCACGACCTCCGCGCCCCGCACGTCCCGGGCCTCGACGGTGACCGCGGCGGCACGCTCGACCGGCACCTGCACACCCCTGAGCGACAGGCAGCCCTCGTCGTCGACGACCCGCTCGCCGCCGCGGACCGTGACGAGCGGATTGACGAACGCGTGCAGCTCCTCGTCCTCGCCGAGACGGCACACGAACAGCCGCCGGACGACGCCGACCTGCGTCGCGGCCAGGCCGATGCCGCCCGCGTCGATCATCAGCCCGGTCATCCGCTCGGCGAGCTGCCGCAGACCGTCGTCGAAGTCTTCCACCTGGCGCGCGACGAGCCGGAGGGCCGGATCCGGATACTGGCGGATCTGGGCGAGCGCTCGCCGCCGCCGCTCCTCCTGCTCGGGATCCCGCTTTGCCTCCTGCTCCTCGACGAGCTGTCCGTGCACCACCTCGGCCACGACCGCCAGTGTAAGTCGCGAGAGCCCGCACGCGGCGGACGTTCGCGGCTCGTTCTGCGCCGAGCCGGCTGGGAACGGCGAGCGCGGCGGCGCGCGGACGAGCTCCCGCCCGAAGACCGCGAGCCGGACGCCGCCGAAGCTTCGCCGAGACGATCGCGGCCGGTCCCGAGACGATCGCGGCCGGTCAGGTCAGAGCGCCTGCGGGTCGACGTCGACGACGGCGGTCAGACCCGCCTTGCGCATCGCCGGTGCGGCTGCACCGAGCAGCCGTGCGACCGCCTGCGCGATCCTCCGCGGCTCGGCCGTCTTTGCGACGAGTTGCGCCCGGTGGCGCCCGCGCAGGCGAAGGAGCGCGGCCGGCCCGGCCACGTCGGCCTCGCCGAGCCGGTCGCGGATCTCCTCGAGCATCCGCCGCGGCAGGTCGGGGTCTGGGCCGGCGGCGAGCACGCGCACGATGTGCCGGAAGGGCGGATAGCCGAGCTCCTGCCGGCGTGCGAGCTCCTCGGCGAGGAAGCCCGCGACGTCGTGGCGGGCCGCGAACGAGACGGCGCGCGCGTCCGGTTGGAACGTCTGCACGATCACGCGGCCCGGGGCGTCGCGACCGCTGCGACCGGCGAGCTGCGTCAGGAGCTGGAAGGTCCGCTCCTCGGCCCGGAAGTCCGGCAGGGCCAGGCCCGTGTCGGCATCGACCACCGCCGCCAGCGAGACGTCGCCGAAGTGGTGGCCCTTGGCGACCATCTGCGTCCCGAGGAGCACGGCCCGGTCGCTGCGCGCGAACCGCTCGAGCGCCCGCGCGAGCGCTCCCGGCCGCGCGGCCGTGTCCGAGTCGAGCCTGATCGTCGGCAGGCCGGGGAGCCGCTCCGCGAGCTCGCGCTCGAGGCGCTGCGTCCCTGCCCCGACGCGCGTCACCTCGGGCGACCCGCACGCGGGGCAACGCTGCGAGCCCGGCTCGGCGCCACCGCAGTGGTGGCAGCGGAGCGCGCCGTCCGCGTGCAGGACGAGAGCCACGTCGCAGCTGCGGCAGCGCCTGGTCAGGCCGCATGAGCGGCAGTGGAGCGCCGGCACGAGACCGCGACGGTTGAGCAGGAGGATCGCCTTGCCGCCGTCCTCGTCCACGCGGGCGAGCGCTGCGAGCAGCGGCGCCGAGAGCGGATAGCCGGCCTCCCGGCGCATGTCCACGACGGACACGGGCGGAAGCGAGGCGCCCAGGCGCTCGCCGAGCTCGAGGCGCTCGAGGCGAGCCCAGCTCTCCGGCCGCGGCGTGGCGCTGCCGTAGACGGCGACCGCGCCCTCCAGCACGGCCCGCTTCGCCGCGACCGTACGGGCGTCGTAGCGCGGATCGGCCTCCTGCTTGAAGGACGGATCGTGCTCCTCGTCGACGCAGACGAGGCCGAGCCGGGGTACGGGTGCGAACACCGCCGAGCGCGCGCCGACGACGACGGGCGCCTCGCCGGAGGCGATCCGCTCGCGCTCGTCGCGCCGCTCGGCGACGCTCAGACCCGAGTGGAGCACGGCGACGCGGTCGCCGAACCGTGCGCGGAAGCGGCCGAGCGTCTGCGGCGTGAGCGCGATCTCCGGGACGAGCACGACGGCGCCGCGTCCGAGCGCGAGCGCCCGGGCACAGGCCTGCAGGTACACCTCCGTCTTGCCGCTCCCCGTGGCTCCGAACAGCAGGAAGTGACCCCCGCCCTCGCGCAGCGCCCGGTCGAGCCGGTCGAGCGCGACCCGCTGCGGCCGGCTCAACGAGTCCGGCTCTGCCTCGGCGGCGAGCGCCCACTCCCTCGTCGGCGTCCGGCGCGCGCCTCGGCGAGCGCGTTTCGCCGGCGCGACGAGCGCGAGCGCTCGCGCCGGCGTGGAGCCGTAGTAGTCGGCGACCCAGAGCGCCAGGTCGACGAGGGCGGGCGGCACCTCGTCGAGGACGGCGCCCGCCGCGACGGCCTCGACCCCGGGAGGCGGTGCGCCGCCCAGCGCGACGACGACGCCTCGCCGGCGGGTCCCGCCGAACCGCACCGACACGACCGTCCCCTTGCCGACCTCGTCTTCGACCTGGTAGGTGAACGGACGGGCGACGGCACGCCCCGGGACGAGCGGGTAGACGGACGCGAAGGGCACCGGACGAGCCTAGCCTTGCCGTCTGCCGGAGGCTCGCCGGGCCGCCCCTCGTGGGGGATCGCCGCCGCCGCCGCGGCGCGCGGGCGGGCAGGGGCCGCCCCCAAAGGAGGGACGGCCCCCGTTCGCTACCGGCTCAGGTCGACCCGGACCGAGACGAGCCGCCGGGTGGAGATGCCGGTGAGCAGGTCCTCGCCCGGCTTGCGCGCGCGGACGAACACGACGAGCAGGCGCTGGAAGCGCGTCGCCGGGAAGCCGGCCAGCGTCTGGAAGTCGAGCGTCGCCCAGCCGTTCGCGTCGGTCGCCCCCTCGGGCGGCACGCTGAGCTGATTGAACGGCACCGCGGTCGCATAGACGAGCGCTCCCTGCACCGACTGCCCGCAGGTGTCGGAGACGTGGAAGCGGGCGCTGACCGAGGTCGTGGTGCGACCGACGACCGGAGGCGAGAACTGCATGCGGTCGACCGTGAGGCGCGCCGGCGGGGTGACGTCGGCAACCGGCACGGGCTGCGTCCCCGGCGGACAGCCGCCGAGCCCGCTCGCGACGACGGCGGTGGGCGCAGACGTCGCCGTCGTCGACCCGCTCGCGTTCGTTGCCGTCACGCGGACGCGCAGGGTGTGGCCCACGTCGGCGCTGACGACCACGTACGTGCCCGCGGACGCGCCGGGGATGTCCGTGCACGCACCGCCGAACCGGTCGCAGCGGCGCCACTGGAACGAGAAGGTGATCGTGCCGGGGCCGGTCCACGTCCCCGGGTTGGCGGTCAGCGTCTGCCCGAGCAGCGGCGTGCCGGTGACGAAGGGCGGGTTCGTGTTGCTCGGCGCCGCCGGCGCCGCGACGACGGCGGTGGGCGCCGAGGCGGCCGTTCCGGTGCCGTCCGCGTTGGTCGCCTCGACGACGACTCGAACGGTGTTGCCGACGTCCGCGGACGTCAGCGTGTAGCTGTCGCTCGTCGCGCCGCCGATGTCGGCGCAGTTGGCGCCGTTCTGGTCGCAGCGCTGCCAGCGGTAGTGGAACGAGATCGGCGGCGAGCCCGTCCAGCTCCCCGGGTCGGCGTGCAGCTTCCCGCCCACCTGCACGGTCCCGGAGATGGTCGGCGGGGACGTGTTCACGGGTGGGCTGCCGGCGGCGGCGCCGCTCGCCGCGAGCAGACCCAGGCCGACGACGAGCGCGAGCGTCGCCGCGACGCCCGCCGCTGCTCCCGCGAGCAGCCAACGTTTCCTTCTCGGGTGCGGCATCACGCTTCCTCCTCGGGTTGACTCGAGAGCGTCCAGCTCCAGTATTCGCCGGAGCGCGAGCTCCCCTCGGCCGCAGGCGGACGATTTTCCCGGGGGCGTACAGGCTGCTCACGGGTCCCTAACGACCCGCATGGATTCCTAACAGGTGAGGCCTCGCGGCAGGCTAGACGCCAGCGCCGACGAGCACCAGCTCGGTGCCGAAGCCGAGCGCGAGGCCAAGCAGGAGGGCCCACGCGACGACGGTCTTCTGGCCGAGCTGGCGGTTGACGTGCGCGAGCTCGAGGACGACGTAGAGGATCGAGCCCGCGGCGAGCGCCAGGAACGCCACCGACAGCGCCTCGCTCGTCCAGGCCCGTCCGACGAGCGTCCCGACGAACGTGGGACCGCCGCCGATCAGACCGAGCAGCGCGAGGAACCGCCACGAGGGCCGCTCCGAGCTCCCCACCATCGGCGCGACGATGCCGAAGCCCTCCGTCGCGTTGTGGAGGCCGAAGCCGATGATGAGCGCGAGCGCGAGCGCGATCTCCCCCGCCGCCGCCGACTGGCCGATGGCGAGCCCCTCCGAGAAGTTGTGGACGCCGATCCCGGTCGCGATCAGAAGCGCGAGCCAGCGCCCGGGCGAGACGCCGGCCACCCACGACGGCTCGAACTCTGCCGCTGCGGCTGCGCCGGGACCGAGCAGGCTCCTCCCCCGCTGCCGGCTCATCCAGCGGTCGTAGTAGACGAGGCTGAGGTAGCCGAGGGCGACGCCGCCGAGAAGCAGGGCGCCGTAGCCGGCGAGGTCGGCCCAGGCGCGCCCGACGGCTGCGCGCTCGACCGGCTCGAAGCCGTTCTCCAGCACGTCGAAGAGCAGGAAGAGCAGGATGCCGACGGCCATGGAGCTGAGCGCGACACGGACGCGCAGACTCGGTGCGCCGACGCGGCTGATCGGCAGCCCGAGGAGGATCGTCGAGCCGGCGATGGCTCCGAGGAGCAGGACGTGCCCGGAGGACATCTAACCCGGTGTCGGCGTCGTCGCCATCGGTTGTCAGGGCCACCTTACACAGCCACGTGCTGTAAGGCAACCCTTACATCAGCCGGCGACTATAGTCGAGGCGTGGCCGGCCACTCGGTCGACGACTACCTGGAGACGATCTACTTCCTCGCCTTCCCGATCGGCGAGTACCAGCCGTCGCGGGGATCAGCCGCGATCGCAGCCCGCGTCGCGGAGATGCTCGGCGTCTCGCGGGCCTCGGCGGGCGAGATGCTGAAGCGCCTCGAGGCGGACGGCCTCGTCGAGCGAGGCGAGCAGAAGGAGGCGCTCCTCACCCCCGCCGGGACCGAGCGAGCACGGAAGGTCGTGCGCAAGCACCGCATCATCGAGCGCTTCCTCACCGACTTCATGGGCTACACCGCCGCCGAGTCGCACGCGCAGGCGGACGAGCTCGGCGACACGTTCACGGACGAGATGATCGAGCGCATCGCCGCCCGACTCGGGCATCCCGAGCGCTGCCCGCACGGCTGGCCGGTCGACCCGGACGCCGAGCAGGCCGAGAACCGGGAGCTCGTCGCCCTGTCCGACCTCGTGGCGGGCGAGCGGGCGACGATCGTGCGCCTGGCCGAGCACGACGGCGAGCTCCTGCACTGGTTCTACGACGTCGGGCTCGACCCGGGCACCGAGGTCGAGGTCGCCTCCGCCGCCCGCGGCGCGATCTGCGTCCGGGTCGACGGCGCCTCGCGCTCGGTCGACGAGCGGCAGGCGGCGGGCCTGTTCGTGCGCAGAGCCGGCTGAGCTGCCGCCGGCCCTGCGGCCGCCGCCGCCCCCGCTTACTCGCCCCTCGGGCGTCTGCCCATGAGCGACGCGGCGAGCGCCTGCAGGCTCGCTCCCTCGAGCACGGCGCACACCGCCTCCGTGATCGGCAGCTCGATGCCGAGCCGACGTGCGAGCTTGCGCAGGATCGGGGCCGTGGTCACGCCCTCGACCACCTGCCCGATCTCGGCGATCGCCTGCTCCGGCGTCGCCCCACGGGCGATCAGCTCGCCGGCGCGCCGGTTGCGGCCGAGGCGGCTCCAGCAGGTCACCATCAGGTCGCCCATCCCCGCGAGGCCCGCGAACGTCTCCGGCCGGGCGCCCGTCGCCGAGCCCAGCCGGGTCATCTCGGCCACGCCGCGCGTGATCACGCCGGCCTTGGCGTTGTCGCCGAGCCCGAGGCCGTCCACCCCTCCGGCCGCGAGCGCGATCACGTTCTTGGCGGCGCCGCAGAACTCGACCCCGGTCAGGTCGGTGTTGACGTAGACGCGGAAGAGCGCTGAGTTGATCTCGTGTTGCAGCCGCACGGCGAGATCCTCGTCCTCGCTCGCGACGACGCTCGCGCAGGGCAGGCCGGCCGCGATCTCCGCGGCGAAGGTGGGACCCGAGAGGACGGCGACGGCCCGCCCGCGGACGAGCGTCGACAACCGGCGCCCGCTGGCCGGGTCGAGGCCCTTGGACAGGCTGAGCAGCGGGCAGGAGCCCGGGAGGCGCTCGACGACCTCGGCGAACGCCCGGCTCGGCACGGCGACCGCGACGAGCTCGGCCTCCGCGTAGGGCGCGTCGGCGAGCGGCGCCGCCGCGACCCCGGCCAGGTCCGCGTCCCGCAGGTAGCGCGGGTTGCGGCCGGTCCGCGCGATCAGCTGCGCCTGCTTCGGGTCGCGACAGGCGAGCGTCACCTCGTGCCCGCGCTCGGCGAGCAGCTTCGCGAACGCGCTCCCCCACGACCCGCCACCGACGACCACCGCCCTCATGCGCACCCCTGGGCGGCGCCGTCTTCGGCCGGGGCGAGCCCGGCGCCGCGGCCCGCCGCGCAGGTGTCCGAGGTCGCCGCAGGCCCTCTCACGGTGTCAGGAGCGTCTCACGAAATCGATCGACACGGGTACTCCCTGCATCCCAAAGCGGTCGCGGAGCCGGTTCTCGACCCAGTAGGCGTAGTCGCGGGTGATCAGGCCGGGGTCGTTGACGAACACGCGGAAGCGCGGCGGCCGCACTCCGGTCTGCGTCCCGTAGAGCAGGTTCAGCCGCTTCCCGGCTCGCGAGGGCGGCTCCCGCGCCTCGCGCAGCTCGTCCAGGAAGCGGTTGAGCTCGGGGGTGGCGATCCGCCGTGCGTGCTTCGCGTACAGCTCGGCGACACGGTCGAGCAGGCGCGAGATGCCGCGGCCCGTCGTCGCGGAGGTCACGACGATCGGCGGCCGCTGACGCAGGCGCGCCTCCAGCCGCGGCCGCACGTCCTCGACCGAGACCGTGGCCGCGTCCCACTTGGCGAGGACGACGAGCGTCGAGCAACCCGCCTTGCGGGCGACGTCCGCGATCGCGAGGTCCTGGTCGACGAGCCCTTCGGAGGCGTCGACGAGCACGAGCGCCACGTCGGCGCGCTCCGCGGCCTCGAGCGCCCGCAGCTCCGAGTAGTACTCGATCCCCTGGCGCTGGCGCCGCTTGCGCCGGATGCCGGCCGTGTCGACGAGCACGAACGTCTCGCCGCCCCGGCGGAGCACCGTGTCGATCGCGTCACGCGTCGTTCCGGGCATGTCCGAGACGATCACGCGCTCCTGGCCGAGCAGGGCGTTGAGCAGGCTCGACTTGCCCACGTTCGGGCGGCCGAGGATGGCGACGCCGATCGCCTCCGCCCCTGCCTCGGCTTCGCCCCCGCCGGGGAGGCGCGCGACGATCTCGTCCAGCAGGTCGCCCGTCCCGTGACCGTGCATGGCCGAGATCGGCACGGGCTCGCCGAGCCCCAGCCGGTGGAACTCGTGCGTCAGCTCCTCCCGGGCCGGGTCGTCCACCTTGTTCGCGAGCACGAGCACGGGACGCCCCGAGCGGCGGAGGATCGCGGCCAGCTCCTCGTCCCCCGGCGTCACCCCCGCCCGGGCGTCGACGACGAGGAGCACGAGGTCGGCCTCGCGGACGGCCACCTGCGCTTGCTTGGCGACGCCGCGTGCGATCGGGGAGGTGTCGGCGATGTCCATCCCGCCCGTGTCGACGATCGCGAAGCGCCGGCCGCCCCACTCGCAGACGAGCTCCTTGCGGTCGCGCGTCACGCCCGGCGTCTCGTGCACGACCGCCGCCCGCGTCGCGGTCAGCCGGTTGACGAGCGTCGACTTGCCGACGTTCGGGTAGCCGACGATCGCGACCCTGCCGAGCAGCTCTCCCGCCACGGCGCCAGTATGTCCGCGCGCCGCACCGCCTGCGTGCGCGCAGGGCGTGCCCGCGCTCAGGCCGCCCGCCGCGCCCGCACGAGCTGCTCGATCCGGTCGACGACCTCGTCGGCGACGAGCTCCGTCGTGTCGATGAGGACGGCGTCTGCGGCCGGCTGCATGCGCTCGGCGTCGCGCTGGTCGCGCAGGCGCAGATCGGTCGCGAGCGCGTCCGCACCGATCTCCGGCCGCTCCGCCTGCCGTCGCGCCGCCCGCACGGCCGGGTCGGCGACGAGGTAGACCTTCACCTCGGCGTCCGGAGCGACGACGGTGCCGATGTCGCGTCCCTCCATGACGGCGTCGCCTCGCCCGGCCAGCTCACGCTGGCGCCGGCGCATCACCTCGCGCACCGTCCGGTGGCGGGCGACGACGGGCACCATCTTGTCGATCCGTCCCTGGCGAATCGCGGACGTGACGTCGACCCCGGCGATGAGCACGCGCCCCTCGTCGTCGAGCTCGACCGGGTGCTCCTCCGCGAGCTGCCCGAGCCGGTCGGCGTCGGCGAGCTCGATGCCCTCGCGCATGGCGAGCCACGTGAGCGCGCGGTACATCGCCCCGGTGTCCAGGTAGCGGAAGCCGAGCCGCGCCGCGAGCAGGCGGGCCACGGTGCTCTTGCCCGCTCCTGCGGGCCCGTCGATGGACACGATCATCGCTGCGCCAGTGAGTCGAGCAGGTCGAAAAACCCGGGGAACGATACAGCGACCGCCTCCGCGTCAGCGATCTCCACCCCCTCCCGGGAGACGACGCCCGCAATCGCGCCGAGCATGGCGATGCGATGGTCGCCGGCCGACTCGACCCGCCCGCCGCGGGGCCGTGCCGGCACGCCCCGCACCGTGAAACCGTCGCGCGTGGCGGTCACGTGCGCCCCGAGCGCGCGCAGGGCGTCGGTCACGGTCGCGATGCGGTCGGTCTCCTTCGCGCGCAGCTCGCCCGCCCCGCGCACCACGCTGCGGCCCCGGGCCATCGAGGCGGCGAGGACGAACAGCGGCAACTCGTCGACGAGCCGCGGCACCTCCTGCGGCCCGATCTCGGTCGCGACCAGCTCGGCGTGGGCGACTTCGAGGTCGGCCACCGGCTCGCCGCTGACGGTACGGCGGTTGTAGAGCGAGATGCGTCCACCCATGCGCTCGAGCACGTCCAGGAGGCCGGTGCGGGTCGGGTTGACGTTGACGCCGTGGATCCGGATCTCCGAGTCGGGGAGCAGCGTCGCCGCGACGACGAACGGCGCGGCCGAGGAGAGGTCGCCCGCAACCTCGACCGAGAGCGGCCGCAGCGACTGCACCGGCCACACGCTCACCTCTCCCGGCCGCCGGACGATGCGGACGCCGAGCGCGGCGAGCATCCGCTCGGTGTGGTCGCGCGACGGGGCCGGCTCGATCACCGTCGTCGGCCCCGACTCCGCGAGCAGCCCGGCGAACAGGACGGCGGACTTCACCTGGGCGCTCGCCACCGGCAGCTCGTAGCGGATCGGCACGAGCGCCGCGCCGCGGATCGTCACCGGCGCGTGAGCGTCCGTCGTCTGCACGGCCGCGCCCATCGCGCGCAGCGGGACGGCGACACGCTCCTGCGGTCGCGAGGAGAGCGAGGCATCGCCGACGAGCGTGAACGTCCCCGCCTGCCCGGCGAGGATACCGGCGGCGAGTCGCATGACCGTGCCGGCGTTGCCGCAATCGAGGGGGGCGTCCGGCTCGCGCAGGCCGCGCAGACCGACGCCGTGCACGTGGACGACGTCGTCCGCCACGTCGACCACCTCGACGCCGAGCTGGCGAACGACGGAGATCGCCGACTCCGTGTCCTCGGCACGGCCGAAGCCGCGGATCTCGCTGCGGCCCTCCGCGATCGCGCCGAGGAGCACTGCACGCTGGCAGATCCCCTTCACGCTCGGGACGGCGAGGTCGCCGCGGAGCGACACCGCGGGCGCGACGAACGTCACCGGCGCGCCCTGTACACGGGGCCGAGCGACTCCTCGGCCCATGGCTCCGTCGGCCACGGGCGGCCGGGCGAGCGGTAGACGTCGCGGACGCGCGGCCAGTCCTCGCGCGGCGTGCCGTCCCGCAGCCGCTCCGGGAACCCGTCGGCGACCGCCTCGCCCGCGAGCCGCCACAGTCGCACGAGCTCCGCCTCCACGATCGCTGCGCCCTCCTTGTAGCCGCGGCCGTTGCGGCCGAGCCCGCCGAGGTCGAGCGGGTCGCCGAAGACAACCGCGAACGGGCGCGGGTTGTCGAGCGACCAGCCGAACGCCTCGATCCCGCACGGCACGACCGGCACGCTCTCCTGCATCGCCACCACCGCGGCTCCCGAATGGGCAGGCCCCGGATAGCCGAGCTTCTGGCGCGTCCCCTCCATGAACATGCCGACTACGTGCCCTTCGCGGACGAGCCAGCGCGCGACGCGCAGCGCGTCGCGGTCGCCCTCGCCGCGCCGCACGCCGAACGAGCCGGCCATGCGCAGCAGCTCGCCGACGATGGGGACGGAGAGCAGCTCGACCTTCGCCATGTAGCGGATCGTCCGCGTCGAGTAGACGCCGATCGCGGGCGGGTCGATCGCGCTCAGGTGGTTCGCCGCGAGGACGGCGCCGCCCGAGGAGGGAATCCGCGACACCCCGTAGCCGGCGCTCGGGGCGAGCACGCGCAGAACAGCAGGCAGCCACAGCCGCAGGAAGCGCCAGACCGCCTCCGGGTCCTCGCCGAACAGCGTGAACAGCCCGAGCCGGAAGAGCATTACTCGTCCATGACGGGCGCGACGACCACGCCGTACCCCTGCGCCTCGAGCAGGTCGGCGGCCCGGCGCGCCTCGCGGGCGCCGGAGACGAGCATCGTCAGGACGCCTCCCCGCTCCGGCGAGAAGTGCCGGAGCTCGAAGTCCTCGATGTTGATCCGCTCGGCGCCGAGCGCCTGCGTGATCCCCGCCAGCACGCCCGGCCGGTCCGGGATGTGGACGCGGAGCCGCTGCAGGTCGCCTGGCTCCGGGTACTCGCGCTCGAGCATGCGCCGGCGGTTGCCGGCCGCCTCGGCGATCCAGCGCGCGAGAAAGCCGGCGTCTCCGGCTGCGAGCGCGTCCTCGAGCTGCTGCACACGGCGGCGGTGGTCGGCGAGCGCCGCACGCAGGCTGTCCGCGTTGTCCAGGAAGATGTCGACCCAGATACGCGGGTTGGCGCCCGCGACGCGCGTCATGTCGCGCAGGGAGCCCCCGGCTGCCGCGAGCGGCTCGTGCCCGTCCACGCGACTCGCACCCGCCTGGTTGACGAGCAGGTTGGCGAGCGCGTGCGGCAGATGGCTGGTCAGCGCCACGAGCCGGTCGTGCGCACGCGGGTCGACGGCGACCGGCGTCGCACCGAGGCCGGCGACGAACCCGTGCACCAACCGGTAGCGATCCGGGTCCGTCTCCGGGAGCGGCGCCAGGAACCAGGTCGCTCCCTCGAACAGGTTCGCGCTCGCGTGCTCCGCCCCGCGCGCCTCGGAGCCGCAGACGGGATGCCCGCCGATGAACCGCGGCGAGCCGGCGGCGGCCGCGCATACCGACTCCTTCGTCGAGCCGACGTCGGTGACCGTGCACGACTCGGGGCCGACCTCGAGCGCGGCCGCGACCTGCGCGGCGAGCTGGGCGACCGGCGCGGCGACGACGGCCAGCTCGGCGTCGGTCAGCGCTTCCGCGAGCGAGCTGGCCGGGTCGTCGACCGCCCCTCGTTCCACCGCCGCCGCGAGCATCGCGCCGTCCGGGTCGTAGCCCGCCACCCGCGTCGCCTCGTCGCGCTTGGCCGCGAGGGCGACCGAGGCGCCGATCAGGCCGGTGCCGACGACGGCGAGACGCCGGATGGACACGTCAGAGCTCGGAAGCGGCGGGCCAGCCGCTGTGCATCAGCTCGGCGACGCGGAAGGCGAGGTCGAGCGACTGGCGCGCGTTCAGGCGTGGGTCGCAGAGCGACCTGTAGCGGTGGTTGAGCTCCTCCTCCAGCACCGCTTCGGAGCCGCCGAGGCACTCGGTGACGGCTTCGCCCGTGAACTCGAGGTGCACGCCGCCGGGCCAGACGCCGACCCCGCGGCACGCCTGGAAGAACCCTTCGATCTCGTCCATGATCACGTCGAAGCGGCGCGTCTTGTAACCGGACTCGGTCTTGAACACGTTCGCGTGCATGGGGTCGCAGGCCCACACGACCGGATGCTCCGCCTCGCGCACGGCGCGCAGGAGCGGCGGCAGCGTCTCCCGCACCCGGTCCGCGCCCATGCGCGAGATGAGCGTCAGCCGGCCGGGAACTCGGCCCGGGTTGAGGCGCTCGCACAGCTCGACGACCTCGTCCGGGGTCGCGGTCGGCCCGAGCTTGCAGCCGACCGGGTTGTGCACTCCGGAGAAGAACTCGACGTGCGCGCCCTCGAGCTGGCGCGTGCGCTCGCCGATCCAGAGCATGTGCGCCGAGCAGTCGTACCAGTCGCCGGTCGTCGAGTCGCGACGCGTGAGCGGCTCCTCGTAGTCGAGCAGCAGCCCCTCGTGGCTCGTCCACACGTCCACCTGGTGCAGAGACTGCGCCTCGGCCAGGTCGATGCCGATCGCGGCCATGAAGCGGAGCGCGCGCTCGATCTCCGAGGCGATGCGCTCGTAGCGGCGGCCCTGCGGGGAGGTGGCGACGAACTCCTGGTTCCACATGTGCACGCGGTTCAGGTCGGCGAAACCGCCCTTCGTGAACGCGCGCAGCAGGTTCAGCGTGGCCGCAGCCTGGTGGTAGGCCTGCACCATCCGCGCCGGATCGGGGATCCGCGCCTGCGCCGTCGGCGCGTCGTCGTGCACCATGTGACCGCGGAACGAGGGCAGCTCCTCGTCGCCGACCCGCTCGACGGGCGACGAGCGCGCCTTCGCGAACTGACCGGCGATCCGGCCCACCTTCACGACGGGGTAGGTCGAGCCGTAGATGAGCACGGCCGACATCTGCAGCATGATCTTCAGCTTCTCCCGGATCGTGACCGCGGAGAAGTCGTGGAACGACTCGGCACAGTCGCCCGCCTGGAGCAGGAAGGCCCGCCCCTCGGCCACCTGTGCGAGCGCCTCGCGGAGCTGCCGCGCCTCGCCTGCGAAGACGAGCGGCGGCAGCTCGTGCAGCCTCGATCGCGCCGCCTCGAGCGCGTCCTCGTCCGGCCACTCGGGCTGATGGTGCGCCGGACAGCTCCGCCACGAGGAGGGGGACCAGGTAGGAGGCGACAGCGTCACGGCGTCCAGTGTAAAGGCCGGCGCGCCGCCGGCCCCGCGCCTGCAGTCGGCGCACGGTCTCGGCCGCCGCTCGCCGTCGGCGGTCGTGACGGCGCCCGGCGGTCGTGACGGCGCCGGCGTGGCGGGAGCGCCCGTGCCGTCGACAGCGGCGAACCTCGCTCGACCCCTCGGTCTCGGCAGGAGATACTGAAGAGCGACGCATGCGCATCTTCTCCGGCATCCAGCCCACCGGGCAGAAGCATCTCGGCAACTACATCGGCGGTTTCCGGCAGTACGTGGCCACGCAGGAGCTGGGCGAGGCGTTCTTCTGCATCGTCGACCTGCACTCGATCACGGTCGACTACTCGCCGCAGGAGCTCCGCCGCTCGACGCTCGACCTGGCGGCGATGCTGTTCGCCAGCGGCCTCGACCCCGACCGGTCGACCATCTTCGTCCAGAGCCACGTTCCCGCGCACGCGGAGGCGGCGTGGCTGCTCGGCGCGGCGACGAGCTTCGGCGAGCTCCGCCGCATGACGCAGTTCAAGGACAAGGCCGACAAGCAGGAGTTCGTCTCGGCCGGGCTGTTCACGTACCCGGTGCTGATGGCCGGCGACATCCTCCTCTACCAGACCGACCTCGTCCCGATCGGCGACGACCAGCGCCAGCACCTCGAGCTGACGCGCGACATCGCGATCCGCTTCAACCAGCGCTTCGGCGACACCTTCCGGATCCCGCAGGGCCGCTATCCGGAGGTGGGAGCGCGGATCATGGACCTGCAGGAGCCGGACAGCAAGATGTCCACCACCGGCGGCACCGCGCTCGGGACGGTGCTGATCGTCGACCCGCCGGACGTGATCCGCCGGAAGTTCCGGGTGGCGGTGACCGACTCGGGCCGCGAGGTGCGGCGCGGCCCGGGCAAGGCCGGGATCACGAACCTCGTCGAGATCATGGCAGTCGCCGCCGGCGTCTCGCCCGAGGAGATCGAGGAGCGCTACGACGGGCAGGGCTACGGCCGGTTCAAGGAGGACGTCGCCGAGGCCGTCATTGCCCTGCTCGAGCCGGTGCGCACGCGCTACGAGGAGCTGTCGGGCGACCCCGGCGAGCTGCGCCGCCTGCTCGCGGTCGGGGCCGAGAAGGCCGCCGCGGCGGCCGCGCCGACGCTCGAGGCGATGTACGAGCGGATGGGATTCGTCCGCCGCTGAGCCGGCAGGCCGTCTTCGTCTCGGCGACGTTCGCCGCGGCCGCGCTCACCGGCGTCCTCCACGCCGCCACCGACCAGCCGGTCGCGACGTTCGTCGCCGGCGGCGTCGCGCTCGCCGGCCTCGCCTGGGTCGTCGGGGTCGGCACCGAAGCCGTCGGATCCCGCTTCGGCCCGGCGGTGACCGGTGTCCTGCAGTCGACGCTCGGCAACCTGCCCGAGCTCTTCATCGTCCTCTTCGCCCTCTCCGCCGGCGAGACGGTGGTCGCGCAGACGTCGATCCTCGGCTCCCTGTTCGCGAACGCCCTGCTCGTGCTGGGGCTCGCGATCGTGGCCGGCTCCGGCCAGGCCAAGGACGGCGTCATGCGCTTCGGCGCCCGCCTGCCGAACGACACGGCGGTGCTGCTCCTGCTCGCGGTGTTCACGATCGTCGTGCTCGGGGTCTCCGACCGGGTCGGCGACCGGGCGAGCCGGCACACGGTCGCGATCTCGGTCGCGGGCGCGGTCGTCCTCCTCGTCATCTACGCCTCGTGGCTTCGGGGCTACGTGCGGGCCGACCGGCGGGCGGATCCGCCCCCCGCGCACGACGCCCACGGCCTGTCGCTCCCGGCCGCCCTCCTCCTGCTCGCAGCCGCCGGCGTCGGCGCCGCCCTCGTCTCCGACTGGTTCGTGGCCGAGCTCGACCCGGCCGTGCGCAGGATCGGCATCTCGAAGGCGTTCACCGGGCTCGTGATCGTCGCGATCGCGGGCAACGCCGTCGAGAACCTCGTGGGCGTCACCCTGGCGGCGAAGGGCAAGAGCGACCTCGCCGTCTCCGTCGTCAAGAACTCGGTCTCGCAGATCGCGGTCTTCCTCTACCCCACGCTCGTTCTGCTCTCGCTGTTCTTCGACCACCGGCTGACGTTCGTCGTCAACCCGGTGCTCACGGGCGCGCTCGCGCTGATGGCGCTCGCCGTCTGGGCGATCACGGGCGACGGCGAGGCCGCCGCCTTCGAGGGCTGGGCGCTCGTCGGCTTCTACGTCATCCTCGCCGCGCTGACCTGGTACGAGTAGGAGGCCGCGCAACGGCGGCGCGGAGGCGCTCGACCTCCCGCTCGGTCAGCTCCCGCCAGGCGCCGGGGGGGAGGCCCGCGAGCGTGAGCCCGGCGTAGCCGCGCCGGTGCAGGCGCGTCACCGGGTGCCCGACCACGGCGCACATCCGCTTCACCTGGTGCTTGCGGCCCTCGTGCAGGGTGAGCTCGATCCGCGCCGGGCCGAGCCGCCGCACACGCGCCGGCGCTGTCCGCCCGTCGTCGAGATCGACGCCCTCGGCCAGCCGCCGCAGCGCCTCGTCGTCCGGCTCGCCTTCGACGTCGGCCACGTACACCTTCGCCACCTCGTAGCGCGGGTGCGCGAGCCGGTGCGCGAGCTCGCCGTCGTTCGTGAGCAGGAGCGCCCCGGTCGTGTCGGCGTCGAGGCGCCCGACGGGGACGACGCGTCTGCCCGGGGGCACGAGCTCGACCACGGTCGGGCGCCCGCGCGGGTCGCTCGCCGTCGTGAGCACGCCGGCAGGCTTGTGCAGGAGGAGGTAGGCGAGCGGCTGCTCGCGCACGGGCTGGCCGTCCACCTCGACCCGGTCGGAGGGCGAGACGAACGTGTTCAGCTCGCCCGGGCGCCCGTTGACGACCACGCGGCCGGCCTTGATCAGGTCGTCCGCCCGACGTCTCGAGGCGACGCCGGCGCGCGCCAGGTACGCGTTCAGCCGCACGGGGGGATCCGGTCGGAGCAGACGCCGTTCAGACGGACGCGAGAGAGCACGGTGAGAGAGCACGGTCGGGCTCGCACGCCGTTAGTCATACACGCGCCGGGCGCAGTCGCCGGCCGCTCGCATCGCGCCGGCCCCGCGGAGCGGCTCCCCCGTCCGATTCGTCAGGCTGGCTGCCGGGCAGGGCGCGGCGGCGGGCTGCCTGCGCCCGGACGCTGCGCGCCACGAGCTCGGCCGGACGGCGAGCGCCGCCGGCGGCGCTTGGCTTCCGGCGCGGGCCGGTGCGGCGGCGTCGCTTCCTCGCTCGGGCAACCGGCACGCCTCCGGCACACCCGCGACACACACCCGTGCGCCCGCCCCGGCTACGATCGCAGCGGGGAGGAGGCAAGGGGCACCTGGCTTGGCCGGAACGGACACGGCGGAGCGAGGCCTAGCTGCCTCGTGCGGAGATGACGGTCTCCGGGTCCGCCACCCTGACCGATCCCGTCGCCGGGATCCCGTCGCCGGGCTGCCTTCCCCGCTCAGATCAGAAGAGCGCGGTCGCGAGCCGGCGGCGGTAGCGGGTCGAGAGCGGGTGCTCCTGCCCCAGCTCGTCGAAGATCGCCACCATCAGCTCCCTGACCCGCTCGCGGCGCGCGGGGTCGGCGTCCTGCACCTGCACGAGCAGGAGCTCGAGCGCCTGCTCGTAGTCGGAGCGTTCGAGCGCCGCGAGCACCTCGGGCTCCTCGCCGCTCGCCCGCAGCTCCTCGATCAGCTTCTCGCCGGCCGACGGCCCGAGCAGCTCATCCAGGAAGCTCGCCACTCCCTGCGCGGAGCGGACACCGACGAACTCCGCTACGACCTTGCCGTCCCTGAACGCCTTCACGGCGGGGATGCTGCTGATCCCGTAGTGGCGCGCGAGCTCGGGGTTGGCATCGACGTCGACCTTCGCCAGCACGACCTGGTCGCCGCGCGCGGCGACCTCGCGCTCGAGCACCGGCGCGAGCGCCTTGCAGGGTCCGCACCAGTCGGCCCAGAAGTCGACCACGACCGGTCGCTCGTGCGAGCGCTCGATCACCTCCGTGTAGAAGGTCCGGTCGCTGACGTCCATGCTCAGCCAACGCTAGCCAGAGCGTGGGTGGCGCCGCCGGGGCATGTGCTCAAGCGGGCCGCCGCGCGGCGACCTGCTCGAGCCGAGCCCTGATCGCCTCCCTGTCGTCGCCCAGGTCGTCGAGGCGCGGCAGCTCGGACAGGCTGTCGAGCCCGAATACCCGTTCGAACAGCTCGGTCGTCCGGTAGCGCACTGCGCCCCCCAGCCCGGGCTCGCGACCCGCCTCTGCGAGCAGCCCTCGCTCGACGAGGCCGGCGACCACGGTGTCCGCGGCCACGCCGCGCAGCCGTGCGATCTCGGGCCTCGTCACCGGGCCGAGGTAGGCGGCAACGGCGAGCGTCTCCAGCGCCGCCTGCGACAGCCCGCGCTCGACGGGACGCTCGACGAGGCGCGCGCACGCCTCCGCCTCGGAGCGCGCGGCGCGGAAGGCGTACCCGCCCGCGACTCGCTCGAGGACGATGCCGCTTCTCCCCTCGCGGAAGCGCTCGCCGAGCAGCCCGAGGGCTTCCTCGACCCGCTCCTCGACGTCGTCCGCCGCGGCGGCGAGCTCCGCGACCGTTCTCGGCGACGAGGCGACGACGAGCAGCGCCTCCAGCGTCCGGGCGAGGCTCTCGACGGGGCTCGCAGCGATCAGGCGGAGTGGGCGGCTCTCGTCCACGCGCGACTCCTTTCGACGTCGGTGCGGGAAACCCTTATCGGTCCGAACGGCGCCGCCTGCTCGAGCCGGATCTCGTTCGCCTTGCGAAGCTCGAGGAGCGCGAGGAAGGCCGCCGCCTGCTCGAGCCGGGTGAGGCCGTCGAGCTGCGAGTCGAACAGGAAGCCGGAGCGGCGGCGAAGCAGCAAGCGGAACCGCTCGAGGAAGCGCTCGACCGGCGGGAAGCGGAGAGCCATGTGCGCGAGCGACACGGCCGGAGGCTCCGCGGCGAGCGCCCGGAGCGCCGCAGCGAGCTGTTCCGGGCTCCCCGGCGCGAGCGGCCGCGCCGGCTTCGGCGCGAGCGGCGCCGGGCCGAGGCGGAAGAAGCGGTCGGACTCACCCTCGAGCCGCTGTGCGAGCCAGGCGGCCGCGCGCTTGATGCGACGGTACTCCTCGAGCCGCCGGGCGAGCTCCTCGGCCGCCTGCTCGGGACTGAGCTCGGCGGCGAGGTCGCCCTCCCCGTCCCCGAACAGGTCGCGCGCCTTCAGCTCGAGGAGCGCCGAGACGAGCACGAGGAACTCGCCGCAGCCTTCGAGGTCGAGCTGCTCGCGCGCCGCAAGCTGCTCGACGAAGGCAATCACGATCTCGGCGACCTCGATCTCGGCGAGGCTCAGCTCCTCCTTCAGGATGAGAGTGAGGAGCAGGTCGAACGGCCCTTCGAACGTCTCGAGGTCGAGATCGAGCTCCGGCGCGCGCACCGGGTCAGGCTAGCGGCGCGGGCGGACGCGTCCTCGCGGGACGGACATGCCTCCCCGCCGGCTCGGGCGGCGCCGGCCGGCGGCGAGCGGCGCCCCGGCATCCGGCCGCAGCAGCTGCAGCCAGACGAAGGCGCAGGCGCCCGCGGCGAAGACGGCAAGCGACACCCAGAAGTTGAGGCGCTCCCCGAGCACGTGGTGCGAGGGGTCGACCCGGAGGAGCTCCTCGAACGTGCGCCCGAACGTGTACACGCAGACGTAGAGGGCAAAGAGAGCCGGCGGCCGGATGCGGAAGCGGCGGCCGGCGAGAAGCAGGACACCGGCTCCGAGCACATCCCACAGGAACTCGTACAGGAAGGTCGGATGGAAGGTCGCCCGGCTCAGGTAGCGGTCCGGCCGGTGGGCCGGGTCGATCTCGAGGCCCCAGGGAAGGTCGGTGGGCCTCCCGAAGAGCTCCTGGTTCCACCAGTTCCCCCAGCGTCCGATCCCCTGGGCGAGAAGCAGCGCCGGAGCGACGCAGTCCAGCATGAGCGCAACGCTCGCCCCGGCCCGTCTGACGACGAACGCCCCGGCGGCCGCGCCGAGGGCGACGCCGCCCCAGATGCCGAGCCCGCCCTGCCAGACGGCGAACGGCCCCCACCACGTGTGCGGTACCTCGTCCCAGCTCGTCACGTCGTGGTAGGCGCGGGCGCCGACGACGCCGAAGGCGACTCCCCACACCGCCGCCTGGAAGACGAGGTCCCAGTCACCGCCGCGCCGGGTCCAGCGCAGGCCGGTGAGGCCGATCGCGGCCGCGATGCCGAGCAGCAGCATCAGGCCGTACATGTGCACGGTGAACGGCCCGAGGTGGACGTTCCCGCTGGAGGGTGAGGGGATCGAGGCGAGCAGCACCCAGCCGGATTCTGCCCGCGCCGGCTGCCGGCGGCAGGCTAGAGCAGGATGCGCACGGCCAGCTCGACCGGGCAGCCGCGCTGGACGAGCTCGGTCGCGCGGTGCAGGTCGACGTGCAGGGCGGCAGCGAGCCGGGCGGCGGCAGCGGTGTCGTACCCCGCCCGCAGGAGCTCCTCGACACGCCAGCGCTCGACCCGCGTCAGCTCGCTCTCGTCCTCGACGTACAGCTCCGTGGTCGACATCGGTGCCTCCTGGGTCGCTCACACTCACATTCGTCCGTGACCCCCGCTCGGATGTCCCTCGATCGAGTAATCGGCTCGGCCTCGGCCGCTGCCGCCTCGAAGCCCGCCGGGCGATCGTCACGCAGTCGGCATCAGGCGCCACCCGCGTGGCCGGTCGAGGTCGCCGAACACGGCCGTGGCGGCCTCGATCGCCTCCGGGAGCGTGATCGACTGCCCGTCGAGTTCGGGATGTGCCAGCAGGTAGGCGAGCGCGTTCTCGTTCGAGGAGAAGAAGTTGATCGCGCCGCAGCAGCTGTCGAAGCTCGGACCGCCCCGCCTCGAGTGGCCGTCGAGCACGACCGCCTCCTCCGGCTCCCACCAGGCGCCGTCGCCCGGGTCGATCCGCACCCACACCTCCCCGCCGCCGAGCGGGTCGCGGGAGAGGATCTCCGCCGGCAGGTTCAGCATCGGCGCGATCCCGAGCGCGTCGAGCGCGCACATCGCGAACACCGGCTCGGCGCGGCCATCGATCCAGACGCGATGCGGCGTCGGCCGGCCGGAGAACGGGTACGCGACCGCGATCTCGCCACCGTCGAGATGGACGAGATCGCGCTGCGCGAAGCGCGCGACCGCCCGCTCGAAGTCGACGTCGAAACGGTGCGCGGCCGCCCGTAGCTGCGGAAGCGCTGCACACACCCGGGTCAGTCTTCACACACTCCCCCCACGCTTCCGGTCGAGCGCGTCGCGCAGCCAGCGCTCGTCCGGCTGGCCGCCGAAGCCGCCTTCCGTGCGGTCGACGTGGCAGGAGAGCACGTAGCTGCGCCCGGGTCGATGTCGCGGCCGTCGACGCGGATGGTCGGCGAGCCGAGAACACGAAACCGGCGCGCCGTCTCCTCGTCGGACGCATGCACGGACCGCAGCTCCCGGTCGAGCCCGAGTAGCTCTCGCCGTCCCCGTCGCCACCTCTTGCTCCTCGCTCCTCGCGTCCGGTCGTCGTCATCTGTTCGATGCGACCTACCGAAGCGCCGATTCCTTCTCAACTGTCGTCGAGACGGCGGGTCGCGCGGGCGCGTTCGGCCCAGATCCGCTCGGCGTGCGCGAACTCGCCGACAGCCCGCGGACCGTTGCGTTCCAGCCCCTGCTGGAAGGCGGCGGCGTCGCGGCGGCGCAGCTCGAGCTGCTCGGTGAAGAACGGCGCGTAGGCGAGCCCGGACGGCTGCGCCGCCTGGCGTGCGAGGAAGCCGGCGATCCGCTCGGGGGAGGTCCACATCGCCTTGTACAGGATCGTGCCGCCCCGGCCGAGCACCCAGGACATGTTCGGCAGCAGCCCGAAGGCCGTGTGCACGCTGCCAGCGTGATCGTCGACGAGGATCGGCCGCGTGATGCCGAGCTCGTCGCGCAACCGCCGCGCCGCCGCGAGCTTCGCCTCGAAGTCCCCGTGCGCGGACAGGTGCTCGCCCGGATGCGCCTCGCGTGTGTACACGAAGTACCAGCCGTAGTCGGGATGCTGCGGGGCCAGCTGGTCGAGCAGAGGACCCTCTGCAGCGCAGTACGGTCAGGTGTACGAGCCGAACTCGAGCACCACGCCCTGCCGGCGCCACAGCTCGGACAGGCGAACGCTTCCGCCGTCGAGACGGGTCAGCTCGCCGTCGGGGGCGCGCTCGCCCGCGTGCAGCATGTTCGGGAAGGAGGCGAACTCGCGCTCGTCCTGGCCGCTTTCGACATAGGCGTCGAAGCGCTCGTAGTTGTAGGCGCTCACACGCGAACCGTAGTACGCGACGCCTCGAAGCGGTGTGGGAGGACGGCAACGAATGTGGCGCACTCCTCCTCGACGGCTGTCAGGCGAGCTCGACCCGCCAGTCGCGGCCTGCCCAGCTCGACTCGTGGCGGCGGGTGAACTCGAGGCTCGCGTGCTCGGCGAGCTCGTCGTGCTCGATGCGGACGCCGTGCATGCCGAGCCCGAGCGGCCGGGAGTCGCGGTCGCCAGGGGCCTGCCAGCCGTCGAAGCCGGCGTGGAGCGCGAACGGCTCGCTCGCCTCGATCACCAGCGCTCGTCCTGGCGGGAGCCGCGTGACGGGGGCCTGCTCGCGCCAGAACCAGGTCGCCGCCGTCGGAGCGGTGCCGCCGTAGCGCTGCTCGACCGTCTGCAGCAGCTCGATCTGCCGCTTCGCCGCCCGCGCCGCGTACAGCTTCAGGTACTCGCCGTGCGCCCAGACGAGCGGCATCGCGCTGCCGCTCGGCTTGCCCGGGAAGAGGTTGCGTTCGGGGATCGGCTCGGCGTCCCAGACCTGCTCGGGGATCAGGCCGCCGCGGCCGCTCATGCGCGCCATCGACTCGAGGTACGGGGTCGCGTCCTCGCCGCGGAGGAGCGCCGCGTGGCCGCGCTCGCCGGCGAGCAGCGGCCAGGGGCGGCCGATGCCGCTGCCGTCGAAGGGGCTGCCGTCTGCGTGCTCGCCGTAGCCGTCGCGTTCGTAGCGGCGGTAGGCGACACCGGTCGGCAGCTGTGCGCGCAGCTCGCCGTCGACGACGGTGAGGGTGGCAGTGATCCGCGGGTCGTGCGGGTCGCGCAGGCCGAGCCGGGCGAGGTACAGGAAGTCGAGCCCGACGAGCGCCGCCGCGGGCACGCTCTCGCCGCCGCGGTTGCGGACGGGAACGCGGCCGCACAGGCCTCCGTCGACCGGCGGCGGTCCGATGCGGACGTAGTAGCCGGGGACGTGATACTGCCCGGCGAGCTCGGCGCCGGCGACGTACGTCCACTCCTCGATCCGCTCGTTCCAGCAATCGGCGAGCGCGAGCGCGTACTCGCGGTCGTCTCCTTCCAGCCAGTCGCCGGCGGCGACCAGCGCCGCTACCTCGACCGCGAGCGTGAACGGGCTCGCGCCTGCGTTCTCCTCCCAGCGGTCCTGCGGGCTGAGCGGCCCGGTGCGAGCGAGGTAGCCGGCAGCCGCCCGCACCATCGCTGCGATCTGGGACCCTTCGACAGCGGCGAGCTCGCGCAGCTTCGCCGCGAGCAGGATCGGGAAGCCAACCTCGTCGAGCTGGATCCCCGTCCAGTACGGGCGCCCGTCCGGAAAGAAGTTCTGCGACCAGCACCCGTCAGCGCTCTGGGTGGCGGCGAGGTAGGAGAGCATGCGCCGCGCACCGTCGACGTCGCCGATCGCGAGCAGCGCGAGCCCCGTCTCGACCGCGTCGCGCGCCCAGACGAGGTGGTAGCCGCCCGGGTCGTCGTGCGCGAACCCCCACGGCACCGACAGGCTCGCCACCGTCGCGCCGGGAAACGTGCGGTCCTCGTGCACCTTCAGCACCGCGGCGGAAAGAAGCGCCTCCTGTCGCAGCTCCGCCTTGCCGCGCGGCAGCCTCAGGCCGTCCCGCCACTGCTCCCAGCCGGCGACGAACCGCTCGCGGATCGGCTCGTACCCCTCGGCGAGCGCCGACCCGGCGAGCGTGGCGGCGCCTTCGGGCGTCGCCGCGAAGCCGAGCGCGAGCACTCCCTCGCCGGGCGGCAGCTCCCCGATCAGGGCGACGTTGCCGTTCTCGGCGCGCGCGAACTCCCACGTCATCGCGCCGTTGCGGGCGAAGTCCTGCCAGCCGTCGGAGAAGCCGACGAAACCGGCGCTGGCGCGCGCGAACGGCGTCGACGAGAGCAGCACGAGCGCCTCTGAACCCTTCCCCGCGCGCAGGCCGCCGTCGACCCAGGCGGTGTTGCCGTAGCCGCTCGCGCCGAGGTGCGGCGCGAGCAGCGGGTAGAGCAGCCGCCCCTCGCCCGTGAGCCGGTAGGAGACGAGCAGGACGTCCCGCAGCGGGTCGGGCACGACCTCGAGCTCGAGCCGGTATCCCTCGCCGTCGTGCACGATCCGCGGCAGGGGCACGCAGGGGCTCGGCGTCTCGAGCGTGTACGACTGTGCGCGCTTCACCTCGACCCAGTCGCCGCCGCCGGCGACGACGAAGCCGAGGTCGCGCACCTGCGGGCGGCCGGTCGCCGGCCAGTAGACCTCGTTGACGATCCCGAAGCCGAGCGTCGCCCAGACCCGGCTCGGGCCGAGCGCGGTGGTGACCGCGTCCTTCGCGCTCGACGTCCACGTCGGCGCGATGCCGGGCCAGCCGAACGCCTCGGCCGGATCAGGATGCGACGACAACCGCCCGTCCGTCGAGCTCGAGCCGGGTCACGACGATCCCGTGCTCACGCGCCCAGTCGAGCGGCACGGCGAGCGCGCCGATGACGACCGCGTCTCCGTCCCGGCCCGCCGCCTCGAAGCCGACGCGGCGACGGCCGTGCCGGTCGGGAGCGGCGGCGCGCCGCAGCCGTCGCTGGCAGGGCTGTCCGCGTGCCGGCACATCGCCCGCCCGAGCGCCTCGACGCAACTGGCTCATCGCGACCTGAGATGCGCCGTAGCGCCGGAGCGATTCGGCGCGCGTGAACGTCCGAATCGCCGCGGCGTCGCCGAGGGTCGGACCTGCCGACAAACCAAGGAGGCTGGAATGGAGACGACCAGTGAGCGAACGGGTCGGGTCGGCGAGGATCGGTGCATCGTGCGCTGGCGCTACCGCTGCCTGCTCGCGGCCGGCTACGGCCGGCGCAGGGCTGCCGAGCTCGCCGAACGGCGGGACATCGACCTCCACCTCGCCGTCAGCCTGCTCGAGCACGGCTGCCCCGTTGAGACAGCGCTCGACATCCTGCTCTGAGGGAACCCGCGCCGAGCCTGTCGGACGGTCCACCTGCGGCGCCTGCGCGAGCAGTCGAGGAGCGCGGGTCAGCCCGAGTACCCCCCACGGCCCGTGGGGATCCGGCGGCTTTCCCCCTTCTCGTCATCCGAGCAGACATCATCCTGCCCGCTCGCGAGCGATCGCGGCTGCCTGCTCGGCGGGACCGAAGCCGATCCGCGTCGGCGAGCTGGCGCTGCGCGTCGGTATCCGCGGTCGCCTCGCCGCCGACCGGCTCCGCGCCCTGGGTCTGGGCGCCCTCCTCCACGACCTCGGCAAGCTGCTCGTCCCCGACGAGATCCTGCGCAAGCCGGGAGCGCTCACCGACAGCGAGTTCGACGCGATCAGGGAGCACCCGGTCACCGGCGCGGAGCTGCTCGCCGCCTCGCCGCTGCTGGCAGGCGCCGCCGATCTCGTCCGCTGGCATCACGAGCGCCCCGACGGCAGCGGCTACCCGGACGGGCTCAGCTCGGGCCAGATCCCGCTCGAGGCCGCCATCATCAGCGCCTGCGACGGCTGGGACGCGATGACCTACAGCCGCCACTACCGGGCCGCGCTCGAACCGGCGCACGCTCGCCGCATCCTCGCCGAGGGCGCCGGGACGCAATGGGACAGCCGCGCGATCGCGCTGCTCGAGGCGGAGCTCGACGAGAACGGTCCGGTCGAGACGCCGCTCCTCGACGCCGTCGGACGCGAACGCAGCCCCGCCGAGCTCGGCGACGTCTGCCTCGACGCCCTCCCGGCTCGGCTGCGCGCGCCGCTCGCCGAGCACGGGGCCGGCTGACCGACGGCGACGGCGACCACGCGCCGTCGAGCTCGAGCCGCGCGGCCTCGATCCTGCACGCGCTCGCCCAGGCGAGCACGGCCTGACGGCTCGTGCAGGAACGTAGGTCGCGAGCACGCGCCCGGAGCCTGCGTCGAGCAAAAGCGGGCCAGGTGAATCTCCACGCGTGCGGCAGGGATCCAAGCAGGCAAGACACGCCCGCAGGTCTCCTCCCTCGCCGCGGGCGGTCTCCTCCCAAGGGGTCGGCGCGGCTCCAGGCGGCTCCGCGCCGGCCCCACGCGCATCGGGCACACCGGAACGCCCGACGCTCTGCGCGCGTTGGGGGTTCCGGTGGAGGCCGCTTCAAGAAGGGCCCGTCCGAGATCGTCTGAACGGCGCTCAGGTGTCGAGGAGCTCGAGCTCCGTCGTACACTCGATCGCGGCGCCGATCGAGCGGTAGACGGGGCAGTGCGGCATGTGGTGCTCGAACGCGCGCTCGATCTTCTCCCGCTCGGCGTCCGCATCGACGCGGAGCAGGTAGCGGACGTGGATCCGCTTGATCACGAGCACGCCGTCCTCCGCTTCGATCTCGCCCGTCGCCTCGCCGATGAGCCTGCCGTCGCTCGCGTTGATCCGACGCGCCTCCAGCGCGCCTCCGAAGGTGCCGGTCAGTCACCCGCCCGCGGCGGCGACGATGTAGTCGAGTGTCGTCGCCCGCTCTGCCTCGCCCGGCTCGGCGACTCCGTAGTGGGCGGCCACTTCGTCGTGGACGCCGAAGTACACCGGCCTGGCCTCGCCGGGAAGCTCCGCCCTTCGCAGCGGTCCGCGGATGCGCTCGATCCGTACCCTCGACACGTATACCGGCTCGCCCACCGTTCCCCCTTCTCGTCGCTGTCGGTGAGGCCGGAGCCTACCCCTCCCGGCGCTGCTCGAGCATCCGGCGAATGCCCATCCGACCGCGGTGGAGGCGGCTCTTGAAGTTGTGCATGGTCAGGCCGAGCGCTTCGGCTGCTTCCTCGTGTGTCAGCCCTTCGATATCGCGCAGCACCACCGCTTCCCTGTACTGGGGGGCAGCTCGTCGATGCACCCGGCGACCAGCTCCTGCAGCTCGACCGACTCGGCGCGCGCGGCCGGGCCGGGTTCGAGGTCAGGAACCTCCCCGAGCGTGTCCTCGATCGGCAGCGAGCAGCGGCGGCGTTCGTGGGCGAGCCGCCGGTTCGCCTCGTTCACGGCGATCCGGTAGAGCCAGGTCGAGAACAGCGCGTCGCCGCGGAACCGAGGTAGCGCCCGCCATGCCTTGAGCAGCGTCTCCTGCAAGACCTCCTCCGCGTCGCTCGGGTTGCCGACGATACGGACGAGCATCCGGTAGGTGCGGCGGCCGTGCAGCTCGATCAGCTGCTCGAACGCATGACCGTCGCCTGCACGTGCGCGTACCACGAGCGTGCGCTCGTCAACAGCGGTGATGGCAGCGCTCGCAGGCTGCTCCTCCATCGTCGTCTGCGTTAGAGGCACCGGCGGCGGAGGAAGATTCCGCGACATCAGGCGGTGGATGCGCCCCGGCGGACGGCTGCACGTCAGGAAGATTCCGCGACAGGTGAATCTCCTCGCCTGGCGGCAGGATCGAATGTCCGGTGATGTCCCGCCTCCGCCTACCCGGCTTCGCACGCTCCTCCAGCGAGTGCGAGCACGTGCGCGAGCTCATGTCCGACTACGTCGACGGCGATCTCGAGCCCACGGAGCAGGCCCGTGTCGAGCGCCACGTCGCCTTCTGCCCGCGCTGCCGCACGGTGCTCTCGAACCTCCGCCTCACCCTGAGCGCCCTTCGCGCCCTCGGCTCCAGCCGCACCGGCGGCGAGGAAGATGCCACCGAGGCGGCGCTGCGAGCGTGGCGCGAGCGCGCCGATTCGAGTTAGCCCGACCCCTCACGCTCCTTCTGCAGGACGTTCCACCGCCGGCGCGGGCCGTACCGGTACCGCCGCCGGCAGCGGTACCGGTCGAGTAGCCCAGGCGGCCGGCCACCGAGCGGGCAGGCTGGATTCACCCGGCTTCGCCGTGGACCCGACGGCGACGCGGTGTGCAGCCCGTGACGCGGCGCTGGTCGCCCGCGGCCTCCGCGGGCGACCAGGCCGATCAGCGGACGGTTGGCTACCGCCGCGTGTCAGCGATGTGCGTGAGTCGGTCCGCCTGGAAGCGGAGCGACTTCATGATCGTCACGAGCGCGAAGACGACACTGGTGAAGATCATCGCGACGCCGGCGAAGCGGACCGGGCCCGACCAGGCCGCGATGTCGGCGGCGCTGGCGGGGTTGTTGTCGAGCCGCGCAGCCTGGACGAAGCCGAGCACGAACGTGCCGATCAGCGTCATCAGGCCCATCATCATCGCGGGCGGGAAGACGTAGCCGCTCCACGGCCGCTTGAGGATCAGCGCGTGCTCGCCGAGTGAACGCTGCACGCTCGTGCCGCCGTCCCGCAACTCGCCGAGGATGCGGGCGAGCGTGAAGGTGACGGCCGAGAGCAGGAAGCCGATCCCGAGGAAGAGCACGCCCGGGTTCCAGGCGGCGATCTGCGCGACCTGCGCGGCATTGCTGCTGGTCGCCTGGATCGCGCCGGCGACGACGCCGGCCGCGATCGCCATCACGCCCATCGCGAACGCGGGCAGCCACATCTTGCTGGCCGGCGCCGGCAGGTCGAAGTCCTCTTCCTCGCGCGGGATCGCCGCCTGCGAGCCGATCCGTACGGGATGGAGTAGCGTCGACATCTATGTCTCCTTCTGGGTTGTCGCAGCGGGGTAGAGCCGCGGCAGGGTCTCTGCGAGGACGCCTGCGCGGATGCGGATCCGGCGGACGATCGCGAACAGGCTGAGCACGACAGAGCTGATCGCGAGCGCGATCACGCCCTGCAGTGCCGGGATCAGCCAGGCAGGGGTGTCCTGGACGAACTCCCTGCTCGCACTGGAGGCGATGCCGGCACCGAAGCCGAGGCCTGCCATCCAGCCGAACGTGACGAGGGCGACGAGGATGGACGCCCCGGTCTGGAACCTGCGCGCCTCGCTGTCGAGCGCGTTCATCGAACCTCCCTTCGGGTCGGGGGCGACGGCCGTGAGCTCGTAACGACTGTCGCCACATCAGACCCGGGAGGGTGAGGCGAGATTCACCTGTGAGTCCCAGCCGTACAAGCCTCTCGCTCAGCGAGAGAAGACCTCGATCTCGGCGGCGCCAGTGTTGCCGCCCGTCGAGGTCACCACCTCGAACCGCAGGCGCCGGCCCGTGAAGGACACCTCCGCCACCCGCGGGTCGAGGCGAGTGCCGGCGGGAAACGGTCCGTACCGCTTGCCGCCGTCGACCACCACCGCGAACGTTCGGGTGATGGCCGAGCCGTCCGACATCTCGCGCGTCACGAAGGCGACCCCGGTGACCTTGCGCTCGGCGCCGAGATCGATCGTGATGAAGGCGTGGCTGCCGTCGCCCGCCGACGACCACTCGGTGGCGAGGTTACCGTCGACCGCGTTCGCGGCGCCGTAGCCGGCTCCGTACTGTGAGCTGACGGCGACGACCTTGGCGCCCACGGCGATCTCCCGGCCCGCGGCGGCCGCCGCCTTGCTCGGCGTCGTCGTGAAAGTCGCGAGCTCGCGGGTCTGGAAGACCCGACCCTGGGCGTCGGTGGCGGTCAGCCGGTAGCGGTAGGTGGTGTTCGGCGTCAGCCCTCCGAGCACGACCGTGTGGCGGGCGATCGCATGGCCGCCCATGCTCGGATCGTTGGCGATCGACCCCAGCGAGCCCGTGCGACCGTAGGCGACCGCGCACACGGTCGGCGGGTTCGTCTCGACCCGCACGACCGCGGAGCGCCCGTCCGGCGCGACCTGCACGCACGTCCGCCCAACCTCGATCGCGCGAAAGGCGCGGATGCCGCTCGTGCTCCCGTTCGAACCGCCGCAGCCGGCGAGCGCCGCCAAGCAGGCCGGAGTCGCGAGCCACGCGGTGACGGGCCGGAGCGTCGCACGATTGCGCGACATGCGCACATGCTGCCCGAAGCTCGGCGGGTGGCGGCAGGGTGACGACGTTCCTGCGCCGCCGCGAGGCGTGCATCCAGAGGCGGCTCTCCGCCTGTAGCTCCCATGTGAGTTCACGGCCTACGAACAGGAGGATGACCGCGTTGCAGAGGAGAAGACGCACGTTCGCTGCGGCAGGGCTCGTTGCCTGCGGGGCGCTCGCCCTGACCGGGCTCGCCCTGGCAGGAAACCCGAAGAAGTCGAAGATGATGTCGGCGAACACGGGCGCGAAGATCCACATCCTCGCGCCCAAGCCGGGCCAGCTGATCACCGGCAACGCCGTCCTCACGGACGTCGCGATCTCGCACTTCAAGATCGACTGCGCGCTTGCGGGCACGGCGCCGAAAATGGGCGTCGGCCACTACCACATCGACCTCGACGGCGCGCTCGTGAACATGTTCTGCGGCCCGAAGGCGAGTGTCAGCCTCGCCAACGTGAATCCGGGCAGGCACACGCTCGAGTTCAAGGCTGCCGAGAACAACCACATGGAGGACATGCACTCGGCCCAGAAAGTCAGCTTCGTCTACAGGCCGACCCACCCGCTCCTGATCAAGCCGCGCACCTTCGCCGGCGCCCCCTCGATCACGATCGTCTCGCCGAAGAGCGGCTCGACCGTCAGCGGCGGCTTCAACCTCGTGGTCGCCGTCAAGAACTTCATCCCCTCGTGCGCGCTCTACGGAAAGCCGGACGTCGCCGGCTACGGGCACTGGCACGCCTTCGTCGACACCACCAAGGGCGGCGCGATGGGGATGGGGACGATGCTCGGGATGAGCTGCGCGAAGAGCTTCCACGTCTCCCTCGCCGGTATCAAGCCGGGCGTGCACACGTTCTTCGCCCAGCTGGAGGACGACGCCCACATGCCGACGATCAAAGGCCATTCCGTCGCAGAGGTGACCCTGACCGTCAAGTAAGGGACGCTGCGGTACGCGGGGCGGACGGCCGCGACGGGCGCCGCCGCCCCGCCGGATCCGGCCCGTGCAGTCGAGGAGGTGCTGAATGAGGAAGGCGTTGATCCTGGCGGCGAGCGCTCTCGTAGCGGTCGGCCTGGCTGCAGCAGGGATGGCCGCCGCGCCGGCTCACCGTGTGCGCGCGGCGACGAAGCGCTCGGTCGTGGTCTCCACCCGGAGGCTGCCGAAGCTCGGCTTCGTGCTCGTCGACGGCCGCGCCCGCACCCTGTACATGTTCGTACCCGACAAGCGCAGGAAGGTCACGTGCATCGGTACCTGCGCTTCGCTGTGGCCTCCGCTGAGGCTGGCCAAGGGTGCGAAGCCGGTCGCAAGAGGCAAGGCGCGACAGTCGCTCCTGGGCAGCGACCCGGATCCTGCCGGCGGTCGGGTCGTCACCTACCACGGCTGGCCGCTGTACACCTACGTCGGGGACGGTGCCCCCGGCGCCGCCAACGGGCAGGCGCTCAACTCGGCCGGTGGTCTGTGGTACGTCCTCAGCCCCCGAGGCGAGGTCATACGCACCAGGACCTGATTCCAACATCTTCCCGGGCGACTCCTCCGGCACGGATCGCGGCTGCCCGGTCTCGAGCGCACCGCCGCTCTGGCGAGCGCTCCGACCGTAGGCGCGAACCGAGCCCGCCTTCCCACGCGTCCAACCGCACGGTGCAGCCTGTTCTTCCTGCTCGCCCCGGCAGGAGCAGCGCCGCGAACACCGGCTCCTGCAGGTGCGGCTCGCCGCGCCTCCGCCGGCCGCTCAGGAGACGGCGGCCTCGCCGAGGAGCGCCTTCACCTCGGCGTAGAAGTCGGGCACCGGGCTCACGCGGTAGCCGGGCCCGAGCTCGAGCACGCGCGGCCCGTCCGAGGTCTCGAGCGAGAGCACCACCTTCGCCGGGCCTGGGAAGCCGCGGACGACACCCGACAGCTCGCGCACGATCCCGGCCGGCGCCGTGCGCGCGTCCAGCTTGAGCCGCACCTCCTCGGCAGCGCGATTCGGCTCGAACTCGCTCACTTCGAGCGCGATCAGCTTCGACTCGCCCTCCTTGTGGTCGACCCGGCCCTTGACGATCAGGATCCGGTCCGCCTCGAGCAGCTCGCGGCAGGTGGCGTAGACCGAGTTGAACACGACCACCTCGGCGCCGCCCGTCAGGTCGTCGAGCCGCACGAACACCATCGGGTCGCCCTTCTTCGTCGTCAGCTGCCGCAGCGTGGAGACGATGCCGCCGACGGTGACGACCTCCCCGTCGCGGCGGCGCTCGAGCTCGGCGAGCGGCAGGTCGACGCGGCGGCGGAGCTGGTCTCGCAGGCTGTGGAGCGGATGCTCGGACACGTACAGGCCGAGCGTCTCCTTCTCGAGACGGAGCAGCTCGTCCTTCTCGAACTCCGACGGCGCGATCTCCGGATGGTGCCGCCGGGCGACCTCGTCGCCCGCCCCGGCGCCACCGCCCAGGTCGAAGATCGAGCTCTGCCCGGCGACGCGGTCGGCGTGCTGCCGGCCGCCCCAGGACAGCGCCTGCTCGAGCACGTCGAGCATGCCCATGCGCGACGCGCCGGTCGAGTCGAGCGCGCCGCACTTGACCAGCGACTCGAGCGCCCGCTTGTTCACGACCTGCGGGTCGACGCGCTCGGTGAAGTCCCAGATCGACGCGAACGCCCCTCCCGCCTCCCGCGCGGCGACGATGGCCGTGCAGGCGGCCTCGCCCACGTTCTTCACCGCGTTCAAGCCGAAGCGGATCCTGCCGTCGACGACCGCGAAGTCGACCTGCGACGCGTTCACGTCCGGCGGCAGCACCTCGATCCCCATCTCGTGGCAGGCGTTGACGTAGAAGGGCACGCGGTCCTTCGTGTTCATCACGGAGGAGATGAGCGCCGCCATGTACTCGGCCGGGTGGTGCGCCTTGAGGTACGCCGTCCGGTAGGCGATCAGCGCGTAGCAGGCGGCGTGCGACTTGTTGAAGGAGTAGTCGCGGGCCTTCTCCATGTCGTCCCACAGCCCCCGCGCGACGGCCTCCGCCACGCCGCTCCGCGCGCACCCCTCCAGGAACTTGCTCTCCAGGGACGCCATCAGCGAGTGGATCTTCTTGCCGATCGCCTTGCGGAGATCGTCGGCTTCGGCCGGCGAGAACCCGGCCAGATGCTTCGCGATCTCCATGTACTGCTCCTGGTAGATGCAGATGCCGTACGTCGGGCCCGTGATCGGCCGCAGGCGCTCGTCGGGGAAGCTCACCGCCTCCTGCCCGTGCTTGCGCTTCGCGTACACGGGGATGTAGGCCATCGGGCCGGGCCGGTAGAGCGCGACCAGCGCGATCAGGTCCTCGAACTCCGTCGGCTGCACCTGCCGCAGCGCCTCCCGCATGCCCGACGACTCGAACTGGAAGACACCGGTCGCGTCGCCGCGCGCCAGCATCTCGTAGGTCGGCCGGTCGTCGAGCGGGATCGTCTGGATGTCGAGGTCGCCGACCAGCCGCACCGCCTCGTCGATCACGTCGAGGTTGCGCAGGCCGAGGAAGTCCATCTTGAGCAGGCCGAGCGCCTCCACGTCCCCCATCGCGAACTGCGTCACCACCTCCTGGTCGGCGCCCTTCTGCTGCAGCGGGACGACCTCCGTCAGCGGCCGGTCGGCGATCACGACGCCGGCTGCGTGGATCGAGTCCTGGCGCACGAGGCCCTCGAGCGGCTTCGCGAGGTCGACGATCTCCTTGACGAGCGGGTCCGCGTCGTAGGCGGCGCGCAGCTCCTGGCCCGGCTTCAAGCAGTCGTCGAGGTAGACCTTCGGGCCCTCGGGGACCAGCTTCGCGATCCGGTCGACGGTGCCGTAGGGGATCTCCAGCACCCGGCCGGCGTCGCGGATCGCCGCCCGCGCCATCATCGTGCCGAAGGTGATGATCTGCGCCACGCGGTCGCGGCCGTACTTGTCCGCGACGTAGTTGATGACGCGGTCGCGCCCGGCGACGGCGAAGTCGATGTCCATGTCCGGCATCGACTTGCGCCCCGGGTTGAGGAAGCGCTCGAACAGCAGCCCGTAGCGCATCGGGTCGACGTCGGTGATCTCCAGGCAGTAGGCGGCAAGGCTGCCGGCTGCCGAGCCACGGCCGGGGCCGACGCTGATCCCGTTGCGCTTCGCGAAGCGGACGAAGTCGGAGACGATCAGGAAGTAGTCGGCGAAGCCCATCTCGCGGATCGTCTTCAGCTCGAAGGAGAGCCGCTCGCGAAGCTCCGGGGTCACCTGGCCGTAGCGCCGCCCGAGGCCGGCCTCGCACAGCGAGACGAGCTCCTCGAACGCGTCGCGCCCGTCGGGCAGGGGGAACTTCGGCAGCAGGATCCGACCGAGCTCGATCTCGACCGTGCAGCGCTCGGCGACCTCCAGGGTGCGGACGAGGGCGTCCGGGGAATCGGGGAAGTCCGCCGCCATCTCGTCGGCGGTCTTGAAGTAGAACTGGTCGGTCTCGAAGCGCCAGCGGCTCGGGTTCTTGAGCGAGTCGCCCGACTGGATGCAGAGCAGCGCCTCGTGCGCGCGCGCGTCCTCGTGGCGCAGGTAGTGCACGTCGCCCGTGGCGACGAGCGGCAGCCCGGCGCGCCGCGCGAGCGCCGCGAGCTGTGGGTTGATCGTCGCCTGCTGGGGGAGCCCGGCGTTCTGGATCTCCACGTAGGTCGAGTCGCGGCCGAAGATCTGGACGAGGCGGTCGAGGTCGGCGGCTGCGTCGTCGGGCCGGTTCTCGGCGAGGGCGCGCGCGACGCGGCCGGACAGGCAGCCGGACAGGGCGACGACCCCCTTCGCGTGACGCTCGAGCAGCTGCCAGTCGACGCGCGGCTTGTAGTAGTAGCCCTCCAGGTAGCCGAGCGACGAGAGCTTGATCAGGTTGCCGTAGCCCTCGTTCGACTCGGCGAGAAGGGTCAGGTGCGCGTACCCCTTCGTCTGCGCGCGCCGGTCGTCGGCGACGTAGACCTCGCAGCCCACGATCGGCTTGACGCCCTGCGTGCGCGCCTCGCGGTACAGCTCGACCGCGCCGGCGAGCGAGCCGTGGTCGGTGAGCGCGACGGCGGGCATCTCGAGCTCGGCCGCCCGCGCCGCGAGCTCGGGGATGCGGCAGGCCCCATCGAGGATCGAGTACTCGGAGTGAACGTGCAGATGGACGTACGGAGCAGACACGCGCCTCCTATTCTGACGACCCGCCCGGAGGGCCTGATCATCGACGGCGCTCGGCGGCGCGCGCCCGCCGAGCCGCCGCCCGCGCCATCCGCAGCGGCTCTGGCGTGCGCATGCCCGCCGTGGCCGCCAGCACGACCTCGACGGCCGTCTCGGGCATCGTCCGCCAGGCGGCGTGGACCGCGATCGGCCTCGCCCGCGTCCGGGTGCGGACCAGGTAGCCGACTCGCTCGCCGTCGAGCAGGAGCGGAGATGCCGATCCGCGGGCCTCAGCGGGCGCCTCGCCACGGGCGAGCAGCGGACGGTCGGTGACCCCGACCGTCGGCAGGTCGAGCACCGCCCCCAGCTGGAGCGCGAGACCGGCCCGCCGCGGGTGGTCGCGGCCGGTGGCGTCGACGAGGAGGACGTCGGGTCGCTCGCTCAGGCCGCGCACCGCCGCCTCGAGCAGCGGGCCCTCGCGCAGGGCGAGAAGCCCCGGCTCGTACGCGGCGGGCGTGACGGCGCTCACGACCGAGACGTCCTCGCCGAGTGCCGCCGCCGCCCAGCCGACGTCTTCGGCCCGGCCCTCGCCGGGCTCGGCCTGCTGGAAGCAGACGTAGCAGGCCGCCACCGTGTAGCGGGCGGGCGGGTGCCACGGCGTCCAGGCCGTCGCCGCCAGCTCGTCCTGCGCGCGGACGAGCTCCTGTGCGGTCGCCGGCCAGCCGGGGCCGGCGACGCCGGGGGATGGGTCGTACGTCAGGGGATGCCCACGAGGATCCGGCTCGGCAGCCGCCGAGCGACCGAAGTCCGATGCTGGCCGTCCTGCTTAGGCGGCCTGGCTCTCGCTCGTCCGCTTCTTCTTGCGCCAGAAGAAGAGCAGCGCCGCGAGGGTGGTCAGGAACGCAAAGCGCTTCTTGTTCAGGAACGTCATCGACACTCCTTTCGTCGCTACGAGGCTATCGCTCCCGACGCCCGCGCTCAAGGTCGAGCCGGCGCCGAGGCGGGGGTGCGCCGCCTGGGAGGAAGGTGGATCGCCCGTCCGAGCGCGACGAGGCCCGCCTCCTTGATCGCCTCGGACAGCGTCGGGTGCGGGGCCATGCCGTCGGCGACGGTCTCGACCGTCGCCTCGGCATCGAGCGCGACCACGCCCGCCTCGATCAGGTCGGTGGCATGCGGACCGACGATGACCAGCCCGAGCAGCTCGCCGTACCGCGTCTCGTGGATCGACTTGACCCACCCAGCGGTCTCGTTCTGCATGACGGCACGGGCGTTGGCCACCCACGGGAACATGCCGACGGCGACGCTGTCGGCGTGCTGCTCCCTCGCCGCGGCCTCGGTCAGCCCCACCGCGGCGATCTCCGGGTCGGTGTAGATGGGCCGCGGCACGGCCCGCTCGGACACGACCGCGTCGTGGCCGAGCGCGTTCTCGGCGGCGACCTCGCCTTCGCGGAACGCGGTGTGCGCGAGCTGCCAGTAGCCGGCGCAGTCGCCGACCGCGTACACGTGTGGAACGGTCGTCCGCCGCCGCTCGTCCGCCGCGATGCCCTTCCGCGGGTCGAGCTGGACGCCGATCTCCTCGAGCCCCAGGCCCTGCACGAGCGGCGCCCGCCCGACGGAGACGAGCATCAGATCGGCCTGGATGCGCTCGCCCTCGCCGAAGTGCACCGTGAGCTGCTGGCCGTCGTCGTCCACCTGCGTGCACTGCTTTCCCAGCTGGAGGGCGATTCCGCGCCGCGTGAACTGCTTCGCGAGCTCCGCCGTCGCGTCCGCGTCCTCCTGCGGAACGAGGGTGTCGAGCATCTCGATGATCGTCACCTCGGAGCCGAAGCGGTTGAAGATCGACGCGAACTCGCAGCCGATGATGCCGCCGCCGAGGACGACGAGCCGCCGCGGCACCCGGCTTTGGGCAAGGAGGCCCGTCGAGTCGACGCAGCGCGGCGAGTCGAGGCCCGGCACGGGCGGCCGGATCGGGTACGAGCCCGTGGCCACGATCGCACTCCGGAAGCGGACGTCCTCGCCTGCCTCGACGGCGATCGTGCTCGCGTCCCGGAAGCGACCGACGCCCTGCACCCAGGCGACGCCGTTCGCCTTGAACAGCGACGCGACGCCCTGCGTCATCTGCCTGACGACGGCGTCCTTCCAGGCGTTCGCGGCCTCCAGGTCGAGCTGCGGCGGCCCGACGGAGACGCCGAGCTTGGCGAACGTCTCCGCCGCGTCCTTGATCGCGTGCGCCGTCTGCACCCACGCCTTGGTGGGGATGCAGCCGACGCGCAGGCACGTGCCGCCGAGGGCCGGCTCCTTCTCGATGCAGACGACCTTCGCCCCGAGCTGCGCGGCGCGGATCGCGGCCGTGTACCCCCCGGGGCCGCCGCCGAGCACGGCAACGTCACAGTCCATGTCGCTCTCCCGATTCGCGGTTCAGACGCCGATCCTATCGGCGGGTGGCCGGTGGCCGCCGCTTCGCCGCGGCCCGCCGGCCTGGGTCTGAGGGCAGGCAGGGATCCGCTCGTGCGGGTCTCCGCACCGCCCCGGGAGCCGCCCCGGCTCGTGCGCCGTCGTCTGCTAGTCTCCACAACTGTTTGCTTGTTAAGGAGTACATAGGAGGTCCCGCATAGGAGGTCCCGTGTTCCTCGTGCCTGCAGCGCTCGTCTGCCTCCCTCCAACCGCCCCGTCACGGCGGCGGAGTGTGAGCCGATGACCCCGGTCGGCCCGGTGGGACGGCTCGGACGCTTCGCCGCCGACCACGTCCGCGCCGTCACGGCCGCCTGGGTCGTCCTCGCGATCGGCCTCGGCGTGTTCGCGCCGCGGGTGGAGCGCGCGCTGTCGGGGGCAGGCTGGGAGGCGGGCGGCTCCCAGTCGGTCGAGGCGCGGAGCCGCATCGACGCGGTCTTCGCTGGGCGCTCCTCGTACGCGCTCACGGCGGCGGTCCACTCCGACAGCTTGCGCGCGACCGACGCGGCCTTCCGGGCGGCGATCGCTCGCGCCGAGGCGATCCTCCGCGCGAGCCCGGCGACGGCCGCGGCGCCGGCGGTGTCCGTCTCGCGCGACGGGCACACCGCGCTCGTGCAGGCGGGCGCCGCCCGCGACCCCTCGGGGATGGTGCGCGCGGCCGACTCGCTGAAGGGGCGTCTGCAGGCGGCCGGCGGGAGCGGGGTCGACGTCCGCCTGACCGGCGCCGCCGGCATGTGGTCCGACTTCAACGCGGCGAACCGCAAGGCGATGGTGAAGTCGGAGCTGCTGAGCTGGCCGGTGACGATGGCGATCCTCGTCGTCGCCTTCGGCTCGCTCGTCGCCGCCGGGCTGCCGCTCATGCTCACGATCGTCGGGCTGGTGGCGGCGGCAGGGCTGCTCTTCCTCGCCACGCAGCTCTCCGAGATCTCGATCTGGGCGATGAACTTCGCGCTCATGTTTGCGCTCGCGCTCGGGATCGACTACGCGCTGTTCATCGTCCACCGCTTCCGCGGCGCCCTGTTCGGCTCGCGGCTCGACGTACGGGAGGCGGTGGCCGTGACGATGGACACCGCCGGCAAGGCCGTGCTCTTCTCCGGGCTGACGGTGCTCGTCTCGCTCTCGGCGGTCATGCTCGTGCCGAGCCCCGCGTTCCGGTCGATGGCGCTCGGGATCATGCTGTCGGTCGTCTTCGTGCTGGCGGCGACGCTCACGCTGCTGCCGGCCGCGCTGGCGAAGCTCGGCCCGCGGGTCGACCGGCTCGCGCTCCGCTGGGCGCACAGCGGCGAGCACCGCTCGCGCGCCTTCGCACGCTGGGCGGAGCTCGTGTGGCGGCGCCCGCACCTGGCCGGGACGGCGGCGCTGGCCGTGCTCGCGCTCCTCGCCGTGCCCGTCTTCTCGCTGCGGACAGGGATGCCGTCGATCACGGTGGTGCCGTCGTCGGCCTCGTCGCGCCTCGGCTACGACTGGCTGACGCAGGCGTTCGGGCCGGGGGCTCCGGGCACGCTCGACGTGGTGGCGCCGGCCGCGGAGGCGAGTCGCACGCAGACCGTGCTCCGGCGCGATTCCGGCATCACCCAGGTGAGCCCACCGCTGCGCTCGCACGGGCTCGTCCTGGTGCAGGCGGTGCCGGCGACCGGCCCCTCCACCGCCGCGACCGGCAAGACGATCGACCGGCTGCGGACGGCGCTACCGCCGGGGGCGCTGCTCGGCGGCGCGGCGGCGGAGAACCACGACCTCGAGCGGGCGCTCGCCGCGCGTGCACCGCTCGTCATCGGCGTCGTCCTCGGCCTCGGCTTCCTGCTGCTGCTCTTTGCCCTGCAGGCGCCGCTGATCGCCGCCGTCGGCGTGCTCACGAACGTGCTCGCGACGGGCGCGGCGTTCGGCGTCGGCGCCCTCGTCTTCCAACACGGGCACGCCTCGGGGCTGCTCGGGTTCGAGCCGCAGGGCTTCCTCGACGCGTGGGGGCCCGTGTTCTTCTTCGCGATGATCTTCGCCATCTCGATGGACTACACGGTCTTCCTACTCTCCTCGGCCAAGGAGCACTTCGACCGCTCGCGCGACGCGCGCGAGGCGGCGATCGGCGGCGTGGCACACTCCGGCCGGGTCATCTTCGCCGCGGCGGCGGTGATGGTGGCGATCTTCTTCACCTTCGCACTGTCGGGCCCACTGCCGCCCAAGGAGATGGGCGTGATCCTCGGCGTGGCCGTGCTGCTCGACGCTTTCCTCGTCCGGCTCGTCCTCATGCCGGTGGCGCTGCGGCTGCTCGGCCGCGCGGCGTGGGCGCTCCCGGGCTGGCTCGGCCGCTGGCTACCGGACGTGCGCTTCGGCCACCCGTGACACGGGCGGGGGCGTACGCGGCGAGCGACCCCGGGCGGCGCGGGCGGAGGCAGACGGAGCGACGGTGGGCGGGACCCGCGCTGCGCGGCGCCCGCCCCCGGCTCGGCACACAGTCGGCACCGATCCGTCTCCCACGCGTGCGGGTTTCCTCGCTATGCTCACAGCGGGTGGTGGGCCGGGGTGCCCCGGCGGGCGGCCGCGTCAGGCGAGGTCGGCGACCATGACGCAGGCACCGCCCCGCTCGGCGAGCGTCCGGAAGCCGTGGCGCTCGTACAGGTGCATGGCCGGGTTGTCGGGCTCGACGCTCAGGCTGACCCGGACGTAGCCCTCGCGCCGCGCCTGGTCGAGGAGCGCGGCCAGGAGCCGGTCGCCGTACCCCTTTCCGCGGCAGCTCGGCACGACGGCGATCGTCAGCTCGGGCGTCAGCTCGTCGACGAACCCGTAGCCCGGCTCTGCGGCGGTGAACAGCCGGTACCAGGCCGCCCCCACTGGACGGAACTGCTCGATGACGACGAAGGCGGCGTCGCCGGGGCGGCCCCACCGCTCGACGTAGCGGCCGACGGGGAGGTCGGCGAGCTCGGGGTCGGCCCACCGCCAGTAGTAGGCATGGCGGAGCATGTCGCGCAGGAAGGGGACGTCCTGCTGCCCGCCCTTACGGATCAGCGGCTCCTGTCGCGGCACGGCGCCCACGGCTTCGCTAGAGCGCGAGCCCGGGCTCCTCGAGCATGGCCTTCACCGTTTGCAGGAACTCGGCTGCGGGCGCCCCGTCGACGGCGCGATGGTCGACCGTCAGCGTCGCGGTGAGCATCGGCCGCACGACGACGGCGCCGTCGCGCACGATCGGGCGCTCCTCGATCGCGCCGACGGCGAGGATCGCGGCCTGCGGCGGGTTGAGCACGGCGACGAAGCGCTCGATCCCGTACATGCCCAGGTTGGAGACGGTGAACGTCCCGCCCTCGAGGTCGGCCTGCTGCAGCTTCCCGTTCCGTGCCTTGTCGACGAGCGCCGCCCGGGCGGCGGCGATCTCGAGCAGCGACAGCCGCTCGCAGCCGTGGACGACCGGGACGACGAGCCCCTGCGGCGCGGCCACGGCGAGCGCGACGTTGGCGCTCGGGTGGAGGACGATCGCGTCGTCGGCGAAGGAGGCGTTCACCTGCGGATGCCGCCTGAGTGCCGAGGCGCTCACCTTCATCAGCACGTCGGTCGCCGTCACCTTGAGCTCCGGCGCCAGCTCCCGCGCGCGCCCGACGAGCTCGTTCGCGCGCGTCATGTCCACCGACACCTGGAGCTGGAAGACCGGCGCCTCCCACGCCTGCGTCAGGCGGCGGGCGATCGTCCGCCGGACGCCGCTCAGCGGGATCCGTTCCACCTCCCCGACGGACGCCACGGGCGCGGGCGCCGGCCGAGCCGGCGCGGCCGTCGCCCGCTCCACGTCCTCGGCGACGATGCGGCCGTCCGGACCCGTGCCGGCGATCGAGGTGAGGTCGATTCCCCGCTCGCGGGCGATGCGGCGGGCCAGCGGCGAGGCTTTGACGCGCTCGCCGGGCGCCTGCCCGCCGGCCGGCGGAGCCGCCTCGGCGGCCGCGACGGGCCCGGCCGCGGCCGGCGCCGGCGGGGAGGGAGCCCCGGCCGCGGCCGCCGACTTCCCGTTCCCGGCGACCTCCGGTACCGCCTCTCCCGGCTCCCCGATGAAGGCGACGACGGCGCCGACCGGCACCTCGCCCTCCGGCACGGCGATCCGGAGCAGGACGCCGGCGGTCTCCGCCTCGACCTCCTGCGTCACCTTCTCTGTGTCGAGCTCGTACAGCGGCTCGCCCTTCGCGACCGGCTCACCCTCGGCCTTCAGCCACTTGACGATCGTGCCGGACTCCATGCCCTGACCGAGCCGCGGGACCCTGACCTCGGCGGCCATGGCTAGGCCGACCGCCCCACGGTGCGCCGGATCGCCTGCAGCACGTCGGCCGCGTGCGGGACGACGAACTGCTCCATCACGGGGGCGAACGGGATGGGCGCAAAGCGCGCGCCCACCCGCTCCACGGGCGCGTCCAGCCAGTCGAAGGCGCGATGCTGGACGACCGCTGCCACCTCGGCGCCGAAGCCCATGCGCGTGACCGCCTCGTGCGCGACGACGCAGCGGCTCGTCTTCTGCACCGAGCGGACGATCGTGTCCTCGTCGAGCGGCTGGAGCGTGCGCGGATCGACGACCTCGACGGAGATCCCCTCCTGCTCGGCCTCGGCCGCCGCCTTCAGCGACTCGTGGACGAGCCGTCCGGTGGCGACCACGGTCACGTCCTCGCCCTCGCGCTGGATGCGGGCCTTGCCGAGCGGGATCGGCTCGATCTCGTCGGGCACCTCCTCCTTGATCCCGTACAGGATCCGGTGCTCGAAGAAGAGCACGGTGTTGTCGTCGTAGATCGACGACCAGAGCAGCCCGCGCACGTCAGTCGGCGTCGAGGCGAACACGACCTTGAGGCCGGGCACGTGCACGAACCAGGCCTCCACCTGCTGCGCGTGCTGGGCCCCCGGCGACCAGCCGGCGCCGCCCTGCGTGCGGATGGTCAGCGGCACCTTCAGCTGTCCGCCCGACATGTAGCGGTGCTTGGCGGCCTGGTTGACGATCTGCTCCATCGCCAGCGTCGTGAAGTCCTCGTACATGATCTCGACGACGGGCCGCATCCCCTGCATCGCCGCGCCGATGCCTGCGCCGACGATCGCCATCTCCGAGATCGGCGTGTTGCGGACGCGCTCGGGGCCGAACTCGGCGAGCAAGCCCTGCGTCACCGCCATCGAGCCACCCATCTCGGCGATGTCCTCGCCCATGAGGAACACGTCCGCGTCCTGGCGCATGGCGCGGGAGAGCGTGTCGCGCACCGCCTCGCGGTAGCTCAGCTCGGGCATCGGGCGCAGCGGGGTCGTGAGCGGGCGCGGGCAGCAGGCGTCATCAGGCGTAGACGTTCTCGAGCGCGTCCTCGGGCCGCGGGTCGGTGCCGGCCTTCGCGAACGCGACCGAGCCCTCGACGAGCTCCTCCACCTCGCGCTCGATCGCGGCGCGTTCCTCCTCGGACAGCGCGAGCCGTTCCGCGGCGCGGTCGAGCGGGTCCTGCGTCTCGCGCAGCGCCTGCACCTCACCCTTGGGCCGGTACACCTGCGGGTCACCGACGTAGTGGCCGACGAGGCGGTACGTCTCGGCGAGCAGGAACACCGGGCCCTTCCCGGAGCGTGCGTGCTCGAGCGCGCGACCGGCGGCGCGGTAGACCGCCTCCACGTCCTGGCCGTCGACGGTGAGCGATCGCATCCCGAACGCGACGGCACGCTTGGACAGGTCGCCGATCGGGAGCTGCTGGCTGGCGGGCGTCGACTCGGCGTAGTGGTTGTTCTCGCACACGAAGACGGCGGGCAGGCGCCAGAGCTGCGCGAGGTTGAGCGACTCGTGGAAGGTGCCGATGTTCGTCGCCCCGTCGCCGAAGAAGGCGACAGCCACCCGGGGCTCGCCGCGGAGCTTGAACGCGAGCGCAGCCCCGGCGATCGCGGGCAGGCCGCCGCCGACGACCGCGTTCGCGCCGAGGAAGCCGATGCCGACGTCGTACAGGTGCATCGAGCCGCCGTAGCCGCGCGAGCAGCCTTCGAGCTTCCCGTACAGCTCGGCCATGAGCGCGTTCGGGTGCATGCCGCGCGCGAGCGCGTGCGCGTGCGCGCGGTGCGTGGAGGCGAACACGTCGCCGTCTGCCATTGCCTGGCAGACGCCGACGGCGACCGCCTCCTGCCCGATGGCGACGTGCAGGAAGCCGGACAGCTCGCCGGCGCGGAAGCGCTCCTCGACCTTCTCCTCGAAGCGGCGGATGAGGAGCATCTCCCGGTAGAAGGCGCGCAGGCGCTCGCGCGACAGCCCGGCGTTCCGTCTCGACTCGACCTTGGCCACGAGCGTGAGTTTATGCTCAGCGTGATGGGTCTGGCCGAGCAGTGGGCGCGCGTCGTCGCCTCGCTCCCCGAGGGTTGGGAGCGGGTCGACCTCGTGCTCTCCGTCGAGGACGGAGGCGCGCGTCGGCAGGCGGCCGCGCTCCTGTCACCGCTCGCGCCGGGTCACGCCGGACGCGAGCTCCGCTTCTCGGTCTCGCGGCAGGCAGGTGTCGGCCCGGAGGGGGCCCGGCGGCTCCTCGCCGGGCTCGACCGGGCGGGTATCGCCGGCACCCTCACGCTGGCGGGGAGCGCCGCCTGCGAGGTGGTCGCCGAGCCGCGGGGCGTGGCGGCGCTCGTCGACCAGTGGGACGCGCTCGTCGCCAGCCTGCCGGAGGACTGGAGCGACCTTCTCTGCCGCCTCGACCTGCGCTCGAGCGACGACCTTCCGCGGGCAGCGCTCCTCGCCGCACCGCTCAACCCGTCGCGGCCGGAGAAGGAGATCGGCTTCGACTTCCGAGTCGCGCGCCGCTTCGGCTACGGCGCCTCGCCGCAGATGGCGAGGCGGTGCCTCGCCCGCCTCGACGCCGACGGCATCCGCGGCTCGCTCGTGCTGGTGCGAGCCCTCGCCGACACGCAGCCCGCGGCCACGCAGGGCCCGGTCTGGTACGTCGGCGGCAAGGTCCTGTAGCAGGCGGCACGACGGCCGGATCGTCGAGCGGGCGGCCGGCCGGCGGCCGCGTACCGTCCACGAGCGCCGCGCCTCCGCCCCGCCCTGGCCCGCTCACGGCCGCGGTCCCGGCCGGGCGCGGCGGGGCTAGCCGATCAGGCCCTGCAGCTCGTCCGCGAGCAGCCGCGCGTCGGCGGCGCGCGCGGTGATCACGAGCACCGTGTCGTCACCCGCGACCGTGCCGACGACGAGATCGTGCTCGATACGGTCGAGCGCGCGCGCGATCGCAGGCGCGGTGCCGAGCTCGGAGACGAGGACGACGATGTTCTCGGCCGCGGTCGCGCGCCGGCCGAACTGGCTCAGCACCCCGGCGAGCGCGCGGCGGGGGTCGGTCTGGCGGGCGCGCTGCGGGGCGACGTAGCGGGGCCGGCCGAGCTCGTCTCGCGCCTTCTCGAGGCCGAGCTCGCGGATGTCGCGCGAGATCGTCGCCTGCGTCACGAGGCACCCCGCCTCCGCGAGCGCGTCGCGAAGCTCGAGCTGGGTGCCGATCCGCTTGCGGGCGACGAGGCTGCCGATCAGCCGCTGCCGCTCTCCCTTGCCGAGCACCCGTCCGTCCAGCTGCATACAGCGGAATAGTATTCAGCAACCGGCCGCCGGCGACCCGGTCGAGGCGCGCAACTCCGCCCCGAAGCGCTCCCGCAGGGCGGCCACGATCCTTCCGCGCAGCACGGCGGCGTCCTCGTCGGACAGCGTCCGCTCGGGCGACTGGAAGGTGACCGAGAAGGCGATCGACTTCCGCCCCTCGCCGACCTGCGCTCCGCGGTAGACGTCGAAGGCGCGCATGGCTCTCAACTCGGCGCCGGCAGCCTCGCGCGCGGCCTCGACGAGCGCCGCCGCGGGCACGCTCTCGTCGACGACGAAGGCGAGATCCTGCCGCACGGGCGGGTGGGTGAGCACGTCCTCGTAGACGACCGCGTCCGGCGAGCGCCGGAAGAGCTCCGCCAGGTCGAGCTCGAACGCCGCCCAGCCTTCGAGCACGGCCGGGTGGAGCTCGCCGAGCCATCCCGCCTCGACCCGCGCCGCGCGGCCGGGATGCAGGAACGGCTCCTCGGCAGGCTCGAAGCGGGCGGGCGCGTGCAGGCTCGCGTGCAGCACCTCGACGATCCCCTTGACGCGGAAGAAGCCGGCGCGGAGGATGCCGCCGACGCGCCAGGGCTCGTCCGGCAGCTCGCCCGGACGGGGAACGTAGACGCGTGCCACCTCGAACAGCGCCACGTCGGCGGTGCCCGCGTCGACGTTGCGGCGGACCGCGTCCACCAGGCTCGGCAAGAGGCTCGTCCTGAGCACGGCGTGCTCGGCGGACAGCGGCGTCGGCAGCGCCGCCCCGGCGGGCGCCTGCTCGGCCGAGACGAGGCTCGGCGTGTACGTCTCCGTCAGCCCGCACCCGACGAGAACATCCTCCACCGTCCGGCGCAGCCGCTGGTCGCGCGTCAGCTGTCCGAACAGCTCCTGGCGCCTGGGCAGGGTGAACGGCACCCGGTCGAGCTCGAAGCGTGCCACCTCCTCGACCAGGTCGATCTCGCGCGTGACGTCGCGCGCGCGCCAGGTGGGGACGGTCACCGTCCAGTCGTCGGAGACGTCGAAGCCGAGCCCCTCGAGGACGCGCCGCTGCTCGTCCTCGGGCAGCTCGAGACCGACGAGCGCGCTCGTCCGCTCGGGTCGGAGCCGGAGCACCGGCCGCTCCGGCAGCTCGCCCTGCACGTCGACCTGCCCGACGAGACGAGCGCCCGCCAGCTGGACGATCAGCTCGGACGCCATCGCCGCCGCCTGCCCCGCCACATGCGGGTCGACGCCCTTCTCCCAGCGGTTCGAGCCCTCGGTGCGCAAGCCGAACCGCTCGGACGAGCGGAGGATACCGACCGGCTCGAAGTTCGCCGCCTCCAACAGCACCTCCGTCGTCTCGTCGGTCACCTCGGTCTCCAGGCCGCCCATGATCCCGGCGAGCGCGACGGCCCGCTGCGCGTCGGCGATGACCAGGTCGTGCTCGTCGAGCATCCGCAGCGTGCCGTCGAGAGTGCGGAGCTCCTCGCCGCGCGCCGCCCGCCGGACGACTACCCGGCCGCCCGCGAGCCGTGCGTAGTCGAAGGCGTGCAGGGGGCTGCCGAGCGCGAGCATGACGTAGTTCGTCACGTCGACGACGTTCGAGATCGGACGCACGCCCGAGGCCGACAGCCGCGCCCGCAGCCACGGCGGCGACGGCGCGATCCGCACGCCGCGGAAGAGCCGCCCCACGTAGCGGGGGCAGCCGGCGAGGTCGTCGATGCGCACGTCGACCGGCTCGTCGCCCGTCCGCTGCGGCTCGCGGCCGGGGGGCGGGGCGAGCCGGAGCCCGTACAACGCCGAGATCTCGCGCGCGATCCCGTACACGCACAGGAGGTCGGGGCGGTTCCCGGTCACCTCCACCTCGAGCACCTGGTCGGACAGCGGCAGCACATCGGCGAGCGGCGTCCCCGGCTCGTACTCGCCCTCGAGCACGAGGATGCCGCTGTGGTCGGGTCCGAGCTCGAGCTCCTGTTCGGAGAGGATCATCCCGTCGGAGACGGCACCGCGGAGCTTCGCGCGCTCGAGCGTCCGCCCGTCCGGAAGCCGCGCCCCGGGGAGCGCCACGGCGACCGTCGCGCCCGCGCCGAAGTTCCAGGCGCCGCACACGATCTGTCGCGGCTCCGGCTCCCCCACGTCCACGCGGCAGAGCTGCAGCCGGTCGGCGTTCGGGTGCTTGCCTGCCTCGACCACGCGGCCGACGCGGAAGAGCCCGAGGTTGCCGTCCACGTCCGCCACGCCCCGCGGAGCCACACGCTCGACCTCGCACGTGGAGACGGCGAGCCGCCCGACGAGATCGTCGAGCGGCATCTCGATCGCCACGTAGTCGCGCAGCCAGGAGACGGGGACCTTCATCGGCTCAGAACTGCTCGAGGACGCGCAGGTCGGACTGCCAGAGCAGGCGTACGTCGGGGACGCCGTGCCGGAGTTGCGCCATCCGTTCCAGCCCGAGGCCGAAGGCGAAGCCGGAGAACTCCTCCGGGTCGTAGCCGACGAACTCGAGCACAGCCGGGTCGACCATGCCCGAGCCGCCCATCTCGATCCAGCCGGAGAGCTTGCACACGCGGCAGCCGACGCCGTCGCAGAGGAAGCAGGAGACGTCCGGCTCGATCGACGGCTCGGTGAAGGGGAAGTAGTGCGTCCGGAAGCGCACCTCGCGCTCCTGCCCGAACAGCGCGCGCATGAGGGTCAGCAACGTCCCCTTGAGGTCGGCGAGGGTGATGCCTCGGTCGACCGCCAGGCCTTCGACCTGGTGGAAGATCGGGTAGTGGGTGGCGTCGATCGTGTCCCGCCGGTAGACGCGGCCGTGCGAGATCATGTACACGGGCGGCCGGCGCGACTCCATCACCCGCACCTGCGAGGGCGACGTCTCCGTGCGCAGGAGCACGTCGTCGGTCAGGAACAGGGAGTTGTGGTGCGAGCGCGCCGGGTGCCAGAAGGGAAAGGCAAGCCCGTCGAAGTTGTAGCGGGTCGTCTCCACTTCCCGCCCGTCCACGACCTCGTAGCCGAGACCGAGGAAGACGCTCTCCACCTCGCGGCGGATCTGCGTGATCAGGTGCAGGTGCCCGCGCGGCGGCGCCTCGCCGGGGAGCGTGACGTCGACGGCTCCGGCGGCGAGCGTCTGCTCGAGCTTCGCCGCCTCCAGCCGCTCGCGCCGGCGGGCGACGGCGGACTCCAGGCGTTCTCTCGCCGCGTTCAGGGCCATGCCCGTCTCGCGGTCCCGAACCTGGCGCAGCGCGAGCTTCAGCTCGCTCCGCCGCCCGAGGTAGCGCACGCGCAGGCGCTCGAGCTCGTCGAGCGACGCCGCCGCCTCGATCTCCCCGATCGCCTGCCGCTCGAGCGCCTCCGCGTCCACGCGGCGAATCTACCGGCTTTTCGATCGCTCCCACCCGTTCCTGCGCCGGCACGGCGGGATCGCGGCCGCGGGCGCGACAATCACGCCGTGAGACGTTGGTGAGCGAGCCGAGCCCCTACGACGCGATTGCGCGGCTGTACGATCCGTGGAGCCGCAGCGTCAGCGAGGACGTGCCTTTCTACGTCGAGGAGGCGCGGCTGGCGCGCGGCGCCGTCGTCGAGCTCGGTGTCGGCACCGGCCGCATCGCCATCCCCGTCGCCGCCGAGGGAGTGTCGGTGATCGGCGTCGACTCCTCCGCCGGCATGCTCCAGGTCTGCCGGGAGCAGGCGGCGCTCGCCGGCGTGTCGCACCTCCTCGACCTGCGCCTCGGCGACCTCCGCCGGCCGCCCGTCGAGGAGCGCGTCGAGCTCGTCCTCTGCCCCTTCCGCGCCTACCTGCACCTGGCAGACGACGCGCAACGGCTCGAGGCGCTGCGGGCGGCGCGGCAACTTCTCGTGCCCGGTGGCCGGCTCGTCTTCGACGTCTTCGCCCCCGGGGCGCGCGACATCGCCGAGACGAACGGCCGCTGGCTCGAGCGGGAGCCCGGGATCTTCGAGCGCGCCGACTGGGACGAGGAGCTCCGGACGCTGACGCTCTCCGTACGCGGCCCGCAGGGCGAGGGGACGATGACGCTCGCCTGGATCTCGGCGCCGGAGTGGGCCCTCCTGCTCGAGCGCGCCGGCTTCGTCGTCGAGGCCTGCTACGGCTGGTTCGACCGCAGCGCCTACGACGGCGGCGAGGACTCGATCTGGGTCGCGCGCCGGCCGCCGTCCTGAAGCGGAGATAGGCTTGCGGCGTGCTGGTCGCCGTGAGCCCGGGCCTTGTCGTGGGCATCGTCGTGATCGTCGCCGTCGTCGTGCTCCTGCTCGTAGTCGTCGGCATGTACAACGGCCTCGTCCGCAAGCGCAACCGCTCGGAGAACGCGTGGGCGCAGGTGGACGTCCAGCTCAAGCGGCGACACGACCTGATCCCGAACCTCGTCGAGACCGTGAAAGGCTACGCGTCCCACGAGCGGGAGACGTTCGAGGAGGTGACGCGGGCGCGCGCGGCCGCGCAGCAGGCGCGCGGTCCCGAGCAGCAGGCAATCGCCGAGAACGCGCTCACGCAGGCGCTCGGGCGGCTGTTCGCGGTCGCCGAGGCCTACCCGCAGCTGCGCGCGACGGAGAACTTCCAGCAGCTCCAGGCGCAGCTGTCCGAGACCGAGTCGAACATCGCCGTCGCCCGGCAGGTCTATAACGACACGGTGCTCACCTACGACAACGCGCTCGAGACGGTGCCCACCAGCATCGTCGCCGGCGTGTTCAACTTCCGGCCGCGCGAGTACTTCCAGGCCGACGAGGGCGACCGCGCCGCCCCGCAGGTGAGCTTCACGGCCGCGCCGCCGCCGGCCGAGCCGCCGCCTTCGCCGCCGTCCTGACCCGCTCCCACGCCGCCCTCCTCGCCCGGGCGCCCGCCGCCGCCGCCCTTCTGGCCGTGCCGACGGTCGCCGCGAAGTCGTACTCGCCGACGCAGGCGGACGTCGCCGTTCGCATCGAGCAGGCGCCGCCGACGGACGCACCGCCGGCGCTCGTCCCCCCGCTCCTGCGCCAGCAGACGAAGCCCGGCTCGTACGAGTTCACGGCCACGCTCTTCGACCCGATCAGGCGCGGCCGTTGCACGGCGCAGCCGGTGACGACCGAGCACGCCTCCTGGGGCGGCCTCAGGCACGAGCAGGCCGCCGACCTCGAGCTCGCCAGAGACGACCAGCGCGCCGAGCTGGCGCCCTTCGAGCGGCCGGTGGCGGCCGTCTTCGACGACGTGCTCGCGACCGGGCCGGAGCGCCTCTCGAACATGCGCGACCGCACCACGGCGAACCGGACGGAGAACAGCACGCGTTTCACGGGCTTCGCGTCGAGCGTCGCGAGCGCGCTCGCGAGCGGCGACCTCACCGCCGGCTTCGGCTCGGCGCTCGCCCCGCCGAGTTCGAGCGGGTCGGGCGGCGCGTTCTCCGGCGGGGGCGGAGGCGGCGGAGGCGGTGGGGGTGTCTGGTAGCGGCGCGCTCCGGCGCGAGCTCGCCGGGATCCTCGGCCCGGACGGCGTCGCCGACGCGAGCGCCGAGTACCTGCGCGACGCGACGGAGACGCGGGGCCTCGAGGGGCGGGCCGGCGCCGTCGCGCTCCCCGGCTCGACGGATGAGGTCGCGCACGTCCTCGCTTGGTGCTACGAGCACGACGTCCCGCTGACGCCGCGCGGCGGGGGAACGGGCTTCGCCGGCGGGGCCGTCCCCGTCCGAGGCGGCGTCGTCCTCTCCTTGGAGCGGCTCGCCGCGATCAGGAGCTTCCAGCCGCTGCTCTGGCGAGCGCACGTCGAGGCCGGCGTCCGCACGGGCCGCCTGCACCAGCTCGCGCGCGAGCACGGCCTGCTCTTCCCGCCCGATCCGGGCGCCTCCGACCAGTCGCAGATCGGCGGAAACATCGCCACGAACGCGGGCGGGCCGCACTCGTTCAAGTACGGCGTCACCGGACGCTGGGTGACCGGCCTGGAGGCGGTCGTGCCGCCCGGGGACGTCGTCACGTTCGGCGGGCCGGTGCGCAAGGACGTGGCAGGCTACGACCTGAAGAGCCTGCTCGTCGGCTCGGAGGGCACGCTCGGCGTCGTCACGGCCGCCTGGCTCCGGCTGATCCCCGCGCCCGAGGCGGCGCTGCCGGTCGTCGGCTTCTACGCCGACGTCGCCTCCGGTTGCGCGGCGGTCGAGCGCGTCGTCGGCTCGGGTCTCGTCCCGGCGGCGCTCGAGTACCTGGACGGGGGTGCGCTCGCAGCCGCCGGCCCGTCGTTTCCGGGCGGCGCCCCGGCAGGTGCCGCGTTCATGGTCGTCGCCGAGGCCGACGGGTCACGCGACGAGGCGGAGCGGCTGCGCCTCGACCTCGTCTCCGTGCTCGAGCAGGGCGCGATCGCCGTCCGCTCGCCGGCGGCAGGGCGCGAGACGGCGGAGCTCTGGCGCTGGCGCGACGGCGTCGCCTTCGCCGTCATCGCCCGGCGGGGCGGCAAGGCCGGCGAGGACGTGGTCGTGCCGCTCGACCGGCTGGCGGAGGCGATCGAGGAGACGGTGGCGATCGGGCGCCGGCACGGGCTCGAGGCGTGCAGCTGGGGCCATGCCGGCGACGGCAACGTGCACGCGAACTTCCTCCTCGACCCGACCGACCCGGACGAGCTGGCGCGCGCGCGGGCGGGGGCCGAGGAGGTGTTCGCGCTCGCGCTGCGCCTCGGCGGCTCGATCACCGGCGAGCACGGCATCGGCTGGACGAAGCGCGGCTGGCTCGAGCGCCAGTGGTCGCCCCGGGCGGTCGAGCTGCACCGGGAGGTGAAGCGCGTCTTCGACCCGAAGGGGCTCCTCAATCCGGGCAAGAAGGTCTAGCCCGCGAGGCGCGGAGGGCCCGCGACGATTCGCTCCCCGCGGCCGCTGCGCGATCGTCGGCCGGCGTCTCCGAGGACGAAGCTCGACCGCATTCCGAGCGGAAGTGTCAACGACCCTTCGGCCGCCGGGTGGCCTCGTAGAGGGCGATCGCGGCCGCGGCGGCGACGTTCAGCGACTCGGCCGCCGCGGCGATGGGGATCGTCGCCGCCTCGTCGCAGCCGGCGAGGACGGCCGCCGGCAGCCCCTCCCGTTCCGCGCCGAGCACGAACGCGAGCGGCGGGCGGAGATCGAGCTCGGCAAGGGGCCGTCCGCCGTGCGCGACGAGCGCGACCTTCCGCCCTGCCAGCTCCCCGAGCGCGAGCAGCGGCACCCGGAAGACGGCGCCGGCGGAGGCCCTGAGCGCCTTGGGCGACACGGGGTCGGCGCAGCCCTCCGACAGCGCTACGACCGCTCCGAAGGCGTCGGCGGTGCGCACGAGCGTTCCCACGTTCCCGGGATCCCGCACCCCGCACACCCCGAGCCCAAGTACCAGGCTGTTACGTGGTTGCGATCGGGGGAGGTCGGCGCGGCGGAAGACGGCCGCGACGCGCGGTGGATGCGGAAGGTCGGAGGCGCCGGCGAGGAGCTCGGGCAGGACGTCCTCGCCCGCCACGAGCAGGTCGACGGGCTCCACCCCGGCGCGCCGGGCCGCCTCGACGAGGTCCTCGCCCTCGGCGACGAACAGGCCGAGCTTCGCCCGCCAGCGGTGGTCGTGCAGCTTGCGGACGAGCTTGAGCCGCTCGTTGTCTCGCGAGGTGATCATCCGAGCCACTCGACCCACTGGCCGTGGTGGCCGATGCGGGGGACGCGCGGCGGCCCGTGCGCCGGCCGGCGCGCGAGCTCGACCTCGAACCTGCCCTCGCGCCCCGTCTCCTCCCCGTCGTGCCGTCGCGTCGACACCCGGGCGAGCGGCGGCTCGGCCTCCTCGAGCGCGCGCTCGAGCCGCTCGAGCCGCTCGCGCGGGTCGGCGACGCAGGCTTGCGCCTGGCGCAGGAAGCGCTCGCGCAGGCTCCCGCTCAGGCCGCCTGCGAGGACGACTGGAGCGCCGCCTTCGCCTTGTGCGCGACGGCCGCGAAGGCGGCGGGGTCGTTCACCGCCAGATCCGCGAGCACCTTGCGGTCGAGCTCGATCTCCGCCTTCCTGCAGCCGGCGACGAACTGGTTGTACGAGAGCCCCTCGCGCCGCGCCGCCGCGTTGATACGGATGATCCAGAGCGAGCGCATCGTGCGCTTGCGCACCTTGCGGTCGCGGTAGGCGTAGACGAGGGAGCGCTCGACCTGCTCCTTCGCCTTGCGGTAGCTCGAGTGCTTGAGGCCCCAGTAGCCTCTCGCCTGCTCGAGCACCTTGCGGCGCTTCTTGCGCGCGTGGACGGAGCGCTTGACACGAGGCATCGCTCAGACCCCTCGCCCCAGCAGCCTGCTGACCTCGCGGACGTCGCTTCGCGCGACCTCGAAGTCCTTACTGAACGCCCGCTTCCGCTTGGCGGACTTCTTCTCGAGGTTGTGGCTCTTCATCGCGTGGCGCCGCAGGAGCCGTCCCGCCCCCGTCACCTTGAACCGCTTCTTCGCCGAGCTGCTTGTCTTCTGCTTTGGCATCCTTGACCGCTCCTGCGTTCTTCGTCGGGCTGAGCACCATCACCATGTTGCGCCCGTCGATCTCGGGAGACGCCTCCACCTGGCCGACCTCCTTCACGTCCTCGGCCAGCCGCATCAGCAGGTCGCGTCCCCGTTCCGGATGCAGGTTCTCGCGGCCCCGGAACATGATCGTGACCTTGACCTTCGCGCGCTGGTTGAGGAAGCGCACGACGTGGCCCTTCTTCGTCTCGTAGTCGTGGACCGAGATCTTCGGCCGGAACTTGATCTCCTTGACGTGGATCTGCGACTGGTGCTTGCGGGCGAGCTTCTCCTTCTGCTCCTGCTCGTAGCGGTACTTGCTGTAGTCCATCACTCTGGCGACCGGCGGATCCGCCTGGGCGGCGACCTCGACGAGATCGAGCTCCTTCGAGTACGCGTACGAGCGTGCCTCGCTCGTGGGCTTGATCCCGAGCTGCGTGCCGTCCTCGTCGATCAGGCGAACCCGGGGGACGCGGATGTCCTCGTTGATCCGGGTCTGCTTGACCGGGCGGACCGGTTCCACGAAGCGCCGCGGCCTCAATGCACTGTCACCAAGCTGCGAGTTCCTCCTTCAGGGGATGGACAAACGACAAGACCGCTGCAAGCTGGCAGCGGCCTCGGCCCTCGTCTTCCGACTCGGTTGAACCTCGCGGAGCCCGTAGCTTCGGAGGTGAGGAACGATGCCGCCCCTACTTGCAGGGTCACAGCCTAGCAAGTTCGTCCAGGAGCTCGGCAAGAGCGAGGGTCGACTGCCGCCCGCCGCGGGCGCGCACGGCGAGCGAGTTCTCCGACTCCCGGTCGCCGTAGACGACGACGTACGGGACCTTCTCCACCTCGGCCTTGCGGATCCGCTTGGCGACGGTCTCGTCCGAGTCGTCCACCTCGACCCGGTAGGGGATGTTCGCGGCCAGCGAGCGCGCGGCGTCTCGATGGTCCTCCCCGACTGGGATCACGCGCACCTGCACGGGCGCGAGCCAGAACGGGAAGGCTCCGCCGTAGTGCTCGACGAGGATGCCGACGAAGCGCTCGATCGAGCCGAACAGGGCGCGGTGGATCATCGCGGGGGTGTGCTCGGCGTTGTCGCGGCCCGCGTAGGTCAGGCCGAAGCGCTTCGGCATCTGCAGGTCGAGCTGGACGGTGCCGAGCTGCCAGGAGCGGCCGAGCGAGTCGGTCATATGTAGGTCGATCTTGGGGCCGTAGAAGGAGCCGTCGCCTTCGTTGAGCTCGTACTCGATGCCGCGCGCCTCGAGCGCCCGACGAAGGGCCTCCTCGGCCCGGTCCCACTCCTCCTCGCTGCCGAGCTTGTCCTCGGGCCTCGTCGAGAGCTCGACGCGGATGTCGAGCTCGAAGCGCTCGTACAGGAAGAACGCGTAGTCGAGGCAGCCGAGGAGCTCGTCGTGGATCTGCTCGTCTGCGCAGAAGATGTGGGCGTCGTCCTGCACGAAGTGGCGCACGCGCAGGAGGCCGTGAAGGACGCCGGAGCGCTCGTTGCGGTGGAGGTTCCCGGCCTCGGCCAGCCGCAGCGGCAGGTCGCGGTAGCTGTGTGCCGCCTGCCCGTAGAGCGCGCAGTGCCCCGGGCAGTTCATCGGCTTGATCCCGTACTCGGCAGCCTCGACCTGCAGCGTGAACATGTCGGCACGGAACTTCTGCCAGTGCCCGGAGGTCTCCCACAGCGCCTTCTCGTACAGCTGGGGCGTGCGCACCTCGTGGTAGCCACGCCGGGCGTTCTCGCTCCGGCGCAGGTCTTCCAGCACGTTCCAGATCACCATCCCCTTCGGGTGCCAGAACGCCGAGCCCGGCGAGAAGTCCGAGAAGCTGTACAGGTCGAGCTCCCTCCCGAGCCGCCGGTGGTCACGCCTGCGCGCCTCCTCGAGCCGCGCCAGGTGCGCCTCCAGGTCGTCCGTCGTGTAGAAGGCGGTCCCGTAGATGCGGGTCAGCTGCGGTTTCGTCGAGTCGCCGCGCCAGTAGGCGCCGGCGAGGCCGGTGAGCTTGAGCGCCTTGATCGGCCTCGAGTCCTGCAGGTGCGGCCCCCGGCAGAGGTCTGTGAAGTCGCCCTGCGTGTACAGCGAGATGTCGCCCTCCGCCGCCTCGACCAGCTCCAGCTTGTACGGCTCGCCCTCCGCCTCGAAGCGGCGCCGCGCCTCCTCTCGGGAGATCTCTTCGCGCGTCCACGAGCGCCCCTCGGCGAGCTCGCGCCGGATCTCCGCCTCGATCCGCTCGAGGTCGGCCTCCGAGATCGGCTCCGGGAAGTCGAAGTCGTAGTAGAAGCCGTTCTCGATCGGCGGTCCGATCGCGATCTTCACACCCGGGTACAGCCGCCGCACAGCCTCGGCGAGCAGGTGCGCGCAGGAGTGCCGCAGGACGGCGAGCGCGTCCGGGTCGGAGCTGTCCCGGGTGGTGAGGATGTGGATCCGCTCGCCGTCTGCGAGCGGCAGCCGCAGGTCGCGGACGTGGCCGTTCGAGCGCACGAGCACCGCCTGCTCCGCCAGCTTCGGCCCGAGCGCGCGCGCCGCGTCGAGCCCGGTGGCGCCGTCGGGAAGCTCGAGCTCGGACCCGTCGGGAAGGAGCACCCGCATGGAGAGCAAGGATACTTTCGGGCCGAGCCGGCCCGGTCCGGCTGCGCGGGCGCCGGCGGTCGGCTGCCGCTCAGCCTCGACTTGGACGCACTCCCGCTTTGCTCGCCCTCACTCCCGCCCCTCCTGCGCCGGGGCCTTCCTCCGCATCCACCCCCGGCCCGCAGGCGTGCCGAGCGGGGCGAGCGCGTCGCGCACGCCGTCGAGGTACAGCACCTCGACGTAGGCGATCTCTCCGCGGACGACGTCGAGCGCGATCTCGCCCGGACCGCCGTCGTGCAGCTCGACCTGGCGGCCACGCAGGAACCAGCGCCGCATGGGCAGCCTGGCCGTGTGGAAGCTGCCGCAGAACGGCTGCTCGCAGCGGCAGACGGCGGTGATCCGCAGGCCGGAGACCTGCTCGGCGAGGCGCCCCTCCCCGCGGGCGCGAAGCGCCGTCTCGATCCGCCTCGCGAGATCGGGCAGCAGCGAAGCTAGGAGCGGTGGCTCGGTCACCCCGCGGCCGCGCGCAGGCGCGCCGGCGCCTCGACCGGACGCGCTAGATCGCGTCCGCCTCGACGCCGTTTCCGAACTCGCGCTCCCATTCGAGCTCGCGCAGCTCGTCGCGGCGCTTGCGACGCCTGTCGAAGATCACGGACAGCCAGATCGAGAGCTCGAAGAGGACCATCAGCGGCAGCATCTCGAGCGTCGTCGTCACCGGGTCGACGCCCGGCAGCGCGACCGCGAGCACCGCGACGAGCACGTACCCGATCCGCCGGTTCCGGCGCAGCTTCTCGACGGGCAGGATGCCGATCCGCGTCAGCGCGAGGATGAAGATCGGCAGCTCGAAGATCACGCCCATCGCGACGAGCACGAGCGTGACGAACGAGTAGTAGCTCTTCGCCCGGATCTGGATGTCGAAGTGGGTGCTGTCGTAGTTCGTCAGGAACCCGATGGCGGGCTTGAGCACGACGAAGTAGCCGAAGGCGATCCCGCCCGCCATCAGCGCGCCGGAGAAGGCCGCGAACGCGCCCACTTTCCGCTGCACGTGCGGCTCGAACGCCGGCGCGAAGAAGCCCCACAGCTGCCAGAGGACGATCGGGAATGCTCCTGCCAGTCCCGCCCAGAAGCTGACCCAGAACGCCGTCATGAACGGCTCGGCGACGTCGATCGTCACCGGTAGCTTCTGGTGCCGGACGTGCGTCACCGGGTCGGTCACGTACGGAAGAGGACGGTTCAGCCAGTTGAGCAGCTCGTGGTGGAACCCGAAGGCGACCCCGGTCGTGACCCCGAGCGCGAGCAGGCAGACGACCAGGCGCGCTCTGAGCTCGCCGAGATGCTCGACGAGCGTCGCCTCCTCACCGTGCTCGAGGCGGCGCGGGAGCAGGCGCATGCGCCTAGATCGAGTCGCGCTCGCGCTTACGGGAGACGGGGGCGGTGACCGGCTCCTCGACGGCCGGTGCGGTCAGCTCGGCGCGCTCGTCGTCCCGGCCCGTGATCGAGCTCTTGAACTCGCGCATACCGCGTCCCAGCGACCGGCCCATCTCCGGCAGGCGCTTGGGCCCGAAGACGAGCAGCACGACGAGGAGGAGGATCAACAGCTCCCATGGTCCGATCCAGCCTGGCATGCAGCTAGCCTAGCACCTGGCCGGATCCGGCGCGCAAGGGGCCCTCCGGCTACGAAGGCGCCGCCCGGCTACGCGCCCGGCAGGGTCTTCGCGATGTCCGCGGTCTTGCGGGTGCAGTAGGGCTTGGCGGCGCTCTTCAGCTGCAGGCAGCTCTTCGCCACCACCTTCCCGCTCGTGACCGTGCGGTTGAAGCTGGCCACGCTGCTTCCGACCTGGACGAGGTACGTCTTGTCGCCGCTCGAGTCGATCTGAATCGAGACGAGGCCGTCCGCCAAGTCGACGGCGAGCTTGGGCGCGAACGGGATCAGGTCGGCCAGGTGGTCGGCGTAGTGCTTGTTCCGAGCGAAGTACCGCTGCTCGGCGCCCATCACGCGGTCGAGCGCCTGCTTCGTGCGCAGAGCCCGGTCGCCGTCGGACAGGCTCGAGCTCTTGCCGCGGTTGATGAGCGGCAGCAGGATGAAGAGGAAGAGAAACAGCACGAGGATGATGAGCAGCGGGCTGCGACCGAGCTGGGGCACGCAGCGACAGTAGACGATCCTGCCGCCGGGCGACGACGGAAGCGACGCGCGGGCAGCGGAGAGCGAGGCAGGGAGCGCCGCGCAGCCGGCCCCGCAGCCGCCTCAGCGGCCGAATGCGACCACGATGCGCACGACGCGCCGCCGGACCGGATCGACGAGGAAGGACGTGCCCGGCGACGCCGCGCCGCGGCCCGCGTACCCGTGCTGGCAGACCGAGGCGTAGCAGCGGACGCCGGGGATCGCCCTCACCGCCGTCAGCGGCGAGCCGACGTGCACGCCCTGGGGCGTGCGGAAGCTCGGCCAGGTCGTCTCGAGCACGGCCACCCGCGCCTCCCGGGACGGGCCGCCGCTCGACACGTACGTGACGTAGAGGCCGGCGGCGTCGTAGGCGAGGCGTTCGACGTGCGACCTGCGTCCGCGCGAGACGTCCGTCCGGGCGGAGACGAGAAAGCCGCGACCGATCCGCCGCTCGACGCTTCCGCGGGTTTCCCCCAGGCTGACGCCGCCGATCGAGCGGTCGAGCACGATCGTCGGGGTGACGGCGCTGCCTGCAGCGCCTCGTGCGGCTTCGCCGCCGCAGGCCAGCAGCAGCACGCAGGCAGCCGCCGCCCATCCGCGTCGTCGAGCTGTGACCATCCTGGTCGGTGGTGGTCGGCAGCTCTTAGCCCAAACTTAGTCGGCATGCTTCCGTATGGGATCTCCGCAGCCCGCCAGTTCCCATAGCCCGCCAGAAAGGAGCACGGCCGTGTCGAGCCAGCCCGACCATCCTCCGCTCCCGATGCCGGCCGAGGCGAAGGATCGACTGGAGCGGGCGCTGTTCGAGATCCGGCGCGTGATCGCAGGTCAGGACGCGATGCTCGAGCGGGTGCTCGTCTGCCTGCTCGCGCAGGGCCACCTGCTCATCGAGGGCGTTCCCGGCCTCGCGAAGACGCTGACGATCAAGACGACGGCCGATGTCCTCGGAGGGACGTTCTCGCGCATCCAGTTCACGCCGGATCTCGTCCCCTCCGACCTCGTCGGCACGCGCGTGTACCGGCCCGGTGAGGGCGTGTTCGACACCGAGCTCGGGCCGGTGTTCTGCAACTTCCTGCTCGCCGACGAGATCAACCGCGCGCCGGCGAAGGTGCAGTCGGCGCTCCTCGAGGTGATGCAGGAGCACCAGGTGACGATCGGCCGCACGACCTACCCGGTGCCGGACCCGTTCCTCGTCATGGCGACGCAGAACCCGATCGAGTCCGAGGGGACGTACCCGCTCCCGGAGGCGCAGGTCGACCGCTTCATGCTCAAGATCGTCATCGGCTACCCCGAGCACGACGAGGAGCTGACGATCGTCCAGCGCCAGCTCGCCTCCCCGCCCGAGCTGCGGCAGGCGCTGTCCATCGAGGAGCTGCGGACGCTGCAGCGGGCGGTGTTCGACGTGTACGTCGACCCGGCGCTGATCAGCTACGCGGTCACGCTCGCGGCGGCCACCCGTGACCCCGCGGCGCACGGCCTGCCCGACCTCGCCGCCTACGTCGCCTTCGGGGCCAGCCCACGCGGGCCGATCAGCGTCGTGCAGGCGGCACGGGCGCTCGCGCTCGTGCGCGGTCGGGACTACGTGCTCGCCGAGGACGTGCAGGCGCTCGCGAGGGACGCGCTCCGTCACCGGCTCGTGCTCACCTACCGGGCGCTCGCGGAGGAAGTGAGCCCCGAGCGGATCCTCGACGAGGTGCTGGCCGCCGTGCCGGCTCCGCGGGTGGATCTCGCCCGGACGAGCGCGGCGTGAGCCTGGTCCGCGCGCTCACGGCGACCCACACCCCCGACCAGCCCGGGCCCGGGCCGATGCCCGAAGCGCTGCTCGCCGCGCTCGACATCACGATCGGGCGCCGCGTCGGCGGCCTGCTCGCGGGCGACTACCGCGCGTCCGCGCACGGGGACGGCAGCGAGCTCTCCCAGGTGCGCCCGTACGTCGCGGGGGACGACGTCCGCCGCATCGACTGGAACGTGACGGCGCGGACGGGGCAGGCGCACGTCCGCGTCACGCTCGCCGAGCGCGTGCTCGTCACCTGGCTCGTGCTCGACACCTCGCCGTCCATGGGCTTCGGCACCGCCGACCGACGCAAGGCCGACGTCGCCGAGGGGGTGGCGCTGGCCATCGGCCACGTCGCCACCCGCCGCGGCAACCGCCTCGGGCTCGTCACGTTCGGCGACGGCCGGCCTCGGTCGCTTCCGCCCCGAGCGGGTCGCGTCGGGCTCCTCGGCCTGCTGACGGCGCTGCGCCGCGAGCCGGCGGACGGACGCGTCGGCGCCACCTCGCTGGGCGAGGCGGCCGCGCGGACAGGTGCGCTCGCCCGACAGCGAGCGCTGGTCGTCGTCGTCTCCGACTTCCGCGGGCCGCGCGACTGGCGCGAGCCCCTGCTCGAGCTCGCCGGCGCCCACGACGTGCTCGCCGTCGAGATCCGCGACCCGCGCGAGCAGGAGCTGCCGAACGCAGGCGAGCTCTGGCTCGTCGATCCCGAGACAGGGCGACAGCTCCGCGTCGACACGCGCGACGCCAGGCTGCGCGCGCGCTTCGCGGCCGCCGCGGCCGAGGAGCGAAGCGGGCTTCGGCGGGCGCTCGCCTCGCTCGGCATCCGCCACACGGTGCTGTCGACGTCCGGCGATTGGCTGCGTGCACTCGCCCTCTTCCTCGAGCGGAGCGGCCCATGAGCTTCCAGTCGCCCGACTGGCTGATCGCGCTCGCCGCCGTCCCGCTCCTGCTCGGCCTGTACGTCCTCCGCGAGCGGCGCCGCATCCGCTTCGCGTCGCGCTTCGCGAACCCGTCCCTGCTCCCCAACATCGTCGACGGCGCCCCCGGTCGGCGCCGCCACCTGCCGGTCGCGCTCCTCGTCGCCGGGCTGGCCGCCATGGTCGTCGGCGTCGCCCGCCCGCACGCCGACGTCACCGTCCCGCGCCGGGAGGCGACGGTCATGCTCGCCGTCGACGTGTCGCGGTCGATGCGCGCGACCGACGTGCGACCGTCGCGGCTCGCCGCCGCCGTCGGCGCAGCGGAGGCGTTCCTGAACGAGGTGCCGAAGACGTTCCGAGTCGGCGTGGTCTCCTTCGCCAGCCGGGCGACGCTGGCCGTGCCGCCGACGGCAGACCGCAGCCTCGTCCAGGAGGCGCTCGCCTCGCTCCGGCCGGGCGGGGGCACCGCTCTCGGAGACGCCGTCGCGCTGTGCGCGCAGGTGGCGAGCCGGCAGCGGACGAGCGACGGCGTCATCCCGCCGACGGCGGTGCTCGTCGTCTCGGACGGTGCCAGGGACGGCGGCAAGATCTCGCCGCAGGCAGCGGCGAGGAGGGCGAGGGCGCTGCGCATCCCCGTGTACACGATCGTCCTCGGCACGCCCTTCGGCGTCGTCCGCCAGACGCTGACGGGTGGGTATACGGAGGTCATCCACGTCCCTCCGAGCCCGCAGACGCTCCAGCTGCTTGCCCGCGCGACCGGCGGCCAGTCGTTCACCGCGCCCGGCGACTCGCGGCTGCGCGAGGTGTACGGGCGGCTCCGCTCGCGACTCGGCCAGCGCACGGAGGACCGCGAGATCACGGACGTGTTCGCCGGCGGCGCGGCCGCGTTGCTGCTCGCCGGGAGCGCGCTGTCGATGCTGTGGTTCAGGAGGATGGTGTGAGCAGGCGGCTGGCGCGGACGCTCGCGCTGCCCGCTTTCGCGGGGGCCGTGCTTGCAGCCGGCGCGTCGCCGGCGCAGGCGACGAGCGAGTGCCGCGCCCTGCCCGTGTGCGTGCCCGTCTCGGGCCCGTGGGTGGTCGTGCCCGCCGGGCGTGGCGCCCCGCGGCCGCGCGTCGAGTACCAGCTTTCCTGCCCGCGCGGCTACGTCGTCGGCGGCCTCGACGCCGAGCTCAGCGACCCGGCGATCGACATCGCCTTCCTGGCCACGCTCGGAAGCCCTGTCAACCCCGGTATCTCCACCTCGCGTGCCGCCGTCTTCGTCGCCTCCTCCACGGCCACGCCGGCGCGGCTGTCGAGCTTCCGCCCGCACGTCGGGTGCATCCCCGGCGCCGGCGGCGGCCAGCGGACGCCCACGGCCGCGTCGGTGTCAGCGCCCGGCCACCCGGCCGTGCGCCGCGTGTGGGAGCTCGCCGTCCGCCCGGGCCGACCGCTGCGCGCGACGAGGACGTGCGCCGCCAGCGAGCGGCTCGTCTCGGCCTCCCACGCCGTCGGCTTCTACACCGCGCGGCCGCCGGCGGCGCCGCTCGCCTCGAGCGTGGCCGTGCGCCAGGTGATCCGCGGCGAGGGCGTCGCCGTCACGGTCCGCGCCGGCGCCGTCGCCGCGGGCGTGCGCGCAGTCGTGCAGCTGGACGCCGTCTGCGCAGGTGGGCGATGAGCTTCGGGCAGCCGCTCTTCCTGCTCACGCTCGTCGCCCTCCCGGCCGTGGTCGGCCTGTACGCGCTCGCCGAGCGGCGGCGCATGCGCTACGCGGTCAAGTTCACGAACCTGGACGTGCTCGCGTCCGTGCTCCCGCGCCGCACCTGGCGGCGCCTCCTGGCGCCCGCGATCTTCCTCCTCGCCGTCGCCACCCTGTGCGTCGGCATGGCGCGACCACGCGTGTCCACGCTCGTCGTGCGCCAGGAGGCGACGGTGATCCTCGTCGTCGACGTGTCCGGGTCGATGCAGGCGACGGACGTCAAGCCGACGCGCCTCGGCGCCGCGCAGCAGGCGATCCGCACCTTCCTCGACCACGCGCCGAAGCAGCTGCGCATCGGCCTGATCGCCTTCGCGCGTGAACCCGCCGTCGCCGCGCCGCCGACCACCGACCACGACCTCGTGCGCCAGTCGCTCGACTCGATCGACCTGTTCGAGGGCTTCGGCGGGACGGCGATCGGCGACGCGCTCGCGGCGGCCGTCGACCTCGGGCGCAGCGCCGTCGGCGAGTCCGGTCCCGCGAGCGGGTCGAAGGCGCAGACGATCGCCTACCGGCCGCGCGGGGCGCAGTCGCCGGTCTCGATCCTCTTCCTGTCGGACGGCGCGCAGACACGCGGGACGCTGCAGCCGAGCGAGGGCGCCGCGATCGCGAAGGCGGCCGGCATCCCCGTCTACACCGTCGCCCTCGGCACGCCGCACGGCACGCTCACGTTCGACTTCCAGGGCGGCCAGTTCGGTGGCGGCCAGTTTGGCGGCGGGAGGCAAACGATCCCGGTGCCGCCCGATCCCGCCACCCTGCGCATGATCGCGCAGACGACCGGGGGGAAGTTCGTCGAGGCGCGGACGGCGAAGTCGCTCGACGCGGCCTACGCGCGGCTCGGCTCGCGCCTCGGGCGCAGGCCGGGGCGGTCGGAGGTGACGCACGACTTCGTCCTCGCAGCGGCCGGCCTCCTGCTCGCCGCCGGCGTCCTGTCCGCGCTCTGGTCTCCCCGCCTGCCGTAGGCCCGGCAAGGTGCGGAGGGCCGCCCGGTGCGCGCCCGGCGACCCTCCGCTCGGTGCTGGTCAGGCGAGCTCCGGCGCTCAGCCGCAGACGAGATCCTGCTCGACGATGTTCGACTCCTCGAGCATCGCGAGCGCGATCCCCGGATGGACGACGAGGTCGGTGTCCGCGTCGAACGTGAACATCCACGCGCAGGCGCTCGACACGCCATGCGGGTGGTGCAGCGCGACCTTCGCCTCGTGCAGGTCGGCGAGCAATGTCTTCTTCGCCTGCCAGTCCACGTGGCTGTCCTGGTGCACGAACTTGATCAGCTGGTTGAGATGTCCGATGGCCATGCTGTTGTCGGCGGCGGCGAGCGGGCTCGCCGCCAGGGCCACGGCGGCGACGCCGGCGGCGAGCACGATCAGCAGGCCGAGACGCCCCCGCCGTCCGTTGCTGGGCCTCATCTCGAATACCTCCTCTTCGACCGTTGGCAGGCGGATGCTACTGCCGGAGAGCCGGTTGCGAAAACCGGCCGCGGGGACGCCGCCCTGCCCGGAGACGGCCCGTCGCGCCACCGGGAGCGCCCGATCCTGCTAGGGTCGTGCCCGGGACGACGTACCCCGCGTGACGAGAAGGCTCTGTGGCGAACGACGACATGCATCCCATCCGGACCGAGCGGATCCCTCGGTCGAGCCGGCGGTCGCCGGCGACGTGCGCGCGAAGCGCAGCGGCGACGCACCGCGAGGCCGCCGTCCACCTCCCGACCCTCGCCTAGAGCCATCGCCGGCAAAGAAGAGAAGGTCGAGTTCGAAGGGGAGGTCGTCGAGGCGCTTCGCAACGGCATGTACCGTGTGCTCCTCGACAACGGCCACGAGACGCTCGCGTATATGGCCGGCAAGATGCGCCGCTTCCGCATCCGCATCGCCCCCGGCGACCGGGTCCGCGTCGAGCTCTCGGCCTACGACCTGACCCGCGGCCGCATCGTCTACCGGCTTCCGCTCGCGCGCTCCGAGTGACGCCCCTGGGGCTGCCACTCGGGCCCCGCCTCGCGCCGACGGTGGCCCGTTGTCGGACGACCTCGAGCGCTCCGCCGATCCCCGCCGGAACCGACTTCGGGGACAGGCGTGCACGACCCCGACTGCGCTCCCGTCTCGCGCCCGACCGCTCCCGCTGCGCGAGGCTCCTTACAGCCGGACGAGGACGAGCAGGCTGACGTAGCAGGCGAGGGTGACGACGGCCGTCGCCCACAACCAGGCGGCGGGTCGCCAGTGCCGATTGCTCAGCCGTGCTCGCACGCCAGCCCCTCCTGCTGCGCGTCGCGCTCTGCAACCTGCCGCAGCAGCTGCTCCGGCGCGACCGACCAGTCGCCGCCACGCCATCGACGAAGCAGGAGGTCGGACAGCGCGGGAGCGTGCGGCCGGCCTGCCTCGTACTCGCTCCGCCGCCGAGTGCTGACGCGTACGCTCACCGACTCCCGCAGGCGAAGCGCCGCAAGCGCCCGCCAGGCAGTCAGGCAGCGACCGGGGCAGACGGCGTCCTCGGCCACACGCAGTGCGCCGGCCAGGATGTCCGTCCGCTCCTGTCCGCACAGCGGACAGTAGGCGCGACGGGCCGTGGAGCGGACGAGCGTCGCCGACGGCGACGCAGGCACCCGCTTGGCTCGCCTCGGCTCTGGCCTCACGGAGCGGCCGACCCGGGCTCGCCGGCGACGCCCTGATCGGTCGGCTGCGAGGCGGCCGCCTGTGCTCGCGCCAGCTTCTTCTCCCGCTTTCGCTGGCGACGATCGAGGAGCGCCTGCTCCCGCGCCCGCTTGGCCTGGGTCATCTGTCGCTTCGACTTCGCCATCTCCCTCGCTTTCGTCTCGACGGATGACTGCATCCTGCCGCCGCTCGTCCGGCGGCAGGATGCAGCGGGCACGTTCAGCGGGCGGCAGGGACGACGTTGGTCGCCTGCGGGCCCTTCGCTCCCTGCTCGGGCGTGAACTCGACCTTGGCGCCTTCGGTCAGCGACTTGAAGCCGCTGCCGCCGATGCCGCTGTGGTGCACGAACACGTCCTCGCCACCCGCGTCGGGGGTGATGAAGCCATAGCCCTTCGAATCGCTGAACCACTTGACGGTTCCGGTTGCCACATGAAACACCTCCTTCCGCTGCTCACGAACGGGTAGAGGAGGCGGGAGAAACCGCAACCGGTACGCGCTCTTGGGCCCTGGCCAGGATAGCCGAATGCCAGGCTGTCTCGCCGATCGCCACCGGCGGCGCGAGCTCGGGCGGCCGAAGCCGCGAGCGGGCACGCGTCCGGACGGGGCGAGCGGCGCTACGTCCGGGCGTACTCCTCGGCCGCCCGAGGCTGGAACTCGAAGCCGACGAACTGCTCGTCTCCGACAACCTCCGCGTCGTGACCGGGCTCGATCACGTACGCGTCTCCGGCCCCGAGCTCGAGCACCGTCCCGTCGTCGTGCGTGACGCGCATCCGCCCGGAGCGCACCACCCCCACGTGCCGGTGCTGGCACCTGTCGGTGCCGGCGACCGGCTTCACGCACTCCGACCAGCTCCAGCCCGGCTCCATCGCGAAGCGAGCCACCGTCGTCCCGCCCACATGCACGACGTCCACCCGTGTCTTGTCGGGAGTTCGGCGTTCGTCCGGCGAGTCGAAATCGCGCTTCTCGACACCTGCCATCTCAGCCTCCGTTCGTCGACTCCCGGACTATGACAGCTCACCGGCTCGTTCGCCTGCCGGCGCACCGTTTGACAGGCGGCTCGCGCCGGTCTCGGAAGCACACCTTCATCCGGATGAGCCGCAGCAGTCGTTGCGACATCGCAGCCTCCCGGCTCGGGGAGCGACAGACCACGCCGATCAGGGGTACGTCCTCGTTCAACCCGGGGTCACGGCTGCGCGTGCGTACGCGACGCCGCGACCGCCGCCAGGGCTCCTCCAGTGTGCTGCCTTGACCGAATCTTGAGCTCGCTGCCGGTCGATCCTTGACCGGCCGGGCCTACCGTGAGCGCAGGCAATCGAAACGGAGGCCCACGATGATGAATGGCTGGCATGGAGGAATGGGCGCAGGCGACTGGGTGCTGATGTCGGTCCTGTGGGTCGTGCTGATCGCCGTGGTCGTCTGGGCGGTCGCGAGCCTGCTCCAGCGCGGCGGCGGCCGCGACCAGGCCAACTTGGCCGAGCGGCCGGAGGAGATCCTCGACCGGCGGTTCGCCGCGGGCGAGATCGACGCCGCCGCCTACGACGCCCAGCGGGCGAAGCTGCGCGAGGCGCACGCGGGAAGGGCGTGAGCGAGATGAAGAACAAGATCGCTCCGCTCGTCCTGCTCGTCGCGGCGCTCGCCGGTGTCGGTGCGAGCATCGGCTGGGCGGTCAGCCGCATGAGCAACGGCGGATACGGCCACGGGCCAGGCTACGGGATGGGCTACTCGATGATGGCCGCCAGCGGGCAACGGACGGCCTGGTATCTGAACGGGTCGGGCAAGCCGGTTCCTGACATCGCTTCCGCTCGCGCCCGCGCGCAGAGCTTCGCCGACCGGCTCGGTCTGAAGACGGGCGAGGTGATGCAGTTTCGGAACAACTTCTACGTGCTGCTCACCGACCAGCAGGGCAAGCCGGCGACCGAGGTGCTGGTCGACCCGCAGACCGGCCTGGTCGCGCTCGAGTACGGGCCGGCGATGATGTGGAACACCCGTTACGGGATGATGCGCGGCACCGGCGCCCGCGGCTACGGCGGGATGATGGGCGGCTCGGCTGGCGGGATGATGGGCGGCGGCTACGGCGGCATGATGGGCGGCTCGGCTGGCGGCATGATGGGGCGCTACGGCGGCAGCCCGAACTGGACGCCCCCGAGCGGCAGCGTCTCCGGACCGCTCACGGTGAGCGAGGCGCAGCGGGTCGCGGATCGGTGGCTCGCCAGCCAGGGGAGCGGGCTGATCGCCGGCCAGCCGGACGCGCTGCCGGGCTACTTCACCTTCCACACGCTCAAGAACGGGAAGATCACAGGCATGCTCTCAGTCAACCGACAGACCGGGGCGGTCTGGTACCACTGGTGGCACGGCCGCTTCATCACGATGGCGGAGTGAGCGGCCAGCGGCCGACCAACTCCAACAGCGTGAGCGCGCGCAAGGCGCGCTTACGCGCGCTCGTCGTCGACGACGAACAGCCCTTGGTCGGGATCGTCAGCTCCTATCTGGAGCGGGAGGGCTTCGAGGTGGTCGCCGCCTACGACGGCGAGCAGGCGGTCGAGCTCGCCCGCAGCGAACACCCGGATGTGATCGTGCTCGACCTGATGCTGCCCGGCATCGACGGGATCGAGGCCTGCCGCCGCATCCGTGCCTTCAGCGACGTCTACGTGCTGATGCTGACCGCGAAGGCGGAGGAAGCGGACAAGATCGCCGGGCTCTCGACTGGCGCCGACGACTACCTGACCAAGCCGTTCTCGCCCGGCGAGCTGGTCGCCCGGGTCCGCGCGCTGCTTCGCCGCCCTCGCGCCGGCGGCAGTCCAGGAGGCGACCCGGTTCGCCGTTTCGGCTTGCTCGAGCTCGATCCGCAAGCGCGCGAGGTACACCTCGGCGGCGAGCCGGTCGAGCTGACCCCGCTCGAGTTCGACCTGCTCGCGACGCTCTCGTCCGAGCCGCGGGTCGCGTTCAGCCGCGCGCAACTCTTGGAGCGCGTCTGGGGGCCGGGATGGTTCGGCGACGACCACGTCGTCGACGTCCACATCGCCAACCTGCGCCGCAAGCTCGGCGACGACCCGTCCGCGCCCCGTTACGTGCGCACCGTGCGCGGGCTCGGCTACCGGATGGGCGACGGCTGATGCGCTCCCCGTTGCGACGGAGCCTGATCGCGAAGCTGCTCGCCGCCCAGCTGGCGGTGATCGTCGCCGGCAGCACGACGTTGGCGCTGGTCTCGCTCCTGCTCGGCCCGACCCTCTACCGCCGCCACGTAAGCGAGGCGCTCGGGATCGTACCCCCGACCGTGCTCCACCACCTGGACGAAGCCTTCGGCCAGTCCCTCGCGCTCTCGCTCGCGGTCGGCATCGCCGCGGCGGCTCTCGCCGCCGTCGTCGTCAGCTGGGCGCTCTCCAGTCGAGTCGTTCGGCCGGTGCGCGCGCTCGCCGCCGCCGCCCGCGACGTCTCCCGCGGCAACTACAGCGCCCGCGTCAGCGCCAGCGGCGAGGACGAGATCACCGTCCTCGCCCGCGCCTTCAACGAGATGGCGGGCGCGCTCGCCTCCGCCGAGGAACGCCGTCGCCGTCTGCTCGCCGACCTCGCCCACGAGCTGCGCACCCCGCTCGCCACCCTCGACGCCCACCTGGAAGGGCTCGCCGACGGGATCGTCGCACCCGAGCCCCAGACCTGGCAGCTGCTGCGCGCACAGACCGCCCGGCTCGCTCGGCTCACCGACGACATCAGCAAAGTCTCGCGCGCCGAGGAGCACCAGCTCGACCTCCGCCTCGCCCGCGTCAGCGCCGAGACGCTCCTCACCGCCGCCGCCGATGCGGCCCGCGCCGCCTACGCGGCCAAAGGCGTCACCCTCGAAGTTCAGCCCGGCGGCCACCCGCCCGCCCTCGAAGTCGACCGCGACCGGCTCGCCGAAGTGCTCGCCAACCTCCTCGACAACGCGCTCCGTCACACCCCGCCCGGCGGCACGGTCACGCTCGCAGCCGAACGCGACGGCGCCGACGCACTCCTCACCGTCGCCGACACTGGCGAAGGGCTCAACCCGGCCGAGCTGGAACGGATCTTCGAGCGCTTCTACCGCACCGACACCGCGCGCAGCCGCGACCGCGGTGGCAGCGGCATCGGCCTCACGATCGCCCGCGCCCTCGTCGAGGCGCACGGCGGCACGCTCTGGGCCGAGAGCGCCGGCCCGGGAACCGGCACACGCTTCCTCTGCCGGCTGCCCGCCGCATAAGGCTGCCCCTCAGCCCGAAGCGACCGATCAGCCTGCCGCTGGTGTCCGGGGCCTTCGCCTACGACGGGTGTGACTCCCCCGGTTACAGGTAGCCATCGGGGGCGTGCGATCGGCAAGGCTATGGGCGCGGCTCTCTCGGACAAGCTGATCGGAGCTCCGCTGTCCTTGCGGAACATGTGCAGGAGCACGAACAGGTTCCTGGAGCGGCGGTAGATCACCCGATACGGCTCCGGGCCGTAGTGGCAGCGCACGTCCGTATCCAAAACGGCAGTGCCGGATTTCCAGGTATTTGATGGGGCGAACCGAGTGGTGCGCGAGCCGCTTCGCTGCCGTATTCGTCGCGCCTGCGTCGGTGTCTGAACCGTCGTGGCGCGTGTTTCGAGGGCGTATGCCACGTTTATGCTATGACTATGGCATGGCACGAACCAGGATCAGCACGACGGTCGATGCCGACTTGCTCAAGAGCGCACGACAGGTGCGCGCTGGCGTTACCGATGCGGCGCTGATCGACGAGGCGCTCGCGGCGCTGCTTGCTCGCCGCCGTGCTGCCGAGTTCGACGCCGCGTACGCCGCCTACGCCGAGCACCCGCTCGACGAAGCCGACGAGTGGGGAGACCTGGCCTCGTTCCGTGCGGCCGCCGGCGCGTCGTGACTTCCCTTCCGGCGCGAGGTGATGTCTGGTGGTGCGAGCTCCCGGAGGTCGGGCGCCGGCCAGTGGTCGTGCTCTCTCGAGACGCCGCGATCCCGCGCCTGCGGCGTGCCCTGATCGGGCCGTGCACGACCACGATCCGCGACATCCCGACCGAGGTCCTCCTCGAGCCTCCAGACGACCCAATCCCACTCGTTTCGGTCGTCAATCTCGACTCAGTCGAGATCGTCTCGGTTGGAACGCTGGTCGAGCGCTTGGGCCGACTCAGCGACGACCGCATGCACGAGATCTGCGAAGCGCTCGAAGTCGCCGTCGACTGTCGAGGCTGACGAAGGCTCATAGGCGCCCCGGTTCGCGCAAACACGGAACGCCCTCCACAAAGAAAAATCCGCGCACAGGCGGGGATTCGAAGATGGGCGGTACTGGGCTCGAACCAGTGACCCCCAGCTTGTCGAACTCGTTCGTGGTGTCTGCGGCCGACGCGGATCGTCTGCGAAAACCGATCCTGAGCAGGGATTTCTTCCTAGCTCGCACGGCTGCGGACCTGCGGCGAAATGCGCCGTTCTGCGCACCTGGTGTGGGATGTATGTGGGATGGCGTCGTTGCTCGTTTCGCAAACGGGCAACGCCTGCTGCACCTCGGGTGCATCTGCGTCTCCGCCTGTCTGGGGTTCGTGGTGGTGGCGTGATGTTGAGCGTCGCGAAGCTGTCGTTGCGCTGTTGGAACGGCCGCTGCCGCACCTGCAACCAGAAGGTCGACCTCGACCAGCTCACGCTCTTCCATCGAAGGGAGTAACAAAGTCCTATTAGAGGCTTCGAAGAGAAGGAGGCAGAGCTGGCGCGGACGCCGCCGCCGCCCCGCGCTCGACAGATGCCCGGGCTCGCTTTCGATCCCGACCAGCCGATGCCGACTCGCTCACTGCGACCGGAACCACCGGGACGGACGCTGAAGCGTGAGGCGCCCGGACTCGGGCTCGAGCTATGACCTCGAGCGTCAGCGCTGGGTCAGCTCGACAAGTGCTGCTGTGACTGTCTTCGCCTCGCCCGGCTCGACATTCTCCAGCCGCGACGCGAGCACGCTGGTCAACATCCCCATCTTCGCCGCGAGCTCGTCGACCGGCTCCTCGATCAGCCCTCGGTAGAACTGAAGCTCGTGCTGGCTCGCATTCCTGATCGAGAACGCAGTGATCAGCCCTACCGCCTCGAACAGGCGACGGCTCCCCTTGCGCCAGTGGACGATCAGCCCGCGGTCCGCCCAGTAGCGAACCTGGCGCTCCGAAAGGCCGGTCAGCTCTGAGACCTCGCCACTCGTGAGCGGATAGCGGTGGCCGGTCGCGTCCCTCGGGTCGAGGACGATCCCCTGCTGCCTCGGCTCGAGCCGCGGCCACAACGCCCGCACGCGCGGGTCTCGCAGTACTCGCGCCTGGTCGAGGCGATCTCGCAGCGCCGGCGAAACCTCGGCGGCGCGCATGCGACCCGGGCTGGCCGCCCCCTTCTTCATATTGGTCGTCTTCCTACCTCGTGGCATGGCCTCATCCTAGCACAGAAAATTACAACCGCTTGTCACTCTTCTGTATCGATGATCTCCCAACCTCTGCCGGTAAACGCAGCCGTGGCGACGTAGATCCCGTCGATGTGGATGAGCTCGAGCTTCCCGGTGGGCAAGACCCACTGGTACGGGTCGTCGGTCCGCTCGAACCGCAGGTCGCCGCTCGACCGCCGCACCGCGATCGCATGGCTCACCTCGGGTGGCGTGGCGTCGCCGCGGAAACAGTGAATGATCACCTCCTCGATCGTCTCCGCGCTCACCGGCGCGATGTCCGTCGCGTAGATCCCGAATCCGCGCGCCGCCCGCGGCCCGGAGACGAAACAGCGCTCCTCGATGATTGCGTCGGCACGGATCGCATCCGTGTAGTGGAAGAGGAAGTCCTGCCCGGCGCTGGCCTGAAGCTCATCGACCGTCATGCCACGACCGTACTGAGGCTCTCAGACGTTTCGCCGCAGTCACTCCGCTCGGCGCAAAGGTAGAACCCCCTGGGCCGCTCAAGGCGTCATCGTCTGGATGGCGCCGAAGAGCTCGCCGAGTAGCCGGTGGTATTCCGGCCCCGCGCACACGCAGAAGTGGAGGTGCAGCGGCTTACCCCAGCCGCGGCGCTCGCAGAGTGCAATCACGTCGTAGTTCTTCTTCACCTGGGGCTCGAGATCACCGATGAGAATCTCGACGTATCGCTTCTTCCGGTGCTCGTCTTGGAGGTGCGGCACGACGATCGTGTCGGACACGTCGCAGACGAGTACGCGCGCCTGCCCTCCTCTCTCCCCTGCCTGCCGCTTCTTCGCCGTGTTGATGATCGCCTTCATCAGCCGCGCCAGCATCCCGACCGGCTCATACCCGCCGTATGACTGGCCGTAGCTCACTGACCGCGCGGGTTCGTCGCCCACGCTCGTCCGGATGTCCGAGAGCTCGACCGTCAGTCTCAGATTCCTCTTCGGCCACTTCTCCACGATCAGCTCCCGCGCTGCCGGCGCGAGCACCGCGACTTTGGCCGCGACACGTTCAAGTGCTTCTTCCGCGACGGGCGCGAGCGCGTCGTCGAGGTCACACGGGTGCCACGGCGACACGAGACGTCCGCTCTCGTCGAAGTCCGAGACGCAGCCGAGCTTGACGTCCGCCTGGTAGTCGAGACGGATGTCGGCCTCCATCAGGAGCCGGGAGACATCTGTCCGGAAGTTGTGGAATGCCTGGAGCTCGCGCGGCCGGAAGACCTCGATGATCGCGGCCACATCGTCTTTGCGGACATACAGATCGGGCTTTGCGCCCTGGATGGCGAGGCCGACCGGGGACTCGATCGTGAAGTTCCGGAGCAGGCAGTGTTCCGCTACCTGGAGGTCGGAAATGAGCGATGTGAACTCATCGCGGTCGCGTGCACCGAGCTGGTGAGCGTCCCAGCCGTTGGCAAGGCAGTACTCAAGCGAGTGGAGTAGCTGGTCGAGGTGGCTGTAGAGCCGGGCGCGGCCGAGGATCCGTAGGATCTCGCGCTCCGTCGTACGCAGCCTCGGGAAGGCAGTGGACGGCGCCCAGCTCCTCTTCTTCGCGTGGATCAGCTTCGCCGTCCGCGGCAGCGGCGCAATCCGTAACTCGACGGTGTCCGGGTCGAAAAGGTATGGAGGCCGGTATGGAGGCCGCACATCCATCGTTGGACAACGGTACGGGCATCGCCCGATGGCAGCGCGCCCATGCGGACGCCTACTCACGCCCTGCGCGCATGAACGAGGTGGCCCCATATATACCGTTCCTCGTAGTGGGCCAACGGCTCCCTGAACTCCCACCCACGCCTCCAACGCAGCTGTACGGGCAGCGCTTCCTCGAGCTCGGGCTTGAAAGGTTTCAGCGCGAGGGCTTCTGGCTGCTGCTGTCGATCCACCTTACGGGTGGCGGGCGCACCGCGACATGGCGGCTCTTCTCCTGAGCGACCGTCAGATCGCCAGTCTGAGCGACGACCTCCGTGTGCATCACGCCGAGCATCGGACGATGGCGGCGCTCGAGGAGCTGTTCCAGTCCCACCGCGCCGGCCCCGGTTTTCGCGCCGGCTACCGCCGGCGCGGCGACGATATCGCGCAGGAGTTCGAGAGGCTCGAGGCGCTCACTGAGGGTGAGTGACGAGAGCTGTTTAGCCTCCCCGTTCCCGACGACCTCCCGCAGGTGCTGTTCAACCGCGGTGTCGTAGACCTCAACGATCTGCAGACGGCGCGGGCTCTGGTGGACGACCAGATCGCGACCGCGATGCGGAACATGGAGGAGGCAGGTCGTCTATTCGCTCGCGTCGAGGATGCGGCCGGAATGCGCACGCGGAGCGTTCGCGACATCAACAACGCCTACCGCCATGGCACCCAGGTCGTCTACGAGAACTGCGCGCCTGAGGAGATCCCATGGCGGGCTGCGAACCCAGAGGAGGGAGCCGGCCTACTTATCGGCGTCGATGAGGTGCAGCAGAACGCGCAGGAAGAAACTGTGAACGTGCTGCTCGAGGCGCCAGATCGTGAGTCGGTGTTCGAGTTCGAGCACGGTGCGCATGGTCTCGAGCACGAGTGGGTCGGGCTGTCGGTCGTGTGCTTCGAGCATGCGGACGAGGTCGCCGGGTGAGGCGACGGAGGGGCGGAGGCCGTGGCCGAGTGGTTCGTGGTTGGCGCGGAAGCGGAGGTCTTCGTAGCCGCGGGTGCCGGCGGGTTCGGGGACGATCTTGATCTCGCCGGCATCGCTCGTGAGTTCGATCACGGGCTCGCGCTGGGGGTCGAGCTGGTCGAGGGCGAGCGGTTGGCGGTCGACGCGGCGTGCGTTCAGGTTTTCGAGCGCCTGGCCGAGACGGCGGAGGCTCTCCTTATTCATGGAGGGGGCGATATCGAGGCCGTGAGTGAGCTCGTCAGAGCCCTGGATCACGCGCGCGAGCCCACCGATGACGACGAAGCCGCACCGCACCCGTTCGAGCTCTTGCAGGATCGCGTAGGGGTCGAAGCGGGGCTGGCTCATCGCGGCTTGTCGAGCCGTGCGAGCAGTCTCGCCATCCGCTCCTGCGGGGTCAGCTCGCGCAGCTCCTGGACCTGGGCGTCGCGCTCGAGGTCGCGCTCGTAGGGCACGAGCACCGGCGGGATGTCGAAGCCGGAGGCCTGGAGGACGCGGCGCAGGGTCGAGTAACCGGGCTCGACCGTGTCGGTCTCCCAGCGGGCGATCGAGCTTGGCAGCTTCGAACGGACGGCGGCAGAGTCGACCTTCCAGCAACGGAAGGGAGGCTCGCTGATGGCGATCCGCAAACGGGGCAAGGGCCGCTGGCAGGTCCGCGTGCGGCCGTTCCCGGAGGTCACGGTGCCGACGAAGGAAGCCGCCGAGACGGTCGAGCTCGACCTGAAGCTCCGTCTTAAGCTCGGCCACCTCGGCTGCGTCCGTCAAGGTGGTGTATGAGGCTGAGCGCGTCATCCTCGCCTGATGGTCAGGTCGTTGTCGGCGTTGGCGGCACCTCCTTTGCGGGGGAGCGAGTCGAATTCGGACGACGGATCAGTCGCGCCCAGGTCTGGCAGGCCGTCAGAGCCGCTCCTGTGGCCTCGAAGTTCGCAGCGGTCGTCACGTAGTCGGGCATTCAGGCGGCGGCGGGGAGCGCGGGCGCTTCCGCGCGCTCCTCGGGTGCGGGGTTGGCGAGCGCCTTGGCGATCGATTCGGCGCTCATGTAGCGGCGGGCGACAGCCCACTCGTCTCTTTGAAGAGCGGGTGGATGTCAAGCAGCGGTTCGTTGTCGAGGTTTCTCCTTCCGTTGATGGCGATGGCGGTGCTGAGATCTCTTTCGGCGCTTGGTGCGCACCTGGTCTGGTTGCAGCTGCCCCGGCTTCTCAGATCGTTCGAGGGCTTTCAGTCGGCCAGACGAATGGAGGAGCTTGCCGGGACATTGGTGGTCGCGCTCGAGGCGCTCCGCTTGAAGGGTTCGTTGCGTGCGAGGACGTGCCAGCTGGCGATCAGGACCTTGCGCGCGACCGCGGCCTTGGCGGGACTAGCCTTGCCGTGGCGCTGCTTGGTCTCGGCGTAGAGCCGATGCCAGGGGTTGGTCGGTCGCCACGCGCCTTGCGCCGCCTCGATCGCTGCCCAGCGGAGCGTGCTCGGCCCCGCCTTCGAGATCGGGCCGGTGCGGGAGCTCTGCCCGGACTGCTTGATCGTCGGGGCGAGACCGGAGTAGCCGACGAGCCGGCGCGCGGTCGGGAAGCGGGAGACGTCGCCGATCTCGGCGAGGAGCGTGAGGCCGAGCAGTTCGGCGACGCCGGGGATCGTCATCAGCAGCCGCACCTGCTCGTCGGCGTGGGCGAGCGGGCGTAGCTCGCGCTCGATCGGTGCGATCTGTCGGTCGAGGTCGTCGATCACCGACAGGAGCGTCTTGATCGACTGGAGCCAGACCGCCGGCACGCCGCGATCGATCAACAGCGCGAACGCGTCCGGCTTGCGCAGGGTGGTGAGACTGACCCGCAGCCCCCACTGGGTCAGCAGCCCGAAGGCGCGGTTGGTCGCCGAGGTGCGAAGGCGGACGAGGTGGGTGCGCCGGCGCAGCCGCTCGCGCAGCTCCCGCTCACTGAGAGATGGGACCCACACATCCGGCACCAGGTCGCGCCGGACGAGCTCGGCGAGCACGCGCGCGTCGACGCGGTCGGTCTTGCACGCCAGCGGCGCGAGCGCCTTTACCTTGCGCGGCTCGGCGATCTGGATCTCCCAGCCGCACGCAGCGAGCCTGTCACGGACCCAGACGGCACCGCTCATCATCTCGACGCAGTCGCGCACGTCCGGGCCGAGCCTGTGCACCAGCTTCGCGAGTCCGTCCTCGTCAGCTGGAATCGCGCCCTCGACGATGTCGCCGGGCTCGTCGATCGCGCACCACGCCGCCTTGCGGGTGCCCCAGTCGATACCGAGATACTGCACTTGGGCCTCCTTCCGGGAATCGCTCGTGTCCGAGCGCTGATTCTTCGGGGGAGGCCCGACGTCACATCACCAACGAGCCGCCGCCTTCATGACAGTCGTTCTGTTCGGCGAGGACCGAGCCGACCAAGCGGACGATCGCGGCTCGGTCGGGGAAGATGCCGACGACATCGGTGCGGCGGCGGATCTCCTTGTTGAGCCGCTCGAGCAGGTTGGTATCCCGTATGAAAGGGGGTGGATGCTCGCCGTGACCCTTGACCGCCTCGACGCTGGTGGTGTCCGGGTTGGTGAGTACGGTGCGACCGTCCGGGACGGGGGCATCTGGGAGCAAACGCAGGTCGGGCAGGCCGTTGTTGTTCGATGGGCTTCGAGCCCGTGTTAGTTACTTGGCCGCCCCTGCGACTGGCCCGGATGCGCTGCGAGCGCGGATCCGTAGGTGTCGTTTGCCCGCCTG
>DASREE010000057.1:0-61385 GCA_035652235.1 Gaiellaceae bacterium | reverse complement strand
CAGCACCTCGAGATCACGCGCCATAGGCCTCCTTCGCAGAGAGCGACTTCCGGAACACAACCAGCAGCACGACGATGAATGCGGCGATCAGCAGCGAGACGGCCGCTCCGCGCGTGTACTCCGCCGCCTGGAAGAAGTTGACGATCAGGTTGCCGATCATCACGCCGCCCGTGCCCCCGACGATCTGGGGCGTCAGGTACTCGCCGAGGATCGGGATGAACACGAAGATGATCGCGGTGATGATCCCCGGTCGGATCTGCGGCACCAGGATGCGGAAGATCGCCTGCAGCGGCGACGCGCCGAGGTCCATCGCCGCCCGGAGCTGGTTCCAGTCGAAGCGCTCGATCGACGAGTAGAGCGTGAGCGCGCCGAACGGAAAGTAGAGGTAGACGAGCACGAGGATCACCGCCGGCCGGTCGTAGAGGAGGACGCCGAGCGGGTGGTGCGTGATGCCGGCCCATTGCAGGAAGCGGTTGATCACGCCCTTCTGGCCGAGGATGGTCAGCCACGAGTAGACGCGAAGCAGGTAGCTCGACCAGAAGGGGACGATCACCAGCACGAGCAGCGGCGTCCGCAGCCGGCGCGGAACGTAGCGCGACAGCCAGTAGGCGAACGGGAAGGCGAGCCCGATCGCGAGCGCGGTCGCGGCGACCGAGACCCAGATCGTCGCCAGCATCGTGCTGACGTAGGCGGTGACGCTGAAGAAGTAGCGGTAGTTGTCGAGCGTCCAGTGGTGGACGACCGAGTAGTCGATCGTCTCCCAGAACGAGTAGCAGACGATGATCCCGAGCGGCACGAGGAAGAACAGGCCGAACAGGAGGACCGCCGGGCCGAAGCCGAGGTAGTCGACGACGCCGGCGAGCCGCGGGGTGCGCGCCCGCCGGGGGGCTTCGGCCGCTCTGACCGTCACGCCGGCTCCAGCACGACGCCGTCGTCGGCGCTCCAGGTGAGCTCCACCTCGTCGCCCACGGCCGGCAGCTCCGACGTGTCGTGCAGCGCGGCGACGACCGGCGCCTCCGAGGCGCGCGTCGCAACTGCGACCCGCACGTGCTTTCCGAGAAACGAGGTCTGCACGACCCTCCCGGGCACCGACGCCTCGCCGGGGCGGAACCGGATCGACTCCGGCCGCACCATCACGGTGGCACGACCGCTGCCACCGCGGCACGGCACGCGCGACCCGTCCGAGAGCTGCGCGACGGAGCCCTCGATCGTGGCGTCGAAGAAGTTCGAGTCACCGATGAAGTCGGCGACGAACCGGGTGGCGGGGAGGCGGTAGATCTCCTCCGGCTCGCCGAGCTGCTCGATGCGGCCGTCGCTCATCACGGCGATGCGGTCCGCCATCGACATCGCCTCCTCCTGGTCGTGGGTCACGTAGACGAACGTCGTCCCCACGTCTCGATGGATCTGCGCGAGCTCGATCTGCAACCGCTGCCGGAGCTTGAGGTCGAGCGCTCCGAGCGGCTCGTCGAGCAGCAGCACCGCCGGCCGCTTGACGAGCGCGCGGGCCACGGCGACGCGCTGCTGCTGTCCGCCCGAGAGCTGCGCCGGCATCCGGTCGCCGTACTCCTCGAGCCCGACGAGCCTGAGCGCCTCCTCGACCCGCGGTGTCGACTCCGACCGCGGCACACGGTCCATCTTCAGGCCGAAGCGGACGTTCTCGCGCACGTTCATGTGCGGGAAGAGCGCGTACGACTGGAAGACGGTGTTCACGGGCCGCTTGTGCGGGGGCAGCCTGTGGATGCGCTGGCCCCGGATCCAGATCTCGCCCTCCGTCACGGGCACGAAGCCGCCGATCAGGTTCAGCGTCGTGGTCTTGCCGCAACCGGAGGGCCCGAGCAGGCAGAAGAACTCGCCGTCGCGGATCTCGAGGTCGATCCCGCGCAGGGCGACCTGCGTGCCGTAGCGTTTGACGACGCCGCGGAGTTCGATGCCTGGCGCGGCGGAGGCGAGAGTGGATGGCGCCGTTCCCGTCGTGCTCACGTGTCCTGGAGACGTTGCCGCCACGTCCAGCCCGAACGTACCATCATGCGGACACACTGTCTAGGATGCGAACAGGAGGTCGACGCTGGAGGCGGAGCGGAGAGAGGCATTGAAGGCGCAGGTTCGGGACAACCCGATCCGCGCGCTCGCGAAGGCCGTCCACCTGCTCGAGCAGCTCGCCGACGCGCGCGAGGCGACTCCCCGGCGGCTGGCCGAGCTGCTCGGCGAGCCCCGCACGACGACGTACCGTTTGCTCCGCAGTCTCGAGGCGCTCGACCTCGTCGAGCCCGGCTCGCAGCCGGGCTCCTACCACCTCGGCTGGAGGCTGTGGCGGCTCGGCGCGGCAGTCGTCGAGCGGCTCGACGAGCGGCAGGCGGCACTGCCGGTCATGGAGCGTGTTCACGCGCGGGTGGGAGAGACCGTCTTCCTGCTCGTGCGCAGCGGCTGGCAGGCCGTCTGCATCGAGCGGCTCGAGGGGCTGCGGGTGCAGTCGCTGGCCCTGCGCCTGGGCGGCTCGCTGCCCCTCCACGTCGGCGCTGGGCCGAGGGCGTTGCTCGCCTGGGAGCCGAGGGAGGTCTGGGACGAGTACCTGCTGTCGGGCCAGCTGTCCATGCTCACGGAGCGTACGCCGGTGACGCGCGACGCGGTGCTCCGCGAGCTCGATGAGACGCTCCGCCGCGGCTACGCCGTCAGCGACGAGGACGTCACGCTCGGGATCGCCTCGCTCGGCGCTCCGATCTTCGACTACACGGGCAAGGTCCGCGCCGCCCTTTCGATCGGCGGCCTCAAGTCGCTCGTCCTGGGAGAGGAGCGCGAGACCTTCGTCGAGCTCGTCGTCCAGGGCGCGCGTGAGATCTCGGCTGCTCTCGGTCACAACGCGGTGTAGCGACGTTCCGCCCGGAGCGTCGGGTCGAGCACGACCTTCATCGCGCCCTCCCGCTGGGCGAGCTCGAGCGCCGTGGCCGCGTCCTCGAGCCGCATCCGGTGGGTGACGATGCGGTCGAGGGGCAGCCGGTCACGGTTGCGCGTCAGCAGCTCGAGCGACCCGGCGTACGCGGCCGCGGTCTCGCCGCCGATCCCGAGCACGCTGACGTTCGGTGCGCAGATGTCCCGGTTCGGGTTCACCTCGACCGGGCCGAGGTCGACGAAGGCCCCGGACTCGACGACGACGCCGCCCGCGCGCGCCATCCGCAGCGCGTTCCCGAACGTGCGCGGCGTGCCGGAGCAGTCGTGCACCACATCGGCGCCCCGCCGCGTGTGCTCGCGGACGCGTGCGACGAGCTCCCCGTCGTCGAGCAGGGACGCGTCCAGCGTGAGCGTCGCACCGAGGACGGCCGCCGTCTCGAGCCGCGAGGCGAGGAGGTCGATGGCGACGAGCCTCCCGCAACCCAGCAGCCGTGACTTGATCAGGTGGCAGAGCCCGAGCGGCCCGACGCCGTAGACGACGACGCTTTCGCCGAAGGAGCAGCCTCCCACCCGTCGAGCGGCCTCGACGCCGTGCGTCACGGCCATCACCTCGGTGAGCACCGCCAGCTCGTCCGGCAGCTCGTCGGGAACGCGGAAGATCGGCGTTCCCGGCAGGAGGTACATGAGCTCCGCCCAGCCGCCGAACAGCGACGGCGGACGCCGGGCGTTCAGCGAGTTGCCGTAGTCCTCCAGATGCTCGCACAGGTAGTAGGGCTGACCGCTCACGCAGTACCAGCAGGCTCCGCACGGCACGTTCGCGCCCGGGACGATCCGATCGCCCGGACGGAGCGGCGTGCCGTCCCAGGCGAGCACCTCGCCGCCCAGCGCCTCGACGACGCCGACGTTCTCGTGCCCGCAGATCAGCGGAAACTCGAGCCGCCGCTCGTGCGGCGTGCCGGCGTACTGGATCGTCTCGCCACGGTAGGTGTGCTTGTCGGTCCCGCAGATGCCCGACAGCCGGACTCGCATCACCACCGCGCCCCGCTCCGGCTCCGGCACCGGGAAGCGCTGGACCTCGACCTCCCCGGGGGCCGTCATCACGGCGGCGCGGACGCTCGTCATCCAGTCACCTCGTCGACCCGCACCCAGCGGCGCTGCGCCGCCGCGCGCTCCATCGCCTCGCAGACCGCCTGCACGCGCGCGCCGTGCACGAGATCCGGCTCCCACGGGCCGCGTGGCCACCGCTCGAGCAGGTCGGCCGCCTGGTTCACGAAGCTCGTGCCGTAGCCGACCCCCTGGCCGATCGGCCACCAGTCGCCTGCGTACGGGTGCGCCGGGTGCTCGGCGCGGATCCGCCTGAGCCCGTAGAGGAGGGCGTCCTCTCTCGCGTCGCCGTACCAGAGCTCGTTCAGGCGCGCGTAGTCGAATCGCAGCGTCCCCCGCGTCCCGTTGATCTCGAGTGAGAAGTCGCACGGACGGCGCGCGCAGACGCGCGTCATCTCGAAGGTGCCACGGGCGCCGTTCGCGAAGCGGACGAGGCAGGAGGACGCCTCGTCGACGTCGACCGTCCGCCCGCTCCGCTCGCGCGTGAACGTCTCCGACTGGGCGGCCACCTCGTCGATGCCGCCGACGATCCACAGCGCGAGGTCGACGAGGTGCGCCCCCAGGTCGGCGATCGTGCTCGCGCCCATCGAGCGCTCGAAGCGCCAGTCGAACGGGATGTCCGGGTCGAGAAACTCGTCGGACAGCCACGATGCCCGCCAGAGCAGCACCTTGCCCACCGCTCCCTCGTCCACCATCCGCTTCAGCAGCGAGAGCGCCGGCAGCCGCCGGTAGTTGAAGCCGACGGCGTTCGGAACGCCGGCGGCGCGCGCCGCGTCCGCCGCCGCCTTCGCGGACGCGTAATCCGCAGCCAGCGGCTTCTCGCACAGCACCGCCTTCCCCAGCTCGACCGCGGCCCGCACGATCTCGGAGTGCGTCCCGGGCGGCGTGCAGACGTCGACGAGCTGCACGTCGTCGCGCGCCAGAAGCTCCCGCCAGTCCACCGTCCACTCGGGCACGCCGTAACGCCGGGCGGCGGCGGCGAGCGCGTGCGCGCTCCGGCCGCTGATCGCACGGACACGCGGGATCACCGGCAGCTCGCGCACGCGCGGAGCGAGCTCGTAGCCGTGGGCGTGCGCGCGGCCCATCGTGCCGTAGCCGACGATTCCGACGCCGACCTCTTCCACGAGCGCGGACCCTATCGGTTCGTCCACAAAATGGACACTCCGTCCGCATGGTGGCGCAGCACCCGTCTCACCCGTAGACTGACGGCTGCGATGACCGCGCACACGGTCCCGGACACGGTCGGCTCGCGGCGCGCCCGGCCGGGCAACCAGACGGTTCGCCTGACCGCCGCCCAGGCGCTGATGCGCTTCCTGGCCGCGCAGCACGTCGAGCGGGACGGAGTCGAGCACCGCTTCTTCGGCGGGTGCTTCGGGATCTTCGGACACGGCAACGTCGCCGGGATCGGGGAGGCGCTCTTCGAGAGCCCGGAGCTGCTGACCTACTACCAGGCGCGGAACGAGCAGGCGATGGTGCATACGGCGGCCGGCTACGCCCGGATGCGCAACCGGCTGGGAACGCTGGTCTGCACGACGTCGATCGGGCCCGGGGCGACGAACATGGTCACCGGGGCGGCGCTGGCGACGGTGAACCGGCTGCCGGTGCTCCTGCTGCCCGGGGACGTGTTCGCGTCGCGACGCCCGGATCCGGTGCTGCAGCAGCTCGAGACGCCGTGGGCAGGGGACGTGTCGGTGAACGACTGCTTCCGGCCGGTGTCGCGGTACTTCGACCGGATCTGGCGGCCGGAGCAGGTGGTGCCGGCGGCGCTCCAGGCGATGCGCGTGCTGGTGAACCAGGCGGAGACCGGGGCGGTGACGCTCGCGTTTCCCCAAGACGTGCAGGCGGAGGCATTCGACTGCCCGACCGCCTTCCTCGACCGGCGGGTGTGGCGGATCCCGCGGACGCTTCCCGACCCTGCCCTGCTGCGGGAGGCGGCGGGTCGGATCCGAGCGAGCCGGCGGCCGCTGATCGTCGCCGGCGGCGGGACGATCTACTCGGAGGCGACGGAGGCGCTCAGGCGCCTGTGCGACGCGACGGGAATCCCGGTCGCCGAGACGCAGGCGGGGAAGGGCTCGTTGCCGTACGACCATCCGTCGGCGCTTGGTGCGATCGGCGTGACCGGGACGTTCGCGGCGAACCGCCTGGCAGCGCAGGCGGATCTCGTCGTCGGGCTCGGGACGCGCTGGTCGGACTTCACGACCGCCTCGAAGACGCTCTTCCGGAACCCGGACGTCTCGTTCGTGAACGTGAACGTGTGCGACTTCGACGCCGCCAAGCATGCCGGGCTGCAGCTGGTCGGCGACGCGAGGGCGACCCTCGAGGCGCTGGCCGACCAGCTCGAGACCTGGTCGGTCGACGACGCCTACCGCGCGGAGGCGGAGCGCCTGAACCGCGAGTGGGACGCCGAAGTGGAGAGGCTGTACCGCCTCGGTCACGGGCCGCTGCCCTCGCAGGCCGAGGTCATCGGCGCCGTGAACGCGTTCAGCGCCGCGACCGACGTCGTCGTCTGCGCGGCCGGGTCGATGCCCGGCGACTTGCACAAGCTCTGGCGGGCACGCGACGCGAAGCAGTACCACGTCGAGTACGGCTACTCGTGCATGGGCTACGAGATCGCCGGCGGGTTGGGGGTGAAGCTGGCAGCGCCCGACCGGGAGGTCTACGTGCTCGTCGGCGACGGCTCCTACCTGATGCTCTCGGGGGAGCTCGTCACCTCGATCCAGGAACGGCTGAAGCTGACGGTCGTGCTCGTCGACAACCACGGGTTCAACTCGATCGGCGGCCTCTCGCGCTCGCTCGGTACGGACGGGTTCGGCACCCAGTACCGCTACCGGCAGGACGGCACGCTCGGGCTCGACTCGGACGCCGCTCCGCCGCCCGTGCTGCCCGTCGACCTCGCGGCGAACGCGGCCTCGCTGGGTGCGCACGTGATCTCGGTTCGAACCGTCGAGCAGCTGCGAGCCGCTCTGCAGGAGGCCAAGCAGGTCGAGCGAACGGTGGTGATCGCGGTCGAGGTCGACCGCTACGAGAGCGTGCCCGGCTACGAGAGCTGGTGGGACGTCGCCGTCTCCGAGGTGTCGCGGGTGCCGGCGGTCCAGGCGGCCCGTGCGCAGTACGAGCGGGCGCGGGCGGCGGAGCGGACACACCTGTGACGGCGCCGAGCCACCTCTGGCGGGCGGGCGAGTGGGAGCAGGTGACGCCGCAGTCGGCGGGCTGGCGGTTCCTCTCCTTCGGCGTCCGCCGAGGCTCGTTCTCGGCCGGCAGTGGCGACGAGGAGGTGGCGCTCGTCGTCCTCGGCGGCCGCTGCGCCGTCGAGGCCGAGGGGGAGCGGTGGGAGCTCGGCGGCCGCGCGTCCGTCTTCGACGGGATGCCGTGGGCGCTGTACCTGCCACGGGAGACCGCCTACCGGGTCGAGGGGGACGCCGAGGTGGCGATCTGCGGCGCGCTGTGCGACCGCCGGCGTGAGCCGGTGCTCGTCGTTCCCGAGCAGGTCGAGGTCGAGGTTCGGGGCGCAGGCAACGCGACCCGGCAGATCAACCACATCGTCAAGCCGGAGTTCCCGGCCGAGCGCCTCCTCGTCGTCGAGGTGTTCACCCCGGCCGGGAACTGGTCGAGCTACCCGCCGCACAAGCACGACGAGGACGACCCACCCGGCGAGGTCGTGCTCGAGGAGACCTACTACTACCGCACCGCGAAGCCGGAGGCGTTCGCGCTGCAGCGGTTGTACAGCCCCCGGCACGGGGTCGACGAGACGGTCACGGTCCGGGACGGGGACGTGATGCTGGTGCCGTTCGGCTACCACACGACCGCCGCCGCGCACGGCTACGACCTCTACTACTTGAACGCGCTCGCGGGCGAGCGGCGCTCGATGGCCGCGGCCGACGACCCCGCCCTGCACTGGACTCGTGCCGCCTGGGCCGACCTGCAACCCGATCCGCGTGTCCCGCTCGTCCGGTGACGAGAGCGGAGATGGCCGAGAGTCTTCCGAGAGGAGGAGCGATGGCAGTGGGGTCGGAGGTGATCGCGTCTCCGTTGCAGCGGATGGCCGCGACGACGGCGACCGACTACTGGAACGACTCGTCGTCGGTACAGGAGCTGGAGTACGCGGTCGCGCGGGGGGCGACCGGGGCGACCTCGAATCCGACGATCGTCGGCGAGGTGCTGCGCAAGGAGCTGCATCTGTGGCAGGACCGGATCGCGGAGCTGATCGACGGGAATCCGACCTGGACCGAGGACGAGATTGCCATGGAGCTGTTCGAGGAGATCTCCGTCCGCGGAGCGGAGGTGCTGCTGCCGGTGTTCGAGCGCGAAGGTGGACGAAAGGGCAGGCTCTCGATCCAGACGAACCCGAAGCTGTACCGGGACGCGGCGCGAATCACCGAGCAGGCGATCCGGTTCGCCGCGCTGGCGCCGAACATGCAGGTGAAGGTGCCGGGGACGAAAGCGGGGATCCGGGCGGCCGAGGAGGCGACCGCGGCCGGGGTGAACGTGAACGTGACCGTCTGCTTCACCGTCCCGCAGGCGCTCGCCGCCGGGGAGGCGATCGAGCGCGGTCTCGCCCGCCGCGAGCAGGCCGGCGAGGACGTCTCGACGATGTCGCCGGTGGTGACGATGATGGTCGGCCGCCTCGACGACTGGATCGAGGTGCTCGTCAAGCGGGACGGCGTCCTGATCGACCCCGGGTATCCGCACTGGGCCGGGATCGCTTGCCTGAAGCGGGCCTACCCGCTCTTCAAGGAGCGCGGCTACCGGGCGCGGCTGCTCGCCGCCGCGTACCGCCACCACCTGCACTGGACCGAGCTGGTCGGCGGCGACATCGTGCTGACGATGCCGCACGCCTGGCAACGGCTGTTCAACGAGTCCCGCCTCGAGGTCGTCCCCCGCTTCGACCGCCCGGTCCCCGAGGCGATCGTCGACGAGCTCTACCGCCTGTTCGCCGACTTCCGCCGCGCCTACGACCCGGACGGGATCTCGATCGACGAGTTCGACACCTTTGGCCCCACCGTGCGCACGCTACGCACCTTCATCGGCTCCTACCAAGACCTCGTCGCCTTCGTCCGCGATTACATGCTCCCGAATCCGGATCTGGCTCCAGCTTGAGCCCGAGGCGGCCGCCGTAAGCCTCCTCGATAGATGGAGCGTACCGGGATCGAACCGGTGACCTCCGGCTTGCAAAGCCGGCGCTCTCCCAGCTGAGCTAACGCCCCGGGCCGACCCATCTTAGACGGGCCGGCCCGGGGCGTTGGAGGAGGGAGCACCCCTGCGTCGGCGGGGCGTTCCTACGCGGCGCGCTCGAGCCGCTCTTCGTGGCGGGCACGCTGGATGATCTCGTCGCGCTCGCCGAAGCGCACACGCGCTCGCTCGATCCGGTGCTCTTCCCACAGCCGCGCGATCTCCCGCTCGAGGCTGGCGTGCTCGGCGGCTAGAGTCGGATCGTGCCGCTCGCTGAGCGCCTGCAGAAGCCGCGCGCGTCGCTCGGTCAGCTGCTCGATCTCGGCTCGGATGTCCGTCAGTGATCGCATTGCGACTTTGAACGTGTCTTCCCGCGGTCGTATTCCTCGTTCACGCCGCCGAGACGGGAGCCGGTCGCGCAACCGGCGCCGGTTTCCGGCCCGCGGGAGATGGCCCAAGTGGTTGCTAGGCTCGTCGGCATGACGTTCGTGCAGCTCAGAAGCTACCGGCTGAGGTCGGGGGAGTCGCTCACCGACGAGCAGGAGGTCGAGATCGCCCCGATCGAGCTCGGCGGGCAGCGCTACATCGCGGTCCCCGAAAGGGTCGCAGCCGCCCTCTCGGTCACCCGTGCCTCGACCGGAACGGTGTTCGGGCTCCGCTTCCACGTGCGGTTGCACGGACCGTGCTTCCGCTGCCTCGGCGACGCCGTCCTCGACGAGGATCTTCGCCTCCGCGAGTACCAGGCGGAACGCCCGGGCCGCGCCGAGGAGCTGACCACGCCGTACGTCATCGACGGCCGGCTCGATCTCTCCTCGTGGGCCCGCGACGGGCTCGTGCTCGCTCTCCCCGACAAGATCCTCTGCCGGCCCGACTGCGCCGGGCTGTGCCCGGTGTGCGGCGCCGACCTGAACCGCGAGCCGCACGAGCACGAGAGCGAGGAGACCGACTCTCGCTGGGCTGCCCTGGCCGAGCTCAAGGATCGCTTGTAGCCTCGATAGCGAGATGGCGACGGGTGACCGTTGCTCGCCATCCCATCTCGACATCGTCGGCCGCGACCAGCTCGCGGTCATCGACGGCTTCCTCGGCCATGAGCTGGGGATCACGGCCTCGCGCGGAGTCCAGGCGGGCCTGCCGGCTATACTCCGCAGCCGCATGGCCGTTCCGAAGCGAAAGACGTCGAGGGCGCGCCGCGACAAGCGTCGCGCGCAGCACGGCATCCGGGCGCCGCGCCTGAGCGTCTGCCCCAACTGCCGTCAGCCGAAGCGGTCGCACGAGATGTGCCCGAACTGCAAGACGTACCGCGGGCGTGAGGTCGAGCCGCTCCGGGCCCCGATCCCGTAGCGTCTCGCCACGCTCGTAGACTTCCGACCCATGGCGGGCGCCATACGGGTCGCGGTCGACGCGCTCGGGGGAGACCGCGGTCCCGAGGCGGTCGTCGCGGGCGCGCTCGCCGCACGCTCGGAGACGGTCGAGCCGGTGCTGTTCGGACCCGCCGGGCTCGACAGCGCCGGGCTCGAGCTCGTCACCACGACGCAGGCGATCGAGATGCACGAGAAGCCCGCCGACGCCGTGCGCGGGAAGCCGGACAGCTCGCTCGTCGCCGCGTGCCGGGCGGTGCACGAGGGGTGGGCGGAGGCCGTCGTCTCGGCCGGGAACACGGGCGCGATGCTCGCCTCCTGCCTCGTCTACATGCGCCGGCTGCCCGGGGTGCTGAGGCCGGCGATCGCAGTCATGGTGCCGACGCCGAAGGGGCCGTCCGTGCTCGTCGACGCGGGCGCGAACGCGGATTGCCGCCCGGAGCACCTCCTCCAGTTTGCGGTCATGGGCTCGATCTTCGCCGAGGAGATCCTCGACGTCCGTCGGCCCTGCATCCGCCTCCTGTCGATCGGCGAGGAGCCCGAGAAGGGAAACCAGCTGACCCTCCAGGCGCACGAGCTCCTCGCTGCGAGCAGCCTCCCCTTCGCGGGCAACGTCGAGAGCCGCTGGCTGCTCGCGCACGCGGCCGACGTCGTCGTCTGCGACGGGTTCACAGGCAACGTCTGCCTGAAGCTGCTCGAGGGCACGATCAGGACGACCCTCGACTGGCTGCGGAGCGAGATCGCCGCCACGCCGGGCGGCAAGCTCGGCGGCCTGCTCGTTCGCCCCGCCGCCCGCAGGCTGCGCGCGCACCTCGACCCGGACACCTACGGAGGCGCCTACCTCCTCGGTCTGCGCGGGGTCGCCGTCATCGCGCACGGCAACTCCTCGCCCGCAGCGATCACGAGCGCCATCCGCCTCGCGGCGCGCGGGGTCGAGCACGGCGTCGTCGCGAAGCTCGGCCAGCGAATGGCCGAGGAGCCTGCGGACGACCGTGTTAGCATCCGCGCGCCCTCGGAATCCAACGTGCAAGAGAGGTGACATGGCAGCTTCGCGCGAGGAAGTCTTCGAGCGAGTCAAGGAGGTCCTGGTCGAGCAACTGGGCGTCGACGAGAACGAGGTCACGGAGGAGGCGTCCTTCCAGGAAGATCTCGACGCCGACTCGCTCGACCTCGTCGAGCTGATCATGGAGCTCGAGGACCAGTTCGGGATCAAGATCTCGGACGAGGACGCGCAGAAGATCCAGACTGTCGGGCAGGCCGTCGACTACGTCTCGGCGCACCAGTAGCGGCGGGGGGACCCGGGCGGGCGACGTCCGGCGCCTCGCCCGGCTGATCGACAGCCTGCCATCCCGCCGGCTCGAGCACGTGTTCACGCACTCCTCCTGGGCGCCCGACCGTGCGTCGTCGTACGAACGGCTCGAGTTCCTGGGAGACAGCGTGCTCGAGCTTGCGGTCGCCCGGCACCTGTACGACCGCTACCCGGAGCTGTCGGAGGGCAGGTTGGCCAAGATCCGCTCGCACGTCGTCTCGCGGCGCTCGTGCGCGGCCGTCGCGCGCCAGCTCGGGCTCGGCGAACGGCTGGCGGAGCGCGGAGCGGCGGCCCAGCCCGAGGAGCTCTCCCGCCTGGCCGAGAACCGTAACGTGCTCGCGGCGCTGCTCGAGGCCGCGCTCGCGGCCATCTTCCTCGAGCGCGGCTTCGAGGCGGTGCAGGGAGCGATCGTCGAGGCCTTCGCGGGCGAGATCGAGTACGCGGCCACGCACTCCGTGGACTACAAGACGGATCTGCAGGAGGAGCTGGCGCGCGCGCGCAAGCACGTCGTCTACGCCGTCGTCGAGATGGAGGGGCCGGCGCACGACCGGCGCTTCACCTGCGCCGCCCTGATCGACGGCGAGCAGCGGGGCGTCGGCACCGGCTCGACGAAGAAGGACGCCGAGCAGGCCGCGGCCCTCGAGGCGCTCCACTCGCTCGCCCTGGAGCGCGAAGACGGGTAGCGGCCGGCGCGCCAGCCGCGGCGATCGCTAGCGTGCCCCGTCGTGCACCTGAAGTCGGTCCGCATGCGGGGGTTCAAGAGCTTTCCCGACCAGGTCGACGTGTGCCTCGAGCCCGGGGTCGCCGTCGTCGTCGGCCCGAACGGCTCGGGGAAGTCGAACATCGGCGACGCGCTCGTCTGGGCCTCGGGCAGCCTGGCGCCGAGCGAGCTCCGCGCCGAGAAGCCCGACGACGTGCTCTTCAACGGCTCCGCCTCCAGGCCGCCCGCCGACTTCTGCGAGGTCGAGCTCGTCTTCGACAACGCCGACGGCACGATGCCGGGCCTCGACTTCAGCGAGGTGTCGATCGTCCGCCGCCTGCACCGCGGCGGCGAGGGCCAGTACCTGGTCAACGGCGTCGCCGTGCGGCGGCTGGACGTGGTCGAGCTGCTCGCCGACGTCGGGCTCGGCCCCGGCGCCGGCTCGATCGTCAGCCAGGGCAAGGTCGAGGCGATCCTCACCTCGAGCGCGCAGGAGCGGCGCGCGCTGGTCGAGGACGCCGCCGGGCTGGGGCGCTTCAAACGCCGTCGGCACCGCGCCGAGCTGAAGCTCGCCCGGGTCGCCCAGCAGGTGGAGCGGGCGCGCGACCTCGAAGCCGAGGTGGCCAAGCGCCTGCGGCCGCTCGCCCTCCAGGCGACGGCCGCCGAGCGAGCGGAGAAGCTCGCCGGCGAGATCGCGCGCCACCGAGCCGCGCTCGCCACGCTCGACCTGGCGGCGCTTGCCGACCGCGCCGGCGCGGCGCAGGCGCGGCGCGAGGCGGCGGCGGCGGAGCGGCAGGCGCTCGACGCAACGCTCGAGGCGCTCCTCCGCCAGCGGGCGCGCGCGGAGGATGAGCTCGCCTCCCTCGCCGGCGGTCGCGAGGGGGCGGCGGCCGCTCTCTACCGGCTGCGCAGCGCCCGCGAGCGGCTCGAGCTCCGGCGGGAGAGCGCGGCGGAGCTCGCCGAGCGGCTGCGCCAGCCGGTCGTCGTGGAGCGAGACGAGTCGCTCGCCGAGCAGGCGCGGCTCGCCGAGGCGCGTGCGGCCGCGCTCGGACGGGCGCTCGAGGAGCGCGAAGGGCTGCCGCCGGCCGCACGTGCGCTCGCCGAGCAGGGCGAGCGGCTGGCGCTCAGCCTGGTCGAGGTCGAGCCCGGCAGCGAGCGGGCGGTGGCGGCGGCGCTCGCCCACCGGGCGTCCGCGATCGTCGCCGACACGCCCGAGCAGGGCCTCGAGCTGGTCGAGCGCGCCCGGGCCTGCGGCCTCGGCAGCCTCGTCGTGCTCGTCGGCCGCGACCCGCGCGAGCTCGTCGCCGAGCTGCCGGTCGTGGAGCTCGGCGCTCTGCTCGCATCCGATCGGTCCGCGGTGACGCGCGAGGGAATCGGCTGGGACCCCCGCCGGGGCGAGCTCTGGTTCGTCGGCGAGGCGGCCGAGGCGCTGCAGCTCGAGCTCGACGCCCAGCACCGGCGGCTGCAGGCGGAGGCGCGCGAGCTCGCGCGCCGTGCGGCCGCGGCCGAGCCGCGTGTCCGTCGCGCCGATCCGGCCCTGGTCGCGCTCGCCGAGCGGCTCACGCGGGAGCTCGAGGCGTGCGCGCGCGCGGCCAGCCGCGCCGAGCAGCCGCTGGAGGCGAGCGCGGCCGAGGAGTCGGGGCGCGCGGCCGCGCTCGCGGCCGAGCTGCGGCGCCTGGGCGCCGAGGAGGCGGAGCTCCGGCACGCCGCCGCGGCGGCGGGCGAGCGGGCCTCGGCGGTCGAGGTCGAGCTGGCGCGGCTGGAGGCGGAGGCGGCCGAGGCGCGGCGGCACCTGGCCGAGGCGAACGCGCAGCCGGCCGAGGGGACCCGCGACGAGCTGGAGGCGAGGCTCGCCCGGCTCGAGCGCCGGCGGGAGGCGCTCGGCAGCGTCAACCCGTTTGCACGGGAGGAGTACGAGCGCGAGAAGGCGCACCTGGCGGAGCTGCGCGGGCAGCGCGAGGACCTCGAGCGCTCGCTCGACGAGCTGGACACGCTGCGGCGGGAGCTGACGGAGACGGTCGAGCGGCGCTTCGCGGAGACGTTCGCCGCCGTCGAGCGCAACTTCGCGGAGGTCGTGCCCACGCTCTTCCCGGGCGGTGAGGGCCGCCTGCGCCTGACGGAGCCGGAGCCGGGCGACGACGAGGCGGCCGAGCCCGGCATCGAGGTCGAGCTCCGTCCGGCGGGCAAGCGCATCACGCGCCTGTCGCTCCTCTCCGGCGGCGAGAAGGCGATCGGCGCCATCTCGTTCCTGTTTGCCCTCTTCCTCGCCCGGCCGTGCGCCTTCTACCTGCTCGACGAGGTCGAAGCCGCGCTCGACGACACGAACATCGGCCGCTTCGTCTCGCTGCTGCGCTCCTTCGCCGACCGCGCGCAGTTCATCGTCGTCACCCATCAGAAGCGGACGATGGAGGCGGCGGACATCCTCTACGGCGTGACGATGGGCCCCGACGGCGTCTCCCAGGTCGTCTCCAGGCGGCTGCCTCGCGACGAGCCCGAGGCGGCGGTCGCGTAGCAGCGAGCGTCTTCGCGCGATGGCGAGGAGCTGGTCGGAGCTGCTCGGCGACGAGCAGCAGGTCGCGGAGGCCGAGGAGGAGCGACGCGGGTTCCTCCGGAAGCTGCGCCGCTCGCTCGGCCGCACCCGCTCGGCGATCAGGCTGCCGCTCGTGCGCTTCGACCCGCGCGACGACGAGTCGTGGGAGGCGCTCGAGGAGGCGCTGATCAGGGCGGACGTGGGCACGGCGGCGACGGACGAGCTGGTGGGGCGGCTGCGCAGTCGGCGAGCCGTGGACGACCTGGAGCAGGCGCTGACGGAGGAGATCGCCGCGCTCCTCGGCCACCCGGGGACGCTCGCGCTGAGCGGGCGGCCGAGCGTCGTGCTCGTCGTCGGGGTGAACGGCACGGGCAAGACGACGACGATCGGCAAGCTCGCGCACCGCCTGTCCGAGCACGGCCGCTCGGTGCTCGTGGCCGCCGCCGACACGTTTCGCGCCGCGGCCGAGGAGCAGCTCGAGGTGTGGGCACGCCGCGCCGGCGCGGACTTCGTCGGCTCCGTCCGCGGCGGCGACCCGGCGTCCGTCGCCTACGACGCGCTCGAGGCGGCCGCGAGCCGCGGCCGCGACGTCGTCCTCGTCGACACCGCCGGCCGTCTACACACGCAGACGCAGCTGATGGAGGAGCTGCGGAAGATCCGCCGCGTCATCGCCGGACGGCTCGAGGGCGCGCCGCACGAGACGCTGCTCGTGCTCGACGCGACGACCGGGCAGAACGGGCTCGAACAGGCGCGCCTCTTCCACGAGGCGGTCGAGGTGTCTGGCGTCGTCCTGACGAAGCTGGACGGGACCGCGAAGGGGGGTATCGTCCTGCCGATCGCGGTCGAGCTCGGCCTGCCCGTGAAGCTGATCGGCGTGGGCGAGACGCTCGAGGACCTGCGTCCGTTCGACCCCGGCGACTTCGCCCGCGCCCTCGTCGGCGCCGACGGCGACTGACGGCGCGCCGCAGGCCGGCGAGCGCGGAAAGGTACCCTTCCCGGCCGGATGTTCGACGCGCTCGGGGACAAGCTGCAGGCCGCCCTCGGCGGGCTGCGCAAGCGCGGCACGCTCGACGAGGAGACGATCTCGAAGGCCATGCGCGAGATCCGCCTCGCGCTGCTCGAGGCCGACGTCTCGCTCGCCGTCGTCAAGGACTTCACCGCCGCGGTCCGGGAGCGCGCGCTCGGCCAGGAGGTGACGAACAGCCTGACCCCGGGCCAGGAGGTCGTCCGCGTCGTCCACGAGGAGCTGACCCGCATCATGGGCGGCGGCGACTCCCGCCTGACCTTCGCCGGGCGCCCGCCCACGGTCGTCCTGCTCGTCGGCCTGCAGGGGTCGGGCAAGACGACGGCGGCGGCGAAGCTCGCGCTGATGCTGCGCAAGGAGGGGAAGAAGCCCGCGCTCGTCGCCGCCGACCTGCAGCGTCCGGCGGCGATCAGCCAGCTGGAGCAGCTCGGCAAGCAGATCCAGATCCCCGTGTACAGCTCGGAGCGGAGCGACCCGGTCGCCGCCGCCAGGCTCGGCGTCGAGCAGGCCCGCTCGCAGGGCAGAGACGTCGTCATCGTCGACACCGCCGGCCGGCTGCAGGTGGACGAGCCGCTGATGGACGAGCTCGAGCGGATGCATCGCGAGGTGAAGCCGACGAACGTGCTGCTCGTGCTCGACGCGATGACCGGACAGCAGGCGGTCGACGTCGCGCTCGCCTTCCAGGACCGTGTCGCGTTCGACGGTGTCCTCGTGACCAAGCTGGACGGCGACGCGCGCGGCGGCGCGGCGCTGTCGGTGCGGCAGGCGACGGGCAGGCCGATCAAGCTCGCCTCCGTCGGCGAGAAGCTCGACCAGCTCGAGGTCTTCCACCCCGACCGGATGGCCTCCCGCATCCTGGGCATGGGGGACGTGCTGACGCTGATCGAGAAGGCGGAGGCGGCCGTCGAGGCCGAGGACGGGGAGGAGATGGAGCGCCGTCTGATGGCGGGCGAGCTCGACTTCGAGGACTTCCTGACGAGCTACCGGATGATGCGGAAGATGGGCTCCGTCAAGAGCCTGATCTCCATGCTCCCGGGCGTGGGTAGGCAGCTTCGCGACGTCGACGTGGACGAGCAGGAGCTGCGCCGCGTCGAGGCGATCATCCTGTCGATGACGCCGCGTGAGCGGCGACTGCCGCACGTGATCGACGGCTCCCGCCGCCGCCGGATCGCGCGCGGCAGCGGCACCACCGTCCAGCAGGTGAACCAGCTGCTGAACGCGCGCAAGCAGATGCAGAAGATGATGAAGCAGATGAGCAAGGGCAAGCTGCCGGCGCTCCCCGGAGCTACCGGGAAGCGCTGAGAAGGGAGAGGTATGGCAGTACGGATGAGGCTGACCCGCGTCGGCTCGAAGAAGAACCCGGTGTACCGCGTCGTTGTCGCCGACTCGCGCTCGCCCCGCGACGGCCGGTTCATCGACATCGTCGGCCGCTACAACCCGCAGACCGAGCCGTCGCTGATCGAGCTGGACGAGGCGAAGGTGAAGGAATGGCTCGCGAAGGGCGCCCAGCCGTCCGAGCCGGTCGCCCGCCTGCTGAAGGCGAAGAACATCGCGGCATGATCCGGTGAGCGCTGCCGGCGACCTCCTCTTCTTCCTCGCCAGGAGGATCGTCGACGACCCTGAGTCGGTCCGCGTCGAGGAGCTCGAGTCGGACGGCGATCTCGTCCTGCGGCTGCACGTCGCCGCCGGCGACCGGGGGAAGGTGATCGGCCGTCGCGGCCGCATGGTGCAGGCCCTGCGAACGCTCGTGCGCGCGGCCGGCGCACGCGCCGAGCGGCGGGTCCAGCTCGAGATTGCCGACTAGCGGCTCGGACCGCGACGAGCTCGTGCGCGTCGGACGCGTCGGGCGTCGCCACGGGCTCGACGGCTCGTTCGTCGTCGAGGACGCGAGCGACGACCCGGCCCGTTTCGCGCCCGGCACGGTCCTCGTCGTCGGCGGCGAGGAGGCGCGGGTCGTCTCCGCGAGGCGCGCCCGCGGGCGGCCCGTCGTCCGCCTCGACCGCCCGGCGGCGCGCGGCGCGGAGCTCGCCATCCCGGCCTCGAGCCTGCCGCCGCCGCAGGAGGGCTCGTACTACGTATTCCAGCTGGTCGGGCTCGCAGTCGAGGAGGAGGGAAGCGGCCGTGCGCTCGGCCGGGTCGCGAACGTCGAGACGGGCGTGGTGAACGACGTGCTCGAGCTCGACACGGGGGTGGCGCTGCCGATGCACGAGGAGTGCGTGCGCCGCATCGACCTCGCGGCAGGCACAATCGTTGTCGCCCGAGGCTTCGCCGTCCACGGATAACCTCACCTCTTGCAGCTCGACGTCTTCACCCTGGTTCCACACGCCTTCGGGTGGCTGACGGAGCAGCGACCGCTGGCGGCGGTGCTGGGACGGGGGCTCGAGCTACGCCTCTTCAACTACCGGGACTTCACGCCGCTCCGCGCCGGCCAGGTCGACGACGAGCCCTACGGCGGCGGTGCCGGCATGGTCCTGCGGGTCGACGTGGCGGCCGCCGCGCTCGACGCCGTCTACGGCGGCGTGCCCGAGCACCGGGTCGTCGCCCTCACCCCGCAGGGCCGCCCGCTCGAGCAGCGCGTGGTCGAGGAGCTGGCGGCCGAGGAGCAGCTGACGCTGCTCTCGGCGCGCTTCGAAGGCTTCGACGAACGCATCCTCGTCCACCTCTGCTCCGACGCCATCTCGATCGGCCCGTACGTCCTCTCCGGAGGCGAGCTGCCCGCGATGGTGCTCGTGGACGCGGTCGCGCGGCTGTTGCCGGGCGCCACGGGAAGCGCCGACTCGCCGCGCGTCGAGAGCTTCTCGGGCGAGCTCGGGCGCGGGCTCGAGTATCCCCAGTACACGCGCCCCGCCGAGTTCCGCGGCTGGCGCGTTCCCGAGGTGCTCCTCTCCGGCGACCACGGTCGCGTCGAGCGATGGCGGCGGGAGCAGAGCCGGCTGCGGAGCAGACGGTGACAGACCTGGAGCACCGCCAGCCGGACGCGGGCGGCGGAAGCGAGACGACCGACCAGCCAGCCCCCCCGCGCGAGCCGGCGCCGGGCGAGGCGCTCCCCGGGGAGCCGGCGCGCGGGGACTTTGTCTCCGGCCAACCTCCCTACCTGACGCCGGCGCCGGCCGGCCGCCTCCGTGGACGGCGCCGACGGCGCAAACTGAACCCGGTCGACCGTCTCACGGCGGGCCTGCCGCGGCCGTGGCGAATCGCGATCGACTGGGCGGTGACGATCGTCGGCGCGGTGCTGATCGTGCTCGCGCTGAAGCAGTGGGTCGTCAACCCGTACCGCATCCCGTCCTCGTCGATGGAGCCGACGCTGCACTGCGCCCGGCCGGGCCCCGGGTGCGAGGCGCACTTCTCCGACCGGGTGCTCGCCAACCGCTTCATCTACTACTTCCGCGACCCGCACCGCAAGGAGATCATCGTCTTCAACACGCCACCGAAGGCGGCCGAGGTGTGTGGCGCCGGCGGCACGTTCGTGAAGCGCCTGATCGGGCTCCCCGGGGACACCGTGCACGAGGACGGCCACGGCTTCATCTGGATCAACGGCAAGAAGCTCGACGAGCCCTACATCCAGCCGCAGCGTCGCGCCCAGGACACGCAGCACTTCAACGAAACCTGGCACGTGCCGAAGGGCGAGTACTTCTTCATGGGCGACAACCGCGGCCAGTCGTGCGACTCGCGCGAGTGGGGGGCTGTGCCCAGGAAGAACATCATCGGCGAGGTGTTCTTCGTCTACTGGCCCCCGAACCGCATCGGCTTCCGCTGATCGGATGGCGCTCCGCCGCCGGCGGCTCCCGTCCGGCCGACGGGCGGGGTTCGCTAGGATTCTCGGCTGGCCTCGCGCCGCCCCTTCCGATGAACCCGATCGAGACCATCGAGCGACGACAGCTGCGCAAAGGTCTGCCGCGCTTCAAGGCAGGAGACACGGCGCGCGTGCACTTCCGGGTCATCGAGGGAACGCGCTCGCGCGTCCAGGTGTTCGAAGGCATCGTCATCAAGCGTCAGGGCTCGGGCGTCCGGGAGACCTTCACCGTTCGCAAGCAGTCGTTCGGGGTCGGCGTCGAGCGCACCTTCCCGCTGCACTCGCCGAAGATCGAGCGGATCGAGGTCGTCCAGGTCGGCGACGTCAACCGCGCAAAGCTCTACTACTTGCGGGAGAAAGTGGGAAAGAAGGCGCGCGTTCGCGCCAAGCAGTACGGGGGCAGGCTAAGCTCGCCCGGTGCGCTCTCCGCAACCGCCGAAGCTCCCGAACGAGCTGCCGAGGGCGAGGCGGTCGAGCACCAGCCGCTCGCCGAGGAGCCAGTCGCCGCCGGAGCCGGAGGCGACGAGCGCGCAGACGGCGCCGCCGGCGAGCCCGCCACAGAGGCCGCGGCCGTCGGCGCGAGCGAGCGGCCGGAAGCTTCGTAGCTTCGACCGCGCCTTCGGCGCCCGCTTCGTCGCCGGCGCCGACGAGGCCGGCCGCGGCTCACTGGCAGGGCCGCTCCTCGTCGCCGGCGTGCTGTTCGACTACCGGGCGCTGCGAGGTGCGAGCACGCGGCCGCTCGCGCTCCTCAACGACTCCAAGCAGCTGACGGCGCCCGAGCGCGAGCGGCTCTTCCGCGCCGTCGTCCTCTGTGCGGAGCGGATCGTCGTCCGCGCCTTCTCGCCCTCGCGCATCGACCGGGACGGGCTCCACGTCTGTAACGTGGAGGGCCTTCGCGCCGTGCTGCGCGCCCTCGTGCCGCCGGCCGAGATCTGTCTGGTCGACGGCTTCCGGCTCGGCCCGCAGGCGCCGGCGCACACGGCCGTCGTCGAGGGAGACGAGCGCAGCGCCGCGATCGCGGCGGCCTCGATCGTGGCCAAGGTCGTCCGCGACCGGCTGATGCAGCGCCTCGACGCGCTCTATCCGGCGTACGGCTTCGCCTCGCACGTCGGCTACCTCACGCCCGAGCATTCGGCTCGGGTGCGCGAGCACGGGCCGAGCCACCAGCACCGCCGGTCGTTCCGCGCGCTCTGCTACGCCGTGTGAGGGACGCCCGCGGCAGACGTCGCAGGCCGGGGCAAGCGTGAGGAACGAGGCCGAGCGGCGAGCCGTTCGACACTACCGTCTGCACGGCTACCGCATCCTGGCCACGAACGTCTGGGCGGGCGGGAACGAGCTCGACGTGGTCGCGCGGCGCGGCCGCCGGCTCGTCGTCTGCGAGGTGAAGAGCAAGAGCGCGGGCGGCCGAGGCGACCCGCTCGAGATGGTCGGGCCGGAGAAGCAGCGGCGCCTCCGCCGCGCGGCCGAGGCCTGGCTCGCCCTCCACCCGGAGCTCGCGCGCCTCGAGGTGACGTTCGAGCTCGTCGTCGTCCGCGCCGGCAGGCTGGTTCGCCTGCGGCAGGCGTTCTGAGCCGGCGCGCGCCGAAGCCGCACCCGGCGGCCGAGGAGAAGGCCGGACGGAATCCGCGCCCGCCGCGCTGCTCCCGGCCGGCTGGGCTGGACGCTGCGGCGACCGGGCGGCCGGCTGCTATCCTCGGAGGTGCCGAGGGGCACTATCCCCGAACGGGCGCGCTCGTCAGAACGGCAGGAACTGCCCGGGCGCGTCGGCCTTCGAGGCGGGAGAAACCTTCGGCTGTTCGTTGCGACAACGTTCAGTCGAAAGGAGTGCCCAGATGAACATCACCCAGGCCCGTTTCACCACGCAGCTGCGGACCTGGCTCCTGATCGCCGGCCTGACGGGCCTGCTGATCGCGATCGGCGCCGTCATCGGCGGCAAGTTCCTCTACGTCTTCGTCGTCTTCGCGGTGCTGATGAACCTGTTCGGCTACTGGTTTTCGGACAAGATCGCGCTCGCCGCCAGCCGCGCTCGGCCGGTGAGCGAGCAGGAGGCGCCGGAGCTCTACCGCATCCTCCGCGATCTGACGCAGCGGGCCGAGCTGCCCATGCCGCGCGTGTACACGATCCCGTCCGAGCAGCCGAACGCGTTCGCGACGGGACGGAACGCGAAGCACGCCGCGGTCGCCGTCACGGAAGGCCTGCTCCGCTACCTGCCCCAGGACCAGGTGCGCGGCGTGCTCGCGCACGAGCTCTCGCACGTGAAGAACCACGACATCCTCGTCTCGTCGATCGCGGCCATGATCGCGGCGGCCATCTCGACGGTGGCGAACATCCTCCAGTTCTCGTTCCTGTTCGGTGGCTTCTCCTCCGACGACGACGAGAACCCGCTCGCCTTCATCGGCGCGCTCGCCACCATCATCCTCGCGCCGATCGCCGCCATGCTGCTCCAGCTCGCCGTGTCGCGGCAGCGGGAGTACCTGGCGGACGCGACGGGCGCCCGGCTCCTCGGCGAAGGCCGGCCGCTCGCCGACGCGCTGGAGACGCTCGAGCGGGGCGTGCGGGCAGCGCCGCTCAACGTCAACCCGGCGACCGCCTCGCTCTACATCGTGCACCCGTTCGCCGGGCAGAGCATCGCAAACCTCTTCTCGACGCATCCGCCGCTCGCCGAGCGGATCCGCCGGCTCCGCGCCTACGACGCAGCCCAGGGCCTGCACTACGCCTGAGACGCTGCGCTGGGCGGGTGGGCTGCTTGCTCAGTCTCCGGCGACGTCGCGTCGGAGGAAGACGAGGTAGGCCGCGACCAGGGGTACGACGATGTACACCCCGCTGAGCCAGATGGCGTGCCCGATCGGCGCCCAGTCGACCGGGACGCGCAGGAAGCCGTGCCAGGCGGTGAACTGGTTGCTGAGCAGATAGGGGCGGATCGACTGTGTCCCGGGGAGCGCGCCGATCAGCTGCATCAGCAGCGCGAACATGAGGGTCGAGACGACGGCGGCGGCGCTGTTGCGGGTGACGGTCGAGACGAGCAGGCCGAAGGCCGCGATCCCGAGCAGGGCGAGAAGGTAGACGCCGAGCGTCCCCAGCAGGAGCAGGAGACTGTGCAGGGCCGACACTTTCGGCCCGGAGAGCGACGTCAGCGGCTTCCATCCCCACTCGGCGGTGGCGGCGGCGAGCCCGACGCCGGCCATCAGCACGACGGCCGCGAGCGTGTACGTCGCCGTGGCCATGATCTTGGCGGCGAACACCTCCCCGCGCTCGCGCGAGCGGGTGAGGATCGTCTTCAAGGTGCCGTTGTGGCTCTCGCTCGCGACGATGTCGCCTGCGACCAGCGCGGTGATCAGGGGCAACCCCCAGATGGACATGAACTCGAGGACGACGAACGGGGTTGCCAGGCCGGACTGGCGCAGGTACTTGCCGAGGGTGATGTCGGTCGGACCGCCGGATCGGAAGACGAGCGCGAGCACGAAGGCGACCGGCACGATCATCGAGGCGCCGAGACCGAGGTAGGTGCGTTTCTGCGCTCGCAGCTTGAGGAGCTCCCACTTGTAGGCGAACGCGGTGCCGCGGACGGGCGACAGGGCGGTGCGCCGCCTGAGCGCAGGCAGCGGGTAGGTCTCGGCGCGCTCGACCGTACTCATGCCGCCTCCGCGCGCTCGCCCGGCTCGGTCAGCTCGAGGAACAGCTCCTCCAGGGTCGCCGACTGGCTGACGAGCCTCGTGATGCCGATGCGAGCCTGGCCGAGCGCAACGGTCAACGCCGCGACCGTGTCGTCGTCGGCGGCGAAGGCGAGCTCGCCGTCCGAGCGTGCGAGCTCGCGGACACCGTGGTTCAGGGCGATCGTCCACGCGCGCTGCGGATCGGTCGTCCGGAGCCGCCAGGTGTGACCGCTTGCCCGCTTGAGCTCGGCGAGGGAGCCCTCGTACACGATCCGCCCCTTGCGGATGATGGCGACGCGGTTGCACAGCTCCTCGACCTCGGTGAGGAGATGGCTCGAGAGCAGGACGGTGATGCCCTCGGCGGCGAGTCGGCGGACGAGCTCGCGCATGTCCCTCATGCCGGCCGGGTCGAGTCCCGTCGTGGGCTCGTCGAGCAGCAGCAGGCGCGGAGAACGAAGCAGCGACGCGGCGATCCCCAGGCGTTGCCTCATCCCGTGCGAGTAGCCGCCCACTCGGTCGTCCCCCCGGTCCGAGAGCTCGACGAGCTCCAGCACCTCCTCGACCTTGCCGCGCGTGCGCGGCTCGTCGTAGTCGGCGAGCAGATGCAGGTTCCGCCGGCCGCTCAGGTACGGGTAGAACTTCGGCGCCTCGACGAAGCCGGCGACGCCGTCGAGGGCGTGGACACCGACCCGGAGAGGATCGCGTCCGAAGATCTCGATCGAGCCGGCGGTCGGGCGAATCAGTCCCAGCAGCATCCTCAAGGAGGTCGTCTTGCCGGCGCCGTTCGGCCCCAGGTAGCCGAACACGTCGCCGCTCGCCACGGTGAGGTCGACGTGGTCGACCGCGACCAGGGCGCCGTAGCGCTTGAGCAGGCCTCTGGCCACGAGCGGCTCGACGCCGGCGTTCATCCCAGGTCCCGGGCGGCCGTCTCCGCCGCCGAGGCGGGCATCGAGCCGGCGACGAGGTAGCCGACACCGGCCTTGTCGAAGGAGATGATCGTCCCAAGCGGTGTCGCGAGCTCGTGTCCGGTCGCCGAGCCGACCGACACCTTCGGGAGCTGGGAGAGCTGGTCCCCGCTTGCGGCCGACGCCCGGCGCTCGACCACGGCGATCGCGCCGAGCCCCTGCCCGTAGAGGACGAGCGCCCCGTTCTGCGACCCTCCGATCAGCCGCACGCTCCTGCGCGGCAGGCCGACCAGCTCCGGCGGCGCCGACACGGCGAAGGGAAGCCGCGCCTGCACCGCCGCCAGGCCGCTCACGCGTCTGCCCGCCGCCGTGCCGCCGCGCGTGCCCTCCGTCCCGGTCGAGCCGCCCAGCTCGACCTTCCTGGCGTTGCCGGGCGGCGTGATGTCGAGATCGCCGGCAGGCACCGCGCCGTAGGAGACCCCGGTCGCGCGGAGGGCGAGCACCGGGCTCGACTGGCCCTGCGCGTACACGGCAACCCGCAGCGGAACGCCCTGCCGGGCATCCCAGGCGAGCTGCAGCGAGCCGAGCAGCCCGCCCGAGTGCGCCGGCGAGGCGCTGAGCGTGTACGCCGGCTGCCCGCCGACGTCGGAGGGAACCGCCCCCGACAGCGTCCACTGACCCGCCAGACGCTTGAGGAACGTGTCGACGTCGCGAAGCGAGGGAGCGGCGTGCCCGTCCGCCCTGCGTGCGGGCACCTGGAAGGGGAGCGTGTACACGGTGTTCGAGGAGCTGTCGTAGACGGTCACGTCCCGTCCCGGACCCCAGAGAATCTGCGTGTCGCCCGCATCCGACTGGAGCTCGATCCGGCCGCGGCCGTCGCCTGCCCACCACAGCCGTCCCGACGCGCTCGACCGGAGCGCCGAGCCCTGGCTCCCGCTCAGGCCGGAGAGCGAGCCCGCCGGGAAGAGGTTGTTCGTGAACTGGACGCGCGCGCGGATGCCGACCGGTCCGGCCGCCGAGGCCGCGTCTGCCAGCGCCGCGTCGAGCGGCTTCGCCGGCGGTCTGGGCGAGCTCGACCCGAACGCGCGCATCGCGCCCACGCTCACGCCTGCGGCCACGACCGCGACCGCCGTCAGCAGTCCCACGAGCCGCCGAGTCGAGAGCTGACGAAAGATGCTCATGACCATCCTTTCCGAGTCTGGCTCGTGGTTGTACCCGGACCGCCTGAGAACTCTGTGAGAGGGAGGGCCGGAAGCTCGATCGTGAACGTGGAGCCGGCCACGCCGACGCGGCCGCCGTGGCGCTCGGCCGTCGCCTTGACGATGGCCAGGCCCAGCCCGGACCCGCCACCGGCTCCGCGGCCGCGCCAGAACCGCTCGAAGGCGCGAGCGGCCTCCTGCTCGCTCAACCCGCGCCCCTCGTCGCTGACCGACAGCGTGGCGACGCTGCCGCCTGCTCTCGCCGAGACGGTGATCCTGCCTCCGGCCGGCCCGTGCCGACGGGCGTTGTCGACCAGGTTCACAAGCGCCCGCTCGAGCGCCGCCTCGTCCCCCCGCACGCACACGGGCGCGGGCGCGTCGACGACGATACGCGCATCGCCGGCCCCGACCCGCTGGGCGAGCCGATCGAGCCGCACCTCGTCCTCGAGCGGTGCGGCGGCGTCCTCGCGAGAGAGCAGCAAGAGATCGTGGACGAGCGCCGACAGCCGCCCCGCGTCGCTGTCGAGATCTGCGAGCACGATCGGATCGGGCCCGTGCCGGCGCAGGAACTCGACGTTGCCGCGCAGCGCCGTGACCGGGGTCCGCAGCTCGTGCGAGGCGTCGGCCAGGAATCGCCGCTCGGCCGTCCGCGCGCGCTCGAGCGCGGAGAGCATCCGGTTCAGCGTCTCCGCCAGCCGACCGAGCTCGTCGCCGGTTCGCGGGTCGGGCAGACGGCGCGCGACGTCGCCGGTCCGCTCCAGCGCCGCGGCGCCCTGCGCCAGTCGCTCGAGTGGTCGCATCGCTCTGCGCACGAGGACGAGAGAGGCGATCACCGCCAACGCGACCGCGACGAGCGCCGACAGCGCGGCGAACAGGTGCAGCCGGTCGAGCGTCTCGGCGATCTCTCCGGTCGTCCCGGCGACGATCACCGCCCCGTCGGAGGCGGGCCCGGCCGAGACGGGAAGCGGAGCGACGTACAGACGGATGCTGCGATCGCCGAGCCGGCCGTTCGCGTAGCGGGCGTCTCCGCTCGCGACGACGCGGCCCACGAGCCGCGCCGGGAGGAAGGCGCCGCCGAGAGACAGCGAGCGGGCAAGGACGCGCTGGCGGCGGTCGAGCACCTCGATCGAGAGCTGCTCGCCTCCGATGCTGCTCGACTCCAGCGCCCCGGGCACCCTCAGAAGCGACGGCGCCGTCACGCTCAGGCGCGCCACCTCGGCGGCGCGATCTCGCAGGCTGCGATCGAGGCTGCTGCGCAACTGCCCCTCGATCAGGTAGCTGACGCCGACCGCCAGCAGCACCACCGCCAGGACGATCGCCGCGCAGGCCGCGAGCACGACCCTCGTGCGCAGCGTCAGCGTCATCGCGACAGCCGGAAGCCGACGCCGCGCACCGTCTCGATCAGCGGTGGATCGCCGAGCTTCCGCCGCAGGTACGCGACGTAGCGATCGACGACGTTCGAGGTCGCCGCGCTCTGCGCCCATACCTCGCTCAGCGCGCGCGAGCGGGAGACGACGACCCCCGGGCTGCGGAGGAGAAGCTCGAGCAGCGCCGCCTCCCGATCGGTCAGCTCGATCTCGCGCCCACCGCGCCAGGCGCGCCGAAGGTGACGGTCGAGCCGCAGGTCCCGGTAGGCGAGCGTCTCGTCGACGACCAGCCCGCGGCGCAGCAGCGCCCGCACGCGCACGAGCAGCTCCGCCATCGCGAACGGCTTGACCAGGTAGTCGTCGCCGCCGGCGTCGAATCCCTCGACGCGATCCGAGACGGCATCGCGCGCGGTCAGGAACAGGATCGGCACCGGCAGACCCTTGCGCCGGATCCGCCTGGCAACCGCCAGGCCGTCCAGCCCGGGCATCCGCACGTCGAGGATGAGCAGGTCCGGCAGCGAGCGCTCGATCGCCGCCAGGGCGCCACCCCCGTCCGCCACAGACGACACCGCGTAGCCCTCGGCGGCCAGCGTCCGCTCCAGCATCCTTCGAATCGAAGGATCGTCGTCGACGACGAGGAGCTCGACCACCGTCCCTTGAGGCTATCCCCTGACTCCCGGCAAGCGACGAGGTGACGGGTCGGGAGCTCGCTCGGGGGCGAGTCGTGGCAACCGTCACGGTTCCGTTGCGAACACGTGACGCCTCGCCGGCTAGCGTCGGGGCGTGCTGGCGCGGACGGTCACGCATGCGCTCGTCGGTCTCGAGGCGCGCCGGGTCGAGGTCGAGGCGCACCTGCAGCGCGGCGTGCCGGGCTTCGCCATCGTCGGGCTCGCCGACCGCGCCTGCCAGGAGGCCAAGGAGCGCGTCCGCAGCGGCATCGCCTCGGCCGAGCTCGAGTGGCCGCTGCGGCGGATCACCGTCAACCTTGCGCCGGCCGGGCTGCGCAAGGAAGGCTCGGGCTTCGACCTGCCGATCGCGCTCGCCATCCTCGCCGCCTCGCGCCAGGTCCCGGCGTCGAGCCTGCGCGGCCACGCGGCGGTCGGCGAGCTCGCCCTGGACGGGCGCGTGCGGCCGGTGGGAGGCGTGCTCGCCGCTGCGGAAGGCGCGCGCCGCGCCGGCTTCAGGCGGCTGCTGTGCGCGGCCGAGTGCGCGCCCGAGGCCGAGCTGGCAGGCGTCGAGGCGGTGCCGGTGCGCCATCTCGCACAGGCGGTCTCGTACCTGCGCGGCGAAGGCGAGCCGCCGCCGTACACGCCTCGCGCGGACGGCGCCGCGCCCCGCTCGCACCCCGACCTGGCGGACGTGCGCGGCCAGGAGCGGGCGAGGAGGGCGCTCGAGATCGCGGCGGCCGGGCGCCACAACCTGCTCCTCGCCGGGCCCCCCGGGACCGGGAAGACGATGCTCGCCCGCAGGCTCGCCGGGGTCCTGCCTCCGCTCGAGCCGGAGGAGGCGCTCGAGGTGACCCGCATCCACTCCGTCGCAGGCCTGCTCGCGCCGGGGCTACCGCTCGTCGCCGAGCCGCCGTTCCGCGCCCCGCACCACTCGGCCTCGACAGCCGCCATCGTCGGCGGCGGGCCGGGACCCCGTCCCGGCGAGGCGAGCCTGGCGCACCGCGGCGTGCTGCTCCTCGACGAGCTGCCGGAGTTCGTCCGGCCAGCGCTCGAGTCGCTGAGGCAGCCGCTCGAGGACGGCGTCGTCAGCGTCGCCCGCGCCGGCGGCCAGTGCGTCTTCCCGGCGCGCTTCCAGCTCGTCGCGACGATGAACCTGTGCCCGTGCGGCGCGCGCGGTGATGCCGCCGCCGAATGCTCGTGCTCCCCGCAGCGGCTCGCCTCCTTCCGCGACAAGCTCTCCCGTGCGCTCCTCGATCGCTTCGATCTCGTCGCCACCGTGCCGCGGTCGCGCGGCGCCGAGCTGGCGGCGGGCCCGGCCGAGAGCTCGATCACGGTGCGTGAACGCGTGCTCGCCGCGCGCGAGCGGCTGCGGGCGACCGCGCTCCCTCGGTCGTCCGAGGCGGACGAGCTGCTGACGCGCGCCGTCGAGCGCCTGCCCCTGTCGGGGCGCGGTCGCGCGCGCGTCGCCAGCGTGGCGCGGACGCTGGCCGCGCTCGCCGGAGCGGACAGGGTGGACGGGGCGCACCTGTCCGAGGCCCTCTCCTACCGCCTGCCGGCGGAGCTGAGGGTCCAGTGAGCGAGCTCGCGCTGGCGGCGTTCGCGGCCGAGACCGACTCGCACCTCGTCGCCGTGCCGCGCGGCGAGCGCTTCGCCCGCTTCTCCCGCCGCTTCGACGAGCGCGGCTACCTCGCCGGCCTCGCCCGTCGCGGCCTGCGCTGGCTCCCGCGCTCCTCGCCCGCGTTCCCGCGCAGGCTCGCCGCGATCTTCGACCCGCCGCCCGGCCTCTTCCTGCGCGGCTCGGCCGCGGTCGAGCTGCTCGAGCGGCCGTCTGTGGCGATCGTCGGCGCCCGGGCCTGCTCGCCGTACGGAGCCCAGGTCGCGCATATGCTGGGACGCGAGCTCGCAGCCGCCGGGCTCGTCGTCGTCAGCGGCCTCGCGCGCGGCGTCGACGGCCACGCCCACCGCGGCGCGCTCGAGTCCGGCGGCATCACCGTCGCCGTCCTTGGCTGCGGCATCGACCGCGACTACCCCGCGGTGCACGCCGAGCTCGCCCGCCGCGTCTGCGAGCGCGGCCTCGTCGTCTCGGAGTATCCGCCCGGCGTCGAGCCGGCGCCGTGGCGCTTTCCCGCCCGCAACCGCATCGTCGCCGGCCTGGTGCAGGCGGTCGTCGTCGTCGAGGCGCGCGAGCGCAGCGGCGCGCTGATCACCGCCGACCTGGCGCTCGAGGAGGGCCGGGAGGTGTTCGCCGTGCCCGGCGAGATCAGCTCGTCCCTCTCCGCCGGGTCGAACCGGCTGCTGCGCAGCGGCGCCGCCGCGCTCACCGCTCCCGAGGACGTGCTCGAGCTGTTCGGCCTCGATCCGGTCGAGCGCCGGGAGACGCATGTCAGCGCCGCGGCCGCATCCGTGCTCGCCCGCCTCCGGGACGGTCCGGCAGCCCCCGATGAGCTGGTGCGGGCGCTCGAGCTGGACGCCGGTCGCGTGGCGGCGGCGCTGTCCGAGCTGGAGCTCGCGGGGGCCGTGGCCGAAATGGACGGCTGTTTTCGCGCGCTGGGCGTCCGTAGGATGTCCGTGTGACCATCCCCACCGCCGTCGCCGACAGGATGGAGCGGATCGCACCCCGCCTGTACTGGTGGCACGTGCAGGACGACCGCATCGGCGGCGCCCAGAGCGACTCGTACGCACTCGACACAGGCCGGGGCGTCATCTTCGTCGACCCGTTGCCGATCACGCACAGGGGAGCCGATCGCTTCCCCTCGGTCGCGTTCGTCTTCCTGACCACGGCCGGGCACCAGCGGGCGTCGTGGCGCTACCGGATGGAGCTGGGAGCGCGCATCTGGGCGCCCAGGGAGTCGGTCGGGCTGATCGGCGAGCCGGACCGCCGCTTCATCGAGCAGACGCCGTTCCCGAACGACTTCCGCGCCGTCTTCACCCCCGGCCGCGGGCTGAGCCACTACGCGTTCCTGCGCAGCGGTGACCCGTCCATCCTCTTCGTCGGTGACCTCGTCACCCGCCGCGACGCGCACAGCCCGCTGCAGCTCCCCGCCGGCGCCGGGGAGGAGCGGCCGGCGGTGAGCCGCCGGAGCGTCGAGCGGCTGCTCACCCTCGACTTCGACCTCCTGTGCCTCTCGCACGGAGGCATGATCGACGACGACCCGCGCGGCGCGCTCCGAGAGCTCCTCGAGCGCGGCGTGTGACCGCTCCGTACTGGCTCGAGGAACCGGCGTCGCCGCCGCCGCTGCGGGTCGTGCACGGCCGGGCGGACGTCGCCGTCGTCGGCGGTGGCATCACCGGTTGCGCGTGCGCGCTCGCCCTCGCCGAGGCGGGCGCGCGCGTTCGCCTCTACGAGGCGCGCACGATCGCGGGAGGCGCGAGCGGACGCAACGGCGGCTTCGCGCTGCGCGGAGGCGCGGCCCCGTACCCCGTCACCGCCGACTCGATCGGGCGTGCGCAGGCGGCCGCCTACTGGCGCTCGACGGAGCGGGCGCTCGACCGGCTGCAGGCGCTCGCCGGCGACGCCCTGCGCCGGACGGGCAGTCTCCGCCTCGCCGCCGACGAGGCCGAGCGGGACGAGCTGCGGGCGGAGTACGAGGCGCTCCGCGAAGACGGCTTCGCGGTCGACTGGGTCGACGAGCTCCCGCCCCGGCTCGCCGGGCGCTTCGTCGCCGCCGTCTTCCACCCGACCGACGCGGCGCTGCAGCCGGCCCGGGTCGTGCGGCGCCTCGCGGCACGGGCGGCCGTGGCCGGCGCGGAGATCCGCGAGGGCGAGCGGGTCGAGTCGGTCGAGCAGGTCGACGCCGACCAGGTGGTGGTGGCGACGGACGGGTATCCGAGCGGCCTGCTCGGGGCGCTGGAGGGCCTGATCGTGCCGACGCGGGGGCAGATGATCGCGACCGAGCCGATCCCGGAGCGGCTGTTCGACTGCCCGCACTACGGCCGCCACGGCTTCGACTACTGGCAGCAGCGCGAGGACGGGCGCCTCCTCGTCGGCGGCTTCCGCGACGTGTCGCTCGAGGCGGAGTTCACCACGGCGGAGGAGACGACGCCCGAGATCCAGCACGCCCTCGAGGCGCTCGCCGCCGACCTCGTCGGCCGACCGGTAGAGGTGACGCACCGCTGGGCGGGCATCTTCGGGCTCGTGCTCGACTTCCTGCCGGTGGCCGGCCGCGTGCCGGGCGAGGACTCGCTCTGGGTGGCCGGCGGCTACTCCGGCCACGGGAACGTGCTCGGCCTGCTGTGCGGGGAGCTGGTCGCGGCGGCCGTGCTCGGGCGCGAGGCGCCCCAGCTCGCGCTCTTCGACCCGGCCCGGCTGCTCGCCGCCTGAGGCAGGTCGGCGAGCCGGCGGGGGCTACACGTCGATCTGCGGCAGGTCGAGCTCGGGCGCCCGCTCGTAGGCGGCGAGCGCGACGGCGAGGTCCTGCACGGCGAGCCCGGTCGAGTCGAAGGCGGTGATCTCGTCCGCCCCCTCGCGCCCGGGCGCGGTCCCGGCGAGGACGGCGCCGAGCTCGGTCACGAGCTCTCGGCGCAGCAGCCCGGCCCGGAGCGCGTGCGCCAGGTCGCCGGCGTGCCCGGCCTGCTCGAAGTCGTCACAGAAGACGCGCACGCGAGCGAGCTCCTCGGGCGCGATCTCCTGCTTGTCCGGCCCGTCCGCGCCCATCAGGCTGACGTGCTGGCCTGCCCGCAGCGAGCCCTCCGCGTACAGGACCTGCCGGCCGGGCGTGACCGTCGCGACCACGTCCGCGGCGAGCGCCTCCTCGAGCGAGGCGCACACGTCGACGCCCAGCTCCTGCGCCGCCGCCTCCGCGCGGCCGCGGTCGAGGTCGTAGAGCGACGGCCGCCGCCCCCGGGCGAGGAAGGTACGGGCGACCGCGCGGCCGTTGACGCCGGCGCCGACGACGCTCACGGAGGCCGCGTCGGGCCGGGCCAGCGTGTCCGCGGCCAGCACCGCCGCGGCGCCGGTGCGCAGGGCGGTGAGCGAGGCGGCGTCGAGCAGGGCGAGGAGCTCGCCGGTGGACGCGTCCGACAGGAGCGCGACGCCGAGCACGGTCGGCAGCCCGCGCGCCGGGTTGCCGGGGAAGGAGCTGATCCACTTGAGCAGCGCGTAGCCGCCGCCGCGGGCGGGCATCGCGCGGAAGTCGCCGGCCGGGTAGGCGGGGAGGTAGACCTTCGGCGGCATCGTCCACTCGCCGCGCGCGTGCGACACGAAGGCGGCCCGCACGGCCTCCACGGCCTGTGCGGGGGAGACCGCCTCCGACACGTGCCGCGCGGTGAACAGCGGCACCACGGCGAAGCTCCTAGACGGACTTCACCGCGGAGACGAGCTTCTCGACGGACGACTTCGCGTCGCCGAACAGCATCACCGTCTTCGGGTCGACGAAGAGCGGGTTGTCGATGCCGGCGAAGCCGGGGTTCATGCTCCGCTTGAGCACGACCACGTTCTTGGCATGGTCGACGTCGAGGATCGGCATGCCGTAGATCGGGCTGGACGGGTCGCTGCGGGCAGCAGGGTTCGTGACGTCGTTCGCGCCGATGACGAGCGCGACGTCGGTCTGGTCGAACGCCGGGTTGATCTCGTCCATCTCCTTCAGCTGGTCGTAGGGGACGTTGGCCTCGGCAAGGAGCACGTTCATGTGCCCGGGCATGCGGCCGGCGACGGGATGGATCGCGTACTTGACGTCGACGCCGCGCTTCTCGAGCTCCGCCGCCAGCTCCCTGACCGCGTGCTGCGCCTGCGCGACGGCGAGCCCGTAGCCGGGGACGATGATCACGCGCTGTGCGTAGGCGAGCATGACGGCGACGTCCTCGGGCGTCGTCGGCCGGACGGAGCCGCCCGCCGCCGCCACCTGCTCGGCCGTGACCTGCAGGGTGCCGAAGGCGCCGAAGAGGACGTTCGCGACCGAGCGGCCCATAGCGCGCGCCATCATCAGCGTCAGCAGCGTGCCCGAGGCGCCGACGAGCATGCCGCTCACGATCAGCACGTTCTGGCCGAGCACGAAGCCGGTCGCGGCGGCGGCGACGCCGGTGAACGCGTTCAGCAGGGCGATCACGACCGGCATGTCCGCGCCGCCGATCGGCAGCACGAACAGGACGCCGAAGGCGAGCGCGCCGGCGATGACCACGATCAGCACCCACTGCTCCTGGTAGCCGGCGAGGATCGCGATCCCGAGGCCGATCAGCGCCGCGAGGAGGGCGAGGTTGCCGAACTTCTGGCCGGGATACTGGATCGGCCGGCCGCTGATCAGCTCCTGCAGCTTCGCGAACGCGACCATGCTGCCCGCGAACGAGACCGAGCCGATCAGGCCGGAGAGCACGATCGACGCCGACGTGCGCAGGCCGAGCGTGCCCGGCTCCGGGGCCGCACGGTGGAAGTCCGCGAGCGCGATCAGCGCAGCCGCGCCGCCCCCGACGCCGTTGAACAGCGCCACCATCTGGGGCATCGCGGTCATCTTCACCGCCCGCGCCGCGTACGCCCCGATCGGAGCGGAGACGGCCATGACGATGCCGACCCAGATGAACTCCCGCGCCCGCAGCCCGGCCTGGAAGAAGGTGGCGACGAGGGCCACCGCCATCCCGAACGCCCCGATCCAGTTCCCCTTGCGCGCATGCGCCGGGTTGGAGAGGAAGCGGAGCGCGAGGATGAAGCTGATGATCGCGACCAGGTAGGCGAGCGAGATCCAGTCGCTGCGGCTGACGGTCGCGAGCGGCAGCGACACGCTCACTCGCGCTTCTCCGCTTCCTGGCGCTCGGCCGGCTCCGGCTTCCGTCGCTTGAACATCTCCAGCATGCGGTCGGTGACGACGAAGCCGCCGACGACGTTGCCGGTGCCGAGCGCGACGGCCACGAGCGCGACGACGTGGATCCACGTCGCCTGGTGCGGGTAGGCGGCGACGATGATCGCGCCGACCAGGACGATGCCGTGGATCGCGTTCGTACCGGACATGAGCGGCGTGTGCAGGAGCGTCGGCACCTTGGAGATCACCTCCACGCCGAGGAAGGCCGCCAGCACGAGCACGGTCAGCTGCACGAGGAAGCTCGCGGTCACGCCGACCCCTCCCTGCGAGTCACGCACGCTCCGGCCGTGATCTCGTCCGCGAAGTCGAGCTTCAGCTCGCCTTCCGGCGCGAGGTGGGAGAGGAGCGCCGCCACGTTGCGCGCGTACAGCTGGCTCGCATGGGTCGGCATGGTGCTCGGCAGGTTCGTGAAGCCGACGATCGAGACGCCGTGCTCGACGATCTCCTCGCCGGGCTTCGTCAGCTCGCAGTTGCCGCCGGTCTCGGCGGCCAGGTCGACGATCACCGAGCCGGGGCGCATCGCCGCCACGGCCGACGCGGGGATGAGCTTCGGGGCCGGCCGCCCGGGGATCGCGGCCGTCGTGATCACGACGTCGAAGTCGGGCAGGCGCTTCTCGAGCTCCGCCTGCTGGCGGGCCTGCTGCTCGGGCGTCAGCTCCGTCGCGTAGCCGCCGGCGGTCTCCTCGCCGCGGACGCCGAGGTCGAGGAAGACGGCGCCGAGGGACTCGACCTGCTCCTTCACGACCGGTCGCACGTCGAAGCCCGAGACGACGGCGCCGAGCCGCCGCGCCGTCGCGATCGCCTGCAGGCCGGCCACGCCAGCGCCGAGCACGAGCACCTTGGCGGGGGGCACCGTGCCCGCCGCCGTCGTCAGCATGGGGAAGAACTTCGGCAGGCGCTCGGCCGCGAGCAGGACGCCCTTGTACCCGGCGACCGTGGCCTGCGAGGAGAGGGCGTCCATCGGCTGCGCGCGCGTGATGCGCGGGATCGACTCCATCGCGAAGGCGACGACGCCGGCCGCCACCAGCCGCTCGATCCCCTCCCGGTCGGTGAGCGGCTCGAGGAAGCCGATCAGCAGGTCGCCCCGGCGCAGCCTCGCCGCCTCCTCGGGGCTCGGCTTACGCACCTTGACGATGCCCTCGGCCTCGCCGAGCACGCGCTCGACCAGGTTGGCGCCGGCCTCGCCGTACGCCGAGTCCGGATAGGAGGCCGCCTCGCCGGCGCCCGTCTCCACGAGCACCTCGAAGCCGGAGCCCCTGAGGCGTGAGACCGTCTCGGGGACAAGCGCCACCCGCCGCTCGCCCGGCGCTGTCTCTCTCGGGACGCCGATGCGCATGCCGAGGCCAACTCTATGCAAGTGGCGCGGACGTCCGGGCGGGGAAGGAGCGGGACGCCGGGCCGAGAACTGGGCCGGGCGTGTCCGCGCTCGTCGCCTTCACCCGCGCCATCGAGGCCAAGGATCCCTTCTCGTCCGGCCATGCCGCCCGGGTCGGGGTGATGGCGGAGGTCGTCGCGGCGCGGCTCGGCTGGGACGAGGGAGAGATCGAGGTGCTGCGGCTCGGCGCCGCCCTGCACGACGTCGGCAAGCTGACGGTGCCCGTGGAGATCCTGCGCAAGCGGGGCCCGCTCGAGTTGGACGAGCTCGCGGCGGTGCGCCGCCACCCGGAGGACGGAGCGAGGATGCTCGCGCGCGTGCGCGAGCTCCGGAGGGCGGTCGCCGGCGTGCTCTTCCACCACGAGCGCTGGGACGGGGGCGGCTACCCGGCGGGCGTTGAGGGCGAGGCCATCCCGGCCGAGGCTCGCGTGCTCGCGGTCGTCGACGCCTTCGACGCGATGACGAACGACCGCTCGTACAGGGGTGCGCTCGACCCCGAAGGAGCGATCGCCGAGCTCGAGGCGTGCGCCGGCAGCCAGTTCGACCCCGAGGTCGTCCGCGTCTTCGTCGAAGCCTGGCGCGACGGAGCGCTCGCGCTCGCGACGGTCGAGCTCGAGCGCGCGGCCGGCTAGAGCGACGACCACATCTCGAGCTTGCGGCCGACGCGGCGGATGACCTCGTCCGTGAACCCGCTCGTGGAGGCCTGGCCGCCGAGGTCGGCCGTGCGCACGCCGTCGGCGATCGCCTCCAGCGCGGCCTCGCGGACCGCGCGTGCTCTACGCCGCATCTGCTCGTCGCCGTAGCCGAGCACCGCCGCCGCGGCGAGGATCATTGCCAGCGGGTTCGCGACGTCCTTTCCCTTCAGTGCGGGTGCGGTGCCGTGCGCCGCCTCGGCGAGCACGACGGAGGGAACGTAGTCGTCGCCGAACGCGACGATCAGCGACTCGGATCCGGCGATCGATCCGAACAGGGGCAGGACGAGATCGGAGAGGATGTCCCCGTCGCGATTGAGCGCCGGGATGACGAGCGGATCGCCGCTCGACGACAGAAGCAGCGCGAAGGTGGCGTCGATCAGAAGCGGCCGGTACGGCACCTCCGGGTGGCGCGCCGCGGCTGCGTCCATCTCCTCCTTCAGCATCGCCTCGTAGACCGGGCTGACCGTGTACTTGGGCCCGCCGAACACCGTCGCGCTCGTGCGCTCGGCGAGGCGGAACGCGAACTCGGCGACCGCGTGGCAGACGCGGCGCTCGATCCGCTCGGTGCGGAACGCGACCTCGTCCTCGCCCGCCCCCTCTCGCCACTCCTGCGCCCCGTATGCGTCGCCGACCGCCATGCGCACGACCGAGATCGGCGCATGCACGCCGCCGAGCGGCGCGACGCCGGGGATGCGCCGTCCCGTGCGGACGATCACGCGCGCCCCGATCTCCTCGCGCAGGATCCGGTTCGGCGAGCCGACGTCGCCGGCCCGCTCGGGGGTGACGGTCGCCGCCTTGATGCCGAGGCCCACCTCGCGCACGGCGAGGGCGGCGTCGTACACGACCTGGTTGGCGGTCGCGCGGCGGTTGTCGAGCGAGAGATCGAAACGGCGAAAATCCACATCCATCCCGATCACCTCGGGCTCGAGGACGCGAAGCGCCTGCTCGAGCAACTCCTGCCCTGTTTCGTCCCCCTCGAGGACGACGATCGTAGCGGCGCTCATTGCCTGTTGCGTCTACGTCGTGACAAAGGGAACCTGCTCGCGTGAGCTCGTCGCGACAGCTCGCGGAAACTGTCCAGAATTGGTACCGTGCATTCGACTACGATATTTCATCCAGGCTTCTCGGAAGAAGCAATGAGAAAGGAGAGGGAAGTGGCTCGGAAGACGATACTTGTCTGCGACAGCTGCGGGTCGGAAGTCGAGGAGGGAAAGGGCGCCGTGATGCGGATCAACTACACGGACGCCCGCCGTGGATCGAAGCAGGCGGATCTCTGCGACGCATGCGCAGGCCGCCTTCCCGGTGCGTCCGTCGCCCGCCGGGGACGGCGACCCAAGTCGGCAGCCTAGCGCTGCTCTCGGCCCGCCCGGCCTCCGTTTCGCGCTCTTTCCTCGGTTCCGCGCGCGGCGCGCGCGGAACCGTCCCGTCGTGGCCGTAGACTGGCCGGGATGCCGTTGACGCTGCTGGCCGGTCCGGCCAACGCCGGGAAGGTCGCCCTTCTCCTCGATCGCTACCTCGCCGACATCGCGCGCGAGCCGGTGCTGATCGTGCCGAACCGCTCGGACGTCGACCGGGTCGAGCGCGATCTGCTCGCCCGGGCGGGGGCCCTGCTCGGCGGCACGATCGGGACGTTCGACGACGTCTTCGAGCGCATCGCCCGTGGGAACGGCGCCGACCGTCCCTGCCTGGGGCAGGTGCAGCGCGATCTGCTCGTCCGCCGGATCGTCTCGCAGGCCAGGCTCGATCGCCTCCGCCGCTCCGCGGGCTTTTCGGGGTTCGCCGACGCGCTCTCCGCCGCCGTGTCGGAGCTCGAGTCCGGGCTCGTCGACCCGGCCGCGGTCGAGGGCGAGCTCGGCGAGCTCGTGCGCGCCTACCACGCCGAGCTGGAGCGCCTCGGTGTCTGGGATCGCGACCGGGAGCGCCGGTACGCCGTCGAGCGGCTCGCGTCCGAGCTCGCGGCCTGGGACGGGCGGCCCGTGTACGCGTACGGCTTCGAGGACCTGACCGGGGCGCAGTGGGCGCTGCTCGAGGCGCTCGCCGCGCGCGCGGACGTGACCGTCTCGCTCCCGTACGAGCCCGGCCGCGCCGTCTTCGCCTCCCTCGAGCGGACGGCGGACGACCTCGCCCGTCTCGCCGGCGGGCGCATCGAGGAGCTCCCACCGGCACGCGCCCCCTCCGCGCCGGCCGCGCTCGTGCAGCTCGAGCGGCGCCTGTTCTCCGACGATGCCGGCGAGCCCGCGCCGATCGAGGGCGCGGTGCGCTTCCTCGAGGGCGCCGGGCCGCGCGGTGTCGCCGAGCTCGTCGCGCACGAGATCCTCCGTCTCGTGCGCGGCGGGACGGCGCCCGAGGAGATCCTCGTCGTCTGCCCGTCGCCCGAGCGCTGGCGGACGGCGCTCGAGACCGGCTTCGGCGCGCTCGGCGTGCCCTACGCGCTCGAGGGCCGCGTGCGTTTCCCGCACACGGCGTTCGGCCACGCGCTCGTCTCGCTGCTTCGTTACGCCTGGCTCGGCGGCGGCCGCGAACACCTGTACGCGTTCATGCGCTCGCCCTTCTCCGGGCTGCGCCGCGACCACGTCGACTTCCTCGAGGGCCGGCTGCGCGGCCGTGCGGTGCGCAGCCGCGAGCGGGTGGAGGAGGAGACCGTCAGGCTTCGCGGCCAGCGCCTGCCCTTCCTCGACGCGCTGCGGGCCGCCCGCTCGCCGCTCGCCGGGGTGCGTGGGCTCGTCGCCTCGATGCTCGCCGCCGCCTACGGGCTCGAGTCGCCGCCGGCCGACCAGACGAGCCGCGCCGACCTGCGGGCGCACGAGTCGGCGGCCCGCCTCGTGGACGAGCTCGAGGCCTGCGAGACGCTCGTCGGCCGGATCGCGCCCGACGAGCTCGTCGCCTCGCTCGAGCGCGCCGAGGTCGCCCTGGGCGCGGGCGGGCCGGGGCACGTCGCGGTCGTCGACCTCCTTCGCGCCCGCACCCGCCGCGCCCAGGTGGTGTTCCTGCTCGGCCTCGAAGAGGGGAGCCTGCCGCGGCGGAGCGAGACGGCGCGCCTGCTCGACGAGGAGACGAGGCGCGCGCTCGAGACAGCGTCGCGGCGGGCTCGCCTGCCGCGGCCCGATCCCGTCTCCCGCGAGCGGTACCTCTTCTACGCGGCCTGCACGCGAGCCTCGCGGCGGCTGTACCTCGTCCGCGAGGCGGTCTCCGACGAGGGGTCGCCCCGGCAGGCGAGCCCGTTCTGGGACGACGTCTGCGCGCTCTTCCGCCCGGACGACGTCCGGCGCTGGACGACTCGTCGCCCGCTGTCCGCGCTCGTCTGGCCGCTCGAGGCCGCGCCGAGCGAGCGCGAGCGGCTGCGGGCGGGCGCCGCGCTCGCCGCGCACGACGCCGAGGGCGCTCGCGCGCTCGCGCGCGCGTACGGCTGGGAGCGGCGGGTCGACCGCGCGCTCACCGCCTTCGCGCGCCGCACGCGCCTCACGCACCCGCTCGTGCTCGGCGACCTCGCCGGCCGGTCGACGTTCGCCGTGACCGAGCTCGAGGCGTTCACGGAGTGCTCGTCGATGTGGCTCGTCGAGCGGCTCGTCGACCCGCGCACGATCGACGGGGAGGTCGATGCGCGCCTGCGCGGCTCGGTGGCCCATCAGACGCTCTACCGCTTCTTCTCCGGGCTGCCGAAGCGGCTGAAGGCGGACACGGTCGATCCGGCCCGTCTCGACGAGGCGCTCGCGTTCCTGCACGAGTGCTTCCAGGAGGCGCTGGAGGGCCACGTCTACGGGCGGCTGGAGCTGACCGACGTGGAGCGGATCGAGCTCGAGCAGGGCCTCCTGCGCGACCTCGAGCAGTTCGTCCAGGCCGAGGCGAAGTCGGAGCTCCAGCTCGTTCCGCGGCGCTTCGAGGTCTCCTTCGGCTCCGAGCGCTCCACGCCCGAGCTCCGCCGCGGCCTCGACCTCGGCGACTTCGCGCTATCGGGGAAGATCGACCGGATCGATGTCGACCCCTTCAGTGCGCGCGGCATCGTCCAGGACTACAAGTCGGGCGCGAGCGCCCACTCGGCACAGCAGATCGAGTCCGAGCTGAAGCTGCAGATCCCGCTGTACATGCTCGTGCTGCGCGATCTGATCGGCGTCGAGCCGCTGGGAGGCCTGTACCGTGCCCTCGCCGGCGAGCGTCGGGCGCGCGGGCTCCTGCGGGCGGAGGCGAAAGACGACGGCCTGCCCGGCTTCGCCGCCCGCGACTATCTCGACGACGAGACGTTCTGGTCGGTGGTCGAGCGGGCCCGAGAGCACGCCCGCGCGGTCGTCGGCCGGATCCGCAGCGGCGACGTCCGCCACGACCCGAAGTCCGGCTCCTGCCCCAGCTGGTGCGAGCTGTGGCCTATGTGCCGGGTGAGGCGGGCGTGACGGCGACGCTCGTGCGCGGCCCGAACCCCGAGCAGCTCGCGGCCATCGAGGCAGACGGGCTCGTGTTCGTGTCGGCCGGGGCGGGGACGGGCAAGACGACGGTGCTGGTGGAGCGCTTCGTCCGTGCCCTCGAGCGTGGCGTGGACGTCGGCTCCATCCTCGTCATCACGTACACGGAGCGGGCCGCCGGCGAGCTGCGCAGCCGGATCCGCTCGCGGCTCGTCGAGATCGGCCGCCGCGACGCCGCGCGTGAGCTCGACGGCGCCTGGGTGTCGACGATCCACGGCTTCTGCCTGCGGCTGCTGCGGGCTCACCCGCTCGCCGCCGGGCTCGACCCTCGCTTCCGCGTGCTCGACGACAGCCAGGCGCGGGTGCTGCAGGCGGAGGCGTTCGACGAGGCGCTCGCGGCCTTCTGCCGCGAGGCCGACCCGGAGCGGCTCGACCTGCTCGCCACCTATGGCTCGAAGGGGCTGCGCGGCATGCTCCTCGGCGTCGCGGAGACGCTGCGGGCGGCCGGTCGCCCGCTCGAGCTCGTGCTCGGCGACGAGCCGGATCTCGACCGCCGCGTGGAGGAGCTGCGGCGAGCGGCGCGGTCGGTGCTCGCGGAGACGGAGGGGGATGCCGCGCTCGAGGCGCACCGGTGGCAGGCGGCGCGCGCGCTCGAGCTCGTCGAGGGGCAACCGCCGGCCGACCGGCTGCTCGACCTCTCCGTGGTCGCGGTCAAGGGGCGCGCGAAGGAGCGCTTCGCCGCCTACGAGCAGGCCCGCGCGGCGCTCGAGCAGACGGCGCTGAACGTCGTCGCGGTGCGCGACCGCGACCTGCTGCAGGAGCTCCTCGTCCGCTTCGACCAGGCCTATACGGCGGCGAAGGACCGCGAGTCCGGCCTCGACTTCGAGGACCTGCAGCTGAAGGCCCGCGACCTGCTGCGCTCGCACGAGGACATCCGCGTGGCGGAGAGCCTCCGCTTCCGCGCGGTGATGGTCGACGAGTTCCAGGACACGAACCGGCTCCAGTGCGAGCTCGTCGACCTGCTCGCGCCGGAGGACCTGTTCTTCGTCGGCGACGAGTTCCAGTCCATCTACCGCTTCCGGCACGCGGACGTGGACGTGTTCAAGGAGCGGCGCGCCGCCTCGGGCGGGGTGCTGCCCCTGACGAAGAACTACCGTTCGCGGCCGGAGCTGCTCGCTGTCGTGAACGAGCTCTTCGCCTCCGACTTCGGCGAGGACTTCCAGGCGCTCGAGGCGGCGGGACGCTTCCCCGATCCGGCGGCGGGACCGGCGGTCGAGCTCGTCGTGACGGACAAGGCCGCGGTCGCGACGAGCGGGGTGCACTGGCGACGGGCCGAGGCGCGCGCGGTCGCCCGGCGCGTGCAGGAGCTGGTCGAGACGGGCGAGGCGGAGCCGGGGGAAATCGTGCTGCTGTTCGCCGCCGGCACCGACGCCGAGCTGTTCGAGGAGGAGCTCCGCGCCCTCGGTCTTCCCACCTACCGGGCGGCCGGCCGCGGCTACTTCGGCCAGCAGCAGGTCGTCGACCTGCTCGCCTACCTCCGCCTCGTGCACAACCGCTACGACGACGAGGCGCTCGTGACGGTGCTCGCCTCGCCGCTGATCGGCGTCTCCAACGACGCGCTCGTCCTGCTTCGCCGCGCCGCCGGCCGGCGGCCGCTGTTCTGCGGGCTGGAGCACGGCCCGCCGGCTGGCCTGTCGCCGGAGGACGACCGGCTCGTACGCGCGTTCCGCCAGCGCTACGAGCGGTTGACCGCGCTCTCGGCGCGGCTCGGCCTGGAGCGGCTGTTGGAGCAGATCGTCTGCGAGCACGACTACGACCTCGCCGTTCTCGCGCAATGGGACGGGCGCAGGCGCTACGCGAACCTGCGCAAGCTCGGCCGCCTCGCCCGCTCGTACGAGGAGCTTCGCGGACCCGACATCGAGGGCTTCGTGCGCTTCGTGCGCGACCTGGACGCGGTGGGAGCGCGCGAGGGCGAGGCGTTCGCCGAGGAGGAGGCGGGCGACGCCGTCCGCCTGCTCACCGTGCACGCCGCCAAGGGGCTGGAGTTCAGGGTCGTCGTCGTCGCCGACGCAGGCCGCGACCGCCCGCCGCCGCGGAGCGAGGAGATCCTCTGTCTCCCCGACGGCCGGTTCGGCTTCAAGGTCGTCGACCCGACGAGCGGCAAGCGCCGGCCGGCGTTCGACTACGACTCGGTCAAGGCCGCCGAGGAGGCCGCCGGCGAGGCCGAGCGGCGCCGTCTCTACTACGTGGCGATGACGCGGGCGATCGACCGGCTGATCGTGTCGGGCTCGATCGACCCCGACCGCCCCGAGGGAGCGAGGACGCCGATCGGCTGGGTGCTCGAGCGGCTGGGCGGGGTGACGCTCCCCGAGGACGGCGAGCCGGTCGAGATCCAGCGTGGCGAGGCGAGGCTCGTCCTCCGCGTCAACCGGAGCGGGGGCGCCGACCGGCCACAGGCACCCAGGCCGGCGGAGGAAGCTTCCGCTCAGCTGCGGCTCTTTGCCCCCGAGGCGCCGGCCGAGGCCGGCGCGGCCGCTCCGCAGCTGCCGCCGCTTCCGCCGCTTCCCGAGCCGCCGCTGCACGAACCGAAGCGCCTCTCCTACAGCGCCCTCGCCCTGTTCGCACGCTGCCCGTACCGCTACTACGCCGAGCGGGTCGCCGGCATGCGGCCGCTCGGCGAGCGCGGCGGCGCGGCCGGTCCGGCCGGGCTGGCGGCGAGCGAGGTCGGCGAGGCGGTGCACGCGCTGCTCGAGGCGGTCGACCCCGCCGATCCGCGCGTACCGGAGGGCAGGGAACTGGCCGCTGCCGTCCGCGGCCGCTACCCGGCTGCGACAGACGAGGAGGTCGGGCGGATCGGCGCGCTGGCGGCGGCGTACGCCCGCTCCGCCCTCGCCCGGCGCGTGGCCGCGCTCCCCGAGGTCCGCTCCGAGCGGCCGTTCGCGTTCGAGCACGACGGCGTGCTCCTGCACGGCCGCCTCGACCTCTTCCACATGGCGGACGGCCGTGCGCTCGTCGTCGACTTCAAGACGAACGTGCTGGGCGGCGCAGCGCCCGCCGAGGTGATCGACCGCGAGTACCGGGTGCAGCGCCTCGTCTACGCGCTCGCCGCCCTACGAGCCGGGGCGCGGGAGGTCGAGGTCGTCTACCAGTTTCTCGAGCGCCCGGACGACCCGGTCGCGACCGTCTTCTCCGCCGCCGACACACCCACGCTCGAGGCGGAGCTGTCGGCCGAGATGGCGCGGATTCGCGAGGGCCGGTTCGTGCCGACGCCGAGCGAGATGGCGTGTGCTGGCTGCCCGGTGCTGGACGTCGTCTGCGCCGGGCCGCGGCTCCTCGCTCGGTCCGGCTGAGGGAAGCGCTTGGCCCGGAGCTACGTGCGCGAGGCGCGGCGCCCCGTCGGCAGGAGGCGCGAGCGAATAGGCCCCATCGTCGAGCGGCTCGAGCGGGAGCACCCCGACGCGGCGATCGCGCTCCGCTCGCGCTCGGAGCTCGAGCTCCTCGTCGCCGTGATGCTGTCCGCGCAGACGACGGACGTGAACGTCAACCGCGTCACGGAGCGCCTGTTCGTCAAGTACCGCCGGCCGGAGGACTACCTGGCCGTGCCGGTCGAAGAGCTCGAGCGTGACATCTACCAGACCGGCTTCTACCGGCAGAAGGCAAAATCGATCCGCGGCGCGATGCGCGTGCTGCTCGAGGAGTACGACGGACGCGTGCCGAGACGGCTGGAGCAGCTCGTGCGCCTGCCGGGCGTCGCGCGCAAGACCGCGAACGTCGTCGCCGCCGAGCTCGGCGACCCGCAGGGGATCGTCGTCGACACGCACGTCCGCCGCCTGTCGCAGCGGCTCGGTCTGACGCGGCACGACGACCCGGTCAAGATCGAGCAGGACCTCGTCCGGCTCGTGCCGCGCGAGAAGTGGGGCATCTTCCCGCACCTCCTCATCTGGCACGGCCGCCGCGTCTGCCTCGCCCGCTCCCCGCGCTGCGAGGAGTGCGTGCTCGCGGATCTCTGCCCGGCGAGCCGCGTCGAGCGCGGCGAACGTCAGCGCGGGGTGAGAGCGACGAGGAGGCCGCCGTCGTCGTCGTAAGCCGGGAAGATGTCGACCGTCACCGGCTTGCGCCTGCCCCCCGCGGCGGTCAGCTCGAGTTGCTCCCCGAGGCGGCGGACGCCCCATTCGAGCGCCAGAGCCACCGGATCGGATCCGTTCTCGAATCCGGTCAGCTGGAGGGCCGGCACGAGCTGCTGCCCCATCAGCTCGTGCTCCTGGTAGCCGGTCAGCTCGAACACGCCGCGGCCGGTCGCGAGGATGCGGCCGTCCGCGTCGCAGACGATCATGCCCGAGTTCGGTGCCGCGTAGTAGTCGTCCATCAACTCGAACAGGAACCCGAACCCGCAGCGGTGGCAGCCGACCGCGGTCGGGTCGAGCAGGCTCTCGCGCCGATCGTGGTCGATCGAGCGGTCCTTGCAGTTCGGGCAGATGAAGTACGGCACGATCCGATCGTAGCCGGGTGCCTGCGAGCGGGGGAAGCCGAGCGGCAGATCGGCGCGAGCGGGCGCCGGAGGGCCTGGTCGTGGTCTATGCCTTGGGCGTCGCCGCGGCCGCGTGCTCGCGATGGAGCTCCGCGCTCAGGAAGCGCTCGGCGTCCAGCGCCGCCATGCAGCCTGAGGCTGCGGCGGTGACCGCCTGCCGGTAGACGTGATCCTGCACGTCGCCCGCGGCGAACACGCCCGCGATGTTCGTCTGCGTCGAGCCGGGCTGCGTGACCAGGTAGCCGGCCTCGTCGTGGTCGAGCCAGTCGACGAACAGCTTCGTGTTCGGGTCGTGGCCGATGGCGACGAACAGGCCGTCGGCTGCCAGCTCACGGGTGTCCCCGCTGACGACGTCGCGCAGCACGACGCCGGTCACGCGGCCGGCGTGCTCGCCGAGGACGCGCTCGACGACGGCGTTCAGCTGCCAGTCGATCTTGTCGTTCGACCGAGCGCGCTCGACCATGATCGGCGAGGCGCGCAGCTCGTCGCGCCGGTGGACGACGATCACCTTGCTCGCGAACTTCGTCAGGAAGAGGGCTTCTTCCATCGCCGAGTCGCCGCCGCCCACGACCACGACGACCCGGTCGCGGAAGAAGGCCGCGTCGCATACCGCGCAGTAGGAGACGCCGCGGCCCTGCAGCGCCACCTCGCTGTCGAGGCCGAGCTGGCGGGCGTTTGCCCCGGTGGCGACGATCACCGCGGCGGCGCGGTACTCGTCGTCGCCGACGAAGATACGAAACGGCCGCTGCGAGAAGTCGACGCGCGTGACGTCGTCGGTCAGGAACTCGGCGCCGAAGCGCTGCGCCTGGGTCCGGAAGTCCTGCATCATCGTCGGCCCGAGCACCCCGTCCGGGTAGCCCGGGTAGTTCTCGACCTCGCTCGTGATCATCAGCTGCCCTCCCCACTGGACGCCCTCGATCACGAGCGGGTTCAGGTTCGCGCGAGCTGCGTACAGGGCGGCCGTGTATCCCGCCGGGCCGCCGCCGATGACGATCAGCTCGCGTGTCTCGTTCGTCGTCACGGTTCCTCCAAACTCGGTGCCCCGCCGTGCGGGACGATCACGCCAGCTTCAACGACCGGCCCGGGCGGATGCTTCCGTGCGATCTGCCGCCGCATCGATGCCATCGTACGTCGGTTCACGCGACGAGCTCGCCGCACAGGTACAGGCGGCCGTTACGCTCGGGCCGGCGCGCGGTCGAGCGCCTCCTGCCACACAGCCGTCGTCGAGCTCGGGGTAGCGGCGCACGCCGACGAGCGTGCGCACTCCGTCCGCTTGGACACAACCGATCAGCTCGCCTGCCTCGCGCGCGCCGTCCCCCACCGTCAGCACCCGCACGGACGCAGGGTAAGCTTGCTGCAGCAGCGCACGCTCGGCCGCTGCCGCATCCGATGGCAGACGGGGCAACGGTGAACTGGGAGACCCTTCGAGAACTCGTGTCGTTCAGGGCCGAAAACGGCTGCGCGATCAGCTTCTACGTCAACCTCGACCCCCAGCTGACCCCGACCGCGGCGGACGTGGACACCCGCGTCCGCTCGCTGCTCGACGAGGCCCAGAAGCGCGTCGAGGCGGGCCGGGCGCAGAGGACCCACGACCAGCAGGCATCGGTACGGGTCGCGCTCGAGCGGATCGAGCGCTACTTCGCGCTCGAGTTCAGCCGCGAGGGCGCGCACGGCGTCGCCGTCTTCGCCGCTCCGCTCGACAACTACTGGCGGCGGATGCTGCTGCCGGAGCCCGTGCCCGACGCGGTGAAGGTGAACAACGAGTTCTTCCTCGCTCCGCTCGTCCCGCTCGTCGGGCGCGCCGACGGCGTCCTCGTCGCGTCCGTCGGACGCGAGCGCGGCCAGCTGTACGAGCTGAGAGACGGACGCCTGGAGCCGGTCGCCGACCGCTCCGAGGAGCAGCCCCGTCGGCACGATCAGGGTGGGTGGTCGCAGGCGAACTACCAGCGGCACGTGGACACCCTCGCTCAGGAGCACCTGCGCGAGGTCGCGGACGAGCTCGAGCGCCAGCTCCGTCGCCGCGGTACGGCGCGCATCGTCATCGCGTGCGCGGAGGAGACGCGTGCGGAGCTCGCCGGCATGCTGTCGCCGGAGGTGCGCGCGGCGGTGGCCGGTTGGACGAGCGCCGACGCGCACGCCGGCGGGCCGGAGCTGCTCGCGCTCGCGAAGCGCGTGCTCGAGCGTCGCGAGTCGGAACTCGAGTCAGCGGCCGTCGATCGCTGGCACGACGAGATCGGACGCGACGGCCGCGCCACGGCGGGCTGGGCGTCGACGCTCGAGGCGGCCACGGACGGACGCGTCGAGCTGCTGCTGTACGAGCCGGGTGTGAACCACGACGCGTGGCGCTGCCCTGCCTGTGGCCGGCTGCAGGTGCAGGACGGCAAGTGCCCGCTCGACGGGATCGAGCTCGAGCACCGCGAGGAGGGCCTCGACCTCGTCCTGCACCACACGCTGGCGCGCGGAGGGACGGCGCGCGTCGTCGGTCGGCGGCGCGACCTCGACCCGGTCGGCGGGATCGGCGCGCTGCTTCGCTACTGAGCGCGCCTCTACGCGGCCTCGACGGACGGTGGCAGGGCGGCGGAGCGGCCGCCTTCGTCCGGGACCGCCTCGGCCAGCTCGGGCGCGCTGAGCGGCCGCGGGGCCTGCTCGACGGGCTCGAGCATCTCGATCTCCCCCGAGGAGGTGGCGCCGAGCTCCTTCAACCGGCGGGCGCTGACGAAGACCCGCGCCTCGAGCGAGCCGGCGGCATCGTTGTACGAGCGCACGACGGCGTCGATGCTGCGCTTGAGCTTGCCGAAGTGGCCGGCGAGGGTGCCGAGGCGGGCGTAGAGCTCACGGCCGAGCTCGCTGATGGCGCGCGCGTTCTCCGCCAGGCGCTCCTCGCGCCAGCCGTGCGCGATCGCCCACAGCACGGCGATCAGCGTCGTCGGCGTGGCGAGGATCACCTGCCGCCGGGCCGCCTCGTCGAACAGACCGGGATCCTGCTCGAGGGCGGCGCTGAGGAAGGTCTCGCCGGGGATGAAGAGGACGACGAACTCGGGCGTTGCCACGAGCTTGCTCCAGTAGCTCTTGGCGCTCAGCTTGACGACGTGGTCCCGCAGCTGGCGGGCGTGGCCCTGGAGGAGCGTCTCGCGGGCGGCCTCGTCTCTTGCCTCGAGCGACTCGAGATACGCCTGCAGCGGCACCTTCGCGTCGACGACGACGTGCTTGCCGCCGGCCAGGCGGACGACGAGGTCGGGCCGTCCCGTCTCGCCGGGCGAGCCGATCGTCGCCTGCTCGGCGAAGTCGCAGTAGCGGACCATCCCGGCCGCCTCGACGACGCGGCGGAGCTGCATCTCGCCCCAGCGGCCCCTGGCTGCGGGAGAGCGCAGCGCCGTGACGAGGTTGCCCGTCTCCTGCCGGAGCTCGCGCTGCGTCTCGGCGAGCGACCGGACCTGCGCGGTGAGCGACCCGTACGCCTCCTGCCGCGACCGCTCGAGCTCCTGGATCGTGCCGTCGACCTTCTCCAGCGACTCGCGGATCGGCGCCACCAGCCGCTCCACCGCCTCGCGGCGCTGCTCGAGCTCCCCCTTCGCCTCGAGCTGGAAGCGCTCGAGCTTCGTCGTCGCGAGCTGCAGGAAGGCGTCGTTGTTGCTGCGGAGCGCCTCTGCCGAGAGCGCCTGGAACGTGGCCGTGAGCTCGTCGTAGGTCCGCCGCTCCGCGGCCGAGCGCACGCGCAGCAGGAGCCACGCGCCCGCGGCCCCGAGCAGGATTCCGGCGATGAGAGCGACGACGACCACTGAGCCCGCAAACGGTACTCGCGCCATCGGACGAATAGCTGCGACCGGCCGGAGGAAGCGAGGCTCGCCCGCCCCTCCGGCGTCGCCGCCCGCGGGCGTCAGCTCGCGCTGTGAGCGCCCGAGGCGCCGGTCTCCGTGGAACCGGTGCCGGGGTCCTGCGGCGTCTGCTCGCCGGCCTGTGCGCCCTCGCCGGCGTCCGCCGTGCCCAGCTTCTTCTCGGCCTTGTCGATCATGTCGCCGGCGGCGTCGAGACCCTTGTCCGCGACCTCGCCTGCCTTGTCGACGGCATCGCTTGCGACGTCGAGGCCCTTGTCTACGATCTGCTTACCACGGCCGAGCAGCTTGTCGAGGAACCCCATGTCGGTCTCCTTGTCTCGTTGCAGGTGGTACCGCAGGGCGAGTATCACGGATACCGGCCGGAAAGGAAAGGTCCCCACAGCGCGTCAGATCCGGCTGCGAGCGGCTCGCTCTTTGCGCGGAGATGTCGCCGTCCGCCGGCGGTGCGCCTAAGCTCGTGGTGGTGGACGCCGTCTTCGGTCCGGCGGGTGCGCTGGCGCGGGTGCTTCCCGGGTACGAGGCGCGCGAGGAGCAGGCGGAGCTCGCGCACGCCGTGGAGCGGGCGCTGGCCGGCGGCCGACATCTGCTCGCGGAGGCTGGCACCGGCACCGGCAAGAGCCTCGCCTACCTCGTCCCTGCCCTCGACTCGGGCCTGCGCGTCGTCGTCTCCACGGCGACGAAGGCGCTGCAGCAGCAGCTTCTCGCCAAGGACGTGCCGCTCGCCGCGGCGGCGCTCGGCCGCGCCGTCGACGTCGCCGTCCTCAAGGGCCGGCACAACTACCTCTGCCGCCACCGCCTGCACGGGTTCGAGCTGCTCGGCGGCGCCGCCTTCGCCCGTGACGACGACGGCCGCGCGTTCGACGAGCTGCTGCGCGGCTGGGTCGAGCGGACGGAGACGGGCGACCGCGCCGAGCTGGCGGTCGAGCCGTCGGAGACGCTGTGGTCCGAGCTCGCAGTCGGCGCCGACCGCTGCCTCGGCCGCTCGTGCGCCTTCGTCGGCACGTGCTTCTCGGAGGCGGCCCGGGAGCGGGCACAGCGGGCCGACCTCGTGATCGCGAACCACGCGCTCTACTTCGCCGACCTCGGGCTGCGCGAGCGCCGTGACGGGGCGGGGGTGCTCCCCGACCACGACGCGGTCGTCTTCGACGAGGCGCACAAGCTCGAGGACGTCGCGGCGGTGTGGCTCGGCGGCCGGGTGAGCGGCGCCGGCCTGCATCGCCTCGCCGGCGACGTCGACCGCGCCTGCCGCCAGGCGGGCGTGCCCTCCCCCGCCAGGCAGCTCGACCGGGTCGAGCGAGCGGCGGCCTCGCTGCTCGGGGCCGTCTGCCCGCAGGCGGGGAGGCTCCGCCTGCGCCGGCCGCCGCGGGCGCCGCTTCGCGCGCTCGCGCAGCGTCTCGTCGAGCTGGCCGCGTCGCTCGCGGGCCGGGGCGACGAGCTCGACTCGCTCGCGGGGCGCGCGCTCGCGACGGCGGCCGACGCGGAGGCCTGCCTCGACCCGGGCGAGCTCGAGCGCGTCGTCTGGGCAGAGCCGGACACGGTCGTCTGGGCCCCGGTCGACGTCTCGCGCGAGCTCCGGGAGCGCCTGTGGGACGTGGGGCCGACGGCCGTGCTCGTCTCCGCGACGCTCGGCGCTGCGGGCAGCTTCGCCTTCGTCCGCGAGCGCCTCGGCCTTCGGGCTGCCGACGAGCTGCGCGTCGGCTCGCCGTTCCGCTTCGACGAGCAGGCGCGCCTGTACCTGCCGCCCGGGATGCCCGACCCGCGAGCTGGGGGAGCGCTCGAGCGCGTCGCCGAGGAGACCGCCGAGCTGTGTACGGCCTCGCGTGGGCGGGCGCTCGTGCTGACGAGCTCGTACCGTGCGCTCGACGCCATCGCAGCGCGGCTGCGAACCTGCCTCGAGCAGGCGGTGCTGGTGCAGGGGGACGCTCCGCGCGAGCGCCTGCTCGAGCGGTTCGCGCAGGAGGTCGACTCCGTGCTGGTGGCGACGGCGACGTTCTGGCAGGGGGTGGACGTGCCGGGGGAGTCGCTGTCGCTTCTCGTCGTCGACAAGCTGCCCTTCCCGCCGCCGGGCGATCCCCTCGTGGAGGCGCGGTGCGAGCGGATCGCCGCCGAGGGAGGCGATTGGTTCCTCGACTACTTGCTGCCGGCGGCGGTGCTCCAGCTCCGTCAGGGCTTCGGCCGGCTGATCCGCTCGCACCGCGACCGCGGCGTCGTCGCCATCCTCGACCCGCGCGTGCGGACGAGGCCGTACGGGAGGGTCTTCCTCGGGTCGCTGCCGCCCTGCCCGCTCGTCTCGGACCGCGTCGCCGTCACCGACTTCCTCTGCGCAGAGGTGCCGCTGACCGCTTGCTAAAGTGGCCCGTTCCGTGGCCAGGAAAGCCCGCACGCCGAAGCCGCCTCGGCCCGGTCAGGGCCCGGCGCCCCGGGTGCAGGCGCCGAAGACGCGCAGCGGCCCGTCCCGAACGGCGCAGCGGCCGGGCGGCGAGCGGAACCGGCGCCACCTGCTCGCGGGCAGCGCCCTGGTGGTTGTCGTGGTCGTCGCGATCGTGCTCGGCGTCGTCCTCTCGCAGGGGAGCTCGAAGGCCAAGCCCGCTCTGAGCGGGCCGATCGACTGGGCGGGCATGCCCGGGCTGCAGAACGGCCCGCCGCCGTGGGGCGCGAACGGGGCCACGCTCGCCGACCGGCTGCCGGCGCTCGGCCTGAGCCAGCTGACGGGCGAGCAGCTCGCCTTCCACATCCACCAGCACCTCGACCTGTATGTGAACGGCAGGCACGTCGGCGTGCCGGCGCACATCGGCTTCGCCGCGAACGGGTCGTTCCTCACCGAGATCCACACCCACGATCCGACCGGGATCATCCACGTCGAGTCGGCGCGGCATCTGGACTACGTGCTCGGCCAGTTCTTCGGCGAGTGGGGCGTCCGGCTGACGGCGAGCTGCGTCGGACGCTACTGCGGGCAGCTGAGCTGGTGGGTGAACGGCAGAAAGCAGGTCGGGAACCCGGCCGAGCTCGTGCTCAAGCCGCACCAGGAGATCGTCATCGCCGCCGGCGCGGCGCCGAAGAAGATCCCCTCGAGCTACGACTTCCCGCCCGGGTACTGAGCCCGCCGGCCGCCCCCGCCCGCGCCGGGACCCGCGCTAGCATCGCCCCAAGCCGGGGTGGCGAAATCGGTCAAACGCGCCTGACTTAAAATCAGGTGTCCCCTCTGGGGGCGTGAGGGTTCGACTCCCTCCCCCGGCACTGGAATTGCCTGCGAAACTGCCGCCCCCGTCGGGCTCGGAAGCGGTGGTGCGAAGTCGAGTTCAGCCCCGGCGACGGTGGGCGGGATACGGCGGCAGGAGAAGCGGGGCGCGCGGCGGCTGCGAGAAGTCGAACTCGGAGACGAGGTTCCCGAGCTGCGGCGAGCGCTCCCGGACGTCGGGTCGCGAGTCCGGCCGCCCGTCCGTCCGCGGGTCGAGCCGCGCTCCGCCCAGGAAGTCGTCCTCGATGAACTTCAGGTAGGCGTCGAAGCTGAGCACCTGGTGGTCGACGAATCCGCGCCTCGCGTACGGGCTGACGAGGAAGGCGGGCACGCGCAGACCGTAGCCTGCCCGGTCGACGCGCGGCGGCGCGACGTGGTCGTAGAAGCCGCCCCAGTCGTCCCAGGTGACGAAGATCGCCGAGCTCCGCCAGTCCGGGCCGCGCATGACCGCGTTCACCAGCCGCGTCACCCAGGCCTGCCCCCGGCTGACGAGCGAGGGAGGGTGCTCGCTGTCGAAGCCGTTCGGGATTACCCACGACACGGCCGGCAGCGTCCCCGCGCGCGCGGCGGCGAAGAAGCGCGCCGAGCTCTGCACGTTCGCCAGCTGACGATCCGCGTGCACCGTCGAAAACCACGGCAGCGGGTTCCAGATCGCCGGTGTCCGCGGCCCCTGGAAGCGGTAGGGGCAGACGAGCGCGTCGTCGTCGGCGCAGTCCGGCTGCGTGCCCGGGGCGACGTAGTAGGCCCACGACACGTGCCGGGCGTGCAGCAGGTAGGTCACGTCGGTCCAGGCGTAGTAGGCGCGGTAGCGGGTGCGGGGAGCGGGACGTCCGTCGAGGCCGAGCAGCGGCTTCGCCGGCTGGCCGAGCTCGGTGCGGCAGCTGAGCGGGCGGTCGGGCGCCTTGCAAACGGCCGACCAGCCGGAGACGAGCCAGAGGTGCACGGGCAGGCTCCAGCCGAGGTTCGGCTCGAACATGTGGTCCTCGAGCACGAAGGCACGCGCGTAGGCCCAGTAGTTGGGGATCTCCCGCGCATCGTGGTAGCCCATGACGTCGGTCGCCGCGGCGCCGACGCAGGCCGGCTCGGTCGAGCCGGTCGGGCAGACCTTGCGGCGTGCGGCGAGCGCCTCGGTGACGAACCCGTCCATCCTGCCGTGGTCGATGTCGGCGAGCGCCGCGTCGGCGCCGTGCGGCCCGCCGGCGTTGCGGTCGGATCCGTCGTGGTAGGGGCGAACGCAGCGGTGCGCGAGCGGGTCGGGCAGGCAGACGGCGGGCGTGCCGTGCCGCATGGGGATGCCGTCGGCGCCCGGGAAGGTGCCGAAGTAGGAGTCGAACGACCGGTTCTCCTGCATGATCACGATCACGTGCCGGATCTTGTGGATGCCGGCGGCAGGGGTCGTGCCGCGTGCCGCCGCGCGGCGCGTGGAGAGGGGATGCAGCGCGCCGACGAGCGCGGCGAGGACGAGCGCTCCGGCGGCGGCGCGGACTCTCGGCACGGCCGACAGGCTAGCCTCGCCACCCCCGTCCGGTCGCAGTCGGGCGCCGCAGGCGCGGCCGGGCGCGTAGGCTGGCCGGGTGGCCGTGCGCGCGCTCCTGTTCGACTTCGACGGCCTCGTCCTCGACACCGAGACGCCCTCGGTCGTCTCCTGGCAGCAGCTCTACCGCGAGCACGGCCACGAGCTGCCGCTCGACCGCTGGGCGACGCTGGTCGGCACGGTCGGCGCGCACTTCGACCCGATGGCCCACCTCGAGGCGCTCGTCGGCTCGCCGCTCGACCGCACGGCGCTGCTCGAGCGACGACGCCTGCACGAGCTGACGCTCACCGAGGCCGAGGACCTGCGACCGGGCGTCGCCGACTACCTGGCCGCCGCCGCGCAGCTCGGCCTGCGGAAGGCGATCGTGTCGAGCTCGTCGCGGGAGTGGGTCGACGAGCACCTGCGACGGCTCGAGCGGACCGCCGGCTGGGACGCGATCGTCACCGCCGACCACGACGCGACGCGGGCGAAGCCGCGGCCGACGCTGTACCTGGAGGCGCTCGACGTGCTCGGCGTCGAGGCCGCCGAGGCGATCGCCTTCGAGGACTCCCCGAACGGGGTGCGCGCAGCGCGGGCCGCCGGCGTCTTCTGCGTCGCCGTGCCGAACGCGGTCACGCGCTCGCTGGGGCTCGACGAGGCCGACCTCGTGCTCGCATCGCTCGCCGCCGTGCCGCTGACGCGGGTGCTGGAGCTGGCCGAGGCCACGCGCCGCTGAGCCGCGCATCCCCCGTTCGGGGGACGAGGTTCACCCGTTCGGGGAGTCGAGCGGAGGCGATTCGAGCGCGCGCGACGCTCAAGCCGCCGGCCCGCGCCGACGATACGGGTGGTATGGCGAGCGGCGCGAGTCGGCCGTCCCTCGGCCGCGTGCTGGTCGAGCGGGGCGTGATCACGAGCGACCAGCTGGAGGCTGCGCTCAGGGTCCAGCGCGAGCGGGGCGGGATGCTCGGCGAGATCCTCACCGCGCGCGGCTGGGTGTCGCCGCTGTCGATTGCGGCCGCGCTCGCGCGCCAGCGGGAGGCCGAGAGAGACGAGCCGGAGCCTGGGCGCGAGCCGCGCCCGCGCGGCGTCGCCTGGAAGCCGCTCGGCACGGTGCTCGTCGAGAGGGGCTGCGTCAGCGAGGTGCAGCTCAAGCAGGCGCTTGCCGTGCAGCGGGAGGAGGGAGGCTTCCTCGGCGAGATCCTCGTGCAGCGCGGCTGGATGAGCGCCGCCGACCTCGTGCTCGCGCTCGCCGCCCAGCTCGGCCTCGACTTCGACGCGAGCCGGGCGCCCGGCCCCGGCATGCTCCAGCCGGCGGGGCGCAGGGAGGCGCACTTCGAGGTTTTCGAGCAGCGGGGCGACCAGGTGGTGCTGCTGAAGCGGGCGGCGACGTTCCTCGAGGCGACGGACTTCGTCTTCGACGAGGTGCTGTGGCAGCGGGAGCCGGGAGAGCTCGAGATCGTGCGCGTCGACGGCGACCGGCGCGAGGTCGCGTGGAGCTTCAAGCCGGGCGAGGCCTCGGCGCACGAGCGCCAGGATCTCCTCAGCATCTTCGGCTACCCGGTGACGGCTTGGCGCGGCCCGGAGTTCCCCAACGGGAACGGGCCGGCGCCGGCCCGGGGTGGGCGCGCGGCGGCCGCGAGCTGACCGCCCGGCGCGGGTCGCACAGGAAGGCGGCTGCTCCTAGGTGGGAGGGCGGTCCGCGTCGCCGGGCACGAGCCGACTCCTCCCGGGGCTCCGCTACCCTCCCACCCGTGGCGAGAGCAGCGGATGTGCCGCTGGAAGCCGCGCCGCTCGAGTGGGAGGCGTCGCTCTGGCAGACCGCGATCGCGCAGCTCGTCCAGACGCTGCCGCACGCGCGCATCGACGCCGGCGTCGCCGAGCGGCTCTCGCACCCCGAGCACGCCGTCCTCGTCTCGGTGCCGATCCGGCTCGACTCCGGCGAGACGAGGGTGTTCACGGCCTACCGGGTGCAGCACTCGCGCGTCCTCGGCCCGACCAAGGGCGGCGTTCGCTACGACCCGCGCGTCTCGCTCGGCGAGTGCGCTGCGCTCGCCATGTGGATGACGTGGAAGTGCGCGCTCCTGCGGCTACCCTACGGCGGCGCGAAGGGCGGGATTCGCTGCGACCCCCGCCAGCTCTCCCGCGGCGAGCTCGAGCGGCTGACGCGGCGGTACACGGCCGAGCTCGCCGGGGTGATCGGGCCGCAGGTCGACATCCCAGCCCCCGACATGGCCACGGACGAGCAGACGATGGCGTGGATGATGGACACGTACTCGATGCAGGTCGGCCACGTCACGCCGGAGGTCGTCACCGGCAAGCCGATCTCCGTCGGCGGCTCCGTGTTCAGGCACGAGGCGACGGGGGCGGGGGTGGTGATGGTCGTCGCGCGCGCGTGCGAGCGGCTGGGCATCGATCTCGCCGCCTCGCGCTGCGTCGTGCAGGGTTTCGGGAAGGTGGGGAGCGTGGCGGCGCTCGAGCTCGCAGGCCGCGGGGCGACCGTCGTCGGCGTCGGCGACCACACGGGAGGCGTGTTCGCCGAGAACGGGCTCGATCTCTCCGAGCTGCACGGCTGGGCCTTGGAGCACGGTTCGCTCGAGGGCTTCTCGGGCACAGCCCGGATCACGAACGCGGAGCTGCTCGAGCTCCCCTGCGACGTGCTCGTGCTCGCGGCGCTCGAGAACCAGGTGACCGGGGCGAACGCCTCTCGCGTGCAGGCGCGGATCGTCGCCGAGGGGGCGAACGGCCCGACGACGGTCGAGGCGGATGCCGTGCTCGGCGAGCGGGGCATCCTCGTGCTCCCGGACGTACTCGCGAACGCGGGCGGCGTCACCGTCTCCTACTTCGAGTGGGTGCAGGACCTCGGCCGTTTCTTCTGGGGGCGCGACGAGATCCGGCGCAGGTTGCAGGAGAAGATGGCGGACGCGTTCGACCGGGTGTGGGAGCTGTCCGAGAGCCGCGGCCTGTCGCTGCGCAGCGCGGCGCTCGTGGTCGCCATCAGGGAGGTGGCTGCTGCGCTCGACGCGCGCGGCCTGTTCCCGTAGCGGACGGGCCGGAGTTGGCGTAGCGTCTCGCTATGACGGTCGTCCGCGAGGCGATGCTCACCGATCCGAGGGTCCTGCCTGCCTCGGCGAGCGCGCAGGAGGCAGGCGCGCTGCTGGCCCGTCCGGAGGTGAAGGCCGTGCTCGTCGTCGACCAGGGCGAGCTCGTCGGCCTCGTCACCGCCGACTGCCTCGTGCAGCGGGTGGTGGCGGCGGGCCTCGACCCGCGTGCGACGCACCTCGGCGACGTCGCCGAGCCGGCACCCGTCACCGTCTCGCCGGACACGCGCGTCGAGGATGCCTACCGGCTGATGGAGGAGGCGGACGTCGAGCGGCTGCCGGTGACCGACGACGGCCGCCTCGTCGGCGTGCTCTCGCGGAGCGTGCTCACCCGCCGCCTCGCCGAGGACGAGCCTCCCGCCGCCGACGACGACTTCGCCACGGGCCCCGCCGGGGGCGCTCAGCAGCAGGTGTAGGCGCCGGGGGGCGCCGCCCGCTCGCCGGAGGCGGGGAGCGCCGCCGCCTCGAGCGCGACGCCGTCGAGGAGGTCGCGCTCGCTCGCCTCGATCCCGGGCAGGCGGGCATGCTGCAGGATCTCGTGCAGGATGATCGCGCCGGCGACGATCACCGGCGCCCGCTCCGGCTCGAGACCGGGAACGTCCCGGCGCTCCGCGAGCGGGAGGGATGCGAGCCGGGCGAGCTCGCCGGCGACCGCCTCCGCGGACAGGAGGTGACCGTGCACGCGCTCGGGGTCGTACTCGACGAGCCCGAGGTCGAGCGCGGCGAGGCTCGTCACCGTGCCGGCGACCCCGACGGCGGCCCGCACGTCGAGCGGGCGCAGCTGGGCGCGCACGGCCTTCGCGCACGCCTCGAGCTCGGCGGCCGCCGGCGGATCGGAGCGCAGGAAGCGCTCGGTCAGGCGCACGCAGCCGAGGTCGAGGCTGACGTGCCAGTCGACGCCGTTCGGCCCGCCGAGGACGAGCTCGGTCGACCCGCCGCCGATGTCGACGACGAGCGTGTGCGGCTCGAGCGTGCGCCCGGCGCTGACGCCGCGAAAGGTGAGGAGCGCCTCCTCGTCGCCTGCGAGCAGGCGGGTGGCGAAGCCGTAGCTCCACTCGATCTCGCCGAGGAACGCCTCCCCGTTGTCGGCGTCCCGGACGGCGCTCGTGGCGACGGCGAGGACGCGCTCCGCACCGAGCTCGTCCGCCAGCCGGCGGAACCCGGCGAGGCAGTTGCGCACGCGGGCGATCGCGACCGGGAGCAGGCGGCGACGGCGGTCGACGCCCTCGCCGAGCCTGGTGATCTCCAGCCGGCGCGCGACCTCCTGCACCGCGCCGTCGGTGACGTCGGCGACGAGCAGGCGGGTCGAGTGCGTGCCGAGGTCGATCGCGCCGACACGGGTCATTTCGCCGGCACGAACGAGCGGACGGCCGCGACCAGCGCACGCACCTCGCCGATCGCGCCGAGCAGCACCCGCAACCGGGCGAGCGACACCGACAGGCGCTCGAGGCTCGACTGGAGCTGACCTCCGCGCCGCTCCACCGCGGCGGCGCGCCGCTCGAGCCCGGCGAGCCCCGCGCCCAGACCGCCGAGCTCGGCGAGGGCGCGACCCGGCAGCCGGTGGAGGTCCCGCCACATGGCGACGGCCTGGAAGGCAACCCAGCTCGTGCCGGCGGCGACGGCGAAGCAGAGGAAGGCGAAGGACGCCCAGATCGCGCTCGACACGGGCCCCATGCTACTTCGCAGCGGACGAGGAGAGGCGGGCGGGAAAGCGGACGCCGGTTGGTATACTCGATGTTGCGACGCGGGGTGGAGCAGCCAGGTAGCTCGCCGGGCTCATAACCCGGAGGTCGCAGGTTCAAATCCTGCCCCCGCTACTCCGAAGGCCCTGCGAAACAGGGCCTTTTGTTTGCAGATCAGACGCGACGGGGCCGATTTTGTACCCATCGCGAACGTGAGGCACGGCGAAACCCCTCCGTTCTCGGGGCTCGCCGTTGTCGATCGAGGCGACCCGCGGCAAGCGCGCGAAGGCGCGTCGCTCTGCTCGGTATGATGAGCATGTTCATAACACCGAGGAGTGTGATGGCACGCAGAACCGTCAATCTGCCTGAGAGCGTGGAAGCGCTCGCTCGCGAGTCCGCCGAGGAGGGGGAGTCCTTCTCGGCCACGGTCGCACGGTTGATCGAGGCGGGTGCGCGGGCGACGCGGGGTCGCCGACGGCCACGCTATGTCGGATCGGGCGAGGGGCCGGACGACCTGGGGCGGCTGGCTGAGCGCTACCTTCGCGAACTCGTGACTGCGCGCTGAGGGTCGTCGCCGACACGGGTCCGCTGGTCGCGGCGGCGAATCGTCGCGACCGGGCACACGGGCTCGCTGCCGCGCTCGTGACCGAGCTGGGGCGGGAGCTGGTGGTTCCCGAGCCGGTGCTGGTCGAGGCCGACCAGCTTCTCCGCGCTCGAGTGGGTGCCCGCGCGGCGCGGCTGCTGCTCGAGGCGCTCGTCGCGGGCGAGCACAGGGTGGCGTTCCTCTCGGCCGGACTTCTGCGGCGTGCGGTCGAGATCGACGTGCGCTTCGCCGACCTCGACCTCGGGTTCGTCGACGGCTGCGTGATGGCGATCGCGGAGTCGATGCGAGCTCCGATCCTCACCTTCGATTTCGAGCACTTCCGTGCGACCCGCCCGACGCGCGGCTTCTGGCAGCTCGTCGTCGACGAGACTCGCTACGCGGACGCGACAAGCGCATAGGAGGACCGCGACCCGCTTCAAACCGGGGCGCTCACGGCGCGGTCGTGTTCGAGGTGCGGTTCTTTTGTAACGGTCGGTAGCCGGTGTTTACCCGGAACGAGCGAAGGCCGGGTGTCAGCCCGGCCCCCGCGAGGTCACTACCGATCCCATACGCCTGCAGGACGCAGGCCCATCTTTCCAGGCGGAGCGGATGCCGTCCGGCGCCAGCGCGATCCTTGTAGCGCCCATTGCTTGTGTCAGCAGGCTGGGCGACAAGGTCAACTACCGGAAGGAGCCTCCCCTGGCTGTCTACTCGATCACACAGGTCCACATGGAGTACGCGCCGGGCGCATCGCATGAGCACATCGCCCGAGTCAGGTTGCTCGGCCAGCCTACTGACTACGCCCGTTCGCAGATCATCAACGCGATCTACGGGGGCGACCAGTTCTACACCTACGCCACGCCGCTGGCCCGCGTACACGTGGCCCGGTGTCCGCACTGCCTGGCGGGCGACTACCTTACGACGAGCCCAGACGGGACCAAGCGGAACAACCTGCTCGACCTGCCGAGGTACTAGCCAGGCTCGATCGCGAGACCGCGCATCCGGACGGGACGCGGCTGTGGCTGTTTCACAAGCGGCTGCTCCGCGTTCTCGTTCGGATGTGAGGTGTAGCCAAGAGCGACGGCAATCGAGTGTGCGACGAACGGCACGACGCGCTCGGCTTCCTCCACCGAGAACGTCTCCGCGATCCGTTCGTCCAATACGAGCATGACGTTCTCGTCGTTCTCTCCGGTTGGGTGAGCCTGCAGAAACGGCACCTTCCAGCCGTCTACAACGACGTCGTGGTGAGAGAACGGACCGGGGAAGCTGACGCGGAACATCGACGCTCCTTTCGTGATGGGAGGGCGGCTTTCCTGCGGGTTGTCCGCCGGGGTGGCGGCGCGCCTTGCCGTCTATGCGAGGTCTCTAGCAGCCTTCTTGCGCCGTCCCGAACATGCGTGCCTCGCTCTTCGCGGCCGCTCCCGGGAAGAGGACCTGAGCGGCGTGCATGTAGCGCTCGGTGATCGAGCCCTGCGAGTGACCGGCTCCCGCCTGGACGTAGATCTTCGGATTGCCTGCGGCGGCTGCGTGCGTCAGTGACGTGTGGCGGAGGTCGTGGAAGGGGCGGAACGGCTTCTCGATCCCCGCTCGTGCGAGCGCCGGCTTCAGGTAGCGCTTCGCGAGCTTGCCCGTCTCGAGCGGCGTCCCCTTCGTCGGATGGCCGAAGACGAGGTCGTCGTCAGCGCGGTACGCGGTGGGCTGCCACTGCTCCTCGAGGACGGCGAGCGTGCGAGGTCCAGCTCGACGACGCGGCGCGACGCCTGCTCTTGGGCGTCGTGAACCGTCCGCGTACGAACGTCTTCCGGACTTCGATCTTCGCCTCGAGGAGGTTGACCGCGCTTCAGCTCGCTTGTGATCGGATGTTCGGCTACGGGGAAGCGAGGCGCTCGGCGACCAGGTCGAGCGGTTCCGCGTAGACGCCGCCGCGGTTGTGCGGCGTGCGGCGGAGGTGGTGCTTGAGCTTGCGGACTACAGCTTCGTCGAGTTCGCC
>DASREE010000056.1:0-5232 GCA_035652235.1 Gaiellaceae bacterium | reverse complement strand
GATCCGGGGAAGGCTCCCACGCCAAACTAGACCACGGGCTCACAAGCACCATAGGAAACGCGGCGTCCGGCAGACGACACCGCGATCATCACCCATTTTCACCCGGCGCGGGTGGGCGCGCCGGCGAGGGGAACTAGCCGGCGTTGCGGCGGCGCGGCTCGACCGCCCAGATGTGCGAGAAGCCGTGCAGGAGCAGCCGCCCGCGGTTGCCGGACACGGGGACGTACTCGCCGTGCGGGAAGGTGAAGACGACGCGGCCGCTGCGCGCGTCGACGCCGACGATCCGGTGGGCGAAGCTGCCGGCGTAGACGATCCCGTCGACGACGATCGGCGCTCCCGACACGGCGCCGCCCGTCCCAACCGTCCACAGGACGCGGCCGCTCGACGCCGACACTGCGTAGAGGACGCCCGTGTACGAGCCGAAGAACACGCGTCCGCCCCAGACAGCCGGCGCCGAGTACACGTAGCCGCCGGTGGAGACCCGCCACAGCTCGCGGCCGCTCGTCGTGAAGGCGACGAGCGCCCCAGCGTCGCGCGAGGGGACGAACACGCGACCGCCGGCGACCGCGGGCGTCCCGTACACGGGGCTTCCGGCGGACACGGCGAAGCGAACACGACCCGTGTCGGCCGCGAGCGCGACGAGCCGGCCGCAGTAGTCCCCGAGGTAGATGCTGCCTTCAGCGACGGCCGCGCCGGCGGTGATCTTGCAGCCGTCCGCGTACACCCAACGCAGGCGCCGCCGGCGCAGGTCGAGCGCGTACACACGCCCGGACGCGTCGCCGAGGTAGTCGACGCCGCCGACGACGACGGGCGACGACTCGATCTCGCCCGCGGCGCGCCAGCTCCAGCGCTGCCGCCCCGTCCAGCGGTCGAGGACGAAGACGCGCCCGGCGCGGCTGTGCGCGACGAGGAAGCGACCGGCGACGGCGGGCGACGACGCCTCGCGGGCCGAGCCGAGGTCGAAGCGCCACAGCACCCTCCCGTTCGCCATCGACAGGGCGAAGAGCGTGCCGTAGGAGTTCGCGACGTAGGCGACCCCGTCGGAGACGACGGCTGGCAGCTCGATCAGCCCGCCGAGGCGCCGGCCCCAGACGATCCGGAACGGCGGCCGCAACCGGATCCCCGGGCTCGCCTGCGTCCGCGCGGGAACGGCGCCGTACATCGGCCACTGCCCGTCCGGCCGGTACAGGCGCACGATCAGCGACGGACGGCGTGGCAGCCACTGCGTCCGCGCGCCGTACCCGGGCGCCCACGCCGCTACCCGCACGAGCGGGCGAAGGGGCACGGCGAAGGCGCCGCTCGCCGTGCGCCCGGCACCGCGGACGGTGACGACGGCTCCCGGCGCCGGCCGGCCGGTGTCGCCGTCGAGCACCTGCACGGAGACGAGCACCCGGCGCACGCGACGCGCCCGCAGCGGACGCGCGCGAGCGTCGCCACGCGACGGCGCCGCGTGCGTGCGTGCGGTCGGCGAGGGGGGCGCCTGCGCCCGCCGCGCGCCGCCGCAACCCGCCGCGAGCAGGCACATGCACGCCCCTGCGAGCAGCGCCCGGCCCCTTCCCCGCATCGGGCGCAGGCTACCCGGTGCGCGCTGCCCTCTCCCCCTGTCCGGTCCGGGTCAGACGGAGGGTCCGGGCCAGACGGAGGGCGCCGGCGAGGCGCCCTCCGTTTGCGCGCAAGGAGACCGCGTTCCTACGGCGTGGAGCTGCCGCGGTGCGTGGCAGGCGTCGCGGCAGCCGGTGAGACGGCCTCAGGCGCGAGGATGAGAGAGAGGTTGCGAACGCGCCCGCGGTGGCGGGAGTTGGAATCGAGACAGCCACCACCCCAGTGCACGACAGGAACGTAGCGCTCGACGTGCTGAGCCCGCGTTAGCCAGCGTTAAGGAAATGTGAAGGCTTGGGCGAGGGCCGGCTGCCTGCGGCGAAAGCGGGGGCGGCGCGCGCTACGCGCGCAGCCGCGCGACGAGCGGGCGCACGTCGAGCGGGTTGGAGCCGATGCGCTCGGCCACCTGCTCGCTCGTCGGCTTCGCCCCCTCGCGGAAGAGCCCGCGCAGCAGGTCGCCGGTCTCGGCGCGGCGCCACCAGTCGGGGCCGATCGTCTCGACGAGGTGGTCGCGCAGCTGGGCGCTCCGGATCCAAGCCCGGAGGTAGTCGGCGGAGTAGAAGTCGGCGTCCATGTCCGCCAGGTAGTTCTGCGCGCGGTAGCGGAGCCCGGTCGCCTCGGTCAGCCGCTCCTCGTAGCCTGCCGGCGTGCCGCCGTCCTCGGCGAAGCGTGCCCAGAAGTCGATCTCGTAGTGCAGCTTCGCGACGTAGCGGCGGAAGAGGAGCATGTTCACGAACACCGTCGCCTCGGCGTTAGCGCGCGCCTCCTCCTGGGGGAGACCGAAGTGGCGCATGTGCCACTCCGGCTCGTGCGTGATGTCCTCGACGAGGAAGGAGTAGATCTCGGTCAGCGCGTGGTCACGGGAGATGCGGCGGAACGTGTAGGGCAGGTCGGGGTCGCAGCCTGCGTAGTGGAGGGCGTGCCCCGCCTCGTGCAGGAACGCCTGGTAGTCGTGCAGACCCCCCTGCGCCCGGGTGATGAGATGCACCACCCTCGGCGGGTCCGACGCGATCACGCACGCCCGTGGGCTCTTCTGCGGCCGGTCGTCGAGGTCGGGACGGATGTTCGGGTCGGCGGCCAGGTCGAAGCCGAGCTCCTGCAGCGTGGCCAGGCAGATCTCCGTCGCCTTGTCCTTCGTGTACACGTGCTCGAGCGGCGACAGACGCCGCATGTAGGAAACGTGGTACGAGGACGCAAGCGGCGTCCGTTCCGGTCCGAGCAGGAGCTCGAACCAGCGCTCGCGTCGCTCGTGGTAGACGTCGTCGACGAGCGCGCTCGCGTCGGCCAGCACGTCGGCGAGCTGCCGCAGCGAGATGCCCTTCTCCTCCTCGCTGCGCGCGATCGGGTCGGGCTCGCCGGAGAGCTCGGCGGCGAGCTCCTCGCCCGCCTGCAGGAGCTCGCGGCGGTCGTCGTTGAGGCGTGCGGAGGCCTCCAGCGCGAGGTCGCCGAGGAGCTCCCGGTCGGCGAAGGCCGGCAGCACGGCAAGGCGCGCCTGCGCCGTCCGCAGCGGCATCGTCTCGCCGCGGAACTCGACGGTGGTCGCGAGCTCGGCGTTCTCGAGCGCGTCGGCCCGCTCGACGAGCTCGGCGGCGACGAGGCCCTCCTCGCACGTCTTGCGCAGCCGGTAGATGCGTTCGCGCTCGTCGGGCTCGCCCGCGCGCTGCTCCGCCTCGCGCAGCGCGTGCAGCTGGTCGCGCGAGAAGAGGTCCGAGTAGCGGGCCACGATCGCGGCTTGCTCGGAGGTCTCCTTCTCGCCCACGCGCACCGCTCGCGCCTCCTCCGAACGCTCGAACAGGTAGGCCCGCAGCCGCGACTCGAACTCGCTCGGCGTGCGCACGACGACCGTCGCCATCGCCCGAAATCTACACGGGCCGTCCGGGGGTATGATCGCGATGCGGTGGCTCGGGCAGCGGGAACGATCGAGCGGGAGCAGTACGCCTCGGCGCTCGCGGGGGTGTGGGAAGGGCTCTCGGCAACACTTGCCCGGCTGGAGGCGATCGCCGCCGATCCGGCCTCGCTCGAGGCCTCTGCCGAGCGGCTGCCGGCGCTCCAGTACGGCCTCCACCGAACGTCCGAGCTGGTCCGCGGGATCGAGCCGCCCCCCGGTGCCGAGCGGGCGCACGCCGACTTGGAGGCAGCCTTGGAGAGCGCCCGCGACGCCACGGGCGAGATCCGCGAGGCCGTCGAGGCGGAGGGTGGCGAGGCGGCGCTCGCGCTCGTGCACGAGTGGCGCGGCGCCCTGTTCGGCGTCCGGCTCGCACGCCACCGGCTGACGCTCTCGGCGCCTGCGTTCGACGCGCCGCCCGAGCCGCCCGAGCGCTTCGAGCGCGGCGCCGCGCTCGCCGCCGCGCTCGTCGTCGCCGGTACGGCCGCCTTCACGACCGGCGCGCTGCTCGTGCTCTGGCCGGTGTGGGCGCTCGGCGTCGCGCTCGTCGCCGCCAGCTTCCTCGTCATCCGCTTCTAGGCTCCGCCACGGCGGCGGCTCAGGCGCCGGCTGCCGCCTCGAGGCGTGCGAGCGTCTCGTCGCGGCCGAGGAGCTCGATGCTCTCGAACAGGCCGGGCGAGACGCGCGAGCCGGTGACGGCGACGCGGATCGGCTGGAAGGCGTCGCGCGGCTTCAGGCCGAGCCGGGCGGCGAGCGAGCGGAGCGAAGCCTCGACGTGCTCCGCGTCGAACGGCTCGGTCGTGCGCAGCGCCTCGCCTGCTGCCCGCAGCAGCGGCGCGGCGCCGTCCAGCGCGGCGGGGTCGGGCTGGACGGGACCGAACAGGAAGCCGGCGAAGTCGGAGAACTGGGCGAGCCGCTCGATCTTCTCCTGCACGAGCGGAGCCGCTCGCCGCACCAGCTCCTCGTCCCAGCCGCACCCCCGCCAGCGCAGGTAGTCGACGAGCGTCTGCGCGTACTCGGCCGGCGGCATCGCGCGCAGGTAGACGCCGTTCATCCAGTCGAGCTTCTCGTAGTCGAACGTCGCCGGGCTGGCGCCGACGCGCTCCAGCGTGAACCGCTCGACCAGCTCCTCCCGCGACATGATCGTCGTCTTGTCGTCGTAGCTCCAGCCGAGCAGAGCGAGGAAGTTGACGAGAGCATCGGGGACGTAACCGTCGTCCCGAAACTCCTCGACCGTGACCGCGCCGTGCCGCTTGGAGAGCTTCTTCCCGTCGGGGCCGAGCACGCTCGGGATGTGTGCGTACACCGGCGGCTCGGCTCCGAGCGCACGGAGGATGTTGATCTGCGTCGGCGTGTTGGAGACGTGGTCGTCGCCGCGGATGACGTGCGTGATCCGGTCGAGCATGTCGTCGACGGGGTTCGCGAAGTTGTACGTCGGACGGCCGTCCGAGCGCACGATCACGGGATCGGCGAGGTTCTCGTTCGCGAACTCGATCCGGCCGCGGACGGCGTCCGTCCACGCGACGACGCCCTCGTCCGGCGTGCGGAACCGGATCGCGCCCTCGTCCTCGTACGCCTTGCCCTCCGCGAGCAGCCGATCGGCGTGCTCGCGCGCGTCGGCCATCCGATCGAGCTGGAAGCGAACCGGTCCGTCCCACTCGATCCCGAGCCAGCGCAGCGAGTCCTGGATCTGCTCGGTCGCCTCGGCGACCTCGCGGCTCGTGTCCGTGTTCTCGATCCGCAGCAGG
>DASREE010000055.1:0-46511 GCA_035652235.1 Gaiellaceae bacterium | reverse complement strand
TCAAGGAGGCGATAGAGAGATGAGCCCTGCTCCAAACCCACAACCACCGCAGCCGCCATGACTGGGCGATACACCCTCGCACTTGACGCACGGCCCTTCTTCATAGAGAGGGGGTCGACGGTTCGAGTCCGTCAGAGGGCTCTAAAAGCCCTGCAAATCGCGATTTCTTGTTGTCTGTGCTGAATCGCGGGTAAGGAGGGGGTCAGCGTCGAGGTCGAGAAGTGGCTCGTTTGCAGGGCTTTCGTCACCTGAGGCTGTTCCATTTCGTGCCTCAGGCCGGCTCGAGGTCGCACCAGGGTCGCACGCGCTCCACCAATGCTGCGTCCGGCACGGGCTAGCAACGTCGACGCGCTAGCTGCGATCGCGCAACAGCTGAACGACGAGTCGTACCTCGAGCTCCCCTAGCAGCGGCTCGATTGTTCGCACGATCCCGGCCTGGCCGCCGATCTCGATGTGATCGCCGACCTCGAGTGCCGGCTCAGAGTTCAGATGGCCGGTGGCCACGATCTTCTCGCCGCAACGAAGCTCATAGCGAAAGTCGACCCCAGCCACAGCCGGTCGGGACGATACGCGCTGGGAGGCTGCTGAGAGCCCCTTCGTGTTAGAGAGGGGGTCGATCTAGAAGCTCCATTCGCGCGCCACCCGCCCCGGAGTCCGCTATTCATGCGGGCTCCGGGCGCGACCCCCTCCGTGATACGTAGGGCGTCTCGCCTTCTCTACGCAGGTCGCCTACTCGGCACCGTTGATCCTGCTCGTACAGACCCGCCGGGCCGACAGACAAGGATCGCGCTTGACCACCTCGAGGCGCACCGCGAAGCGATCATGCGCCACATGGAGGAGCGCAAGGCGGCGATCAAGAAGGAGACCACCGCGCTGAAGCTGCTGATCGAGGCGAAGACCGTCCTGACCCAGAAAGCACTGACCGAAAAGATCGAGGCGCTGACGCGCGAGATCCACGCACGCCTCCCGTCCGAGTAGGCGGGAACCGCAGCCGGGCGCTCGCATCTTTCGAGAACCCGGGCCTTTCGAACGATGTCAGGCGATTGCCGGCTGCTTCGCCTCCGCCTCCTTGCCGGACTCGTGGCGGCTGGGGCTCGGCCTCCCAGGGTGAATGACGACGACCGGGCACGGTGCGTGGTGGACGCACTGCTGGCTGACCGACCCGAGCATCAGTCCTGCGAACCCGCCGTGGCCGCGTGAACCGACGACGAGCAGATCGCCCGGCGCGACTTGGCTCACGAGAACTTCGGCTGCCGAACCCTGCACGACCCGGCGGTCGATTTCGACGCCGTCCGCCTCGCCTTTCACGTCGGCGAGCGCGCGCTCGAGCAGGTCTTCCGCGGCGTGGTGCAGGTCGCCGAGGTCGATCCCGAGCGAGGTGTACGAACCGAGCGAGCCGCCCCAGTAGGGGTAGCCCTCGACGTTGCCGCCGATGTAGCCGAACATCCACGCGTGGACGGCCCGGAGCGGCCATTGCCGCAGGCGCGCCTCGGCAAGCGCCCAGAGGAGGGCGTCCTTCGCGCCGCTAGAGCCGTCGACTCCGACGACGATCGCCGGCCGACGCTTCGTGTTGCCGTTCTGATTCTCACTCATTGCGTTGCTCCTTTTCCCGCATTGCGGGCTCGCAGGCCCTTTGGTGGTTGGGTCATGAACGGGTCTCCGATCGCGGTAGTCCACGCCGCAGCACCTCGGCGAGCACGACCGCATCGTTGTGCTCGCTGTCGTGTGCGCCGTAGACGAGGGTGAGCGTCCCCCCGCGCGCTCGGCGCCTGAGCTCGGTGAGCCGCGGCCGGGCGTGACGAAGCTCACCGATGTAGCGGCGGCGGAACTCGGCGAAGCGGTCCGGCTTGTGCCCGAACCACTCCCGAAGCTCGGTGCTCGGCGCCAGCTCCTTCTCCCATTCGTCGAGCTTCGCTTTCTGCTTCGAGACGCCGCGCGGCCAGAGCCGATCGATCAGAACCCGGTAGCCATCCGACGGCGACGCGGCGTCGTAGGCTCGCTTCAGGCGGACGTCCACGGCTGCTCCTTTGGCGCGTTCGCCGCGCTCGTGTTGCGGACGATCACGACCGGGCAGGGCGCATGCAGGGCGCACTGGTGGCTGACCGAGCCCAGCAGCAGCCCGGCGAAGCCACCGTGACCGCGCGATCCGACCACCAGCAAGTCGTGTTCGGAGACGGCGTCGATCAGGACCTGCGCCGCGGGCCCCTGCACGATCGCCCGTTCAACCTCGACGTGGTCGGTGTCGCCGAGCGCGGCGAACGCTTGGTCGAGGACCGTCTCCGCCGCCTGCTGGGCGGTCGCCGTCGTGTCGGCAGCATCGAGCTGGGCGGTCTCGGCTGTGTAGGGGTAGCCGACAAGCGCGGGCACGAGCGCGTGGAGGTAGATCCACGAGTGGATTGCCCGCAGCCGCACGTTGCGCAAGCCGGCTTCCTCGAGCGCCCAGCGGAGCGCTTCGAGCGAGCCGGCCGAACCATCGACCCCGACGACCACCGTCGGTCCTCCGTTCGAGCGTCCGTTCTCGTTCATGCCGTTCCTTTCTGCGGTTCGCGGCGAGCCGCGACGGCGAGATGTTGCGCCGAGTCGCGTGCATGCGCGACTCCCGGCTTGTCCTCCAGCGGTGGTGGTTGTTCGACAGCCTCGCCGGCGAGCGCTTCCGAGACGGACGACGGTTGCCGGATGCTTTGTCGGTGTTTCCCCGCTGCGGCGGCGGCTGCGACTCGCGCTTCCCAGCCTGCGGCCGCTCTGGCCTCGGCCTCCGCGAGCAGTTGGTCGAGGTCGCCCGACCCTGCGCTGAGCACGTGCCCGTAGAGCTGGATCGCGAGTGCGCCGCCCGCCGCGAGCCGCGTCCGGCAGGCCTCGATCAGCTCGCGGTTGAACCGCAGCCCGTCCCCTGGCGCATAGATGGAATGTTCCGGCTGATCTCGGCAGGCGCTTGCGGGGCCGCGCGACCGCGCTGCGGCGTGATAAGGCAGGTTCGCGAGCACGAGGTCGAGCTGGCCGGCCAACGGCTCGAGCAGGTTGCCGGCAAACACCCGCACTCGCGGTTCCAAGCCAAACCGCGCGACGTTCGCGCGTGCGAGCGCGACGGCGTGCTCGCTGTCGTCGGTCGCCCAGATCCGCGCACCCGGGGCCCGCAACGCGACGGCGATCGCCACCGCGCCCGAGCCGGTGCCGACATCGGCGACGCGCACCGACCGGGAGCCGATCCACTCGACAGCCCAGTCGACGAGCGCCTCCGTCGTGGGCCGCGGAGTCATTACGACCCCGGGCGCGGTAAGGAGCGTCACGCCGTCGAAGACGACTTCGCTCCGCTGCCCGGACGGCGGGCGCAACGGCCCAAGGCCACCTCCCTCGTACTCCCACACGCTCAGACGCGCGCCGCGCAAGCGCTCCGCCTCTGACGGCGACCTGCCGCTCTCCTGCGCCGTCAGATGACGTCTCATCGCCGCGCGAGCCTCCGGCCGCTTTCACTCGCCGGCGGCGTGTAGTTGAGCTGGTAGTGGTGGTAGAGGTCCGACTCGTCTCGCTGCGAAAGCTCGTCGCCGTCGAGTGCGATCTCCGGCGCGTCCTTGACTTGCTCGCTCGAGACCGGCACCTGCAGGTTGTCAGGGCCGATCGTGATCCCGCCGAGCGGAACGAACGTGAGGTGTCGTCCGATCAGGCCTTCCTTGACGGTGCCGAAGATCGGCTCGTCGGTCTCGACGTCGACGTAGGCGTCTTCCAGCTTGCCGATCTTGTCTCCGTCGCGATCGACGAGCTCCGTGCCGCGCCACTCGGCGATGTTGCGGTGGGTAACCATCACTTCTCCCTTCATGAGCCGTTGCTCGAACCGGCATGAGCTATCTGTTGCTCGCCCGCCGCTCGAGTGGGTGCGTTGGGCGGAACGACGACGTGGCTGACCTCGAGCGACGTGAGCGCCTGAGCCTTTGCGAGCAGGTCGTGTTCCAGCCAGTACGAGTCCTGCTCCGTCGAGGTCGCCAGGAGCACGTGCGTTGCGGGGAACGACGCGAGCGCGTCGGTCATCGATTCGAGCGGGTCGTCGCTACCGACTCCACCGGTTGTCGAGACCCCGTGCTGGCGGAGCAGTTCGACGGCGAGGCGGACGCGGTCGTCGGCGTCGCGCGATTCACTCTGTTCGTCGTTGGTCAGGTAGTGCAGGTGCGAGACGCGCACGGGCACGACGAGATGAACCGCGACCGCGCCGGCGAGTCGAGCGTCGATCGACCTCCACAGCGCCGGTGAGCCGCAGTGCTCGTCGGCCACCACCAGCAGGCGCTTCTTGTCATCGAGCGCCGAGGCCGGCCGCTGCGCGCTGACCCGCAGGCGCGGAGAGACGACCGCAGCAAACGATGCCAGTCCGATGACGATCGCGCAGGCGACGGCGAAGCCGACCCAGCCAAGCAGCGGCGGACGGAGCACGAAAGCGACGAGCATCGCTGCTCCAAGCAGCACCGATCCGGTGGCCGCAAGAAGCATGGCGGTACCCGTCTTGGCGGTCAAGCCGCGGACGTCGGTCGCTTTCATGAAGGTTCCCTTCAACTACAGCGTCGGTGGCGGCCGCGTTCTTACGACCGATCGAGAACTGCTCCGACCTGCTCTGCTGAGGGCGGACGTCACCGGCGGTTGACTTCCGCCGGTAGACACTCCATGCGACTCTCTTCGTTACGACTCGCTGACCCGAAATTGTATCGCATGACGTTGCAGCTCGCGGCACGCGCTACACTCCGATCTACGACGCCTTACTGATCGGCGTCGTCGCGGCGGGTGCCACAACGAGTTTGGCCCCGCGAAAGGCCCACCCTCAGCAGAGCAGGTCGGGGCAGTCGCCGAGCCGGAGTCACGGCCGGCGAGGAGTTTCGCGCTGAGGAGGACAGAAGGTGGCCACGATCAGTACGACCGCCGACCGCTCCGGGTTGGAGCACAGCGAGGTCGAGCGGTATCTCCGTCGTTGGCGCGTGCTGCTCGTCGACGACGACGCCTCGATCCGGGTGCTGTGTTCGCTCAGCCTGCGGGCGGCAGCGTTCGAGGTCACAGAGGCCGCAGACGGCCTGCAAGGGTTCGAGCAGGCGACGCGGCACCCGCCCGACCTGGTCCTGTCCGATCTGCGGATGCCGGGGCTCGACGGCTTCGCCCTCGCCGAGGCACTCAGTCGTGACGAGGCGACGCGTGCCGTGCCGATCGTCTTCCTGAGCGGCGAGACCGGAGTCGCCGAGCGGATGCGCGCCTACGCGCTCGGTGTCGCAGGCTTCGTCACGAAGCCGTTTGACCCGGCCGCGCTCGTCGCGCTCCTCTCCGGCGTCATCGAGAGGACTGCGGCCGCCTAGATGCGTCGACCTTCTCCACAGATCCTGCGTGCGGCGTTCCTCGTGTTCGCCGTTCTGTGGTTCGGCTACAGCTTCCTCGGACTGCACACGCATTCGCCCGCGCATACGACGAAGAGCGCGGATCTCTCACAGCTGATCGCGCGCGTGCAGACGAACCCCCGCTCCGTCAGCCGGGTCGTCTTCAATCCCGGCTCACTGCAAGTGTCGGCGACGCTCGCCAGTGGCAACGTGCTGCAGGCGAACTATCCGAGCGACCAGTCGGCGCTCGCCCTACAGACGTTGCTCGAGCGGCAGAAGGTCGACTTCGCCGCCAAGGCACCGAGCCACGGCTCTGTTGTTACGTCGATCGTCGTCTCATTGCTGCCGATCTTGCTGCTCGCGGCGATCTGGATTTTCGTGATGCGGCGGATGCGCGGCGGCGCCGGCGGTCTCGGCCAGATCATGAGCTTCGGCAAGCACAAGGCGACACGGCTTGCGCCCGATCTGCCGAAGGTCGGCTTCAAGGACGTTGCCGGTGTCGATGAGGCGGTCGAGGAGCTGCAGGAGATCAAGGAGTTCCTCGCCGACCCGCGGCGCTTCCAGGCGCTCGGCGCTCGCATCCCCAAGGGTGTGCTGCTCTACGGGCCGCCGGGCACCGGTAAGACGCTGCTCGCCCGGGCCGTTGCCGGCGAGGCCGGGGTTCCCTTCTTCTCGATCTCCGGTTCGGACTTCGTCGAGATGTTCGTCGGCGTCGGCGCCAGCAGGGTGCGCGACCTATTCAAGGAGGCCAAGGAAGCTGCGCCCTGCATCGTCTTCGTCGACGAGCTCGACGCGGTCGGTCGCCATCGCGGCGCCGGCATCGGCGGCGGCAACGACGAACGCGAGCAGACGCTGAACCAGCTGCTGGTGGAGATGGACGGCTTCACCGCCAACCAGAACATCATCCTGATCGCCGCGACCAACCGGCCCGACGTGCTCGACCCCGCGCTGCTGCGCCCCGGCCGCTTCGACCGGCAGATCGTCGTCGACCGACCCGACCGCCGCGGCCGCCGCGACATCCTCGCCGTCCACGTCAAGGGCAAACCGCTCGCACCGGGGATCGACCTCGACACGCTCGCGGCCGCCACGCCCGGCTTCACCGGCGCCGAGCTTGCCAACCTGATCAACGAGGCCGCGCTCCTCGCCGCCCGACGTGGCAGGACGACGATCGGCCAGGCCGAGCTCGAGGAAGGAGTGATGCGCGTGATCGCCGGCCCGGAGAAAAAGACACGCGTCTTCTCCGAACTGGAGCGCAAGATCACCGCCTACCACGAGCTGGGACACGCCCTCGTCGGACACTTCCTCGAACACACCGACCCCGTGCACAAGATCTCGATCGTCAGCCGCGGCCAGGCGCTCGGACTGACCGTCTCGCTCCCGACCGAAGACCGCTTCCTCACCTCCCGCTCGGCGCTGATGGACCAGCTCGCAATGATCCTCGGCGGCCGCGCCGCCGAAGAGCTCGTCTTCAACGAAATCACCACCGGCGCCGCCAACGACCTCGAGCGCGCGACCGCGATGTCACGGCAGATGGTCACACGCCTGGGAATGAGCGACAAACTCGGCCCCCGCGTCTTCGGCAGCGACCCGCACCAACCATTCCTCGGACGCGAGCTAGGAGCGGAGCCTTCCTATTCCGAGGAGATGGCGCAGGAGATCGACGAGGAGATCTACCGGCTGATCGACGAGGCGCATCAGCGCGCCGCGCAGGTACTGGTCGACCACCAGCAGGCGCTGCACGAGATCGCCGCGATCCTGATCGAGCACGAGACGATCGACAAGGACCAGTTCGAGCGGCTCCTCCGCGGCGAGCCCGAGCAGAACGTCCTCGCGCCCGGCCCGGCACCCGCACAACCCACCCGCAAGCCGCGGCGCAAACCCGCGGCCAAGCGGCGGCCGAGCCGCGCGCCTACAACGAAACCGGTCCCGGGCGCAGCGGTCGCACGCGCCGTCCGACGTGACGATCTCTAGTCCACGGCAGCGGGCATCGTCCGCTCGCTCTCTCGCGCTACATCCGCGGGCGCCGTTCAGACTCGACTTGACCGTCTGGGCGCTGCGTCGACGAGCCCTCAACGAGGTCGACGCCTGGGACGGTTCGACCTACCGCCGTGTCCTGTTGCTCGACGACGTGCCCGTCGAGGTCGCGGTAACTCAGCAAGCAGCAGCCGATGCGCCGGTACTTCATGTGACCTTGAACAGCGCCGGGAATCGGAGGAACCTGCAAGCTGAGGCCCACGTTGCGCTCGCGAGGATGCTGTCGCTCGAGCTCGACATCGACCCGTTCTACCGCCTCGCTGCCACCGATCCGATGCTCGCACCGCTCGCCGGACGGTTCCGTGGGTTGCGCCCACCGCGCTTTGCCAGCGTCTTCGAATGCCTGGTGAACGCGGTTGCGTTGCAGCAGCTCTCGCTCGAAGCCGGTCTGACGCTCTTGAATAGACTCGCACGCGCCTACGGCGCCGGCTCGTCGGCCGCGGGCAATCGCCACGCCTTCCCAGAGCCGGCGGAACTGGTGCACGTGCGACCGGAAGCGATTCGCGCGCTCGGCTTCAGCCTCCGGAAGGCGACCACGATCATCGCCATTGCCACTGCAGCATGCCAAGGCCGTCTCCACCTCGAGTCGCTCGAGACATGCGCGGACGAGCACGTAGTCGAGACGCTGACGAAGATCCCCGGGATCGGGCGCTGGAGCGCCGAGTACACCCTGCTGCGAGGGCTCGGCCGGCTGCACGTCTTTCCAGGCGATGACGTCGGCGCGCGCAAGAACCTCGCGCGCTGGCTCGGACTCGCCCAGCCGCTCGACTACGCCGGCGTCCAACGCGCGGTTGCGGGGTGGCGCCCCTACGCGGGGCTCATCTACTTCCACTTGCTGCTCGACCGGCTCGCCGCGCGCGGCCACCTCGAATAGGCCCGCGCGTCCTTAGAAGGCTAGGCGACGAGGGCGCCGCAGAGATAGAGCCGTCCCTCCCGCGTCTCAGCCTCGAGCAACGGCTTGTGCCCCTGCTGCTTGCTGGGCCCGAGGAGATGCACGACCCGCTCGCCGCGTGCATGGAGGAGCTCTGCGATCAGGCGCCGGTGGCAGCGCCACCAAAGCGTCTCGGAGCACATGAAGCACGGCGCCGGCTCCGCCAGCTCTGTAGCGAGCGCGTTCTGCCACCTCTCGGTACCCATACGGGCGGCATAGCTGCGGAAGGCCGCGACGCGAAGACAATCGAACGCGTCCTCGCCGGGCTCACCGGCGAGGCGACCGCCGAGCTGGACCGCGTGCCTGTAGGCGATCCCGCCCTCCTCGAGCACCTCCCTCAACGCTCGCTCGTTGAACTGCGGGTTGTGACGCGAGCCGGGAAAGCGTCGCACATCGACGAGCGTGCGGACGCCTGCTTCACGGACGACCGACACGAGTTCATCGGCGGAACGAGTCCCGTGTCCGATCGTCCAGGCCGTCACCGTGCCGGGTGGTCGGGCTCGCCGACTATGCGCTTTCGGAGCTCGGGCCGATCGGCGGGATCGGTGCTGTCACGGCGTTGACCGGCAGACGCTGATCGTGGCCTTTCTCCGCCTCGGTGTTGTGTTTCGGGGCGGGCCAGGGGGCCAAGAGCAGCAGCAGCCGTGCGTCGTCGAGTGCCCGGACGGTGTGGTGCTCTCCCGGATCGAAGGTCAGAAGCGTCCCACCTTCGCAGTCGACCGTCTCACTCGAAGCCTGGATCGAGACGCGTCCTGAGACCACCTCGACCACAGCTCGCTCGCGCACGTGGTGGTCGCCGAGTTCCTCTCCGGCTCGCAGGTCGATCACGACCGCCCGGCACTCGGGCGAGGTAAAGAGCACGCGCGGCATCTGCAGGCCCGACCTCGCGACGCGCGGCGCATCGGCTCCCGGCGCGCGTGCTCGCTGCTTTTTCGATGACGGCGCCAGCGACCGAAGGTCCCAGCGCCTCACGGCCGCCGTCTCCCTGCAGAATCGCTGTCGTGTGTATGCGCCATCGATGAATGCTCCTCCCTCAGCCGTCAGTTTGATCGCTCACGCTGCTCCAGCGTCGAGTGAACCCGATCTCTTACGACCAGGCTGCGCTAGCTGCGGACCAGCGGGTCACTGAGCGTTGCCGCTATTTCTGCGATTTGATGAAGGCGACCAGGGCGCGGATGTCGTCGGGCTTTGCCTTGAGGCCGAAGCTCGCGATGGCGGGAGCCATGATGCCTGGGTGGTATCCCTTGACGATCTGCGCGTCGGGATCGGCAATCGAGCGCTCGAGGTAAGCGTCGTCCGCCGTTACCGACTGGCCGGTCGTGAGGCTGCTCGCGCCGCCGGCCAGGCCCTTGAAGCTAGGTCCGGCTCCGGCCGCGCCGGTGAGGGAGTGGCAGGAGGAGCAGCCGTCGCTCGCGTAGAGCGCCTTGCCGCGGGCGACGAGGGCCGGGGTGACCTGAACCGGTCCCAGGCCGGCCGCCTTGGGCGTTGTCGTAGCAGGGGCCGTCGAGGTCGCCGCGGTGGTCGTCGTGGCGGCGGCTGTCGGGCGCGTCGTGCCGTTTGCGTGGTGGTGACCGCGGTGGTAGCCGATCGCGTAGGCGGCGATCAGGAGGCCGAGGATGACGCCGCCGCCGGCGAGGCCGCCGAGCAGCCAGCGCCAGAGTCCGTCGCTGTGTTCATGCCCGGCCGCAGCGGGTTGGTCGCTCATGCGGTCAGCCCCCCTTCATGGCAGCCGCGAACAACAGCACCATCCCAATCGAGAGGAAGCTCGCGAGCCGACCGCCGACGCGACCGAGCCGGCTTGCCCCGAGGCCTGTGGCGAGGCCGAAGGCGGCCATCGCGAGGTGGTAAAGGGCATGCTCGAACGGGTGGCGCTCGAGCGGTTCGTAGAAACGCGGCACCATCACGAGCATCATCGCCGCAGGCGCGGCGATGACGGTCGCGAGTCCGAGCGACGAACGATCCCCGAGCCGACGCGAGACGGCGGGTAGCGACCCGATCAACAGACCGACCATCAATCCGAGGAAGAAGTGCCCGGCGTGGTCGAGGTGGTGATATCGAACGCTTGCTTCGGAGGCCGTAACGATCTGCGGGAAGAATGACGCGAGCGCGACGACGCAGACGGCGGCGGCGAAGCAGAGCTGGACGCGACCCGCGAGCGGCACGTCCGCGGGGGCCCACGGCGCGGCGGCTTCGACCGCTGGCCCTTTGCCGCCTGCGCGTGAGACGCGCGCCTCGTAGTGCGATCCTGTCCAGCTGTCCATATGGTCGACGAACGCGTAGTGGCGGCGCCCCCAGGCTGTCCGCGCGAGCGAGGCGAGCTGGGCGACGCAGACGAGCACGCCGAGCGCAAACATGAGTCCGAAGATGCTGCCGGCGAGGCTGTACCCGGCGGTGCCGGGCGGCTGGATCGCGTAGCGGCGCGGGATGCCCAGGATCCCCTCGACGAACCAGGTGCCGGTCAGGCCGAAGCCGCCGATCAGCAGCAGCGCAATCGTCCATGTGCGCGCGCCCCTCGACGACGTCACGCCAGCGTCCCGCTCGAGCAGATGCGCGATGAACGCGAGCAGCCAGACGACGACGGTCAGCATCAGGTAGGTGTGGAAGTGCGCGACGACCCAGACGGTGTTGTGGAGGCGGAAGTTGAACGGGATGATCGAGTCGATCACGGCGCCGGTTCCGCCGATCGCCCAGCCGGCGAGACCGACATAGAGCAAGCTCGAGGCGAGTGTCCAGCGGTAGCGCGATCCCCAGACCAGCATCGTCAGCGAGTAGATCGTGATCACGGCGACCGGGAGCGCCGACGCGTATGAGCTGATCTCCGAGACAACCTGCGCCCACTGCGGCTGGACGAAGTCCATATACAAGTGGTGCGAGTAGACGGTGACGATCAGGACGAGCGCGACGCCCCAGCCCGCCACGAAAACCTTCGTCACCTCGTACGGGCGGCCTGCGTAGCGGGGCAGCAGCACATAGACGGCGCCGGCGGCGAGGTAGATCAGCAGGTTGGCGATCGTGTGCCCGAAGAAGTACACGAGGTTCTTCGAGACCAGCAGGTCGAAGCCGACGCCGGTGTCGTAGGTGCGGCCGAGCAGGCCGAGCCCGATCGTCATCCCCACCGACATCGCAAGCAACCCGTCGAACGCGACAACGGTCGCCGCAATCACCGAAGCCGGCGGCGCGTCCGGCTCGCGCCCGCGCAGGAAGCGCCAACCGAGCGCGCCTGTCAGCCCGCCGTAGGTGCTCGTGGTCTGCCTGAGCACATCGATGCAGTAGACGAAGAAGCCGCTGCCAACGAGCATCATGCCCACGAAGAACACGCTCTCCGACCAGACCGGCCACTGGCCGGCCGGGAAGAACGCGAGCGGCGGCAGGAACGTCCAAGCCGCACCGAAGCCCCCAATCAGCGTCGCCACGAGCACACCCGCCGCGCCGGCGACGGTCAATGCGTAGCTCGCGAGCATGTGCCCGGCACGCAGCGGCACACTCTCGTGAAGCACATACCAGAGCGCGCCCATCGCCGCGATCAGCGCGCCGGTGATCATCCCCATCCCGTGCAGGGTCACCAGTCGGTAGAACCAGGCTGGCGACAGGTCGACTACGGTCGCCTGGGTCAGCCGCATGATCAGGCCGAGCACGCCCATCAGCAGGATCAGCGCGACCCCAGTCGTCGCGAAAAGCAGACCGAGGCGGCGCTCGATCGGGCGGGCGGGCTTCGTGAAGCCGGCAGCGCGCGGATGCAGCGCCGACGGAACCGGTGCCGTGACGCTCGCCATCAGCGTGGGGTGACCCTGAACGAACTCTGCATCGTCGAATGGTTCAACCCGCAGTACTCGAAGCAGCGAATCCGGTAGACGCCCGCCTCGGACAAAGTGAGGTCGAGCTTGTTGTGATAGCCGGGCATTGCCTGCACTGACCCGATCAAATGGCCGTGCGGATCGTAGAGGCCGAAGCCGTGGTTGACATCGACCGCTGTGACGTCGAAGCGGACGCGCGTCCCAGCCGGCACCGAGCCGGGTTGCAGCGACCAGAAGAACTGCCCGCCGGTCACCTTCACAACCGTCCTACCGGCCGCGCCGCCGCTCGCGTAGGGCAGATCGAACAGCGAGATCCCGACCACGAGCACGCCGACCACGATCAGAAGCACCAGCCATCGCTTACGCAGCCAGTAGCCGACATCGTGGACACGCTCGACTCCGACCTCCGAGCCCGCCTGGACCGCGATCACGACGAACGCCGTCGCGAGCAAAAGCACGAGCACGGCGAAGACGACGCCGAGTGCAATCTGCGGGTCACCGTAATGGAGGCTCAACCCGCCGTGGCCTCCCACGCTTCTCGAAACGACCGATCACCTGCATGCAGAGCGGCTCGCATGTCGATCATGATTGTCTGGATTCGGATGCCGATCCGCCATCGTCGAAGGCCTCGTTCAGCCGGTCAGTCTGATCGCTCACGCGGTTCCAGCGTCGAGGCAACCGGAGGTCTTACGGCCGGAGCGGTCCGGCACCCGTCACGCGGGTCGCCGTCGCGCCGGCGCCCGGCCTCGCGGCTGTGTGCGAAGGTCACGCGCCTGGGTTGCCTGAATCGTACGCGTGACGGGCTCCGTTCCCGTGACTTTGAACGTCTCGCCGTAGTGTGCGATCTCGAGTGGCTCCCCCTCGCGCAACGCGTATCGGGCCTCGTGCTGGTTCACCTCGACCTTCGGCCGCCGCCCACCGACGCAAAGGCCGAAGGTGAGGCGGTTCAGTCGCTCCGGTAGCCGCGGGGCGAAGGCGAGCGCGCCGTTGTGGTCGCGCATGCCGCCGAAGCCGGCGACTGCAACGATCCACGCGCCGGCCAGCGAGGCGATGTGAAGCCCGTCGCGCGTGTTGTGTTCCAGGTTGTCGAGGTCGATCAGAGCAGCTTCGCCAAAGTAGTCGTAGGCCAGCTCGAGGTGCCCCACCTCCGCTGCCATCACCGCCTGAGTGCAGGCTGAGAGCGAGGAATCGCGGACAGTGAGCGACTCGTAGTACGCGAAGTCGCGGGCCTTGTCCTCGTCGCTGAAGGCGTCGCCGCGCAGGTGCAGCGCCAGCACCAGGTCGGCCTGCTTGACGACCTGCTTGCGATACAGGTCGAAGTAGGGGAAGTGCAGCAGCAGCGGGTACTGGTCGGCACCGGTGTGCGCGAAGTCCCAGGGCTGATGCTCGGTGAAGGCCTCGGCCTGGGGATGAACCTGGAGCGTCTCGTCATAGGGGACGAAGACCGCTGCCGCGGCGTCCCGCCAGCCGGCCGCCTCCTCCAAGTCGACGCCGATCTCGGCGGCGCGCTCCGCGCTCCGTTCGACCGCGTCGGCGGCGAGCAGCAGGTTCCGCTGCGCCATCAGATTGGTGTAGACGTTGTTGTCCGCGACGGCGCTGTACTCGTCCGGGCCGGTGACGCCGTCGATCCGAAACCGTCCCTCGGCGTCGTGATGGCCGAGCGACCGCCACAGCCGCGCCGTCTCAACCAGAAGCTCGAGCCCCGCCTCCTGCTCGAAGGTCTCGTCGCCGGCCGCGGCCTGGTAGCGGCCGACCGCGTCGGCGATGTCCGCGTTGACGTGGAAGGCGGCGGTCCCGGCCGGCCAGTAGCTCGAGCATTCCTGGCCGGCGATCGTCCGCCACGGAAACGCCGCCCCGGCGAGGCCGAGCTGCTTCGCACGCTCGCGCGCCAGGTCGAGCGTCGCGTGCCGCCAGCGGAGCGCGTCGCGCGCGGCGTCGGGGATCGTGTAGGTGAGCAGCGGCAGGACGAACGTCTCGGTGTCCCAGAAGGCATGGCCGTTGTAGCCCGGACCCGTCAGGCCCTTGGCGGCGATCGCGCGCCGTTCGCCCCGAGCGCCCGCTTGCAGCGCGTGGAAGAGCGCGAAACGCACCGCCTGCTGCAGCTCGGCGTCGCCGTCGAGCTCGACGTCGGCGCGGTCCCAGAAGTCGTCCAGGTAGCTGCGCTGGCCGGCGAGCAGCCCTTCCCAGCCGGTGTGGCGGGCCTCGGCGAGTGCGGCCGCGACCTGGTCGCGAAGCGCCGCGGTCGAGCGCTGGCTCGACCAGCCGTAGGCCAGGAACTTCACCACGCGCAGCCGCTCGCCGGGCGCGACGTCGGCGGTGATCGTCACGCGCCCCAGGTCGTCGCCGTACTCGGCCGGGTTGGTCTCGGTGCCGTCCGGCCCCTCGACGATGTGATCCATGCCGGCGGCGAGCCGCAGGCCGCTCACCTGGGTGGAGTGCACGAGCACGACCTTCGTGTCGCGGCCGGAGGCCTGCTCCGAGCGAAGCGGCGACACGGCGCTCGTGCCGGTGCGCGGATCGTCGGGCGCGTCCGGCATCGGCTCGTTCGCGACGAGCTCCGACTGCACGACGAGCCGCGTCGAGCTGTCGAGCGGCTCCACCTCGTAGAGCATCGCGGCCACCGCCCGCTGCACGAAAGACACCAGCCGCACCGTCGAGACCTTCACCGCCCGGCCGGCCGGCGACCGCCAGTCGACCTCCCGGCGCAGCACGCCGGCACGGAAGTCGAGAATCCGTTCGTGGCTGCGGCACTCCCCGAACCGGACGTCGAACGGCTCGTCGTCGACTAGCAGCCGGATGATCTTGCCGTTGGTCACGTTCACGATGGTCTGACCCGCCTCGGGATACCCGTAGCCTGCCTCCGCGTACGGCAGCGGCCGCCCCTCGTAGAAGCCGTTCAGGTAGCTGCCGGGCAGACCGTTGGGCTCGCCCTCGTCGAGGTTCCCGCGTAGCCCGATGTGTCCGTTGGCGAGTGCGAACACCGATCCGGCCTGGGCGAGCACGTCGAGCTGCAGTTCGGTCTCGCGCAGCGCCCACGGCTCGACCGTGAAGGCGGGATGGTCGATCACGAGTCGAGCAGCTCCGCCAAGTCGGAGACGACGATGTTGGCGCCATGCTCGCGCAGCTCGTCGGCTTGGCCGGACCGGTCCACCCCTACTACGCAGCCGAAGCCGCCGGCTCGCCCGGCCGCGACGCCGGCCAGGGCGTCCTCGAACACCGCCGCCTCATTCGGCTCGACACCGAGCGCTCGGGCGCCGGCGAGGAACGTATCGGGGGCCGGCTTACCCTGCAAGTGGTCGCGTTCTGCCACGAGGCCGTCAATCCGTTCCTCGAATAGATCCTCGATCCCTGCAGCGATCAGCACCTCGCGGCAGTTGCTGCTCGAGGATACGACCGCCCGCCGCAGACCGGCTTCACGCGCAGCGCGTACGTACCGCACTGAGCCGTCATAGGCCTCGACCCCCTCGTCGCGGATCATGCGCAGAACGATCTCGTTCTTGTGGTTCCCAAGGCCATGTACCGTCTCCGCGGCGGCCGGATCGCTCTCCTCGCCCTCCGGAAGGTCGATGCCGCGGGCGTCCAGAAACGAGCGCACACCGTCGTAACGGGGCTTGCCGTCGACGTACTCGTCATAGTCGGCAATCGAATCGAAGGGCTGAAATGGCTTGCCGTCTTTATCCGACCGCGGGCGCAGAAAGCCGTCGAACATCTCTTTCCAGGCCGCGGCGTGAACCTTCGCGGTCTGTGTGAGCACGCCGTCCAAGTCAAACAGGCACGCGCGCACACCGTCGGGCAAGCCCAGCATCGCGAAACCCCCGCCCGCTCAGTCTCTTTGGCGGATGTTGCGCCCTGAGATCTCGACGGTCTCAATGCGGATGACGGCCTCCGATCTGCCACCGGCCCATGGGTCGATGCCAAGCTGCGAGAGCTGCTCAAGCTCCGACGGTTCGTCAACGCGACGCGCGCGTCCGGTGATCAAGACGCTCCACCCCTGGCTCATGGCCTCGTCGATGTGGTCGACCTCGAAGCTCACTGTCGCGCCTGCCGTGGTGACGAGCGAGCCGGTGTCGCTGGTGCGGAAGACGATATCGCCCTCGAAGAAACGGAAGTTCACGGGTAGCGCTACCGGGCCTCGTTCGGCAATGAATACGAGCCGGCCGACGCCGCCGGTCGCGAGATGCGCCTCCGACTGCTCTCTGCTCAGTACCTCAAGCGACGGGTGCGGGCCTGCGCCTCCGTGTCCGACGGGAAGGTCGACCGTTCCGCCGGCCAGGTCGGTCAGGGTCGTCTCGAGCGCCGCCGCGAGCCGCATCAGTACCCCGGGCGGCAACTCGACGTACGCAGTGTGCTCTAGATAATCGAGATATCCGCTATTCATGCCGGCCCGGCGAGCGATGTCTTCACGGCTCAAGCCGAGCTCCTCGCGGCGGTGTGCAACCCGCCTGGCGAAATCCCCGCCGCGGTCAGTGGTCACAACCACCTGCTTCGACCTGCTCTGCTCACACTGATCATCCGCGATATGTACCGGATCTCGATCTACCCCGGGGACAAACAACCGAACCGCCTCATTTTCCCCACTAGCGAACGCGATGAGAGTCGTAAGAAGGCGGAGCGAACCGACGCTAGAGAAGCATGACTCACAACAACGGGGCGGCCGGCCCGCCGTACTGCGGTTGGTCCGCGTGAGCAGCGCACGCACGGTGCGTGGGCGGCGGCGAGACATCAGGACGGAGGACGAGAGACACTCGATCACGGTCGCGATCGCAACACCGCTCGAAGCAGCGCTGGTCGCGTCGATCCGCGCCTTCGGCGACCGCGTGTCGGTGCTCTACCGGCCCGAGCTGCTCCCGCCGACTCGCTATCCAAGCGACCATCGTGGCGTCAACGGCTTCCGGCGCGACCCGAAAGACGAAAGCCGCTGGCTGGAGATGCTCTCGCAGGCAGAGGTGCTGTTCGGCATTCCTGGCGATTCGCCGGAGGGGCTCGCCGCGGCCGTGCGCGGGAACCCGTCGCTGCGGTGGGTGCAAGGCACCGCCGCCGGCACGGGCGAGCAGCTGAAGGCGGCCGGGCTTACCCGGGAGGAGCTCGAGCGCGTCACGATCACGAGCGCGAGCGGCGTGCACGTCGGACCGCTCGCGGAGTTCTGCCTGCTCGGACTGCTCGCTCTCACGAAAGGTTTGCCGCACCTACGGTCCGCACAGCGGGCACACCACTGGGATCACTACCCGGTCGCCGAGCTGCGCGGGGCGACCCTGCTCGTACTCGGGCTCGGCTCGATCGGAACCGAGGTAGCACGCCTCGCCAAGGCCTTCGGCATGCAAACGCTCGCGATCAACCGCAGCGGCACGAGCGACTCGCCGCACGTCGACGAAACTCACCCGCCCCAGGATCTGCACGACCTACTCCCCCGGACCGACGCGCTCGTGGTCACGCTGCCGCTGACCGACGAGACCGCTGGGATGCTCGACGCCAGGGCGTTCAAGCTGCTGCAGCCGCACGCGATCCTCGTCAACGTCGGCCGCGGCGGCGTCGTCGACGAGCCGGCGCTCATACGGGCACTGCGCGAGCAGCAGCTGGCCGGCGCTGTGCTGGACGTCTTCGCCACCGAGCCGCTGCCGGTTGAAAGCCCGCTCTGGGACCTGCCCAACGTCATGATCAGCCCCCACACGGCGGCCCTCTCGATCCACGAGAACGAGCGGCTCGTCGAGCTCTTCGCGGCCAATCTGCGCCGCTATCTCACCGGCGAGGAACTCGTCGGCCTTGTCGACCCGACACATTTCTTTTGATCGCGACGCCGTGAAGATCGCCTGCGCCTTCGACCATGCGGGGGTCCCGCTCCGCGACGCGGTACTGAGCGGGCTCCGCGACGGCGGACATGAGGCGCTCGACCTGGGCGACGCCGACGACTATCCGCAGAGCGCCCGGGCGGTCGCCGCCGCGATCATCGACGGCGAGGCCGAACGAGGGGTATTGGTTTGCGGGTCGGGAGCCGGCGTCGCCGTTGCCGCGAGCAAGGTGCGCGGGATCCGGGCGGCGACGGTGAGCGACGGCTACACCGCCCACCAGAGCGTCGAGCACGACGACCTGAACGTGCTCTGCTTGGGCGCGCGCGTGATCGGCCCGGAGCTCGCGCGCGAGCTGGTGCATACGTTCGCGGCGGCCCGCTTCAGCGGCGCCGAGCGTCATCTGCGCCGCCTCGCCGAGGTCGCCGAGATCGAAAACGACAACGTCGCTCACACAGGAGCGACTGCAAAGGAGATCGAGGCCTGATGGCCACTTCCACTTCCCTGAAAGCGGGGCCGATCAGCGACATCGTCGCCCTTGGCCAGAGCGTCTGGTTCGACAACATCCGGCGCGGGCTGCTGACCTCCGGCGAGTTCGAGCGGATGGTGTACGAGGACGGCCTGAGCGGCGTGACCTCGAACCCCTCGATCTTCGAGAAGGCAATCGTCGGCTCGACCGACTACGACGAGGCGCTCGCCGACGCACGAGCCGCCGCGCCGGATGGCGAGGTGCCGGACCCCAAGTCCGTCTACGAAGGCCTGGCGATCGCCGACCTGCGCCAGGCCGCCGACGTGCTGCGTCCCGTCTACGAGGAAACCGACGGCGGCGACGGCTACGTGAGCATGGAGGTCGCACCCGACCTCGCACACGACACCGCCGGCACCGTCGCCGAGGCGCGGCGGCTGTGGGCGGCGGTCGACCGGCCGAACCTGATGATCAAGGTGCCGGGAACCGAGGAAGGCATCCCCGCGATCCGGCAGCTGATCGGCGAAGGGATCAACGTCAACATCACGTTGCTCTTCTCGGTCCTGGTCTACGAACGCGTCGTCGATGCCTACCTCGCAGGGTTGGAGGACCGGCTCGCCGGCGGCGGCGACGTCGCAAGGATCGCGTCGGTGGCGAGCTTCTTCATCAGCCGGATCGACTCCGCGGTCGACCCTCGAGTGGGCGCGCCGCTGCAAGGCAAGGTCGGGATCGCAAGCGCGAAGCTCGCCTACGCGTCCTTCGGCGAGCTGTTCGAGAGCGAGCGCTGGCAGGCTCTCCAGGGTCGCGGCGCCCAGACCCAGCGGCTGCTCTGGGCATCGACGAGCACCAAGAACCCGGCTTATTCCGACGTGCTCTACGTCGAGTCGCTGATCGGGCCGAACACTGTCGACACGATCTATCCCGCCACCTACGAGGCATTCAAGGACCACGGCAAAGCGCGCCCCACGCTGAGCGAAGACCTGCCCGTAGCGCTGGCGCTGCTCGAGGATCTCGCGCAGGAAGGCGTCGACCTCGACGAGGTCACCGCCGCCCTGCTCGACGAGGGCGTCGAAAAGTTCATCGAAGCCCAAGGCAAGCTGCTCGCCTCGGTCGAGCAGTCGTTGCGACCGCCTACCGAGCGGAAGCCGGCGGCGTTCACCCATTCGCTAACGGCCGATCTCGCTCGGCGCGTGGACGCGGCGATCGAGGACTGGCGCGACGGCGACAAGGTCGCCCGCCTGTGGGCTCGCGACGAACGTCTCTGGACCGGCGACGACGAGGCGCGCTGGCTCGGCTGGCTGACCGTCCAGATGGACCAGCTCACACATGCGCACCGCTTCGCCGCCCTCGTGGACGACGTCCGCGCCGGCGGCTTCGAGCAGGCGCTGCTCCTCGGCATGGGCGGCTCGAGCCTCTGCCCGGAGGTGCTTGCGCTCACCTTCCCGACCGCGGCAGGGCTGCCGCGACTGCGCGTGCTCGACTCGACCGATCCGCAACAGATCACGGCCGTCGAAGACGAGCTGGATCTGGCGAAGGCGCTCTTCTTCGTCTCCTCGAAGTCCGGCACGACGCTCGAGCCGAACATCTTCGCCGCCTACTTCCACGCTCGCGTGACCGAGCTGCTCGGCGCCGAGGAGGCCGGCCGGCGATTCATCGCGATCACCGATCCCGGCACCCCGCTCGAGAAGCTTGCCGAACGCAGCGGCTACCGCGCCGTCTTCCACGGTTGGCCGTCGATCGGCGGGCGCTACTCGGCGCTCTCCGACTTCGGGATGATCCCCGGCGCCGCCGCCGGCGTCGACGTCCTGGAGCTGCTCGACCGGGCCGAGCGGATGGCCCACGCCTGCGCCGCCTGCGTGCCCGCCGCCGACAACCCCGGCCTCCAGCTCGGCGCGATCATCGGCATCTGCGCGACCTCGGGGCGGGACAAGTTGACGTTGATCAGCTCGGCGGGTATCCGCGACCTCGGCGCGTGGCTCGAGCAGCTGCTGGCCGAATCGACGGGCAAGCAGGGCAAGGGCGTCGTGCCGGTCGACCGCGAGCCGCTCGGCGTCCCCGAGGTCTACGGCGATGATCGCCTCTTCGTCTACCTCCGCCTCGCCGGCGACGACGACACCGAGCAGGACGCGAAGGTCGCGGCGCTTGAGCGTTCCGGACAGCCGGTGGTGCGGATCGTGCTCGACGATCTCGGCGATCTGGGTGGTGAGTTCTTCCGCTGGGAGTTCGCGACCGCGGTCGCCGGCTCGATCATCGGCATCGACCCGTTCGACCAGCCCGACGTCGAGGACGCGAAGATCGCCGCCCGCAAGCTCACCGACGCCTACGACGAGTCCGGCTCGCTACCCGAGCTGCACTGGCTCTACGACGGCGACGGGGTCCGGCTGTACGCAGACGAGCGCAACGCGCGCGAGCTGCAGGAGGCGGCTGGTCACGCGCGGTCGCTCGAGGGGTTCCTGGCGGTGCAGCTCAGCAACGTCGAGCCGGGCGACTACCTTGCGCTGCTCGCCTATCTGCCGATGACACCAGGGAACGAGCGGCTCCTGACCGAGATCCGCGTCCTGATCCGCGATCACTTGCACGTGGCGACCTGCGTCGGCTTCGGGCCGCGCTTCCAGCACTCGACCGGGCAGGCCTACAAGGGCGGCCCTAACTCCGGCGTCTTCCTGCAGCTCACCTGCGAGGACACGGTCGAGCTGCCGGTCCCCGGACACCGCTACACGTTCGGCGTCGTCAAGGAGGCGCAGGCGCGCGGCGACTTCGACGCGCTCGCCGCCAAGGGACGGCGCGGACTACGCATCGACATCGGCGCCGACCCGGCCGCCGGCCTCACGGCGCTCAGGGACGCGACGGCGCGAATCCTCCACAACGCGACGCCCAACCGACCGGAGCAGGGGTAGCGGATGCAACTGGGAATGGTCGGCCTGGGACGGATGGGCTCGAACCTCGTCCGGCGGCTTCTGCCCGCCGGCCACGAATGCGTCATCTTCGACGTCAACCGAAGCCCGGTCGAGGAGCTCGAGGCCGACGGTGCGATCGGCACCGGCTCCCTCGACGAGCTCATCGCCAAGCTCGACAAGCCGCGGGCGGTCTGGATCATGGTGCCGGCCGGCCGGATCGCCGAGCAGACCGTGCGCGACCTCGGCGAAAGGATGGAACCCGGGGACGTGATCATCGACGGCGGCAACTCCTACTACCGCGACGACATCGCCCGCGCGGCTGCCCTCGCCGAACAGCAGATCCACTACCTGGACGTCGGCACGAGCGGCGGCGTCTGGGGGCTCGAGCGAGGCTACTGCCTGATGATCGGCGGCGAAGCAGCGGTAGTCGAACGGCTCCAGCCCGTGTTCGAGGCAATCGCGCCCGGAGTCGAGGCCGCCGCGCGCACACCGGGGCGTAAAGGTCGGCCCGCTACCGCCGAGCGGGGCTTCCTGCACTGCGGCCCCGTCGGCGCGGGCCACTTCGTCAAGATGGTCCACAACGGGATCGAGTACGGCGTCATGGCCGCCTACGCCGAGGGCCTGAACATCCTCAAGAACGCCAACGCCGGCACCGTCGAGCGTGATGCCGACGCCGAAACGGCGCCGCTCGAGCACCCCGAGTACTACCAGTACGAGCTCGACATCGCCTCGGTGACCGAGGTCTGGCGGCGTGGCAGCGTGATCGCCTCCTGGCTGCTCGACCTGACCGCAGCCGCACTCCACGAGTCGCCCGATCTGCACGAGTACTCCGGCAGCGTCTCGGACTCCGGCGAGGGGCGCTGGACCGCGATCGCGGCGATCGAGGAGAGCGTTCCGGCCCCGGTCCTACTGACCGCGCTCGCCTCCCGCTTCGGCTCCCGCGGCCTCGACCACTTCGCCGACCAGACGCTCTCGGCGATGCGCAAACAGTTCGGCGGCCACGCGGAGAGGCCGGCGGGATGAGCGAGACGGAACGGATCGCGGTCCTGTTCGACATCGACGGCACACTCCTGATCACCGGCGGCGCCGGCGCCGCATCGTGGCGGCTCGCGTTCGACGAGCTGTACGGCATCCCGGCCGACATCGGCAAGTTCACCGACACCGGCATGACCGACCCCGACGTCGGCCGAAAGACCTTCGAGGCCGTGCTGAAGCGCAAACCGGAGCGGAAGGAGTTCACCCGGCTGCTCGAGCGGCGGCTCTTCTACCTGCACCAGACGGTCGCCGACTCCAAGGACTACCGAGTCCTGGCCGGCGTGGAGGAACTGCTGCCGAAGCTGATCCACGACGGCCGCCTATTGGGCCTCGTCACCGGCAACCTGGAGGCCGCCGCTCACATCAAGCTGCACCGCGCGCAGCTGAACCGCTTCTTCTCCTTCGGCGGCTACGGCTCCGACTCCACCGACCGCGGCGAGCTGACCAGGATCGCGCTCAAACGTGCGACGCTCGTCTACGGCGAACCGGTCACGCCCGAGCAGGCGATCGTCGTCGGCGACACGCCCCACGACGTCGACGGCGCCCACGCCGCCGGGATGGCGTGCGTCGGCGTCGGCAGCCACCACTACACCGTCGACCAGCTGCGCGCAGCCGGCGCCGACTACGCGATCACCTCGCTGACGGAAGGCCTGCCGCTATGAGCTTCGAGACGGGGCGCCGCTTCTACATGCTCTCGTTCGACCACCGCGGCTCGATCGAGAAGGAACTGCTCGACCTCACCACCGAACCCGACGCCGAGGAACGGACACGGATCTCCGCGCTCAAGGAGATCATCTACGCGGGCTTCCGGCAGGCCGTCGCCGAGGGCGCTCCGAAAGACGCCTGCGGCCTGCTGGTCGACGAGGAGTTCGGCGCCGGGATTGCCCGCTCCGCCAAAGCCGCCGGCTACACGTTGGCGATGCCGGTCGAACGGACCGGGCGGCAGGAGTTCGACTTCGAGTTCGGCGACGACTTCGGCGCGCACATCGAGTCGTTCGACCCGACGTTCGCGAAGGTGCTCGTGCGCTACAACCCCGACGGTGACGCGCAGCTCAACAGCCGCCAGGAGGCCAGGCTCGCACGGCTCACGCGCTGGCTTGCCGACCACCGGCGCGAACTCCTGCTCGAGCTGCTCGTCCCGGCGACGGAAGCCCAGCTCGACCAAGTCGACGGCGACCGCGACGCCTACGACCGCACGCTCCGGCCGGCCCTGGTCGTGCGCACGCTCGGCACCCTCCAGCGGGCCGGCGTCGAGCCGCGCATCTGGAAGGTCGAGGGGCTCGACGACTCCGCCGATTGCGAACGCGTCCTCACCCAGGCGCGCATCGACGGTCGTGACGAGGTCGAGTGCGTCGTGCTCGGACGCGGCGCCGACCGCGACCGGGTAGAAACCTGGCTCCGGCAGGCGGCACCCGTTCCGGGCTACATCGGCTTCGCGATCGGCCGCACTCTCTGGGAGGACGCCCTGCGTGAGCATCTCGCCGGTCGGCTCGACGCCGCCGCAGCGAGCGAGCGGATCGCGCACGAGTATCGCGGGATGATCGACGTCTACGCCGCGGCGGCGTTGGACGCGACGCCCGCCGCCGCATGACGGCCGCGGCCACCACTGACCGCACGACACCCGATGACCAGCTGCTGATCCTCTTCGGCGCCACGGGAGACCTGGCCAGGCGCAAGCTGCTTCCCGGGCTCTTCCACCTCGCCGTAGCAGGGATGATGCCCGCCAACTACCGGATCGTCGGCTCCGGCCGCCCGGAAGGCGCCCCGGACGCCGACGGCTTCCGTTCGTACGTCCGCGGCGCGCTCGCCGAGTTCGGGCGGCGCGAGCTCAGCGACGAGAACTGGGAGCCGTTTGCCCGCACGCTCTCCTTCGCGGCCGCGACCACCGAGCAGCCCGACGCGCTGCTCGAAGCGGTCGCCAACGCCGAACATGAGCTCGGGTCCGGTGCGCGGCGGCTGATCTATCTAGCCGTTCCGCCGGACGCGTTCGCGGCGATGGTGCAGATGCTCGGCGCTAGAGGGCTCACCGAGCGCGCCAGGCTGATCATCGAGAAGCCGTTCGGACACGATCTCGCTTCCGCGCAAGCGCTCAACAAGACCTTGCACGGCGTGCTCGAGGAAACACAGATCTTCCGGATCGACCACTTCCTCGGCAAGGAGGCGGTGCAGAACATCCTCGCCTTTCGCTTCGGCAACGGACTGTTCGAGCCGATCTGGAACCACGAGCACGTCGACTACGTCCAGATCGACGTCCCCGAGCAGCTGACGATCGAAGGGCGCGCCGGCTTCTTCGAGCAGACGGGCACGTTCCGCGACATGGTCGTCACCCACCTGCTGCACCTGCTCGGCTTCATCGCCATGGAACCACCAGACCGCCTCGACGCACCGTCGCTGCGCGACGCGACCGCTCGGGTCTTCGACGCGATCCAGCAAATCAACCCCGGCCGGGTCGTCTACGGCCAGTACGACGGCTACCGCACAGAGCCGGGTGTGGCAGCCGGCTCGACCGTCGAGACGTTCGCCGCGCTCGAAGTACTGATCGAAAACGAGCGCTGGGCGGGCGTCCCGTTCCAGCTGCGCACCGGCAAGGCGCTCGCCGAAAGCCGCCACACCGTCACGCTCGGCTTCAAGGAGCCCGCGCGTGGAATGTTCGCGGCCGACGAGGCAGCCGCCGCGGCCGCCCACCCCAACGAGCTGACCTTCGAGCTCTCCGACCCAGGCACGATCTGGGTCGACTTCCTCGCCAAAAAGCCCGGCGCGAGCATGAAGCTCGGTGCCGCCTCTCTGACCTTCCGCTACGGCGACTCCTTCGACGTCGCGAACGAGCTCGAGGCTTACGAGCGCCTGATCCACGACTGCATGCTCGGCGACCACACGCTGTTCACGCGCGCCGACGGGATCGAGCGGCTCTGGGAAGTGTCCGCACCACTGCTCGAGCAACCGCCGACGCCGCTGCCCTACGCACCGGGATCCTGGGGCCCCGACGAGATCGAGCGGATCGTCGCGCCCAACCGCTGGCACCTCCCCTACGAGCGGTAGCTGTGCCAGACGGAGTCGACCCGCACGGCCGCGACAGCTCAGACGCCCGCGAGGCCGAGCTTCAGGACGAGTTCCTGCACGAGAAGCTGCTCGCCGAGGCGGGCGTCCATCCACGCATGGGCCTCACTCGCGTGCACGTCCGGCTCGGACGCAGGTTCTTCTCGGTCTGGTGGCTGCTGGGTCTCGCGGCCGGCCTGGGCGCGATCTTCGTGGCCGCCGCCAAGCTCTACGCCGCCAGCAATGCCGGCCAGGGATTCCTGGCCCGGCATGCCTGCATCCCCGTCTCGGGATCGGTTCCAGCAGGGATGCCCGCCTTCGTCCGCTGGACGCACTTGTTGACCTTCTTCTTCCTCGTGATCATCGTTCGTTCGGGCCTGCAGGTTCTCGCCGACCATCCGCGGCTCTACACGAAGGTGCATTGCACGCCGGGCCGGGAATGGTTGCGCTTCCGCGGTCCGGTGCCGACAGACCGCGTTTGGACGGCCAAGGAGGACACGATCACGCTCAGTCCACTGGTCGGATTGCCGGGCGGCCGGCACACGATCGGCGTCGCGCGCCACTGGCACTTCAGCTTCGACATCCTGTTCGTCGCGACCGGGGTCGTCTACGCCGCCTTTCTCTTCTCGACGCCGTGGCTGCACCGGCTCGTGCCGACGCACGCCTCGATCGTCCCGGGCGCAGCCTCCTGCGCGATCACCTATCTCAGCCTGCATTTCCCGCGTGGCGTGAGCGGCTACCTCCGCTACGACGCGCTGCAACAGCTCACCTACTTCGCGGTCATCTTCGTCCTCGCGCCGCTCGCGATCCTCACCGGCCTCGCGATGTCGCCCGCGTTCGACAACCGCCACCGCTGGTATCCGCGCCTGTTCGGCAACCGTCAGATCGCCCGCTCGATCCACTTCCTCGTCATGGTTGCCTTCGTCGTCTTCTTCATCGGCCACATGGCACTGGTCGCCCTGACCGGCTTCGCCCGCAACCTCAACGACATCACCCTCGGCACCGACCACGACAACCTGAACGGCTTCGCGATCTGGGCTGCCGTGATCGCGCTCGTCATCGCCTCCAACGTCTGGGCGGTGCGCTTCTCCTGGACGCACACCCGCGTCCTGCAGCGGATCTCGAACCTGACCGTCGGCCGGCTGATGGACCTGCTCTTCGACCGCTCCGCGCCGCGCGTCGAGTACCGGCGCAAGGACATCAGCCCCTACTTCTGGCCCAACCACGCGCGCATGCCCGACAGCTCGGAATGGCAGGCGCTCGCGCGCGACGACTTCCGCGGCTACCGGCTCAAGGTGCACGGCCTGGTCGAGAACCCCGTCGAGCTCTCCCTCGAACAGATCGAGGCGCTGCGAAAGCAGGAGCAGATCACGCTGCACCACTGCATCCAAGGCTGGTCCGGAATCGCCGAATGGGGCGGCCTGCCCTTCGCCGAGCTGATCGAACTCGTGCAGCCGAAGCCCGAGGCCGAGTGGGTGATGTTCTACTCCTTCGCCGCCGGCGGGGAAGGCGGGGGCCCCTACTACGACTCCCACTCGATCGGCGACTTGCGCCACCCGCAGAGCCTGCTCGCCTACGAGATGAACGGCGAGCGGCTGCCGATCCTGCACGGCCGGCCGCTACGGCTGCGCGTCGAGAACCAGCTCGGCTTCAAACATGTCAAGTGGATCAGCGAGATCGAGTTCGTCCACCATTTCCGCGAGCGCTACGCCGGACAAGGCGGCTACAACGAAGACCACGAGTTCTTCGGCTACCGCGACGAAATCTAGGAGACAGCATGACGAGCACCGAGACAGAGGCCCGAACCGTCACGGTCGACTACCGTCAGACGCTCGAGCAGATGATCGCGGCCGGCGGCTACGACCACGTCAACCGCCACATCACCCAGTCGAGCTTTCCCGTCGCGCCCGGCGGCGACGCCGAGCGGGAGCTGACCCTCGTTCATATCGGTCGCGTCGTTTCGACTGACGAGCTGATGCACGAACTGGAGGACCTTGCGGTGCGCTCGGGACGGATTGAGGAGCTGCTCGCTTTCGGCGCTGCCTACCCGCAGGCGCAGCGGCAGTACCCGATCGTCGCCGTCGGCGCCCTCGACGAGTACCATCGCCGCCCCTTCCTTTGGGGCTCGCCCCGCGTCCGCCACCTCGACCTCCGCTTCGACGAAAAGATCTGGGGCGGCAACATCCGCTTCCTGACCGTCGAGACCTAACGCCCGGCGCTCGCCGTCGAGCGCTCCGCTACAAGCTCCCGCACCGTCTCGGCGATTCGGGCGCGATCGATGCCGGCCTGGGCGAGCAGCTCCGCCGGCGTCCCGGACGTCGGCATCACGCGCACCGCGAGCGTGACGATCCGCGGCCGCCAATCGCTGTCGGCGAACACTTCGAGCACGGCGTCGCCGATCCCGCCTTCGGGGTGGTGATCCTCGACGGTGACGATCACGCCGGTTGCGTCCGCCGCTTCGATCAGGGTCTTTGCGTCGATCGGCTTGATTGAGAAGAGGTCGACGACGCGCGCTGCTACGCCTTCTGTGGCCAGTTGCTCGGCGGCGGCGAGCGCCTCGTGCAACGTGATGCCGGCGGCGACCAGGGTGACTTCGTCGTCGTCGTCGGAGGAGCGGACGACCCGCGAGCCGCCGATCTCGAACTGCTCGTCGGCCGCGTACAGCACCGGCAGCTCAGCGCGCGTCGTCCGCAGGTAGGAGACGCCGGGCCGGTCGACCATGGCCTCGAGCAGCTTCGCCGTCTGGTTGGCGCAGGACGGGTAGAGGACGGTGCTGCCGTGCACCGCGCGCAGCGCCGCGATGTCCTCGAGACCCATCTGCGACGGGCCGTCCTCGCCGATCGAGACGCCGCAGTGCGAGCCGACCAGGCGGATGTCGGCGCGACTGATCGCCGCCATCCGGATGAAGTCGTACGCGCGCGACAGGAACGCGGCGAACGTGGCCGCGAACGGCACCCAACCGCGCACCTGGAAGCCGACCGCGGTCGCGACCAGTTGCTGCTCGGCGATGTACATCTCGAAGTAGCGCTCCGGATGCGCGTCCGCGAATAGGTTGGTGTAGGTGGAGTTGCCGACCTCGCCGTCGAGGGCGACGATCCGCCCGTTCGACGCGCCGAGGGCGGCGAGTGCCTCGCCGAAGCCGCGTCGCGTCGCGACCTCCTCACCGATCTGCCAGCTCGCCGCGGGCGCTTGCGTGGTCTCGAACCGGTGCGGCTGCGCGTCGCCGTCCGGAATGCTCGGCCGCACGGTCAGGTTGCGCAGTCCGCCGAGCTCGCGGATCGCTGCCTCGGGATCGGCCAGCGGCTTGCCGTGGAAGCCGTTGCGGTTCTCGACCGAGCTCACGCCCTTGCCCTTGACCGTGCGCGCGATGATCGCGACCGGCTGGCCGTCGCCGGCCAGTGCCTGCTCGTAGGCGCCGTCGATCTCGTCGAAGTCGTGGCCGTCGATCTCGAGCGCGCGCCAGCCGAACGCCTCCGCCCGCCGCACGTAGGCGGCGGTGTCCCAGCCGTGCATCGTCTCGCCGCGCTGGCCGAGCCGGTTCACGTCGACGATCGCGATCAGGTTGTCGAGGCTCTCGTAGCTCGCGTGGTCGAAGGCCTCCCAGATCGAGCCCTCCGCCATCTCGCCGTCGCCGCAGAGCACCCACACCCGGTACGGCACCCGGTCGAGGCGCTTCCCCGCGAGCGCGACCCCGACCGCACAGGGCAGCCCCTGACCGAGCGAGCCGGTTGCCACGTCGACCCAGGGAATCTCCGGTGTCGGATGGCCCTCGAGCCGGCTCCCGAGCTTGCGGAAGCTCAGCAGCTCGTCATCCGAGATCGCGCCCGCCGCCTTGTACAGCGAGTACAGCAACGGCGAGGCGTGGCCCTTCGAGAAGATCAGGTGGTCGTTCAGCGGCTCCGCCGGCCGGTCGAAGTCGTAGCGCAGGTACTTCGCCAGCAGCACCGCCATCAGATCGGCGGCCGACATCGACGAGGTCGGATGACCCGAGCCGGCCGCGGCGGCCGCCCGCACCGAGTCCACGCGCAACTGCTGGCCGAGCTCCCGCCACTGCTCCTGCTCGTTCATCGCTCCGTCCTCCTTCATTCGTTCATTCGAGTAGGCGTCCGATGGTCTCGATCTCCGGCCCGCCGGCGAGCGCGGCGACCCGGGCCGACGGCTCGCCGGGGCGTTCGGCCGTGATGCCGCCGTCGCGGTCCCAGACGAGGTTGACGCGCAGCCGCGGGTCTTGCTCGGGATAGTCGAGCCGCGCGTGCGCGCCGCGGCTCTCCCGTCGCTCGAGTGCGGACTCGAGCGTCGCCCTGGCGGCGAGCAGCGATCCCTCGAGATCGAACGCGTGGGCGAGGTCTGCGAAGCCGGCGAGGTCGGGCCGCACCTCCATCGACGCCGCACGCTCGACGACCTCGTCGAGCCGGGCGAGGCCCTCCTCCAGACCGTCTTCGTTGCGGACGACGCCGCAGCATTCCGTCATCAGGTCGCGTACGGCGCGCTGCAGGGGACGGGCGAACTCCTCACCGCGCCGTGCGAGCAGCTCGTCGACCTCGTCGCTCGCCACGGCGATCGCTGCGCGGTCGCGCACCTGCACGTCGAGCGCTGCCGAGCAGCGTGCGGCCTCCGCGCCGACGATCCGGCCAAATACGATGCACTCGGCGAGCGAGTTGCCGCCCAGGCGGTTCGCACCGTGCACACCGGTCGCGCACTCTCCGACTGCGTACAGGCCCTCGACGTCGGTCAAATGTGTCTCCGACTCGACCCGCACGCCGCCCATCGAGTAATGCGCGGTCGGCGCGACCTCCATCGGCGCACGCGTGATGTCGAGCATGACCAGGTCGACGAACTGCCGGTACATCTGCGGAAGCCGGCTGAGCACCTGTTCGCGCCCGAGATGGGAGACGTCCAGCAGCACGCCGCCGTGCTCCGTGCCGCGCCCTTCCGCGATCTCGGTGTAGACGGCCAGTGCTACCCGGTCGCGCGTCGAGAGCTCGAGCCGCTCCGGGTCGTAGCGCTCCATGAAGCGTTCGCCGAGCGCGTTGCGCAGGATCCCGCCTTCACCGCGCACCGCCTCGGTGACGAGCGTGCCAGCCGACTGCTCCGGGAAGACCATCCCCGTCGGGTGGAATTGGACGAGCTCCATGTCGCGCAGACGGCAGCCTGCGTCGGCAGCCAGGCGCATCGCATCGCCCGTGTTCTCATCGCGCCGCGAGGACGAGCGGCGCCAGATCCGCGTATGCCCTCCGGCTGCGAGGATGACGGCGTCCGCGACGAGCACCCAGCGGCTACCGTCGTCGACGCCAAACCCGTAACAGCCGAAGACGCGGCCGTCATGGACGAGCAGGCGCGTGACATAGATGTCGTCGCGAATCGACACACCGACCTCCATCGCCCTTCGCACGAGCGTCCGCTGGATCTCGCGTCCGGTGTAGTCGCCGGCGAAGCAGGTCCGCCGGTATCGGTGAGCGCCGAAAAAGCGCTGCGAGAGCCGCCCGTCCTCCTCGCGCGCAAACTGAGCTCCCCAGCTCACGAGGTCGTCGATGGCGTCCGGCGCCTCGCGGCACAGCCGCTCCACCGTGAGCGGGTCGCCGAGCCAGTAGCCCTCCCGCAACGTGTCCGCGGCATGCTGCTCCCAGCTGTCCTCTGGGTCCATCGTCCCGAGTGCGGCGTTGATCCCGCCGGCCGCCAGCACCGTGTGCGCGTCGTCGCGCCGCCGTTTGGCGACGCAGAGCACCTGCACGCCACGTTCCGCGAGCTCGATCGCCGCCCGCAAACCGGCTGCGCCCGTTCCGACGACGAGCACTCCCGCCGCGACCCGCCGCTCCGCGACAGGCGTCACCGATTCACGGGATTCCGGCGGGGGGAGAGCGTTCGCAGCCGCCGCTTGGCCGCGGCGATCATCGTCGCGCGGCGATCACGCGAAGCCCAAACGCGAGGGCGGTCCTCGACCGCCATCTGATCCTGAGCCGTCTCGTCGATGTGGCGGACACCTCGCGGGTTCGCCTGCGAGTCGCGCAAGGGCGGGTGCTCGGGAGGATCGAACGAGCGGAACTTCGGGTCGACGCCCGTGCGATCGTCGTCGCGGGTGTGGTTCTCAGACACGGTGGAACCTCCGGAGTAGAAAGCGGCAGCAGAGACTGGACTGGGACGGCGACAGGCACAACACCATGTAGTGCTTCAGCGTCGCTTCGGCCGTTGTTCTTACGAACGATCGAGGTCCTTAGGCGGATCCCAGTGCTTCCAGAAGCCCGCTCGTGGCCACGCTCGCAGCCCCGACGCAGCGGTCGGCTGCGCCGTAGGTGAGGTAGATCGTGCCGTCGGGCCGCGGCACCGCGCCCTGGACGAAGATGATGTTGTCGATGTCGCCGAAGCACTCCCACGGCAGCTCGGGTCGCATGATCGGGTCCGGTAGCAGCTTCCGCACCCGGCCGCTTTCCTCGTCGAGCAGCGCGACCTTGGTCGTGTAGCGATTGTCGGCTTCCCGTTCGTGAAAGAACAGCAGCAGGCCGGCCTCGGTCGCGACAGGGGGTGCGCCGGCGCCGACGCCGAGGGCGCCCGTCGCCGGGCGGATCAGTGTGTGCGCTTCGAGGTCGCGCACGTGGCTTTCCCAGTAGCCTTTGGGCGGGCTCGACAGCTCCTCGAGCGACTCGAAGATCGCAAGCTGGATGTTCGGGTGCATCCGGTGGATCAGCCCGACACGACCGTCCCGGAGATTGAAGATCACCGCATCCTTGTCCTTCGTCCCAGCCGGTGAGACCACCCGGCCGGAGGTCGGATCGAGGTGGAACCGGCCGTCTTCGTAGAACAGGCGATGCACCCCGACCCGCCAGGGCAGTCCGGAGTCGGGCGAGGGGAGGTTCGTGTACGACATCACGACTTGCTCGTCGCTGCCGCTGCGCACGCGCTGCACGCGTGGGTCCTCGTAGGAGTCGACGTCGTCGGGCGAACCTCTGGCCAGCACCTGCTGGAATGCGAAGCTGAAGCCGTCTGTGGAGGTGAAGACGAGCACGTCGGAGACGTAGTCCAGGAAGAGCGGGCCAGGCCCGTCGTTGCGCCGGTAGCTGTCGCGCACGCCGCGCGCGAACAGGTGGAAGAAGCCGTCATGGCGGATCAGGCCCGCGTTGAAGATCGGCCCGTACCCGGGCACTGTGTCGGCCGCGACGATCGGCTCGTCGCTGATCCGGCGCACCGTCAGTGCCGTCGGGCCGGCGTAGGCGAAGCTGCTGCTCTCGGCGATCGCGGTCGAGTAACTTCTCACGCGGCGGCGACCGCTCGACCGAAATCGTCTTCGAGACGCACGATGTCGTCCTCGCCGAGGTAGTCGCCGCGTTGTACCTCGATGAAGACCAGCGGCTCGGCGCTTCCCGTGTTCGCGATGCGATGAGCCGCTTGGATGGGCACATCGACGGCAGCGCCCGAGACCACGTCGAACTCGTCACCGTCGAGTGTGACGCGTCCCGCGCCGCCGACGACGACCCAGTGCTCTTCGCGTCGCGCGTGCCGCTGGTAGCTGAGGCGCTTGCCGGCCTGCACGGTGATTCGCTTCACCTTGTAGCCGGCCCCTTCCGCAAGCACGGTGTACGACCCCCACGGCCGTTCGTCGTGCTCCGGCGTCATCGTCAGCTCACCTCTAGGATCGTCTCGATCACCAGTGCGGTGTCGCGCCAGCCGGAGACGCTCAGGCAGTCGACGCCCATCGCCTTGACCGGATGGTCGTTGCCGCCCTCCTCGAGCCGGTCGCCGACGAAGATCAGCTCCTCCTGCCTGATGCCGAGCAGCCCGATCAGCTTCTTGATCCCGTAGGCCTTGTCGATGCCGTGCTTGGTCACGTCGATCGAGGTGGAGCCGCCGACCCGAACCTCGAACTCGGGCAGCTCGGCGGCGACGTAGTCGCGCAGCTTCCGCTTCTTCGCGCCGTCCGGATCCCAGGCTTCCTTGCTGGCGACCGGCGCGTCCTGGCCGAGCGCGGAGAACGTGACCTGGCTGCCTCGGTCCTCGATCTGCTCGCCCCACAGCTTCGCGGCTCGGAAACCGAGCGCAGCCGCCCCCTTGGCGAGCGCTGCGGCGATCGTCGCGCGCTTGTCGGGCGGAAGATCCTCGGCGTACACCTGCTCCCAAGCGCCGGCGGCGAGGTCGAACCGGTAGTAGCGCGTGCCGCAGGTCGGCATCACGTGCAGCGCGCGCAGGCGTGCTGGTGCGACGTGCAGATGGTCGATCAGCTGCGTCTCGAACTGCTCGAACTTTCCGCCCGAGATCACGCACACCTGGAACAGCGCGAGCAGACGATCGAGCAGCCGCGACATCTCGACGGTGATCGGCGATTTGCTTTCGGCCAACGTGTTGTCGAGGTCGAACGCGATCACACGTCTTCTCGTCTGCGGCGCCGTTCTTGCCGACCCGCGGCGAGGCCGCTGGAGTGTCCGCGGCACGGTCAGAGCGCCTCCGCGTGCCGGACGATTCCGCCGTCGACGAAGTAGGTGGAACCGGTGACGTACGACGACCTGTCCGAGGCGAGGAAGAGCGCGACCTCGGCCACCTCTTCCGGCTTTCCCATCCGCTGCAGCGGCACGATCTCCCGGAGCCGCTGAACCTTGGCCGGGTCGGCGAGGGTGGCCGCGTTGATCGGGGTCGCGATCGCACCGGGAGCGATGTTGTTGACGCGGATCCCGAGCGGCGCAAGCTCTAGCGCGGCGTTTCGCATCAGCATCCGCAGTCCGCCCTTCGCCGCCGCGTAGGGCGTGTAGCTCGGGAACGGGAAGTCCTCGTGGATCGAGGAGATGTTCACGATCGAGCCGCCACCGCTGTCCTTCATCCGGCGTGCCGCCGCCTGCAGGCAGAGAAACGGCCCCTTGAGATCGACTGCGAGGGTGCGGTCCCAGTCGGCTTCGGCGATCTCGAGCAGCGGCTGCGACTTCTCGATCCCGGCGTTGTTGACGAGCACGTCGAGCCGGCCGAACCGCTCGATTACCTGCGCGACCAGCGCGTCGACGGCAGCTGCGTCGGTGACATCCGCTTCGAGCGCGGCCGCCTGCTTGCCTGCTGCGCCCAGCTCACGCGCGAGCGCCTGCGCGTCCTCGCCGTGACCGAGGTAGTCGATCGCGACCGCGGCGCCCTCGTTGGCGAAGCGCTCGGCGATCGCGTAGCCGATCCCGCTGCCTGCGCCGGTGACGAGCGCGACCTTGCCTGCGAGCTCACCCGCCGGCGCGCCGGTGGCGGTCACGAGGGCTCGATCCCCCAGCAGGCGGCGAGCGACTCGCCCGGCTTGAGGGTGACGAGCCCGTCGCCGCTCTGGAATGCGTTCGGCGCGCAGGTCATCGGCTCGATGCCGAGGCTGCGGCGGCTCACGTCCGGGAGCGGATCGCCCGTGAAGAGCATCAGGTAGCGGTAGCTCTCGTCGAGCCAGAACGTCGTCGCGAGGTCGCCGCCTGGCGAGGCGAGGCGCACGCGCGCTCGCCCGTCGTTATTGCGCTCGAGGTCGGTGAAGGCGGTGTCCAGCTTCGTCTTTCCGATCGGCCGCGGTCGCCTGAAGTCGTATTCGGATCCTTCCACCGGCTCGGCGCCGACTGGGATTCCGCGCTCGTCGCTCGTCAGACGCGTGCGCCCGGGAGAGCGCAGCACCACGCTGTCGACGTTCGGCGTGCCGACGGTCAGATACGGATGCGCACCCGCGCCGTACGGACACGCACTCGCACCGACGTTGGTCGCCGTCGTCCGCACCGTCAGCCCGTCGCTGTCGAGGCGATACTCGACCGCGAGCCGCAGCGTGTGCGGGTAGCCCGGCTGCGGGTGCAGCAGATGCTCCATCGTGACCGAGTCCACGGCCTGGTCCGCGACCGTCCAGTTCGCCCAGCGGGCAAGTCCGTGGATCGCGCACTGCCGCTCGGGCTCGGTCAGCGGCAGCTGCTGCGACGAACCGGCGAACTCGTAGCGGCCGTCGCGGATCCTGTTCGGCCACGGCACCAGGCACTGACCGCGCGCCGAGCTGCACATCTCATCGGCGGCGTAGCCGTCGAGCCGCTCCCGCCCGCGGACGGAGTACGCGCGCAGCCCGCCTCCAACCTCCACGACCCAGGCGCGCTGCTCCGCCGAGGCGAGCTCGACCTGCCGCCCGGAAGGAGCCGTCGCGCCGCGCACCGCTTCAGCGATCACGCGCCAACCTGGCCGGGTGGCGGTAGCTCGTAGCGCAGAAAGAGGTGCGAGCCCGCCTGCCGAAGCGTCAGCAGCCTGCAACCGATCCCGCCACTCGGTAGGAACGCGGTTCCCTCCACCAGCGACAATCGCTGCTCGGCCGCCGACCGGCCGGCGAGGAGCGGCGAGAGCGTCAGGAACAGCTCGTCGACGAGACCGGCGCCCGCCAGCTCACCGAAGAGCGTCGGCCCGCCCTCACAGAGGATCAGCTCGTGTCCGCCTGCCCGCAACGCCTCGATCGCGGCGACCGGGTCGAGCGGCGGCTCGTCGCCGATCGGGACGATGGTCGCCGAGCACGGGAGCTGATGGCCGAGCCGAGCGGCGCCCTGCTCGCTTGTCAGCACGAGCGTGCGCTCGGCCAGCCCCGGATGGCTCGGATCGATCCGGCCGCTGCCGCTCAGGATCGTAAGCGTCGGGGTTGCGGGCCGGTTGCGCAGTCGGCGCAGTTCCGCGTAGAGCGATGCTGCCGGCGGGTAGGCGTTCTCGGGCGTCCACCGCGTCCTCGGCGAGCCGGCAAGCGTGCCAGCGCCGACGAGCACCGCGTCGGCGCACGCGCGCAGGAGGCCCATCACGAACCGGTCGCCCTGACTGCCGGCGGCAATCGCGTGGCTCGAATCGATCTCGCTGGGGATCGCGACGACGCCGTCGACGCTCGCGACGAAATTCGCGTACAGGCACGGCTCCGGGAAACCGAGCGGGCCGCCGTAGAGCTCCGCGAGCTCGCCCGGCAGCCGGAACTCCGCTTGGCCCGCTCGCTCGAGCAGAACCTCGAGCGGCTCAAGTCCTACGGGGCGGTCAACGGCAACCTGGCTCATGCGCGCGGTGTCCGCAGCCGCGGCGTCCGCGCAGAGTGAAGGCTCACGAGTGGATCGCTCCCTTCAGCCGGCGCGCGAAGGCCGAGCCGAGAGCTGGAGCGTCGCCGCTCTTCGGGCGGCGTTTGCGTTGCAGTTGCTGCTCGATCTCCTCGAGGCTGCGGCCGTTCGTCTCGGGGACGCGGGTTGCGAAGAAGGTCAGGGCGATCACTCCGACGGCCGCGTAGAGCACGAAGGTTCCGGTCCTTCCGAGCGCGCCGACCAGGGAGAGGAACGTGAACGAGACGAGGAAGTTGAATGCCCAGTTTGCGACCGTACAGAGCGCCATCGCCGGGCTGCGGAGATGCAGCGGGAAGATCTCGGAGATCATCAGCCAGAAGACGGGGCCGAGGCCGATCGCGAAGCTTGCGATGTAGACGATCAGCGCGATCAGCGCCAGATCGGGAACGGCGGCACGCAGGCCGGCCGATGCGAAGAAGACGCCGAGGACGAGCAAGGAGGCGATCAGGCCGACCGTGCCGACGAGCAGGAAGACCCGTCGTCCGAAGCGGTCGAGCAGCAGCACTGCGACGACCGTGAAGACGACGTTGGTCAGGCCGATGAAGACGGTCTGGGTGATCGCGCTCGAGACGCTGCTGCCGGTGAAGCGCAGGATCGTCGGCGCGTAGTAGATGACGGTGTTGATGCCGACGATCTGCTGGAAGATCGCGAGTGCCAGCCCGACGATCAGCATCGGCCGCACCTTGGCGCCGATGATGTCGCGCAGGCTTCCTTCCTCGGCCACCACATGGCGGATGTCGTCCATCTCGCTGTCGATGTCCTCGCTGCGGCGGTGGACGCGTTCGAGCACCGCTCGCGCCTCGTCGTCCCGTCCCCGCTCCATCAGCCAGCGCGGGCTGTGCGGCATCAGGATCATCCCGACCGCGAGCGCTACGCCGGGAACCGCACCCAACCCGAGCATCCAGCGCCAGTTGTTCGACACCCCCTTGAACAGGAAGTCGACGATGTAGGCGATCAGGATTCCCATCACGATCATCAGCTGGTTGAACGACACCAATCCGCCCCGGATCCGTCGCGGCGCCACCTCCGCGATGTACATCGGCGCCACGAACGACGCCGTGCCGACCGAGAGCCCGAGCAGGAAGCGCGCGGCGATCAACTCGGTCGCGCCCGAGGCGAAGGCGCTCCAGAGCGCCGCGGCGACATAGATGCAGCCGGACAACACCTTCGTCCATTTCCTGCTCATCGCCTCCGCCAGATAGCCGGACGCCGTCGCACCGACCACCGCGCCTATGAGGAGCGAGCCGATGATCGCCTGCTGTTGCAGCGCCGAGGCGTGAAAGGCAGGCTTGATGAACAGCAACGCCCCGGAGATAACTCCGGTGTCGTAGCCGAACAGGAAGCCGCCCAAGGCTGCGACGAGCGCGAGCACGAACAGGAACGGCTTCGCTTCGCTCCGGGCCTCGTGAATGAAGCCGCTCACTCGACTCCCTTGCGCGCACGCGCAGGGTGGAGGTGCCGGCGGGTCTTACCGGCGCACAGCGGGCAGAGGCGGGTTCTGATCAGGCGACCGCAAGACGGGCAGCGACGCTGGGCCTTGCTCAACTGCAGCAGTCCGCGATCCAGGCCGAGCCGGACCATGACCGCGCCGACACCGAGCGTCAGCGCGGCGAGAACCTCGAGGTGTGACGCCGGATCGGTCATCGCAGCCGGACACTCATGTTCCTTCTGCGTCTCGCGCAGCCCAGTTCTTACGTCGCCTTTTGAACAACGGCTGGTTTCGGTTCCGTGCCTGGCGCGGACGTGATCGCGGTCAGACGAGCGCGAGCTGCGCGGTTAGCTTTCGGCGCGCATCGTGCAGCGTCTTGTAGATCGCGCCCGGCGTGGTGTCTAGCTCGATCGCGAGCGTCGAGGGCGAGACTCCGTCGATCGCGATTGCGATCAGAACGGTTCGTTGATGTCGTGTCAGCCGACCGACGATCAGGTTGCTGACCTCGCGTAGGAGCTCCTGAATCTCGGCGCGCTCCTCGGGTGAGCAGCCGGGGTCGGGCCAGGCGAGGACACATTCGGGGTCGCTTGCGAGGCGATCGCGTCCCATGCGCCGGCGGATGCTGACGGGTGCCTCGAGCTGGGCGAATCGCCGCGCCCAGGTCCAGAACTGGCTTTCGCCCCGGTAGTCGTCGAGCTTGCGAAGGACCGCGAGCAGCGCGTCGTCGGCAGCCATCAGGGCGAGATCGTCGACGTCGCTGCCCGGGAACTCCGCCATCCCTCTGGTGCGCAGCCGGATATGGAACCACGCTTCACGCCGCAGTCGCTCATGCAGCTCGGCGATCGCGCGCTCACGCTCGTTCTCCGCGCCATGCAGGCGCACCCACCAGGTCCGCGACCCGGCATCGGGCAGGCGCGGTGGCGGGGCCGTGTCGAGCGCCGTCGCGCTCATGTGACGGGCTCGCGCAGCGTGCCTGCTTCGATCGGCTGGTGTGCGCGGATCAGGTCGCGGGCCTCGTCGACGCGGCCGAAGACGTTCCAGAGCAGAACGCCGCGCGGATGCCGATCGTCGTCGAGGTAGTAGACGAGCCCCTTGAGGTTGGGCTCGTCCCACTCAGCGACCGTCTCGTGGCGGGGGTCGAGCTCGCCAACCGCCTCGTAGCCGAGGTCGAACAGGTCGGAGTAGAAGAAGGGCAGGTGGTCGTAGGGCTCATCGGCCCCGGCCATGTTGATCCCGGCTAGCCGTCCCTGGCTCTTCGCGTTGTCCTCGTGCTCAACGCGCATGGTCGTGTCGAGTGCCGAGGCGGGGAAGCGGGCGACGTCACCCGCCGCGAACACGTCCTCGTGTCCACGCACACGTGCGCGCTCGTCGACGACGATCCCGTCTTCGACCGGCAGTCCGGCGGCCGCGGCAAGCTCGGTGCGCGGCTCGATTCCGAGTCCGGCCACGATCACATCGGCCTCGAGTGTCCGACCGTCCTTGGTCGCGACGCGCGCAACGCCGCCGGTGCGTTCGATGCCGGTCACCGACGCGTCCGCGAGTAGCTCGACTCCCTTGTCGCGGTAGTAGCCGGTCACGAACGCGGACAGGTTGGCCGGAAAGATGCGCGCGCCGATTCCCGGCTCGGGGAAGACCATCGTCACCGTCTGGCCGTTCATCGCCAGCGCCGCAGCGATCTCCGAGCCGATGAAGCCGCCGCCGATCACCAGGAAACGTGCGTCGCCGTCGGCAAGTGCCCGCAGCCGCCGGTAGTCGTCGAGGGTACGAAAGTAGATCACCTCGTCGCCGCCGAACGGCAGGCGGCGGGGCCGGCCGCCGCCTGCGAGCAGCAGCCGCTCGTAGGCGTAAGTCTCGCCGGCGTCGTCGGTCGCCTCGTGGACCAGCAGGTCGAGCGAGAGGATCGTACGGCCGAGCTTCAGCTCGACGCCGAGGTCGGATGTTCCGCACCAGATCGTGTCTTCGTCGTCGCCCTTCCAGAGAGCCTTTGTCAGCGGCGGTCGCGCGTACGGCGGGTGCGCTTCGTCGGCTACGACGCCGATCGTTCCGTTCGGGTCACGTTCGCGGATGCCCTTGCAGGCTGCGTCGGCGGTCAGGCCGCCGCCGACGATCAGATAGCGATATGTGTGCATGCGTCTTCTCCTCGCCGTTCTAGCTCCAAGGGTTTCGGCTCCGGACCTCTTCGAGGAACTCGCGCCGCATCTCCGGCTCCTCGACGTAGCCGCCTCGCCAGAACGAGGTGACCGTCTTCGAGTGCTCCTCGCGCACGCCGCGCATCTGCGTGCAGAGATGCTCGGCCTCGATATGGACTGCGACGCCGTGTGGCTTCATCAGCGAGACGAGCGTGTCCGCGATCTGCACGCCCAGGCGTTCCTGGACCGTGAAGCGGCGCGCGAACAGGCGCACGAGCCGGGTCAGCTTCGAGATGCCGATGATCTGCTCGTCCGCGACGTATCCAACGTGGGCGAATCCGTGGAACGGCAGCGCGTGGTGCTCGCAGAGCGAATAGAAGGAGATCGGCCCCTCGACCACCTGGCTGATCCGGGATGCGGCTCCTTCGTGGTACTCGGTCGGGAAGGCCGTCAGGAGCTTGGCATCACCCTCGTAGCCGGCGGTCGCGTCGTAGAGCGCCTTCAGAAATCGCAGCGGCGTCGTGGCTGTGGAGACCGAGCCCTGTTCGAGCCCGAAGGCGCTGAAGATCTCGGCGATCGAGTTCTCGAAGCGGCCCCAATCCTCGACCCCGATTTGGCGTGGCGCGATCTGCTCCCAGGCGATCGTCTCCTCGGGGTCAACCGACGGGCGCCCCGGCGCCGGAATCAGGCCACCCCGGATCTCGACCAGGTGCGCTTTCGGAACGGTGCTCACGAGCGGCCCGCTCCGGCGCCATCAGGTACCGACAAGGCTTCGATCAGCTGCCAGTCGCCACCGCCGCACATCGGGCACCTTCTGAGCGGGTGCGCGACGACAGCGCCGTAGCCGCAACCCGGACAGCGAAGTTCCCGCCGCGTTCCTACCGACGAGCCCGGCGCTTCCAGGCCCGACGCCCAAAGCGCTGCGCTCACATCCGTCGCGCGCCCTCTGAGAGCGTCGACCTGAAATCCCATTGCGGTCCTCCTTCAGCGTCGGGTGAGCTTCGTCGCCGACCTGTACACGCTCAGGTCGATCACTGCTCCAACCCACACTGCTGAGGGCGGATCTCTCTTGCGAGGCCGAATCGCTTACGGCCTGAGTCACGGTCACGGCTGCCGGGGCGTTACGGCGCCGCCAGACGACTGTAGCACTGGTCGCTACTACGTCCGGGCGAGTGTCGTCTTTGCGACCTCCTCTGCGCTTGCAGCCCCTTCGGCGCTCCCCGTGATCAGCCGCGCGCCGCGGCCGCGCGTCACGAAGCTGAACGCCCAGCGGGTGAGGACGAGCAGCCGGTTCTGCAACCCGATCAGATAGAAGATGTGGACGCTCACCCAGATCAGCCAGGCAAGCAGGCCGCTTACCTGGACGCCCTTGATCTCCGCAACCGCATGCGCACGGCCGATCGTTGCCAGGTTGCCCTTGTCGACGAAGCGGAACGGTAGCGCCGGCTTGCCCTGCGCACGCCTCCGCACGGTCTTGGCGGCGTGGCGGCCCTGCTGCATCGCCGTCGAGGCGAGACCGGGCAGCGCCACCGCGTTGCCTTCCGCGTCGTGCACGCTCGCCATATCGCCGAGCGCGATCACCTCTGGGTGTCCCTGAATCGTCAGGTCGGGCCCCACCGCGACTCGTCCGCCACGGTCGAGTGCTGCCCCGCTGGCGGCGGCAAGCGCAGCCGCCAACTCGGAAGCGACGACGCCGGCAGCCCAAACGATCGTTCGCGTCTGCACGTGCGTGCTCGTTCCGTCCGGCCCCTTACTCATGATCGATTCGCCGTCGAGACCGACGACCGTCGTGCCGAGGAGCACGGTGACTCCGAGCCGCTCGAGCGTCTGCGCCGCCCGCGACGAGAGCCGCGGCGGGAAGGTCGGCAGGAGCCGCTCGGACGCTTCGACGAGGAGGATCCGGGCGCGACGCGGATCGACCGAATGGAAGTCGGGCGGCAGCGCGTCGCGTGCGAGCTCGGCGATCTGGCCCGCCATCTCGATCCCGGTGGGTCCGCCGCCCACGACCACGAAGGTGAGCCACGCCTCGCGCCGCTGCGCGTCCTGCTCGATCTCGGCGGCCTCGAACGCGGTGAAGATCCGCCGCCGAACCTCGAGAGCGCTCTCAACCGACTTGATCTCGAGCGCGAACGGCCGCCACTCGTCGTGCCCGAAGTAGGAGTACCGCGAGCCGCCGGCGACGATCAGCGTCTCATACGGGATCGCAAGATCTGTGCCGCCGTCCGGGAGCGCGTCCAAGGTGACCTGCCGACGCGCGAGGTCGAATTCGCGAACCTCGCCCATCAGCACGCGAACGTTCTTCTGTCGCTTCAGCACACCGCGCAGCGGCGTTGCGATCTCGGCGGGAGAGAGGGCGCCGGTTGCGACCTGGTAGAGCAGCGGCTGGAACAGGTGGAAGTTGCGGCGGTCGACGAGCGTGATCTCGACCGGCGCGCGGCGAAGACTGCGGACGGTTTGGAGCCCGCCGAACCCACCGCCGACGACGACCACCCGATGTCGGTCGTCGGTGCCGCTCATGACCACGACTGCATGATCCCGTTCCTTTCCGAGCTGGCGTCGTGCGGAACCGCTCGAAGCTCCAGCGTCGCTTCGACTCCGCGTCTTACCGCGGCCCGCCCGGCTCCTCCGCGGGGCAGATCATGCGACGCCGCCGAGTCGAACAGTTCGCGGGCCTCGGCGATGGCCGAGCGTCCAGATCGCCCAACCGATCGGCACGAGCCCCCAAGCGCGGATCAGACGGAAGGATCACGCCCGCGACGATCGCACCCGTCCTGCCTCCGACCGCGACCAGTCCGAGCGCGAGCGCCGCCTCGACCGTCCCGCCCCCGCCCGGCAGCAGCGGGATGCCCGCCACCAACTGCCCGAGACCGTAGGCGAGCAGGACACCGGCCCACGGCACAGTGGCATGCACGGCGAGCAGCGCACCCAGGAGAGTGACGCAGTCGAACAGCCAGTTCAGGTAACCGAGCATCAGCGTCGCGAACTCTCGCGGCGGAACGTGTTGGGCGACGATCCGCTCGTCGCGGCCAGCGGCCCGGCGTGCGAGCCAGCGGAAGCCGCTCGCGATCGGCCGATGGAAATAGATCCGCACAGCGAGAAAGAGCACGGCGCCAATCAGGACCGGCCCGCGAACACCACCGAGCACGCTGTGGCTGCCGGCGACGGCGATCCCGAGCACAGTCAAGTAGACGAGCGTCACAAGTCCGGTAACACTCGCCGCCAGCATCACGATCGCAGCGAGCGCCCGGTCGGCACCGCGGCGTCGAAGCTGCCGGTACCAGTACACGCTCGAGACTCCGCCGCCGCCGGGGAGCGAGTTCGTCATCGCGATTCCGACGACTGTGTTACCGAGCAATCCCCGGAGCGGCGCAACGACGCCGCCCAGCCGCAACAGCCGGCGGATGAGAAGCGCGTAGACAACGAGCGAGGCCGCCTCGCATGCGAGCGCCAGCGCCAGCCACGCGGGCGAGACGTGGTGAAGCCGCCGCAGCGTCTCAACGATCGCATGGCGGTGCGTGAGCAGACCGTAGAGAGCGACTCCGGCAACGGCGGCGGCGAGCGCAATCCGCAGCTGCCGCAACGGCAGCCGCTCCCAGACCTCATGCATAAGAAGCAGTCGGTGGTGCCCGTGCTCAGGCGTCCAGATGCGGGCCTGCCAACCCGACCGCGCCGAAGAATCCCTGCTGTTCCCACGCCGCAGGCGTCTGGTCCCGCGCGCAGGCGAGGGACTTGTCATCCGCATGGACAGTCAGCTCGGCCGAACGGCACGGATCTCCGGCGATCGTTAGCTCGCGCGCTGGGCGCGCACCATCCAGAGCTGCTGCTCGAGCGCGCGAACGACCTCGATCAGCACGTCCTGGCTGGCAAGATCGACTGCGTCCAGCCGGTCCATGCGCGCCCGCGCGCGGCCGACGACCTCGATCAGACGGCTCGCCAGCAGCTCGACGACGACATGATCGGCCGCCGCTCCCGATGGGACCGGGTCGAGCCCGCTGGCCCCTGCCACCGTTCCCGCCTGTCCGTCGGGCCAATAGCCGAGCGCCACCGCCCGTTCGGCGACCGTGTCGGCCAGCTCGCGCCAGGCATCGACGAGCTCGTCGAGCTGAAGATGAAGCGGCCGGAAGCCCGGCCCGACAACACTCCAGTGCAGCTGCTTGCCGAGTAGCGCCAGGTCGACCAGCTCGACGAGCGTCGCCTGCAACTCCAACCCGACCTCACGCTGCTCATGATGCGAAAGCGTCGGATGCGCCTCGACCTCTTGAACGATCTGCTCGGTCTCCATCGAATCCTCCCATCGGTCTGAAGCCCCGCCGCAGGACAAGAAAAGCGGCGGCTCAAGTGCTCCAGCCCACGCTGCTGAGGGCGGATCATGGCGGGCCCGATCGCTGTGGCCCGCGGAGTCGCTCCGGCGACACGGCTCGTCGCCCAAAAGGACGAAGCAAGTATACGCAGGCCGCTAAAATTGGGCCCATGGCACTGGTCCCGCGTCCCCACGACCGGGCGCTGGCCGAGAACGGCGTCGAGCATCTCCGTGTTCTGATCGCCAACGAGCGACGCGACCGGCTCGAGCTCCTGGCACAGGTCGTCAGCGGACTCGGCCACGAGGTGATCGCCCGCGAGATCGAGGTCAAGGAGGTCGCCGCCGTCACCGCCAGAGAGCACCCCGACGTCGCGCTCGTCGGGCTCGGCCTCTCCTCCGAGCACGCGCTCGAGCTGATCGGCGAGATCGTCCACGAAGCCTCCTGCCCCGTGATCGCACTGCTCGCAGCACGCGACCCCGCCTACGTCCGCGAAGCCGCCAAACGCGGCGTCTTCGCCTACATCGTCGACACCACCCCCGAAGAGCTGCAAAGCGCGATCGACATCACCCTGCAACGCTTCACCGAATACCACAGCCTGCAAGGAGCCTTCGGACGCCGCGCCGTCATCGAACAAGCAAAAGGCATCCTGATGAACCAGCACGCAATCAACGCCGACAAGGCATTCGCGATGCTCCGCGACCACTCCCAACACAACGGCCACAAACTCGCCGACATCGCTACCGCAGTCGTCCAAAGCCACCTGCTCCTCCTCCCGCCAGGTACGCAGCCCGCGGCTCCAGAAGCAACGCAAGGGAAAGGCCGCCGAAGCACTCCAAGCCCATCGCCAGGTTCCTGACCTTCGCGGTGTACTCTCGATCCATGGATGCCGAGCTCGCACGCGCGCTGCTCGCCCGCGAGCGTAAACGGATCCTGCAAGGCCTCCGCGGGCTCCAGCCGCAGTCGAGCGACGAGCCGACCACCACGGACCAGCACATGGCCGATCAGGCATCTGATCTGTACGACAACGAACTGGGTGAGGGGCTCTCCGATGACTTGCGTGGAGAACTCGCAGCCGTGGAACGGGCCGAGCAGCGACTCGCCGAGGGCACCTATGGGCTCTCGATCGAAAGCGGCGAGCCAATCCCCGACGACCGGCTCGAGGCGATGCCGACGGCGGAACGCACCGCCGCAGAGCAGGAACGGTTCGAGCGCGGCGCAGACTAGACCGACGCGGCACCGAGCGCGGCTACCCGGCTGCGACGATCACCTCCCATGGCCCTTTGGGATGTTTGCGCTGTTGCTGGCGTTCACGACTGGCGTGACTTCGTATCGCAGCATCACCAGCTCAGGGACCCGGTGTACCGCCCGTCACCGTGAGCTCGGTCGCAGGGTGGGCTGCGTGAGCTTCGCACACAAGTCCGCGATATTTCTGCGCCAAGTAGAGGATGACGGCGGCCGACGTCAGAGTGCTGAACTGGAGGGCGATGAACACGAGGTCGCCGCGATGCACAGCAAGCGCGCCGACCAACAAGCTGCCGAGGAGCCACATCGCCCAAGCGCGACGGCTGATGCCCGCGGAGCAGTGTTCCCTCCCGAGGTGGATGACCTGCGGTACATAGGCGACCATCGAGACCGTGATTCCGGCGATACCGAGGATTTCGAACACAGAGGCTCTCCTAATTCATTCGCAAGGCCCTTCTGCAGATTGCATCAGAGAGCCGCGCCGGCCGCCTCTCACTCCCTCGATCAGCTTGCCGTCGTGGTCATCCTTTCCATACGACCGCAGCCCCTTCCGCCCCTTCCCTCACGCTGACCGTGATGCAGCAAGGCCGGATCAGACTCCCGAGCGGTTTCTCCGCTTCCTGTTCGTATCGGCTCGTCTCGGAGAGCGAAGGCCTACTCGCACTCCCCTCGGCAATCTTCTCCCACTCAGAGAGAGCGAGTACGCAACCCTCATTAGCTCCGACAGTTCGGAATCTCCGATCCACGTCACCTTCGGTCCGACAGTCGGCGAGGCCTCGTTCAAGTTCCTCAGCTGAGACCGAACCCCACCGACGACCCCGTCTTCAGAGAAGGCCTCGGCGCCGATGCCGCAGACGTCGGACGTCCGACCCCTTTCCCATCAGCGATCCCCGGCGCTGAGGTAGGGTCGGCGGGAGGCGCCTGACGCCGCGCGGCCTGGGCCGACTGGCGCGGTTTCCTCCCGCCGCCGCCTCGAACCGTGCGTGAGGTTTTCCCTCACACGGCTCACCGACATCCTTCACCTGGGGGCGTGCACGGGCT
>DASREE010000054.1:0-10479 GCA_035652235.1 Gaiellaceae bacterium | reverse complement strand
GATCCGCACGAAGATCACCGAGCAGGGCTCGACGATCGACGCCGGCCTGGTCACCGCGTTCCGCGACCGGCAGACGCGGCGGCTGCGCTGGGAGACGCTCGAGGACGAGGTCGCCTACGACGCGGACGCGCTCGACCGCCGTGTCGTCGCCGAGGACCAGATCCGCACCGTCGTGCGCGCCTTCAGGGAGCGCCTCTTCTCCGAGATCTTCCCCGGCCGGAGCGAGGTGCCGAAGACGCTGATCTTCGCCAAGGACGACTCGCATGCCGACGACATCGTCCAGATCGTCCGCGAGGAGTTCGGCAAGGGCGACGACTTCGCGGTCAAAATCACCTACCGCTCGACCGGGCGGAAGCCGGACGAGATGATCGCTGAGTTCCGCAACTCCTACAACCCGCGGGTCGCGGTCACCGTCGACATGATCGCGACCGGCACCGACGTCCGCCCGCTCGAGTGCGTGTTCTTCATGCGCGCCGTGAAGAGCCGCACCTACTTTGAGCAGATGAAGGGGCGCGGCGTGCGCGTGATCGACGAGGCCGACTTCCGCTCGGTCACGCCGGACGCGCGGGCGAAGGATCGCTTCGTCATCGTCGACGCGGTCGGCGTCACCGAGATCGACCTCAGCGATACGCAGCCGCTCGACCGCCAGCCGACGGTTCCTCTGGAGAAACTGCTCAAGCAGCTCGCCTTTGGCAGCCGCGACCCAGATCTCGTCTCGACCGTCGCCGGGCGCATCGCCCGCCTCGACCGGCAGCTGACGAAGGACGACCGCGAGGAGCTGGAGGCGCTCGCGGGGATGCCGCTTCGCGATCTGACCCGCGCGCTCGTCGAGGCGGTCGAGGCGGCGACGGAGCGGCCCGAGGAGGCGAAGGCCGTGCTCGACGCGGCCGTCGAGCCGCTCGCGACGAACCCGACGCTGCGCGAGCGGCTGGTCGAGGTGCGCCGCTCGTACGAGCAGACGCTCGACGAGTTCTCCAAGGACACGGTGCTCGCCGCCGGCTACTCGCTCGACGGCGCCGAGCGCGCCCGCCAGACCGCCGACTCGTTCCGCCGCTTCATCGAGGAGCACAAGGACGAGATCACCGCCCTTCAGATCCTCTACAGCCGCCCATACCGAGAGCGGCTGACGTTCAAGGAGATCAAGGAGCTCGCGCAGGCGATCGGCCGGCCGCCGTACCAGTGGACGCCGGAGAAGCTCTGGCAGGCCTACGAGGCGCTCGAGCGCTCGAAGGTGCGCGGCTCCGGCGGACGCGTCCTCACCGACCTCGTCTCGCTCGTCCGCTTTGCGCTCGAGCAGGAAGACGAGCTCGTCCCCTACCCCGAGCTCGTCGCCGAGCGCTTCCAGGCCTGGCTGCTCCAGCAGGAGAACGCCGGGCGCACCTTCACGCCCGCGCAGCTCGCCTGGCTGGAGCGGATCCGCGACCACGTCGCCGCCTCGCTCGCGATCTCGCCGGACGACTTCGACTACACGCCCTTCGTCCAGCAGGGCGGGCTCGGGAAGGCGGTCGAGCTCTTCGGCGACGAGCTGACGCCGCTGCTCGACGAGCTCAACGAGGCCCTCGTCGCATGAGCGAGCTGCCGCAGGGGTGGGTTCGCGCCACCGTAGGCGAGCTCGCTGAACTTGCTGACGGGCCGTTCGGCTCGAATCTCAAGAACGCGCACTACAGCGACTCTGGCCCGCGGGTCGTGCGGCTCCAAAACATCGGCGATGGAGTCTTCCGCGACGAGCACGCACACATCACGCAGGAGCACTACGACCAGCTCGTCAAGCATGCAGTTCGGCCGCGCGACATCGTCGCGGCTTCACTCGGCGAGGACGCGCCACGTGCGTGCCTGATTCCGCCTTGGCTTGGTCCCGCGATCGTGAAGGCCGACTGCATCCGTGTCCGAGTCCTGGGCGGGATCGAACCTCGCTTTCTGATGTGGATGTTGAATTCGGCTCCGGTCCGGGCCCAAGCGGCCCCGGCAATCAAAGGCGTCGGCCGGCCGCGACTCGGGCTTGGAGGCCTAAAGCGTCTTGCAGTGCCGCTTCCTCCCGTGCCCGAGCAGCGGCGGATCGTGGCGGCGATCGAGGAGCACTTCTCCCGCCTCGACGCCGCCGAGGAGTCGCTTCGCCGCGCGAAGAACCGCACGATCTCGTTGCGGAAGACGATTCGATCCCTCGCTGTCGCGGAGGGAGTCGAGCGAAGTCTGGGCGAGCTGCTAGACGGAATCGAGGCAGGCAAGTCCTTCAGGTGCCACGGTCGCCCGGCAGCCGCAGACGAGTGGGGCGTGATCAAGGTCAGCGCGATGACTTGGGGCTCGTTCGACGACCAGGAGAACAAGGCGGTCTTGACGGAGGATCGCATCGACCCCCGGTGGGAGATCAAGCCTGGGGACCTATTGCTTTCACGCGCCAACACGACCGAGTACGTCGGAGCAAGCGTGCTCGTCCGGACGTGCCGCGGGCGGTTGCTTCTGAGCGACAAGAGCATGCGCCTACTTGTCCGCCAAGACATCGACAAGGCATGGCTTCACCTCGCGCTGAACGCACCGGAATCCCGAGCTCAGATGTCTGCCGTCGCGACTGGCACAAGCGACTCGATGCGGAACATCTCGCAAGAGAAGGTGCGGGCTGTGCGACTACGCGTGCCTCCACTTGAACGGCAGCGGCAGATCGTCGCCGAGGTCGAGCGACAACTCTCGATTGCCGACACCATGGCCGCCGAGATCGGCCGCGCCTTCAAGCGCAGCGCCGCCCTGCGCCGCTCGATCCTCGCGCAGGCGTTCAGCGGCAAGCTCGTCCCGCAGGACCCCTCCGACGAGCCGGCGTCGGCGCTGCTCGAGCGGATCCGGGCGCAGCGGGCCGCGGCCGAGACCGCGACCGGCCGCCGTCCGCGCCGCCCTGCGACGATGAAAGCGTCGTGACCGAAGCTCGAGCTCACGCAGGAGTCCGTCCGCCGACGCTCGAGGAGCTGCGGGCCCGCCGCGACGAGATCGTCGAGATCGCGGCTGAGAGCGGCGCCTCCAACATCGCCGTCTTCGGCTCGGTTGCTCGCGGCGAGGCGGACGAGGCGAGCGACGTCGATTTCCTCGTCGATCTGGACGCGAGCCGCAGCCTCTTCGACCTCGGCCGCCTGCTCGCGGACCTGCGCGACCTGCTTGGCTGCGAGGTCGATGTGGTGACCAGGAGCGGCCTGCGCGAACGGATTCGGGATCGCGTCCTCGGAGAGGCACGGCCGCTGTGAGAAGCGATCGAGAGCGCCTCGAAGACATCGTCGAGGCGTGCGAGTTGCTCCGCCGTCTGGTCGCGCCTCGACTCGACGAGCTTCCTCGCGACGAGACGCTGGAGCTCGCGGCCGAACGCCTGATCGAGATCGTCGGAGAGGCCGCAAGTCGTGTTTCGGCCGAGCTTCGCGAGCGTCATCCCGAGGTCGACTGGCGCGGCCCGGCCAACATCCGGATCGTCCTGGCGCACCGGTACTTCGGCATCGATCGCAACATCGTCCGGCGCGCTGTCGAAGAGGACGTTCCACGCCTCGAGCAGCAGATCCGGACGATCCTCGAGGAGCTCGAGTGAGCTCGAACGGTCTCGTCCAGCGGCTCTGGAACTACTGCAACGTCCTCCGCGACGACGGGCTCTCGTACGGCGACTACCTGGAGCAGCTCACGTACCTGCTCTTCCTGAAGATGGCCGACGAGCAGACAAGGCCGCCGTTCAACCGGCCGGCGTTCATCCCGGACGGGCTCGACTGGCAGAGCCTGCTCGCGCGCGACGGCGACGAGCTCGAGGTGCACTACCGCCATCTCCTGACCGAGCTCGGCCGCCGGCCGGGGATGCTCGGGGTCGTCTTCCGCAAGGCGCAGAACCGCATCCAGGACCCGGCGAAGCTGCGCCGGCTGATCGTCGACCTGATCGACCGCGAGCGCTGGATGACGCTCGACGCCGACGTGAAGGGTGACGTCTACGAGGGACTGCTCCAGAGAAACGCGGAGGACGTGAAGACGGGCGCGGGCCAGTACTTTACTCCACGCCCGCTGATCAAGGCGATCGTCGAGGTGATGCGCCCCGAGCCGGGCATGACGATCTGCGACCCGGCCTGCGGCACCGGAGGCTTCCTGCTCGCCGCGCACGAGTACGTCTCGCGCACCTTCCCCTATCTCGATCCGGACGAGAAGCGGCACCTGCGCTTCGACGCCCTGCGAGGAGTCGACATCGTCGACACGGTCGCCCGCCTCTGCGTCATGAACCTGCTCCTGCACGGGATCGGCGCCGAGGATGCCGACAGCCCGATCGCGGTCGACGACTCGCTCAAGGCCGATCCCGGCGAGCGCTACGACACGGTCCTCACCAATCCGCCGTTCGGCAAGAAGTCGTCGATGACGGTCGTGAACGCCGAGGGCGAGACGGAGCGGGAGGACCTGGTCATCGTCCGCGACGACTTCTGGGCCTCGACCTCGAACAAGCAGCTCAACTTCCTCCAGCACGTGAAGACGCTGCTCAAGATCGGCGGGAAGGCGGCGATCGTGGTCCCCGACAACGTCCTCTTCGAGGGCGGCGCCGGCGAAACGGTGCGCCGAAAGCTCCTGCACGAGTGCGACGTCCATACGCTCCTACGCCTGCCGACCGGGATCTTCTACGCGCAGGGAGTGAAGGCGAACGTCCTCTTCTTCGAGCGCAGGCCGGCCTCCGAGGCGGCTGCGACGTCGACGCTCTGGGTCTACGACCTGCGAACGAACATGCACTTCACCCTCAAGCAGAACCCGCTCCGTTACGAGCACCTCGACGACTTCGTGCGAGCCTTCAACCCCGACGATCGCCGGGCGCGGAGCGAGAGCGAGCGCTTCCGCCCGTTCACCTACGGGGAGCTCCTCCAGCGGGACAAGGTGAACCTCGACCTGATCTGGCTGCGCGACGAGTCGCTCGAGGACTCCGAGAACCTCCCGCCGCCGGACGTGCTCGCCCAGGAGATCGCCGAGGATCTCGAGGCCGCCCTTGCCGAGTTCTCGGCGATCGCCGCGAGCCTTCGCACGCTGGGCGGCGAGCAGTCCGAGTGACCGCGAGCCGATCGCGACCCTTGCTCTGACGTGCAGTAGTACGCTCCGATAGCCGGTGAGACGCAGATGCATCCTTTCGATGCGGTTCGAGCCGGCTCGTTCCGCGGACAGGCCGCCGCTCGGAACCCTGACGAGTCGCCGGCGCCTCGCCAGGGTCTGAGGGGTCCGCATCAATGATGCTCTGAGGACACTCGAGGAAGCGCCAGCGGAGGCGCCTGGGGCTGGGGACGACCGACCGGCCCTCGTCCTCCTGGCCTCCTCCCTTGGCGTCCTCGGTGCGCCGTCCACCCCTCCGGAGGCGCTCGGCGTCGCGTTGCGTCAGGCGGGCGACGAGTGGCTGTGCCGGCTCGAGACCCAGCAGAAGAGCGAGAGCACGCTCGTCGGCTACCGCGTCGCGATCGACGACCTGCCCGACTGGTCGGAAACGAACGGGCGCGACATCCTCACTGAGACGGCGATCGTCGACCACCTGCACTCGTACCAGCAGCGGGCGCATCCGGCGGAGGCGAGCTACTACCGGCGCTTCGTCCTCCTGCGCAGGTTCGTGCGCTGGGTCTGCCGGCCCGACGGCGTCGCCGACCCGTTCCTCGATCTCGACGCGCCGCCCAAGCCTCGTCAGGAGCGCGACTGGCTGGCGCCCGAGGAGTTCCGACGTCTGCTCGACGCCGCCGGCCACCCGAAGCGGAACCTTCCCGGCCTGGCCGAAGCGCGACCAGCTCATGCTGCTCACCCTCGTCCTCACGAGCCTACGGCGCTCCGAGCTCTGCGCTCTCGACTGGCGCGACCTCGACCTCGACGGCCACAAGCCGTCCCTGCTTGTCCGCTCCGGGAAGGGCGGCAAGCCGCGTCGCCAGCCCATCCCTACGAGCCTCGCGCGTCAGCTGCGGAGGCTGGCCAACGCTCGCTACCCCGAGCCGACCGATCCGGTCTTCTGTGGACTCCAAGGCGGACGACTCCAGGAGACGATCTTCGCGGACATCATCGGCCGCGCCGCGAAGCGGGCCGGGCTCGAGAAGCACGTCACCGCGGTCTCGTCGCCGAGTACCTCGGCCACGCCGACCTCTCGACGGTTGCGCGCTACGCACACGTCGACCGCAAGGAGCTGTTCGAAGCGGCGGGTCGGCTGGAGCAGCTCGCCGCTCCCGTCGAGGAACCTGCCCCGCCGGACATTCCGGGAGAGCCCGGAGATACTGGCACTCGGTCGGATCGGCCGCGCCGTCGTCGCCGCCGCGGCCGGGGACGGAAGCGGCGTTGAGCGGATCGGCTCGCAGCGGGCGACTCACTGGTCGCGCCCGACGCTCGCAGGGCAGCAGAAATCGCTCTCAACGATCCGGAGTCGGCGATCGAGGGTCGGAAGCAGCGAGATCGGCGCGTTGGGCGTCGCTCAACGGGAGTTGGGCACGCGCGTAGGAGCGGAGGACGGCTCTCCGCGGCTCTCAGGCGAGCCGAAGCTGCTCGCTCGCAGGCGCAGCGGGCGGTGCGACCACGACCGTGCCCTCGAACACCTCTGGTCCGAGGAAGGCCTTCATCAGCTTGTCGTGCGAGCGGTGTCGGAGCGTCTGCGCCTCGATGCGGGTTGCAGCGGCGTACTCGGCCGGGTCGGCCGGTCGCTCGCCGGGGAGCCTCCGTTCGAGGATCCGTTCGGCCGCCCACCAGTAGACGGCGTTCGCCGCCACCTCGACCTCGAGGATCCGGTAGGGGACGTACTCGCGAACACGCGAGCGCGCCAGCCCCGCTTGACGCGCGGCGCGTTCGAGCGCCTTGAACTCGCGCCGGCCCTCGTAGACGGTGACGACGCCGGTCTCGGGCTCGAACTCGGCCTCGACCGGCGAGTCCTCGTCCTTGCGGGCGATCTCGCGCACCCAACCGCTCGCGTGGTGACGGACGACGACGACGGACAGCTCGGCCACGTAGCCGCCCGCCTCGGCGAACACGGAAAGCAGCGACCCGGGCTCGGCGGAGACGAGCGCGCGCAGGCCGCCGCTCACGCGCGACCAGCCGCGCGCTCCAGGCTCGGGCACATGCTGGCGCCAGAGGGAGAGCGACAGTCCCGGATCGGTCGCGATCTCGATCGTCGTACCCGGCGGGATCCGCGTCGGGTCGAAGAGCAGCGAGACCGTCCGCTGCTCGCCTGGGTGAACGCGGATCGGCGACTGCTTGAACCGCATCGCCGCGTCGAGCGGAAGAGCGGTTGGTAGCAGCGCCGGCGGCGGCTGCGGGACCTCTTCCCGCTCCGGTTCCTCGACCGGCCGCTGGTCAGCGGCGCCGCCGCGGGCGAAGCCTGCCTGTCCAGGTGAATCGAACGCCGCGCGAAGCGCGTCGTTCAACGCGCGCAGCCCGACCTCGTCGCGCGCCGTGATCTCCTTCCCGGCGCGCACGAGCCGTGCGCCCGCTCGCCGCTCCTCCGCCTCGACGATCGGACGGACGATGCGCTCGATCGCCGCGTACAGGCGCTTCACGAGCGGGTGCGTGTCGTTGAGGCCGCTGCGGTCGACGCGCACGACCACCTGCGGCCGCGGCGTGTCGAGCGCTTCCCGTTGCAGCTGCTCGATCGCCTCGCAGCGGATCTCCCCGTACAGGTGTCGGGCGCCCGGGCGGGACTCGAGGCCGGCGAGCGTCGTCTCGTGCGCTGCGCGGCCCGAGAGGACGACGAGGCCGCCGCGGCGCGTGGCGCGCGCGGGGCTGAGCGGGATCGGGTGGGCGGCTCGGCGGACGACGACATGCGCGGTGACGCCGCGCTGGAGCTCGATCTCGTCGTCGAAGAGCACCGGCCGTTCGGGGTCGGGCTCGGGAGCGGTGTAGTGGACGATCTGGAGCGGCTCGCCGGGGATCTCGAGCAGCAGCTCGCGGCGCTCGTCCTCGAGAATGGGGCGCAGCTGGACGAGGTCGGCGACGAGCCGACGGAGGCGGGCGCTGGGTGGCAGCCGCCGGTCCGCGAGCGGCACGGTCACGCGCGTGCCCTCATGGGCGATTCCGAGCTCTCTGCGGATCGCGAGTGTCGCGCGGGCGTCGAGGACGTGCGTGTAGACGTACGGCTCGTCGCCGTCGGCGGGAAGAAACCAGGTCTCGACCGCTCGGTCGCCGCGCACACCCTGGATCCGCCCGCCGCCCTGCGCGAGCCAGACGTCGCGCAGCCCTCGGCCGAACAAGCCTCGTTGGCCCTCGCGCTCGGGGACGACGCCGAGCGCACCGAGGCGCTGATCGACGACCTCGGCGTCGACGCCCTCGCCGTCGTCGGAGCAAACGAGCTCGTAGCGCCACTCGCGCAGCGCCGGCAGCCGGAGGCCGCGAAGCGCCGCCTTCCACGCCTGCAGGAACTCCGGGTCGGCGGGACCGATCCGCAGCTGGATGCGGCCGCGCTCGCGCCCGGCGGCGGCGATCGCCGCGTCCGCGTTCGTCACCAGCTCGGGGATGATCTGCGCGAGATCGAAACCCGCCTGCGCGAAGTTCTCGCGGAAGTAGCGCCCGCGAACCCGACCGTGGCGCAGCTTCGAGACGTCGATCGCCACGGGTAGAGGATAAGCCTGTCAGCCGGAATCGACTCGACCCGAGGCCGGCAAACCTACGTGGGGCGTAGCCTTCCGCGCACGTAGGTTGGCTTCGCCGGACGCCAGCACGATCGGCCGGTCTGACCTCGATTGAGGTCAGTTGAGCCCAAACAAGGTCAAATGACCCCTTCCGGGGTCAGTGTGGCTATACTCGGAGCTGTGGATCTCTCCGTCCCCTACACCGTCGCCCTCTCGAAGACCGACGGGGCGGTCCTGTCGGTGCTCGCGGGAACGACACGGCCCCTCGGCGGCCGGGAAGTCGCCCGTCTCGCGGGCATATCCCAGAATGGCGCTTGGAGGGCGCTACGCCGACTAGTGGATCACGGCGTCGTCGTCGAGCAGCCGGCAGGTGGCCGATCCATGCTCTACACGCTGAATCGCGACCATCTTGCCGCGGAGCCGATCATCACCCTTACTCGCCTCCGCTCGATCCTGATCGAGCGGCTCAAGGAACACGTCGCAGGTTGGGAGGTTCAGCCGATCCATGCGTCGGTCTTCGGATCGGCGGCGCGCGGCGACGGCGACACTGAAAGCGACGTCGACATCCTCGTCATCCGACCGAGGGACGTGGACGAGGAGGACGAGCGTTGGCGGTCGCAGATCGACTCGCTCGCGGCTGCCATCCACTCCTGGACCGGGAACCACGCGGGGATCGCGGAGATCTCCGAGCGCGATCTCGCGCGCCTGCGGCGCGAACGTCCGCCTGTCGTCGAGAACGTCGCCGTCGACGGGATCACCCTCGTCGGCGACGAGCCGTCGAGCCTCTTCCGGAGGCGGCGATGAGCCCTCGAGGACGTGGGAGGGGCCGTACGCAAGTCTGCGGAAGTCGCGAAGCCCAGGCGAAATTCCGGCGCGCCGAGCAGTTCATGGAGGTCGCGACGCTGATCAAGGACGATCAACCTCAAGGATGAAGCTCACTACGGCTTCTACACCATGTCCACGCAGGACTTGAAGTCGGCCTTCACCCAGGCCGGGCGGCTCGTCCGCTTCGCCCGAGACGTCCTCACGCGGCCGTGATCACCCTCAATGGAGGCCACCTTCGAGCTCACGTGGCCTGTGTGCATCACCCGTGCATCACGCAGCTCAGAAAGTCGTTTGTAAGCATCGGCGCCCCCGGAACTGAAGACATTGGCAGCGACGGCGGCCTGCGTGCCCGCACGTGCGGTGCATCACCGGTGCCTCACGGAAGGCGGGTTGCTTACTGAGGAACGCGGGTGGGGCTCTCAGTCCGTGGCGAGGTGGTCGAGAAGGGCGCGGGCGGGGTGGATCGGGAACTGGTCGGCGAGCGCGAGCAGGTGCTGGTCGCCGCTGACGAGCACGGCACGTTCGTTCTCGGCGAGCGCAAGCAGGTAGTCATCGCCCGGGTCGGGTGAGCGGCGCGGCGGATTCGGCCGGTCGGGGGCGAGGATGGCGCCGTCTCGGAGCAGGTCGACGAGTTCTGCTGCTTCCTCTGCGCTGACGCGCCGGCGGAGCTTCGGGTAGGCGAGCGCACGCTCGAGCTCGGCGAGCAGCGCCTCGGAGACGACGAGCTCGAACACGCCGGCGAGCCAGCGGCCGAACAACTGAGCCGGCGCCCCGGTCGGGGAGAGCAGGGCCGCGATCAGGATGTTCGGATCGAGGACGGCGCGCACTCAGCGCCGTCGCCGACGCGTCTTGTGTTGTGCCTCGACGGCAAGTGTAAGCGCTTGCTCTTCGTCGAGGTCGTTGCGCTGCCAGAGGCGGTCCAGCAGGTCGAAGCCGAGCTCGCGCCGCAGCGCCTCCTCGATCACCTCGCTGTCGCCCTTGCCGGTGCGCGCGCTTCGCACCTTCACGGCGCGGAGGACCTCTTCGTCGATCGTCAGCGTCGTCCGCACTTTCGGCATGTCGGCATCATAGCATCAGGATGCCCAGATTC
>DASREE010000053.1:0-12849 GCA_035652235.1 Gaiellaceae bacterium | reverse complement strand
ACCCGCGGCGAAGAGCAGCCGCTCGGTGAGTGTCGTCTTACCGGCGTCTACATGCGCCAGGATCCCCAGGTTCAGCGTTCTGCGAAGCACGAGTCATAGCCTCCGAATAGGTCACGAAACTCCTCTCGATGGACATGACAGGTGCGCGCAAGGGACGCTCCTTCGGGATCGCTGACGAGGAGAGCTTAGCTCGCGGCTTCGAGACGGGCCACTGTCTCGTCGCGGCCGAGCAGCTCGATGCTCTCGAACAGCCCGGGGCTGACGTTCGAGCCCGTGACCGCGATACGGATCGGCTTGAAGGCGTCGCGGGGCTTGAGGCCGTTGCGCTCGGCAAGCCCGCGAAGCGCGGCTTCGATGTGCTCGGCGTCAAACGGCTCGACCGTCTTCAGTGCCTCGGCAGCCTCCCGGACGACCGGAGTGCCGCCGTCGAGCTCGGCACGGTCGGGCACGACGGGGTGGAAGAGGAAGCCCGCGTACTCGGGGAACTGCCCCAGGCGCTCGATCTTCGCCTGGACGAGCGGCGCCGACGCGCGGATCTTCTCCTCCGGCCAGTCGTAACCCTGCTTGCGGAGGTACCTCACCAGCGTGTCGGCGTAGTCCTCTCGGGACATGGCCCGCAGGTACATGCCGTTCATCCAGTCGAGCTTCTCGTAGTCGAACGTCGCCGGGCTCGAGCCCACGCGCTCGAGCGAGAAGCGCTCGATCAGCTCGTCGCGTGACATGATCGTCGTCCGGTCGTCGTAGCTCCAGCCGAGCAGCGCGAGGAAGTTCATCAGCGCCGGCGCCACGTAGCCGGCGGCGCGCAGCTCCTCGATCGACTGCGCCCCGTGCCGCTTGGACAGCTTCTTGCCGTCCGGGCCGAGCAGGCTCGGCGCGTGCGCGTAGGTGGGGATCGGCGCCCCGAGAGCGCGCAGGATCTGGATCTGCTTGGGCGTGTTCGAGATGTGGTCGTCGCCGCGGATCACGTGCGTGATCCGCTCCTCGGCGTCCTCGAACGGCGAGGCGAAGTTGTACGTCGGCCGTCCGTCCGAGCGGACGAGCACGACGTCCTCGAGCTGCGCGTTCGGAAACTCGATGCGGCCACGGACGGCATCCTCCCAGGCGGTCACCCCCTCGTCGGGCATGCGGAAGCGGATCGCGCCCCCGTCGACGTACGCCTTGCCCTCCGCGACGAGCCGCTCGGCCACCGCCTTGCAGCGCTCCATCGCGTCGAGCTGGAACGTCACCGGGCCGTCCCAGTCGAGCCCGAGCCAGCTGAGCGACGACTGGATCTGCTCGACCGACTCCGCCACCTCGCGGCTCGTGTCGGTGTTCTCGATGCGCAGCAGGCACTCCCCGCCCTGCTGCCGCGCGAACAGCCAGTTGAACAGGAACGTCCGCACACCGCCGATGTGCAGGAAGCCGGTCGGGCTCGGAGCCATGCGGACGCGGACGGCCACGAAGCTAGGGTAACGCGGTGATCTTCGGAGGCCACTGCGCAGGCGGCGTGAAGAGGTCGGTCGACCGCGCCGTCGAGATCGGCGCCGAGGCGCTCCAGCTGTTCGTGCAGAGCCCGCGCACGTGGCGCTTCCCCGAGCACGACCCCGCCGACCTGGCGCGGTTCCGGGAGCAGCGCGAGCAGGCCGGGCTCGGAGCCGTCGTCGTCCACTCGCTCTATCTCGTCAACCTCGCCAGCCCGAACGACGACCTGTACGCGAAGAGCGTGCAGACGCTGCGCTCGACGGTCGAGACGGCGTGCGCGATCGGGGCGGACGGCGTCGTCTTCCACGTCGGCTCGCACCAGGGCGCGGGCTTCGAGACCGGGCTCGAGCGGGTCGCCCCCGCGCTCGCGCAGGTGCTCGAGCGGTGCTCGCAGCGCACATGGCTGCTGATGGAGAACACGGCCGGCGCGGGAGGCACGATCGGCCGCTCGGTCGAGGAGCTGGAGGCGATCTTCGAGCGGCTCGACCGCCACCCACGGCTCGGCATCTGCCTCGACTCGTGCCACCTGTACGCCTCCGGCTGCGACGTGACCGACCGGCCGTCGCTCGACACGCTGCTCGATCGGATCGACGCCCGCTTCGGGCTCGAGCGGCTGCGCTGCCTGCACGTGAACGACTCGAAGGCGCCGCTCGGCTCGAACCGCGACCGCCACGACAACATCGGCGACGGGCTGATGGGAGAGCGGCTGGGAGCGTTCCTGGCGCACCCGGCGCTGCAGCACCTCCCCGCCGTCCTCGAGGTGCCGGGCCCGGACGGCCACGGCCCCGACGCGGCGCAGGTGCGGAAGCTGCGCGAGCTGCACGCGCGCTGGGTCTGACCGAGCTGCTGAAGGCGGCGCTCGGCGCTGCGGGCCCGCGGGCGTCGGTCAGGCGTCCTGCGTGACCTGGGCGATGACGCGGAAGGTGGGCTGGCCGAGCGGGAGCTCGGAGAACTCCGGGTTGATGCAACCGAGCTCGCCGATCCGGCGCCGGTAGCAGGTCGACACCTCGGCCCGACACATCGGCAGGGGCCGGCGGACCGCCTTGACCGCGCCGAAGCCCCCGCGCGAGCGCTCGGCGAGGTCGAGCAGGCGCACGTCGATCTCGACGTCGTACACCTTCTGCAGGCAGCCGATGTACGTGTGCCCGAACTCCTCGAACGCGTACACGAACGGGCACGACCGCTCGAGACAGGCCGCCGGGTAGACGACCTTGTCGCAGTGCGCGTCGCAGCGGCGGCACTCGGTCTCGTCCTGCGGGTGCAGGGGAAGGCTCGCCGTCCGGACCTCGACTGCTGGCTCCTCCACGCTGGGATTGTGGGCACAAGGCGCTTCCCCTCGCAAGACTTGACAGCCCGCCGCCGAGCCGCTACGGCGCCGTCGAGCCCCTCGGCAGGCGCTCCCCGGAGCCTCGCCGTGGGCTCGCGGTCGATCCCGTGCCGGGCCGCCGCTAGGGTCCAGGAGCATGGCGCGCGGGCTCCTCCTGTCAGGCCTTCTGCTCGCGCCCGTGGCAGCCGTCCTCCGCTTCGCCCTCGACGCGGGCGACGTCGCCGTCTTCTGCGTGTCCGCGGCCGCGCTCGTCCCGCTCGCGTGGGTGATCGGCGAAGCGACCGAGCGGACGGCCGAGCACACCGGCCCGGGCATCGGCGGCTTTCTGAACGCGAGCTTCGGCAACGCGCCCGAGCTGATCATCGCCCTGTTCGCCGTCGGCGACAACCTCCCCGACGTCGTCCGCGGCTCGATCACGGGCAGCATCGTCTCGAACCTCCTGCTCGTCCTCGGCCTCGCCGTCGTCCTCGGCGACGAGAAGCAGCTCGACCGCACCTCGCTCATGGCCGGCCTCGTGCTCGTCGCGTGGGCGGCGGGCCTCTTCCTCGTGCCGTCGATCCCCGGCTGGCACGGCGACCCGAACCGCCACCCGCTCGCCGTCGCCTCGATCCCGGTCGCGGTCGCTCTCCTCGCCATCTACGCCGGCACGACGACGAGGAGCCTGCGGCGCCACCAGCGCCGCCACCAGGCGAGCGGCCCCGTCGACGCGACGTGGCGCCTCGGCACCTCGCTTGCGACGCTCGCCGTCGCCACCGGCCTGACCGCGCTCGTCAGCGAGATCCTCGTGCACTCGCTCGAGGGCTTCGCCCGCGCCGCCGGCCTGTCCGCGTTCTTCGTCAGCGCCGTGATCGTCGCGATCGTCGGCAACGCCGCGGAGCACGGCGGGGCGATCGTCATCGCGCGCCGCGGCAAGATCCGGCTTGCCAGCGAGATCGCCATCTCGTCGGCCTCGCAGGTGGCGCTCCTCGTCGCCCCGGCCGCGGCGCTCCTCTCGTTCGCCGTCCGCCCGCCGCTCGCCCTCGCCTTCCGCCCGATCGAGCTCGCGACGATCGCCGGCGCCGCCCTCGCCGTCGGCGCCGTCGTCTGGGACGCGAAGGGCACCCGGCGCGAGGGCGCCCTGCTCGTCGCCGCCTACGCCGCCGCCGCGGTCGCCTACGGCCTGTCGGGGAATCGCTAGCCCGAGCCCCGGCGGCCCGTGCCGGGGCCGAACAGGCGCGGCTCCCGCGTGAACGGGTACGTCGCCCACACGAGCTTGACGACCGTGCCGCGCTCGTCGCGCACGACCTCGAGCAGCTCGCCGCGCTCGCGGCCGGAGACGACCCGGTAGCGCCCCGGCCCGTCGGCCGCGAACACGGACGGCTTCACCCGCGCGGGCGCCCGCCGAGCGCTTGCCTCGAGCCTTTCCTCGCGCCAGCGGAAGACGAACTCCTCGCCCTCCGACCACCAGCTGCCGAGGAGCTCCGCGATCTCCGGCGGCGGCTCGCCGCCGGCCCGCCAGGGCGCCTGCGCGCGCGGGTCGAGCTCGATCGCCCGCTCGGCCAGCGAGAGCGCCAGCTCGGCCACGCCGTCCGCGGGGGTGGAGGCGTTCGTGAGCACCGACACCTGTACGTCCTCCTCGCGCGAGCAGACGAGCGAGGCGAGGAAGCCGGGCATGGCGCCCTCGTGGCCGTAGAGGATGCGCTCCCCCCGGCGGTGGAGCTCGAGGCCGAGGCCCCAGGCGAGGAGCCAGCGGTCGGGGTCGGCCATGATCTGCACTGCGTGCATCGGCTCCCGGGCTGCGAGCGCGGCCCCCCAACGGCAGAGATCGCCCACGGTCGACCACAGGTCGCCGGCGGCGGAGACGCCCTCCAGCCGCCCGAGCTCCGCCTCCGGCCGCAGGACGTCGGCGTAGGGATCGACGAAGTAGCCGCGTGCGGCCGGCTCCGCCCGCTCCCACGTCGTGCGGCCGAGCCCGAGTGGGTCGAGCAGGCGCTCGCGGACGAACTGCTCGTACGGCACGCCAGCGACCCGGGTGACGAGCACGCCGAGGAGCGCGAACGCGAGGTTCGAGTAGTGCCAGCCGGTCGCCGGCTCCAGCACCTGCTCGGCCTCGTCCAGCTGCGCCAGGAGCTCCTCCATGGACGGAAACTCGAGCGTCTCCCAGACGGCGCCGACCGGCTCGCGCTGCAGGCCGGACGCGTGCGAGAGCAGGCGCCTGATCGTGAGCGGCCGATCGCCCACCTCACGGACATGGCGGCCGAGCGGGTCGTCGAGCGCCAGCCTGCGCTGCTCGACGAGCTCGAGCACGGCGGCGGCGGTGAACGTCTTCGTGATCGAGCCGATCCGGTACTGGTCGTCGGTCGTCGCCTCGCGCGCGCTCGCCGCGTCCGCGACGCCGACGGCCAGATCGAGCGCGGTCTCGCCGCGGACGACGGCGCGGGCGGCGACGCTCGGCAGGCGCAGCTCGGCCTGCGCGGCGCGGACGAGCCGCGCGAGCTCGTCAGGCGGCGGCACGGACTCCGAGCGCGCGGGGCGCGATCTCGAGCGCGAGGTCGATGTCGTCGTCGGAGACGTCGAGGTGGGTGACCGCCCGCAGCGTGCCCGGGTGCACGGTGCCCGAGAGGCCGATCCCGGCTTCGGCAAGCAGGGCGATCGCCTTCGCCTTCGTCAGGCCGAGCGCCCCCACGTCCAGCTGCACGAAGTTCGTCTCCACCTGCTCGAGGTCGACCGGCAGCCCCGCCGCGCGCCAGCCCTCGGCGAGCCGGCGTGCCCGCGCGTGATCTTCCGCCAGGCGGTCGACATGGTGGTCGAGCGCGTACAGGCCGGCGGCGGCGACGATTCCGGCCTGGCGCATGGCGCCACCGAACAGGTGCTTCAGCCGCCGTGCCTTCCGCATCCGCTGCGCCGAGCCGGCGACGAGCGCGCCGAGGGGGCAGCCGAGACCCTTCGACAGGCAGAGCGTGACCGTGTCGAAACAGGCGCCGATCTCGGCTGGCGCGACACCGCTCGCGACGGAGGCGTTCAGGAGCCGCGCTCCGTCGAGGTGCAGCCGCAGGTCGTGCTCTCGACAGGCCTCGCACACGGCGGCGATCTCGTCGAGCGGCCAGACACGGCCACCCGCGGAGTTGTTCGTGTTCTCGATCGAGACGAGGCGCGTGCGCGGGCGGTGCGTGTCGGCCGGATCCCACACCGCCTCGCGCACCTGCTCGGCGCTGAAGCGCCCGGCGGTCGAGCAGAGCGGGCGCATGACGAGCCCCGAGTGCACGGCTGGCCCGCCGAGCTCGTTGATGAAGAGGTGGGAGTGCAGGTCCGCGAGCAGCTCGTCGCCCGGCTCGGAGAGCACGCGCAGCGCGACCTGGTTCGCCATCGTCGCCGTGGGCAGGAACACCGCCTCCTCCTGCCCGACGAGCTCCGCCACGCGCCGCTCGAGCGCATCGACCGTCGGATCCTCGCGCCGCTGCTCGTCGCCGACCTCGGCGCGCGCGATCGCCTCGCGCATCCCCGGCGTGGGACGCGTGGCCGTGTCGGAGCGCAGGTCGACGAATGGCACCCGGCTATTCTCGCAAGCGGTGGATCTCGCACGGCTGGAGGAGACGCTCGCGGCTCGCGGCGAGCCGCGCTACCGCGCCCGTCAGGTGTGGAGCTGGGCCGCGCGCGGGGCGACCGGGTTCGACGGGATGACCGACGTGCCCGCCGCGCTGCGGGCCGCGCTGGCGGACGAGGTGCCCTTCTCGACGCTCGCGCTCGAGGCGGAGGCGCGCTCCCGGGACGGCACGGTCAAGGCGCTCTTCTCGACCCACGACGGGCACCCGGTCGAGGCGGTGCTGATGACCTACCGGGACGGGCGTCGCTCCGTCTGCTTGTCGTCGCAGTCCGGCTGCCCGCTCACCTGCGCCTTCTGCGCGACCGGCCAGATGCGCTTCCGGCGCAACCTGACGGCGTCGGAGATCCTCGACCAGGCGCTCCACTTCCGCCGCCGGGGGACGATCACCCATGCTGTGTTCATGGGCATGGGCGAGCCGATGATGAACCTCGACGAGGTGCTCGCGGCCGCGCGGCGGCTCCCGGACGTCGGCATCACCCACCGGCGAACGACCGTCTCGACGGTCGGCTGGCTCCCCGGCCTCGACCGGTTCGTGGCCGAGGTGAAGGAGCCGATCCGCCTCGCGCTCTCGCTGCACGCGGCCGACGACGCCCTGCGCTCGTCCCTCGTGCCCGTCAACGAGCGCTTCCCGCTCCGCGACGTGCTCGCCCGCTGCGAGCGCCACGCCGAGCTCCGCCGCCGGAAGGTGTTCGTCGAGTACGTCATGCTCGCCGGAGTCAACGACCGGGTCGAGCAGGCGCAGGCGCTCGCGCGGCTGCTCGACCCGCGGATGTACAAGGTCAACCTGATCCCGTACAACCCGACCGGGGCGTTCGCAGGCTCGACGCGGGCGGCGATCGACGCGTTCAAGGCGGTGCTCGACCGGGCCGGGCTGCGTTCGACGGTGCGGCTCGCCCGCGGCCGCGACATCGACGCGGCCTGCGGGCAGCTGGCGGCGAAGGCACGCGGCCGAGCGGCAACGACGGTCACAGGCTGAGCCGGCACGAGCGAAGCAGCTGGACAACGACCACCGGACAACGACGACGGTGGCGAGCCGAGCCGACCCTGGGGTCTGATCTGACCCCGGGCCAGGGCTTTCCGGCTGAGCCGCGTGCGCCCTCTCCGAGCGCACCGTTCCCCCGTGCGGCTCGAGCTAGCCGCGCACGAGGTTGCGGAGGAAGAAGAGCGTGTTCGCCGGCCGCTCGGCCAGCCGGCGCATGAAGTAGCGGTACCAGTCGGGTCCGAACGGCGTCGCGACGAGCACGGACACGCCGCGCGCGACGAGGTCGAGCTGCAGCTGCGGCCGCACCCCGTACAGGAGCTGGAACTGGAAGCGCGTACGGTCGACCCCCTCCCGCTCCGCGAACGCGATCGCGTGCTCGATCACCTGCTCGTCATGGGTGGCGATCGCCGTGAAGCCACCCTGGCGCAGCGACCGCTCGATGAGCCGGACGAGCGCGCGGTCGACGTCGGCCTTGTTTGGGTACGCCACCTCCGGCGGCTCCAGGTAGGCGCCCTTGACGAGCCGCAGGTTCGGCTTCAGATCGAGCAGCGACTCGAGATCAGCTTCGGAGCGGTACAGGGAGGACTGCAGCACCGTGCCCACGTTCTCGTGCCCTGCCTCGCGCAGGCGCCGGTAGGTGCGGAGCGTCGCGTCGACGTACCGCGACTCTTCCATGTCGATGCGGACGAAGTTGCCGAGCGCCGCCGCGTGCGCGACGAGCTCGGCGACGTTGCCGTAGGCGAGCTCCTCGTCGATGGCGAGCCCGAGGTGGGTGAGCTTGAGGGCGACGTTCGTGCGCAGCCCCTCCGCGCGGATCCGCTCCAGCACCTCGCGATAGGCGGAGACGACCGAGCGCGTCTCCTCGGCGGAACGCACGCCCTCCCCGAGCAGGGTCGTGTTCGTGAGCAGGCCCTGCTCGTTCAGCCGCCGCAGCACGGGCACGAGCTGGTCGAGCGTCTCGCCGGCGACGAAGCGGCTCGCGCCCAGCCGCAGCCCGTGCCGGCGGACGAGCTTGTCGAGCCGCTCGCTGTCCGCGAGCGCCAGGATCGCGCGGCGTGAGACGGCGTTGGCGGTGTCGGCGATCACGGCGCGGCTGCCACCGGCTGCTCGCCGAACGAGTACCTGACCGTCAGCTCCTTCACCGCGCGCACCTCGTCGAGCCGCCGCACCGGCCGCGAGTGCGGCGCCTCCTTGACGAGCTCGGGGGTCTCGGCCGCCTCGCGCGCGATCGCGTGCATCGCCTCGGCGAACGCCTCGAGCGTCTCCCGCGTCTCCGTCTCCGTCGGCTCGATCATCAGCGCCTCGGGCACGACGAGCGGAAAGTAGATCGTCGGCGGATGGAAGCCGTAGTCCATCAGGCGCTTCGCGACGTCGAGCGCCGTGATCCCGTGCGCGCGCTTGAGCGCGCGTGCCGACAGCACGAACTCGTGCATGCACAGCCGGTCGTACGGGAGCTCGTAGGCCGACCGCAGCAGGGCGAGCAGGTAGTTCGCGTTCAGGACGGCCGCCTCGGACATGTCCCGGAGCTCCGGGCCGAAGGCGCGGATGTAGGCATAGGAGCGGACGAAGACGCCGAACGGACCCGTGAACCCGCGCACCCGGCCGATCGACCTCGGCCGGTCGTGGTCGAGCTCGAAGCGGTCGCCGACTCGCACGACCTGCGGCGAGGGCAGGAACGGCTCGAGGATGTCGCGCACCGCGATCGGGCCGCCGCCCGGCCCGCCGCCGCCGTGCGGCTGCGCGAACGTCTTGTGCAGGTTGATGTGCACGACGTCGAAGCCCATGTCGCCCGGGCGCGCGATGCCGCAGACCGCGTTCAGGTTGGCGCCGTCGTAGTACATGAGCGCGCCCGCGCCGTGGAAGATGCGCTCGATCTCCTCGATGCCCTCGTCGAACAGGCCGAGCGTGGACGGGTTCGTGAGCATGAGCGCCGCCGTCTCGCCGTCCACCTTCGCGCGCACGTCGTCGAGGTCGATGTTCCCCCGCCGGTCGGTCTCGACGCCGACGAGCTCGTAGCCCGCCATCGCCACGCTCGCCGGGTTCGTCCCGTGCGCCGTGTCCGGCACGACCACCTTGCGGCGCCGGCCGGCCTCGCCGCGGTCCTCGAAGTACGCGCGGATGAGCATCAGCCCTGTGACCTCGCCCTGCGAGCCCGCCGCCGGCTGCAGCGAGACGGCGTCGAGGCCGACGATCTCCGCCAGGATCTCCTGCAGGCGCCACATCAGCTCGAGCGCGCCCTGCGCTGCCTCCGGCTCCTGCAGCGGGTGCAGGTCGCGGAAGCCGGGCAGGGCGGCGACGCGCTCGTTCACGCGCGGGTTGTGCTTCATCGTGCACGAGCCGAGCGGGTAGAAGCCGGTGTCGACGCCGAAGTTGCGGGTGGTCAGCTCGGTGACGTGGCGGACGAGCTCCGGCTCGGAGATCTCCGGGAGGCGGGGCGGCTGCCGCCGGCGCAGCCCGGCCGGAACCTCTGGGACGGGCAGGTCGCAGGCGGGGAGCGAGAACGCGCGCCGGCCCGGCCGCGACTTCTCGAACAGGAGCTTCACGGCGACGCCACCTCGGCGAGCAGGCCGGCGAGGCGATCGACGTCGGCCCGAGTGCGCTTCTCCGTCACCGCGACGAGCAGGCAGTCGTCGAAGCCGGGGTAGTCGCGCCCGAGCTGATAGCCGGGGTGGACGCCGCGGGCGCGGGCCGCGCGCACGACCTCGGCGGCGGGCCGCCCGACGCGGACGACGATCTCCTTGAACGGCGTGCACCCTGCGAACGGGAGCTCGAAGCCGGCGGCGGCCAGCCGCTCCTGCGCGTACGCGGCGAGCGCCATGCACCGCTCGCCGAGCTCGCGCAGCCCCTGCGGCCCGAGCCAGGCGAGGTAGACGAGCCCGCCGAGCGCGAGCAGCGTCTGGTTCGTGGTGATGTTCGACGTCGCCTTCTCGCGGCGGATGTGCTGCTCCCGGGTCGACAGCGTGAGCACGAAGCCGCGCCGGCCCTCCGTGTCCACCGTCTCGCCGACGATGCGGCCCGGCATGCGCCGGACGTGCTCCATCCGCGCCGCGAGGAAGCCGAAGTGCGGGCCGCCGAAGGAGAGGGCGTTGCCGGCGCTCTGGCCTTCCCCGATCGCGATCGCGCAGCCGTAGCGGCCGGGCGCCTCGAGCACGCCGAGCGAGACCGGGTCGACGTGGGCGACGGGGAGCGCCCCCGCCTCGGCCGCCGCCGCCGCCAGCTCGGGCGCAGGCTCCAGGCAGCCGAAGAAGTTCGGCTGCTGGAAGATGACGGCGGCGGCGTCTTCTGCCGCGGCGAGCACCGCCTCCGGGTCGGTCGTCCCGTCGGCGTGCGGCACCTCCACCACCTCCAGCCCGAAACCGCGCGCGTACGTCTTCACCACCTGGCGCACCTGCGGGTTCGTCGCCTCGCTGACGACGACGCGCGAGCGTCCGGTGACGTGCTTGGCCATGTAGCAGGCGTCGGCGGCGACGGTGGTGCCGTCGTAGCCGGACGCGTTCGACACGTCCATCCCCGTCAGCTCGCAGATCGCCGTCTGGTATTCGAAGATCGCCTGCAGCACGCCCTGGCTCATCTCCGGCTGGTAGGGCGTGTAGGCGGTCAGGAACTCGCCGCGGCCGAGGACGAGGTCGACGACGGCCGGGACGTAGTGGTCGTAGACGCCGGCGCCGAGGAAGGACAGCTCCGAGCCGACCGGCACGTTGCGGGCGGCGAGCTGCTCCAGGTGGGCGACGATCTCCTGCTCTGCGAGCGGGGGGTCGAGCTGGAGCGGTCGCCGCAGGCGCACCCCTTCGGGGATGTCGCGGAACAGCTCCTCGACCGTCGACACGCCGACGACCTCGAGCATCCGCTTGCGGTCCTCGCGAGTCAGCGACGAGTACCTCACTCCGCGTCTTCGAGCAGCTTGCGGTACGCCGCGGCGTCGAGCAGCCCGTCGAGCTCGGAGGGGTCGCTCATGCGCACGCGGACGAGCCAGCCCTCCCCGTAGGGATCCGCGTTCACGGTCTCGGGCTCGTCGACGACGCGCTCGTTCACCGCCACCACCTCGCCGGAGAGCGGGGCGATCAGGTCGGAGACGGCCTTCACCGACTCGACCTCCCCGTACGGCGTGTCTTTCACGAGCGCGGCGCCGACGTCCGGGGGCTCGTAGTGCACGAGCTCGCCGAGGGAGTGCTGCGCGTACCAGGTGATGCCGAGCGTCGCCTCTTCGCCCTCGACGCGGGCCCAGTCGTGCTCGGGGTGATAGCGCAGGTCTTCGGGGTAGCTTTCGGACGCCGCCACGTCAGTGCTCCTCTCGCTGGTAGATGGGCTTGCGGACGATCTTCGCCCGCCGCGGCCGGCCGCGCACGTCGATCGTCAGCTCGTGGCCCGGCTGCGCGGCCGCCGCCGGCACGTAGCCCATGCCGATGCCGCGGTCGAGCATCGGCGAGTGCGTACCGGAGGTGACCTCGCCGCCCCCTTCGATCGCCATCCCCTGGCGCGGGATCGCCTTGTCCTCCATGACGAAGGCGACGAGCTTCCGTTCGGGGCCCGCAGCCGCGATCCGGCGCAGCTCCTCGGCGCCCGTGAAGTCGCGGTCGAGCGCGCACGCCCAGCCGAGGCCGGCGGAGATCGCGTCCGTGTCGGGCGAGATGTCGTTGCCGTGCAGCGGGTAGCAGACCTCGAGGCGGAGGGTGTCGCGGGCGCCGAGGCCGCAGGGCACGGCGCCCGACGCGAGCACCGCCTCCCACAGGGCGACGGCGTCCCCGGCCGCGGTCAGGAGCTCGACACCCTGCTCGCCGGTGTAGCCCGTGCGGTTGACCATGCAGGGGACGCCACCGATCTCGCCCTCGGCGAACGTGAACGCCGGCGCCCGCGCGAGACCGAGCCGCTCGAGCGAGCGGGGGCCCTGGACGGCGACGAGCGCGTACTCGTCGGACACGTCGCGCACGTCGGAGCCGCGCAGCTCCCGCTCCTTCAACCACTCGAAGTCGGCCTGTCGGTTGGAGGCGTTGACGACGAGCAGGAAGCGGAAGGCGTCCAGCTGGTAGACGATCAGGTCGTCGACGATCCCGCCGCGCTCGTTCGTGAGCAGCGTGTACTGCGCCTCGCCCGGCCCGAGCCGTTCGAGGTCGTTCGAGAGAAGGCTCTGAAGCAGCTCGAGCGCGCGCGGCCCCTCGACGTCGATCTCGCCCATGTGCGAGACGTCGAACGCGCCCGCGTCGGTGCGGACGGCGCGGTGCTCCTGGATCACGCCCTCGTACTGGACCGGCATCTCCCAGCCCGCGAACGGGACCATCCGGGCGCCCAGCTCGACGTGGCGGTCGTGTAGCGGCGTGCGCTCGAGGGTCTTCGCCATTTGCAGCGTCGATCCTAGTGTCTGTCCCCTGCCGAACCGGCCGTAGAACGGGGCCGCCCCGGTCATCCGAGGATGGGCCGGGGCGGCGGACCGGGTCGTGGGGCCGGCGTCTGATGGGCCGGCCCGTTGAGGGCACCGCTTCTCTACCGCAACATGCCGGT
>DASREE010000052.1:0-50716 GCA_035652235.1 Gaiellaceae bacterium | reverse complement strand
CCGTCGATGGGAATCGTCGCACCGGTGACGGCGGCGAAGGCAGGACCGCAGAGCGCGGCGACGATGTCGGCCACCTCGCGCCGGGTGACGAGCCGGCCGGCGGGCGTCGCCGCGATCGATCGCTCGACGAAGGTCGAGTCGAACTCGGCGATGTCGGCGGCGCTCTCGACGATCTGGCCGGGCGCGACGGCGTTCACGGTCACCTCGGGCGCGAGCTCGAGCGCGAGCTCCTCGGTGAGGAAGACGAGCGCGTCCTTGGCCAGCCCGTAGATCGAGTGGTTGCGAAGGACGGACGAAGCGGCGGAGATGTTGACGATGCGTCCCCATCCCGCGCGCTTCATGAGCGGGGCGACGCCCCGGGCGGCGAGGTAGGCGGACTTGACGTTGGCATCCCAGATCTCGTCCCACTCCCGCTCGGGCAGATCGGCGTAGGGGGTGATGCTGAACGGCCCGGCGTTGTTGACGAGGACGTCGAGCCGGCCGCCGAAGGCATCGGCAGCCGTCTCGACCAGGCGCGACACCTCGGCCGAGCGCGTGACGTCGGCCTGGACGGCGACGTGCTCGCGGCCCGTCTTTCGGCGGAGGCGCTCGACAAGCTCGGCCGCCGCTTCGGCGGAGGAGCGGTAGTTGACGGCGACGGTCGCGCCGCAGTCGGCGAGCGTCTCGGCGATGGTCGCCCCGAGGTTGCGCGACGCCCCCGTGACGAGCGCGGCCTTGCCGGCGAGGATGCCGCCCTCGCCCGTCACTCGATCACGTCACCGTAGACGACGAGCGACTCGGCGACGAAGCTCGACCACTGCTCGAAGAACGCCTTCACGTCGGCGCTCGCGCTCGGGTCGAGGCTCCGCCGGTACGCCTCGAGGTCGGTGATGTCGACCACCTCGAGGTAGTCGTACGGCGCGGCGCCGCCGTCCAAGTCGCCGTCGAGACGGGTGACGACGTAGCTGCGGATCGTCTCGAGACGGCGGGCGAACGGGTAGTCGACCTCGCGGACGAAGCGCTCGTAGTCGCGCGGGTCGACCCCGTCCCGGAGCGTGTTGAGGAAGAACACCCGCTGGGCCATCACACCTCCTTCAGCTTCGGCAGCACCTCCGCGGCGGCGAGCTCGAGCATCTCCCGGGCACGCTCCGCCGGCGAGGGGAAGAGGACGACGGTGTCGGCGCCGGCCGCGAGCAGGGCGCGGATCTTGTCGGTGCACTCGCCGGGGTTGCCGGCGACGACGAGATCCTCGACCCAGGCGGGCTCGATCGCCGCCTCGACGGCCGCCGCCCCGCCCGCGGCCGCCCGCCCCGTCTGCTCGGCGATCCCGTACACCTCCGTCATCGCGTTGACCGGGTCGGCCGCCAGGTAGAACGCCATCGTCGGGCGGATCGCGGCGCGGGCTCGCTCGCCGTCCTCGTCGATCGAGAACATGGCGAAGGCCGCGAACGGGTGACTCTGCCCGGCGCGGCCGGCAGCGGCCTGCCCGGCCGCGATCTGCTCGCGCGCCCAGCTGAGGTAGCGCGCGCCCGCCATCACCGAGCCGATCGTGCCGTCCGCGATCTCGCCGGACAGGTGCAGCATCTTCGGGCCGATGATCCCCATGAACACCGGCACGGGCTCGGGTGGGGGGTAGGCGAGCCGGACGCGGTCGAAGGAGACGTAGTCGCCGCGCTCCGTGAGCTCCTCGCCCGCGAGGAGCCGGCGCACGGACGTCACGCACTCGCGCATGGCGCCGAGGCGCGAGCGCGGCAGCAGGTGCATCTGCCGCACCCACGACGGGACGCCCAGCCCGATGCCGGGCCGGACGCGGCCGGGGAACATCCTCGCCAGCGTCGCGATCTCCATCGCCAGCAGCGCCGGATGCCGGACCATGGCCGAGACGATTCCCAGCCCGACCGGGACCGTCTCCGTCGCCGCAAGCGCGGCCGCGGCGCCCGAGATGCCGCCGGTGAAGAAGTAGTCCTCGGCGAGCCACAGCTCGCAGAAGCCGAGCTCCTCGCCCAGCCGGGCGGTCGAGGCGATCTCCTCGGGCGCGAGGTGGCTGCCGAGGACGAGGCCGACCGGCGGCGCGCTCACGCCGCCGGCTCGCGGGTCGGCTGCGGGAACAGGGGCGGGAGGGCCGAGCGACCGGGCTCGACGGAGCGCAGGCACAGTTGCGGTTGAAGATTCGCCATCGGCCGGATAATGATCCTCCTCGCAGGTTTGAGACAGCGTTTCAAAAAACTCGACTTCCCGTCAAGGAGAGGGGCGTGCGGATCGGTATCGACGTAGGGGGGACGAACACGGACGCCGTGCTCATGGACGGACGCCGTGTCCTCGGCGCGGTCAAGACCGCGACCACCCCGGACGTGACGGGCGGGATCGTGACCGCCCTGCGGCAGCTCGTGGAGGGCCGGAGCGGCGAGCCGCTCGACGTGCAGGCGGTCATGATCGGCACGACTCACTTCACGAACGCCGTCATCGAGGGCAAGCGGCTGATGCCCACCGTCGCCATCCGCCTGGGCCTGCCCGCGACGGCGGCGCTCCCACCGATGGTCGATTGGCCCGAGCGGCTGAAGCAGACGGTCGGCAACCACGTCTACCTCTGCCACGGCGGGCACGAGTTCGACGGGCGCCCCATCTCCCCACTCGACCGCGACGAGCTGCGCGCGGCCGCAGCCGACATCGGCGCCCGGGGGATCCGGTCGGTCGCCATCTCCTCCGTCTTCTCCCCCGTCAACGCAGAGTTCGAGGAGGAGGCGGCGGCGATCCTGGCGGAGGAGCTGCCCGGCGTCGCCGTCAGCCTCTCGCACGAGATCGGACGGACCGGGCTGCTCGAGCGGGAGAACGCGACGATCGTCAACGCCTGCCTGCGCGACCTCGCCGGGCGAATCGTCGACTCGTTCCACGCGGCGCTGGCCCAGCTCGACCTCGACGCGCCCGTCTACCTGTCCCAGAACGACGGCACGCTGATGAGCGTCGACTACGCGAAGCGCTACCCGGTGGCGACGTTCGCGTCGGGACCCACCAACTCGATGCGCGGCGCCGCCTTCCTCTCCGGCGAGCAGGACTGCGCCGTCGTCGACATCGGCGGGACGACCTCCGACGTCGGCATCCTCCAGCACGGCTTCCCGCGCGAGGCGTCGCTGGCCGTGGACGTCGGAGGGGTGCGCACGAACTTCCGCATGCCCGACGTCTTCTCCATCGGCCTCGGCGGCGGGAGCCTCGTCCGCACCGATCCGACGAGGGTGGGCCCGGACAGCGTGGGCTACGAGCTGACGACGTCCGCGCTCGTCTTCGGCGGCCGCACGCTGACGGCGAGCGACGTCGTGGTCGCGGCCGGACGGGCCGACTTCGGCGAGCGCTCGCGCGTGTCGAGCCTCGACGAGGCGCTCGTGCGCGAGGTCCTGGCGGTGATCGAGCGCATGGTCGCCGACGCGGTCGACCGGATCAAGACGACCGCCGACCCGATCCCGGTCGTGGTCGTCGGCGGAGGCTCGGTCCTCCTGCCGGACGAGCTGCCGGGCGCGTCCCGGCTCGTGCGGCCGGAGCACTTCGCGGTGGCGAACGCGATCGGAGCGGCGATCGCGCAGGTCGGCGGCGAGGTCGACCGCGTCGTCTCGCTCGATGGCCTCTCGCGCGAGGCCGCGCTCGAGGAGGCAAAGCAGGAGGCGATCGGCAAGGCGGTGTCGGCGGGCGCCGACGCCGACAGCGTCCGCGTCGTCGACGTGGAGGAGGTCCCGCTCGCCTACCTGCCGTCGAACGCCGTCCGCTTCCGCGTGAAGGCGGTCGGCGACCTCTCCCTGGGCGGCGACGGTGCGCCTGCTCGCTGAGGCGCAGGTCGAGGACGTCGCCGTCGGCGCCGCGCTGCTCGGCACCGGCGGCGGCGGAAACCCCTACATCGGGAAGCTGCTCGCCCAGCAGGCCATCCGCCGGCACGGCCCCGCCCGCGTCGTCTCCCTCGGCGAGGTTGCGGACGACGCGCTCGGCGTGTTCTCGGCGATGATGGGCGCGCCCACCGTCATGGTCGAGAAGATCCCGCGCGGGGACGAGCTCGTGCGGGCGTTCCGGGCGCTCGAGGAGCGTCTCGGCAGGTCGGTGACCCACGTCGTCCCAGCGGAGGTGGGAGGGATCAACTCCACGCTTCCGATCGCCGCCGCGGCGACGCTGGGGCTTCCCCTCGTCGACGCGGACGGCATGGGCCGCGCCTTCCCCGAGGTGCAGATGTGCACGCCGACGATCTACGCCATCGCGGCGACGCCCATGGCCCTCGCCGACGAGAAGGGGAACGCCGCGGTGATCGAGACGGTCGACAACCGCTGGACGGAACGGCTCTCGCGCTCGATCACGGTCGAGTTCGGCTGCACGGCGCTGATCGCGCTGTACCCGATGTCGGGCGTCCAGATCCGCGAGAGCCTCGTTCCGGACACGCTCTCCCTGGCCGAGGACCTGGGGCGGCTGCTCCGGGATGGGCACGGGATCGACGGCGTGCTTCGCCGGCTGCGCGCCCACCGGCTGTTCGAGGGGAAGGTGGTCGACGTCGAGCGCCGCACCGTCGGCGGCTTCGCGCGCGGAGAGGCGAGGATCGACGGCGTCGACGGAGACGGCGGCTCGACGCTCCGCCTGCGCTTCCAGAACGAGCACCTGCTGGCCGAACGGGACGGCGAGGTCGTCGCCACCGTCCCCGACCTGATCATCGTCGTCGACGCGGAGACGGGCGAGCCGGTGACGACCGAGGAGCTTCGCTACGGCTTCCGGGTCGCCGTCGCCGCCGCGCCCTGCGACGAGCGCTGGCGGAGCGCCGCCGGGCTCGAGCTCGTCGGCCCGCGCGCCTTCGGCTACGACCTGGACTACGTGCCGATCGAGGCGCGCATGTCGGCCGGCGCCGGCAGGCGATGAGCTGGGAGGTCGCCGAGGCGCAGCTCGCGCCGATCGCGACCGGTGCCGCGCTGCTCGGAACCGGCGGCGGCGGCAACCCGTACCTCGGGCTGCTGCGCATGCGCGAGCTGCTGCGCCGGGGACGGCGCGTGCACGTCGTGGCAGGTGACGAGCTGGCCGACGACGCGCTCGTCGTCAGCGCGGGCGGGATGGGCGCGCCGACCGTGAGCTGGGAGAAGCTGCCCCAGGGCGAGGAGGAGGCGGACGCGGTGCGGGCGCTCGAGCAGCACCTCGGACGCCGCGTGGACGCGATCGCGCCGCTCGAGATGGGCGGCTCGAACTCGCTCGTCGCCCTCGCCGTCGGCGCGCAGCTGGGCGTCCCCGTCCTGGACGGCGACGGCATGGGGCGCGCCTTCCCGGAGCTGCAGATGGTCACGTACCTCATCTACGGCGGGTCGCCGTCGCCGGCGGCCGTCGCCGACGAGAAGCGCAACCGGACGGTGCTGGCCGACGTCGCGGACGTGTACGCCCTCGAGCGGCTCGCCCGCGCGGTGACGATCGAGTGCGGCGGCCACACGGGCCTCGCCATGTGCCCGATGACGGGGGCAGAAGCGCGCTCGAGGTGCGTCCCCGGGACGCTGACGCTGGCGCTGCGCATCGGGACGGCGATCGAGGAGGCGCGCCGGCGGGGCGCCGACCCGGTCGAGGCGGTGCTCGAGGTGGCCGGCGGGCGGCGGCTGTTCCGCGGCAAGATCGTCGACGTAGAGCGGCGCCTCGTCGGCGGCTTCGCGCGCGGGCGGACGACGCTCGAGGGGTTCGGGCCGGACCTCGGCCACGCGGTCGCGGTCGACTTCCAGAACGAGAACCTGATCGTGCGCCGCGACGGGGAGGTGCTGGCGATGGTCCCGGACCTCGTCGTCCTCTGCGACGTCGACTCCGGCGAGCCGCTGACGACCGAGGTGCTCCGCTACGGCTTCCGCGCCGACGTGCTCGTGCTCCCCCCGTCCTCTGTCCTGACGACGCCCGAGGCGCTTCGCTTCGTCGGCCCGCGGGCGTTCGGCTACGAGCTCGACTACCGCCCGGCCTGGCAGGAGCAGGCGGGCTAGATGACGGACCGCGTCCAGGCCTCGAGCCCGCGGGCGAGGCGCCCGACGCCCTCGGCGAGCGCGTCCTCGGACGCCGCCAGCGACAGCCGCACGAGCCCGGACGCCCGCGGGCCGAACGTCTCGCCCGGTGCGACCGCGACGCCGTGCTCGAGCACCAGCTGGCGCGCGAGGGCGAGCGTCTCGTCGCCGGCGGCGGCCGCCTCCGCGAAGAGGTAGAAGGCCCCGCGCGGCTCCGTCACGAACAGGCCCTCCGCCCGCAGCGCCCGCACGGTCGCGTCTCGCCGCCGCCGGTAGGCGTCGCGCATCTCGCGCACGCAGTCCTGCGGCCCGAGCAGCGCGGCCTCGAGCGCCTTCTGCGCCACGGCGGTCGCGCAGCTGACGACCGGCTCCTGCACCTTCGCGATCAGGTCGGCGAGCGGCGGCGGCGCGACGAGGTAGCCCACTCGCCAGCCGGTCATGGCGTACGTCTTCGAGGCGCTGAAGACGGTGACGACGCGGCCGTCCTCGTCGAGCGCGGCGGGACTCACGTGCTCGCCCTCGAAGACGATCTCCTCGTACACCTCGTCGCTCACCAGGTACAGGTCGTGGCGTGCGGCGATCTCGAGCACGCCTTCGACCGTCCGCGGCCGCCACACCGACCCGGTCGGGTTCGCGGGGCTGTTCACGACGAGCGCCTTCGCGCGCGGGTCGGCGGCGAGCGCGTCGAGCGCGTCCAGGTCCGGCTCGAAGTCGGCGCTTCGCTCGAGCGGGTAGCGCAGAGCGGTCGCGTGCAGCGTCGCCGCCATCATCGCGTAGTTCGGCCACGCCGGGTCGGGGATGAGGATCGCCTCGCCGGGCTCGACGAGCGCGAGCAGCGTCTCCATCAGCGCCGTGCCGCCGCCGGTGGTAACCACGATCTGCTCCACGGCGGCGTCGATCCCGTTGCGCGCGGCGAGCTTCGCGCGGATCGCCTCGCGCAGCGAGTGGAGCCCGCGGTTGACCGTGTACTTGGTGAAGCCCGCCTCGGCCGCCCGCGCGGCCGCCTCGACGATGTGGGCAGGGGTCGGGAAATCCGGCTCTCCGATCTCCAGCCGGATGACGCCGGGGCGCGACACGGCGAGGTCGAGCACCTCGCGGATGCCCGAGCGCGGCATCGCCGCCACCGAGCGGGCGACGGGCTTCACGCGGGCTGACCGTGGACGCTTGACACGCCGGCAGCAGCCTATAGAGTCGCCGGACGAAATTGAAACACCGTCTCAGAAATGGCGAGTGACGCCGCCTCCGGCTCCCAGACGCTCGACCGTGCCCTGGCCGCGCTGGTGCACATCGGAGAGTGCGGGGCGCGCGGCCTGACGCTCGCCGAGTGCAGCGCCAGCCTCGGGTACAGCAAGCCGACGGCGCACCGCATCCTGCGCACGCTGGCCGCGCGCGGGTTCCTGCGCGTCGATCGTGAGCGCGGCCTGTACAGCCTCGGCCCGGCGAACCTCCGCCTGGGGATGGCCTTCCTCGACCAGCTCGACCTGCGCAGCGAGGCGCTGCCGATCCTCAGGCAGCTGCGCGAGCAGACGGGCGAGACCGTGCACCTGGGCGTGCTCGACCGCCACGACGTCGTCTACATCGAGAAGGTCGAGAGCGAGCACGCGGTGCGCATGTTCAGCCGGATCGGCAGCACGATGCCGGCGTACTCGACCGGCGTCGGCAAGGCCATCCTCGCCTCTCTGCCGCCGGACGAGCTCGAGCAGGCGCTCCCGGAGCGGCTCGAGGCGAGGACGCCGCGGACGATCGTCGACCGGGCGAAGCTCCGGCGCCATCTCGCCGAGGTGCGGCGCCGAGGCTACTCCACGGACGACATCGAGAACGAGGACGGGATCCGCTGTGTCGGCGCGCCGGTGTTCGACCACTCCGGGCACGTGTGCGCGGGGATCAGCGTGGCGGGTCCGGCCACCAGGGTGACGCCCGAGCGCTTCGCCGAGCTCGGGCTGCTCGTTCAGGAGGCCGCGGCGACGATCTCGTGGCGGCTCGGCTACGGCGGGGCCGCCGACCGGGCAGGCGCAGCGGGGGCGCGATGACCCGGACGCCGCGGCAGGTCGTGGAGGAGCTGGTCGACGCCTACAACGCGAAGTCGCTCGAGCGCCTGCGAGCGCTGTACCGGCCGGAGGCGCGGTTCTGGGACCCGTTCCACCGCGCCGGCGTCGTCGGCCAGGACGCGATCGAGCACGTCCTCGACGGGCTCTTCCAGCGCTACCCCGACGAGCAGATGTCGATCGTGACGCTCGTGGCCGACTCGACCCACGCGGTCGCCGAGCTGCGGAGCACCGGCCACAGCGCCGACGGCCGGGCGTTCGACCTCGACTTCACCGAGGTCTACGAGGTCGAGGACGGACGCATCGTGTCCTGCCGCGTGTACATCGACCCGCGAGCGGTCCCGGGCTAGCGAGAGAGGAGGCGACGACGAGGGAGAACCGTAGCCGGCACCCCAGCCCGTACGCAAGGTCGACCAAAGGGAGTGAGAGGTGAAAAGGCGCAAGCCAGCCATCGAAGTCGTGAACGACAACGTCGGCGAGCCCCTGACGAGCGCGCATCGCGAGACGCTCGCCGACCTCGTCGACGAGTACCGGGAGAACACGATCAGCCGGAGGAGCTTCCTCAGCCGGGCGGCGGTCTTCGGGCTGTCGGCCGCGAGCCTGTCGGGCCTGCTGGCGGAGACCGCCGCGGCCCGTGCCCGGGCGCCCCGGGCGCAGCCGAAGCGCACGGCCAAGCTGAACATCGGCGTCGGCCAGGACGCCGACACCGTCGACCCGCAGGCGTTCAAGGACATTCCGGGCTACTACATGCTGGCGAACCTGTACGACCAGCTGATCGACCTGAAGGCGCACGAGACCAAGGGCGGCAGCATCCTCATCGCCGACGCCTCGAAGCCGACGTCGATGATCGCCCAGTCGATGGTGCTGTCCAAGGATCTGCGCACTGCGACCTTCAAGCTCGATCCGCGCGCGAGGTTCCAGGACGGCTCGCCGCTCACGGCCGCCGACGTCAAGTACACCTTCAGCCGTGGGATCCTCGGCACGCAGTACACGAACATCCTCATGAAGATGCTCACGCTGACGAGCGTGAACAACATCAAGACGCCGGACGAGCACACCGTCGTGTTCAAGCTCGACAAGTCGAACCCGATGACGGCTCGGCTGCTCAGCCTGCAGGTGCTCTCGATCCAGAGCGCCAAGGTGAGCAAGGCGCACGCGACGAGCAAGGACAGGTGGACGAACAACTACTGGCGCTCGCACGTGTTCGGGAACGGTCCGTACGTCCTCAAGTCGTGGAATCGAGGCCAGGGGTTCGAGCTCGCCCCGAACCCGAACTACTACAGGCCGGGTCTCCCCAAGAACGGCGGGCTCGTGTTCAAGGTGATCGCCGATCCCCAGCAGCGGCTGAGCCTGCTCAAGACCGGCGCCCTGCACGTGGCGTTCGAGATCTCGGCGAAGGACGCCGACTCGGTGCGCAGCGGCAAGGTCGCGAACGTCAAGCTCATCGACGTGCCGAGCCCGTGGAGCTTCGGCCTGACGTTCAACAACACGATGAAGCCGTTCACGGACAAGCGCGTGCGGCAGGCGCTGAGCTACGCCGTGCCGTACGACGCGATCATCAAGACCGTCATGCACGGCCTCGCGCAGCCGGCCAAGAGCATGGTGCCTCCCGGCATGCCGACGCACGACGGCAGCTTCTGGAAGTACGACACCGACCTGAGCAAGGCGAAGCAGCTGCTGACTGCGGCCGGGCTCGGCAGCGGCTTCACGACGTCGATCGACATCCTCATCGGCCGCCCCGAGGACGAGCAGGCGGCGACGCTGATCCAGGCCAACTTCCAGCAGATCGGAGTCAACGCCCAGATCAACAAGCTCGACGCGTCCCAGTACCAGGACAACCGCAACAACGCGAAGTCGCCGATGCAGATCGTCGAGTGGTACTCGTGGGTCGACGACCCCTTCTACCACCTGTACTGGAACATGCTGTCGACGAACACCTTCACCAACTCGTCCAGGTACTCGAACCCCGCCGTCGACAAGCTCATCCTCGCCGGGATCTACGAGCCGAATGCGGCCAAGCGTGCGGCGATGAGCCGCCAGGCGCAGAAGATCATCGTGGACGACGCGCCCTGGGCGTGGTTGTTCGCACGGGACTTCTTCCAGCCTGCGGCGAGGAACCTGCACGACTTCCCGTACTGGCCGGACCAGAACCCGCGCTTCTATTGGACGTTCCTGACCTGAGCGGCCCGCGCGGGTGGAGGGGGTGGCGGCCTCCCTCCACCCGCCGCGGCTGCGCGACCCGGGCCGGCGGGCCGGCATGACCTCGATCGCCCTTCCCGAGCGCCTCCGCGCCCGCGTCTCGGCGAGCATGACGCGGTTCCTCGCCCGGCGCGTGGCGCTGGCGATCCTCACGCTCTGGCTCGTCACGATCGCCGTGTTCGTGATCACGAACATCCTCCCCGGCAACCCGGCGCTCGTGCGGCTCGGGCCGTTCGCCTCCAAGGCGGCGCTGCATGCCGAGGAGGTGCGCATGGGGCTCGACAAGCCCCTCCCGGAGCGCTACTGGCGGTTCGTGAGCGGCGCCCTGCACGGCGACCTCGGCATCAGCTTCAAGACCGAACGGCCGGTCGCACGAGACCTGGGCGACCGCCTGCCGGCGACCGTCGAGCTCGCCTGCGCCGCCACCGTGCTCGCGTGCCTCGTCGGGATCCCCCTCGGCTTCCTCGCCGCCGTCAGGCGCAACTCCCGTCTCGACCATGCCGTTCGCAGCATCGCCGGCGTGTCGGCGGCGATGCCCATCTTCTGGCTCGGGCTGATGCTGGCGTTCGTGTTCGCCTACCAGCTGAAGTGGGCGCCCGGGCCGGTCGGCCGGCTCGGCCTGGACGACACGCCGCCGCCGTCCGTCACCGGCTTCTACACGATCGACAGCCTGCTCGCCGGCAACCTGGGGCTGTTCGCGAGGTCGCTCGAGTACCTGGCGCTCCCGGCGATCACGCTCGCGATCATCGAGCTCGCGCCGATCGCGAAGATCGCCCGCTCGTCGATGCTGGAGATCCTCGACACCGAGTACGTGCGGGCCTCCCGTGCGATGGGCTTCAGCGGCTGGCAGATCTTCAAGCAGGACGCGCTGCGGAACGCGCTCATCCCGCTGTTCACGATGCTCGGCATCGTGCTCGGCTACCTGCTGGCGGGGAACGTCATCGTCGAGACCGTCTTCTCCTGGCCGGGTGTCGGCCAGTACGCCTATGGTGCGGTCACGTCGAACGACTTCAACGCCATCCAGGGCTTCATCCTCATGGTCGCGACGATCTACGTCGTGCTCAACCTCGTCATCGACCTCCTCTACGCCCTCATCGACCCGCGGGTGAGGCTCGGCTGATGGCGATCGCGGGACAGGCAGCCGACGTGTTCGAGGCGGTCGACCTGCGGACGCTCGAGCTGCGCCGCAGCGAGCGGATCGTCCTCGCCGTCAGGCAGAACAAGCTCGCCGCCGCCGGGCTGGCGATCGTCGTCGCCGCGCTCGTCCTGTCGCTCGTCGTCCCCTTGCTGTACACGGTCGACCCGCTCAAGCCGAGCCCCGACGTCAGCCTCCAGGCGCCGTCCGGGGCGCACCTGCTCGGGACCGATACGTTCGGCCGGGACATCCTCTCGCGCATCCTGCACGCGACCCGGCTCGACTTCGAGATCGCGTTCTCCGTCGCCGGGATCGCACTCGCCGTCGGGACCGTCCTGGGGGCGTTCGCAGGCTACGCGGGAGGCATCGTGGACGACGTCGTCATGCGGATCGTCGACCTCATGCTCTCCTTCCCCGCCTTCATCCTCGCCCTCGCCATCACGGTCATGCTCGGCAACCGGGTGCTGTTCGTGATCGCCGCGCTCGCGTTCGCCTACACGCCCTACTTCGTCCGCCTGACGCGCGGCGAGGTGCTGAAGCTGCGCGACGCGGAGTACGCCGACGCGGCGCGCGTCGTCGGCAACCCGCCCTGGCGGGTCGCCTACCGGCACGTCTTTCCGAACTCCGTCGCGCCGGCCGTCGTGCTCGGCTCGATCGTCCTCGGCTGGTCGATCCTCGACGCCTCCGCGCTCGGCTTCCTCGGCATCGGGATCAAGCCGCCCACGCCGGAGTGGGGGACGATGGTGGCCGACGGCAGCTCGAACATCACGACCGGGCAGTGGTGGACGTGGCTCTTCCCCGGCCTCGCCATCCTCCTCGTCGTCCTGTCGTTCAACTGGATCGGCGACGGCCTTCGCAACCTCCTGCGCTCCGCATGACGGAAGCGCTCCGCATGACGGAGGGCTTGCCTGCGCCACAGCTGCTCGAGGTCGAGGACCTGAGCGTCTCGTTCCCGGCCCTGCGCGGCGCTCGCACGACCGTGCTCGACCGCGTCTCGTTCAGCGTCGGCCGGCAGGAGACGGTCGCCCTCGTCGGCGAGTCCGGCTCGGGCAAGACGGTGACCGCCCTCGCGACGATCGGCCTCAACCACCCGTCCGCCTCCGTCGACGGCGGGCGGGTCCTGTTCGAGGGGCACGACCTGCTCCCGCTCGGCGAGGCCGAGAAGCGAGCGTACCGCGGGAAGCGGATCGCGATGATCTTCCAGTCCCCGAAGGCCAGCCTCAACCCGCTCGTCAAGGCGGGCGAGCAGATCGCGCGGGTGGTGCGGCTCCATCACGACGTGAGCGAGCGGCGAGCGGAGGAGATGGCCGTCGGCCTGATGCGCTCGGTGGGGATCAACGACGCGCCGCGCCGCTACCACGCCTATCCGCACCAGCTGTCCGGCGGGATGGCGCAGCGCGTGATGATCGCGATGGCGCTCTCCTCGCAGCCGGCGCTGCTCATCGCGGACGAGCCGACGACGGGCCTCGACGTGACGATCCAGGAGCAGATCTTCGAGCTGCTGCTCGAGCTGAAGGACCGGCTGAAGATGTCGATCCTGCTGATCACGCACGACCTCGCCCTGGTCGCGGAGACATCCGACCGTGTGGTCGTGATGCACGGCGGCCACGTCGTCGAGATGGGGCCCGTCGAGGCGATCTTCGAGGAGCCGAAGCACCCGTATACGCAGCGGCTCGTCGGCTCGGTGCTGCGCGCCGACCGCCGCGTCCGCGTGCAGGCGGCGGCTGCGGCCGTCGAGGGCGTCGTCTACGCGACGCGCGGCTGCCGCTACGCCGGCAAGTGCGAGCACGTGTTCGCGCCCTGCGCCGACATCCGGCCGGCGCTCCTCCAGGTCGGCGCCGCGCCCGGCCACGTCGCCATGTGCCACCTCTACGACCCGGCTCACGCGCGAGCGGACAGGACGGATGAGCAGCGTGCCGTCTCGGGATGACGGCGCGCCGCTCCTCGAGGTGGTCGGCCTCGAGAAGCGGTTCCGCAGCCACGGTCACGTCGTGCACGCCGTCAACGGCGTCTCCTTCGAGGTGCGTCAGGGCGAGACCGTCGCCCTGGTCGGCGAGTCGGGCTGCGGCAAGTCGACGACGGCGCGGTGCGTCGTGCGGCTCACCGATCCTTCCGGTGGCCGGATCCTGTACAAGGGGACGGACGTCACGAGGCTGTCCCAGCGCGCCTTCCGCCCCCTGCGCCGCGAGGTGCAGATGGTCTTCCAGGATCCCGGCGCGAGCCTCAACCCGAGCATGACCATCCGCCAGACGCTGCGCGAGCCGCTCCGGCTGCACCGGCTCGTCGACCGGGACGGCGTCGAGGAGCGCCTGCGGCAGCTGATGCGGCTCGTCCAGCTCGAGCCGGGGCTCCTCAACCGCCGCCCCGACCAGCTGTCGGGCGGGCAGAAGCAGCGCGTCGGCATCGCCCGCGCCATCGCCAGCAACCCCTCGTTCGTCGTGCTCGACGAGCCGACATCGTCGCTCGACATGTCGCTGCGCGTGGCGCTGCTCGAGCTGCTCGAGGACCTGCAGCGGCGGCTCGGGATGACGTACCTGTTCATCACGCACGACTTCTCCACCGTCCGCCACATCGCCGATCGCGTCGTCGTCATGTACCTCGGCAAGGTGATGGAGTCGGGCCCCGTCGACGACCTGCTCGACGAGCCGAAGCACCCGTACACGCAGGCGCTCATCGCGGCGATCCCCGTCCCCGAGCCGCGCTCGCGGCCCCGGGCGAAGCTGCAGGGCGAGACGCCGAGCATCCTCCGCCCGATCGCCGGCTGTCCCTTCCAGGACCGCTGCCCGCACGTGCTGGACGACTGCCGGGTGGGCGAGGTGCCGCTGCTCGAGGTCGGCGCGCGCAGGGTCGCCTGCCTCCTGTACCGCGACGGCGCAGGCGGCTCGGCGCTCCGGGCTGGAACGGCGGCCGGGTCGGAGGCCGGATGACCGTCGCCGTCAGCCTCGGGGTGCCCACCTACGGCGCCTTCCCGGGCGATCCGTGGGGCTTCCTCGCGGCGCTCGCCGCGCTCGCCGACTCGGGCGGGGTCGACACGTTCTGGGTTCCCGACCACGTGACGCTCCCGGAGGATGACGTCCGCGCGAACGGCGGTCGCACGCGCGTCGACGAGCCGCTCGACCTGCTCGCACGGACCGCGGCGAAGGAGTTTCTCGAGGACGCGACGCGCGCGCACGGCGTCTGGGGCTCGCCGGAGGAGTGCCTGCGCAAGCTGCGCCCCTACCTCGAGGTGGGGGTCGACCACGTCATCCTCGACATCCGCCCGCCCGAGCACGCGCTCGACTCGGCGGAGCGGATCTGCCGGCAGCTCATCCCTCTCCTGCACGCGGAGGTGCCGTGATGACCAACAGCGAAACGGAAACGAGGCGCGTCGTGGACGCGCTCTACGCCGCCTTCCTCGCCGGAGACGGCGAGGGGATGCTGGCGCAGATGGCAGACGACGTCGAGGTGCGCTTCCTGGCTCAGGGCACGTTCCGCGGCCGGGACGAGGTCCGGCGCTTCATGGCCTTCTCGGCCGGGCTCCTGCACGATCTCGACTTCCGTATCCGCCGGACGATCGTCGACGGGGACGCGGCGGCCGTGATCTGGGACGAGTCGGCGACGACGGCCGCGGGCAAGCCGTGGGAGAACCACGGCGTGGACGTGATCCGGGTGCGGGACGGCAAGATCGTGTCGCTGCACGAGAACAACGACGTGAACCTCGTCTACGAGCACTTCCCGCCCTTCGAGCCGCGCGCCCGCGAGGGTGGTGGAGGCGGATGAACCGCTACGACCTGCAGGGGCGGGTGGCGATCGTCACCGGCGCGTCCGGGGGGCTCGGCGAGCAGTTCGCGCACGCCCTCGCCGACAGCGGCGCGTCCGTCGTGCTGGCCGCCCGCCGCGCCGAGCGCCTGCGCCGGCTCGCGCGCGACCTGCAGGCCCGGTACGGGGTGCGCGCGCTCGCCGTCCGGACGGACGTGACCAGGGAGGACGACGTCGTCCGGCTGGTCGCCCTGACGGTGGAACGGTTCGGCGCCGTCGACGTGCTCGTCAACAACGCCGGCGTCTACGTCGCCAAGCCGCTCGTCGAGCAGACGCTCGACGACTGGCGCACGGTGCTCGACGTCAACCTCACCTCCGCGTTCCTCGCCTGCCGCGAGGCGGCGAAGGTGATGGTCCCGAGGCGGTCGGGCTCGATCGTGAACATCGCCTCCACGTTCGGCTTCGGGGCAACCGTCTTCCCGGAGGTCGGCTACTACGCCTCCAAGGGCGGGATGATCGCCCTGACGAAGGCGCTCGCCGTCGAGCTCGGCAAGAGCAACGTGCGCGTCAACGCGATCGCGCCGGGCTTCTTCCCGACCGCCATGTCCATCGGCGCCATGCGCGACGAGCACATCCGGACGACCGTGATCGAGCCGCGCACCGCCCTCCCGCAGCTGGCGGAGAACGAGTGGATCCGCGGGTCGCTCTGCTTCCTCGCGAGCGACGACGCCCGCTACGTCACCGGGCACACGCTCGCCGTCGACGGAGGCTGGCTTGCCTTCTGAGCCGGCGCCGGCCCTCGCCCGGAACGCGATCGACTTCGTCGACGCCCGCCACGTCCACCAGGCGCTCGCGGCGCTCGACGCCTACGGCGGGGAGGCGACCGTCCTCGCCGGAGGGACGGACGTCGTCGTCCAGCTCCTGCAGGGGCTGATCCGCCCGCGCGCGCTCGTCCACATCCGGCGTCTGCCCGAGCTCGCCGGCGTCGCGTCCGGCGAGCGCACCGAGATCGGAGCGCTGACGACGCACTGGGAGCTCGGAACCCACCCGGCGATCCGGGCCGAGCACGCCGCGCTCGCGCAGGCCGCGCGAACGGTCGGCGGGCGGCAGACGCAGAACGTGGGCACGATCGCCGGCAACGTCGTCAACGCCTCCCCGGCGGCCGACCTGCTGCCCGCCCTGCTCGTCGCCGGCGCGCAGGTCGCGATGCGCAGCTCGGCCGGGACGCGCTCGCTTGCGCTCGAGCGCTTCCTCGTCGACCGCAAGCGGACGGCGCTCGAGCCGAACGAGCTGGTGACGGCCCTCTCGCTCGAGCGGCCGGGGCCGCGGACGGCCGAGACGTACCTGAAGGTCGGCCGGCGCGGCGCGATGGAGGTCGCTCTCGTCGGGCTGGCGGCGCGCCTGCAGCTGGACGACGCAGGCCGGCTCGGCGACGTGCGCATCGCCGTCTGCTCCGTCGGCCCGACGGCGTTCCGGGCGCACCAGGCCGAGGCTGCGCTGACGGGCAGCCGCGGCGAGGAGGAGGCCGTCGCGGAAGCCGCGCAGCTGCTGCAGGCGGCTGCGCGCCCGATCGACGACGTGCGCGGTACGGCCGCCTACCGGCGGCGGGTCCTGGCCGGGCTGCTCGCACGCGCCGTCTCCGCGTGCGTCCGCTCGGCGATGAGCGAGGGAGGGAGGGGCAGGTGCAGCTGAGGCTGACCGTCAACGGGCGAGCGCACGAGCTGGACGTTCCCGCCCAGGCGACGCTGCTCGACGTCCTGCGCGACGAGCTCGGCCTGACGGGCACGAAGCAGGGCTGCAACGAGGGCGAGTGCGGCGCGTGCACCGTCCTCGTGGACGGCAAGGCGGTCGACTCCTGCGTGCTCATGGCGCTCGCCGCAGCCGGGTCCGAGATCGTCACGGTGGAGGGGCTCGCCGCGCCGGACGGCACGCTCTCGCCCCTGCAGCGGGCGTTCGTCGAGGCGGGGGGCGTCCAGTGCGGCTTCTGCACGCCCGGCTTCCTGATGACCCTGACGGCGGCGTTGCGGGAGACCCCCGCGCCGAGCGAGGACGAGATTCGCGCCGCGATCGCGGGCAACATCTGCCGCTGCACCGGCTATACCCAGATCGTGGAGGCGGTACAGGCGGCGGCGAGAATGGAGGCGAGGGGATGACGGCGGTGGTGGGGGAGAGAGTCGAGCGCTCGGACGGGGTGACGAAGGTCACCGGCGAGGCGGTGTACGGGGTCGACCACGTCGAGCCCGGCATGCTGCACGGCAAGATCCTGCGCTCGCCCGTCCCCGCCGGCCGGATCGCCAGGCTCGACGTGAGCCGGGCCCGGCTGCTGCCCGGGGTGCACGGCGTGTACACGGCGGCGGATGCGCCGGCGCACCGGGCGGGGTGGCTGCTGCGGGAGCAGCACCTGTTCGCCCGCGACGCCGTCCGCTACGAGGGCGAGCCGATCGCCCTCGTCGTCGCCGACAGCGTGGAAGCCGCGAAGCGGGCGCTGGAGGCGGTCGAGCTGGAGATCGAGCTCGAGGCTCCGATCGGCGACGTCGAGTCGGCGCTCGCCGAGGGGGCGCGGCTCGTGCACCCGGAGTGGGAAAGCTACGAGGTCGCAGGCCCCGAGCAGTACCCGCGCTCGGGCAACGTGGCGGCCGAGACGGTGTCCGACCCGGACCCGGCGGCGTTCGAGCGCGCGTTCGCCGAGGCAGACTGCGTGGTCGAGGACGAGTTCCGCGCGCCGCGCCAGTACCAGGCCTTCCTCGAGCCGAGGAGCGCCGTCGCCAGGTACGAGAACGGCCGCTACGTCGTGCACACGGCGAGCCAGTACCCGTTCAACGTGCGCGACCGGGTCGCCCAGTTCCTCGGCGTGCGGCCTTCGGACGTGCGCGTCGTCGGCCACCACATCGGGGGTGGCTTCGGCGCCAAGCTCGACGCGTCGCTCGAGCCGTACGCGGCCTTCGCCGCCCGGGCGGTCGGCCGTCCCGTGAAGATCGTCAACGAGCGGGCGGAGGACCTGCTCACCTGCCCCTCGCGCGAGAACGCGATCGTGCGGCTGCGGACCGCGCTGTCGGCCGACGGGCGCATCCTCGGCCGCGAGCTCGAGTGTCTGATGGACAACGGTGCCTACAGCGGCGAGATGCCGTTCCTGGCCAGCGTCCCCATGCACGTGCTCGGGCAGGTGTACCGGGCGGGAGCGACGCGCGTCACGACCCGCCTCGTGTACACGAACACCGCTCCCACCGGAGCCTTCCGTGGGGTCGGCGGGCTGTACCTGTACTTCGCGCTCGAGCGGCACATGGACAACTGCGCCCGCCGCCTCGGCATCGACCGCCGCGAGTTCCGGCTGCGCAACCTGCTCTCGAGCGGCGACGCGTCGCTCACCGGGCAGGTGCTCGAGGACGCAGACATCCTCCGCGAGGCGTTCGACCGCGTGGAAGAGGTCGCGCCGTGGGCGTCGCTGAGCGGACGCCCGGCGCCCGAGGGGAAGCTGCGCGGCGTCGGGATCGCTGCCTGCACGTGGCTGACGAACCCGCTGCCCGGCTCGGTCACGCTGAAGCTGAACGAGGACGGCACGGTCGGCGTCGTCACGGCGGCGACCGAGAACGGCTCCGGCGCGGTCGCGATGGGCGTGACCCAGATCGTCGCGGAGCAGCTCGGCGTGCGCCCGGAGGACGTGATCGTGCTCATGCCGGACACGGACGCGGCCGGCTACGACGCCGGCTCGCAGGGATCGCGCACGACCCACATCGTCGGCCGCGCGGCGACGATCGCGGCGGCCGAGGTGCGGGAGAAGATCTTCGCCGTCGCCGCGACGATGATGGAGGCGGCGAAAGAGGACCTGGAGCTGGCCGACGGCCGCGTGTTCGTGGCCGGCGACCCCGACTCCGGCGTGGCGCTCGCCGACGTCGCCCTTGCCGCCACCTTCGGCAGCGGGCCGATCAGCGGGACGGGCTCGTACACGACCAAGCCGCCCGCCATCAACCCGTCCTGCGCGAGCGGCCTGCTCTTTCCCGCCTTCCCGACGCCGACCTACCACGTGCACCTGGCCGAGGTGGAGGTCGACCCCGTCACCGGCCGCGTCGACGTCACCCGCTACGTGGTCGCGCAGGAGGTCGGGAAGGCGATCAACCCGGACGGCGTCCGCGGCCAGATCCAGGGCGGCGTGGCGCAGGGGCTGGGCTACGCCCTGTTCGAGAACATCCAGATCGTGGACGGGCGCTACCAGGAGCGCCGCCTGGAGACGTACCGGCTGCCGCTCGCGGTCGACGTCCCGACCGTCGAGATCGTCCTGCTCGAGCACCCGGAGGCCGAGGGGCCCTACGGCGCGCGTGGGGTCGCGGAGCCCCCGATCGTGCCGGTCGCCGCGGCGGTCGCCAACGCCGTGGCGGATGCGATCGGGCGGCCGGTCACGCGGCTGCCGATCACGCCGGACGACGTCCTCGAGGCGCTCGCCTCGCCCGCGCCGGGCGGTTGACCGGCGGCGCGCTCCCGGCCCGGCTCTCGCGCGGGCGCTCGTAAGCGGCGGCGGCGAGAAGCGCGCGCGCCTCCCGCTCGGCCTCGCGTGCCTGGCCGCGGCTGAGGGCGCTGCCGACAGCGAGCGCGCACGCTCCGGCATCGAGCCACGCCCGCGCGCTCGTCGCGTCCACGCCTCCGGTCGGGACGAAGGCGACGTCGGGGAAGACCGCGCGCAGCGCCCGCAGGTGCCCGACGCCGTACGTGCTCGCCGGGAACAGCTTGACGAAGTCGGCGCCGGCGCTGCGGGCGCGCATGACCTCGGTCGCCGTCGCCGCTCCGGGCATGGACGCAACCCCGAGGCGTGCCGCCTCGCGGACGACGTCCTCGTCCAGGCCGGGCGAGACGAGGAAGCGCGCGCCCGCTGCGACCGCCTCGCGCGCCGTCGGGGCATCGAGCACGGTGCCGGCGCCGACGATGCGGCCGTCGCGGACGGCGGCGAGGGCGGCGATCGCCTCGATCCCCGACGGCGTCGTCAGCGCGACCTCGACGATCGTCAGCCCGGCCGCGACGAGCAGCTCGCCGCGCTCGACGGCCTCCGGCGCCGACGGCATGCGGACGATCCCGACGATCCGCAGCTCCGCGATCGCCGCCACCGTCTCGGCTCGGGCAGCGGCGGCGGTCACCGGTCCACGTCCGGGCCGACCGCCGAGTCGAACAGGCCGTCCTTCCCCCACGGCAGCCCCTCGATGTCGCCGGGCACCTGCACCGCGGCAGCGCCGCTGCGGCACGCCTGGGCGAGCGATCGCTCGAGGCTCAGCCCGGCCAGCCCGGCGGCGAGGTACCCGGCCACGAACGCGTCGCCGGCGCCGACGGGGTCGACGGGCGTGACGCGGCGGCCGGGAGACTCGACGACCCCGTCGGGCGTGAACGCGACCGCGCCTCGGCTCCCGAGCTTGACGACCACCGTCCGCACGCTCGAGGCGAGTGCCCAGTCCGCGCCCGCTTCGAGGTCTTGCCGTCCCGACACGACCGCGAGCTCCTCCTCGCTCGCGAACAGGACGTCTGCCTTCTCCGCCAGGGGGCGGAGGGCCGCCGCCGCCTCGTCGTCAGACCACAGCCGCCTGCGCAGGTTGAGGTCGAAGGAGATGGCGACGCCGGCCGCGCGGGCGAGGTCGAAGGCGCGCTCGACCGCGGCGGCCGCGCTCGGCGACAGCGCCGGCGTGATGCCGGTGACGTGGAGCGCACGCGCGGAGGCGACCCAGTCGGCGTCGACGTCGTCGGGGCCGAGCGCCGCGCCGGCCGAGCCTCGGCGCGCGTACGCCACGCTGATCTTCCGCTCGTGATGCCGGTCGCGGACGAGTACCCCCGTCCACCCGCCGCGGTCGACGGTCGCCCGCGAGATGTCCACCCCTTCTGCGCGCAGCCGGTCGAGGATGGCGAGTCCGAGCGCGTCGTCGCCGACGCGGCCGCACCAGGCGGCTCGCAGGCCGAGGCGGGCGACGCCGACGGCGACGTTCGACTCCGCTCCGGCGATCGAGCGCACGAACGTCTGCGCCTGCCGCAGCGGGCTCGGCGGCTCCGTCAGGAAGAGCGCCATCGTCTCGCCGATGGCGACGACGTCGAAGCGTGCGGCGGCCTGCTCGCGGCCGGTCGTACCGGTGCGGCCTCCGGCCGTGGGAGGGGCGAGAGAGCCGGAGCGCTTCACGCCGTCGTAGAGTACGAGCTTCGCGTGACCCGCAGGAGCGTTCGGCGTCGGGCACGGCTCGGTCGGTCGCGGATGATGCACCTCTGTCTCTGGCGTGCCACCAGTCGAGAAGGCCCGGGTCGCTTCGCAACGTTGCCAGCGCCTCGACGAGGCGCGGGTCCGTCTCGGGACGCGCCTTCATGCCGGACCGCTACCGCGCCGCCGCTCGTGCCGCCGCGGGCGCGGTGAAGGCCGGCCGCAGGTGGGCGGCCGCGAGGACGAGCGGCATGGCGGTCAGCTTGAGGGTGCGGGCTGCCGGCTCGAGCACGAGGGCGTGCAGGGCCGTCCAGCGCAACCCGTACTCGTCCCGGATGCGGCTCGGCAGCAGCGCGGCCGTCGCGAGCCGGTGCGCGGGGGCGAGCAGGCGGACGGGCGCGGGGAGCGGCGCGCGGAGGACGACCTCGGCGATCTCGCGCGCCGGCTCGGTGACGGCGATCGTGTCGCCCGCCACCTGCTCGCGGAAGTAGCGACGGAACGCGTCGAGGTCACCGGGGACGATCGCCTCGGGGACGCCGAACAGCGCGGCCATCAGCGTCATCTCCTCGTAGTAGCGCGCCTGCTCTGCGGGCGTCAGCGGCTCCTGGAAGCGCTGGTAGGCCTCGAGCGAGCAGTGCACGAGCGTGGCGTGCACCCACAGCATCAGCTCGGGGTCGCTCGCCGCGTAGCGGGTGCCGGCGGGAAAGCGCCCGAGCCGCGTGCGCGTCGTGCCCGTCACCCGCTCGTGGACGGCCTGCACGGCCGCCGCAACGGCGTCCGCCTCGGCCCTGCTTCCGTACGTGATCAGGTAGAGGGCGCGCAGCGTCCGCCCGAGCCGGCGCCAGAGGTCGCGCCGGTAGTCCGAGTGGTCGGCGACGCCGGCGGCGACGAGCGGGTGCGCCATCTGCAGGAGCACGGCCGCGCCACCGCCGAGGAACGGTGTCACGGGCGTGTTGCCGACGCGGCGGATGACGCTCTCCGGCGCGAAGTAGCCGTCGCGGCTCGCCAGCCGCTCGGCGTGGCTCGGCTGTCGCTGACGCTGCGTCGTGCTCCCAGCCATCTCCCTGTCGGTGGTCGAGCGCGCCGCCCGCTCTCGGACGGCGCCCACGCGCTCGGCGCGCCGGCCGTCCGACGATAGTCGATCCGCCTGGCGCCGCGCGGCACTTGGCCGACGACGGCCACGGAACGCCGCTCGCCCCGCGGCCCGCGTCAGCCGCCGCTGATGGCCGTGACCACGTCCACCCGGGAGCGGGGTCCGAGCGCCGTCCCCAGCCCGGCGCGCTCGCGGTCGACGTAGACGTGGATGTGCCGGCGCAGCTCGGGGCCCGGCTCGCACAGGCGGTCGCGCAGCCCCGGCCAGCGCTCCTCGAGCAGCGCGAGCGCCTCCCCGACCGTGGCCGCCTCGACCTCGACGCGGCGCGGCAGGTCGCGGAAGAGCGGTAGCAGCGTCGCCGGCAGGTGCAGCTCGGCCATCACTCGACGGTCGCCACCTCGACGGAGGCGATCGCCGGCAGGTAGCTCGCGACCTCGCGCCAGCTGTCGCCCTCGTCGGCGCTCGCGAACACCTGGCCGGTGCTCGTTCCGACGTAGACGCCGGGGGTGTCGTGCGTGTCGATCGCCATCCCCTCGCGCAGCACGCCGAGATACGCGTTGTGCTGCGGCAGCCCACGGTCGAGCCGCTGCCAGCTGTCGCCGGCGTCTCGCGTCCGCCAGACGGCTGCCCGGCCCTCGGGCATGCAGCGCGCGTGGCCCGGGTCGAGCGGGACGACGTAGAACGTGTCGCGGTCGTGCGGGTGGACGGCCGCGGCGAAGCCGAAGTCGCTCGGCAGCCCCTCGCTGATCTCCGTCCAGGAGCGCCCGCCGTCGTCCGAGCGGTGCACGCCGCAGTGGTTCTGCTGGTACATCCGGTCGAGGTCGGTCGGCGCGACGACGAGCTTGTGCACGCAGAAGCCGACGTCCTCGTAGTCGCGCGGCCAGTCGGCTCGCAGGCCGTCGTTGCGCGGCGTCCAGGTCGCCCCGTCGTCCGTCGTCTCGAACAGGCTGTAGCCCTGCACGATCACCCAGAAACGCGCCGGCTCGTGGGCATGGGGGATGATCGCGGACACGCCGAGGTGGCCCGGCGGCTGCTTCGACGGGTCGTTCCAGTCCTTCGCGGCCGGGTGCGCGTCGAGCGTGCTCTTGAGCGCCCAGCTCCTCCCGCCGTCCCGGCTCTCGAACACGCCGCTTGCCTCGCCGCCTGCGAGCAGGCGTCCGTGCGCGGCGGCGATCGTGGAGATCTTCGACAGCCTCAGCCCGCCGTCGCCGTGGCTCAGGCCCTCGCTCGAGAGCTCCCACGTCTCGCCCAGGTCGCTCGAGCGCCACACGGCGACTCCGTGCCACTCGCTGGCGGCGGCGGCGTAGATCGTCTGCGAGGCGGGGTCGTACACGGCGTGGTAGACGGGCCAGCCCTCGCAGAACGGTCCCCGCACGTCCCACGCCCGGCGGTCGTCGCTCTCGACCAGGAAGCAGCCCTTGCGCGTCCCGACGAGCAGCATGGTCTTCGGCATCGCCTCTCCTTCCGGCTCGACATCCCTGCAGTCTTCCTGATTCGACTCGCAGCGTGCGCGAACGTCATCGGCGGGCTGGAGGCGGACGCACGACGGTGCAGTGGACACGCGAGGGCGGGCGTGAAAGAGTCGGCGTCCTGGTTCAGCAACGCTCGAGACAAGGAGGATCTGCACATGCGCATGCTGCTCAAGGTCCAGCTCCCGGTCGCGAAGGCCAACGAGGCCATCCAGGCGGGCGAGTTGCAGAAGGCGTTCGAGTCCGTCCTCTCCAAGCTGCACCCCGAAGCGGCGTACTTCACCGTCGAGGGCGGGAAGCGGACGGCGCTGATCGTCTTCGACATGGCCTCGCAGGCCCAGATGCCCGTGATCGGCGAGCCGCTCTTCCTCGCCCTCGACGCGGCCATCGACCTGACCCCGGTCATGACCCAGGAGGACCTGCAGCAGGGGCTTGCGCAGGCGTTCGGCGACTAGCGGCTGCGCGAGCGCCGGAACCCGAGCAGGGCGGCCGGTGACGCATGCGTGGGCCGTGTCTGTTCGTGCCGGGGTACGCCGTCCGAGGCCGGCTCTAGGAGACCGGCCTCCCGGACGGCTGGGTGGCGAGGTAGCTTCCTCTCGCCTCAGCCTCCGAGACCGGCGAGGCGGCGGGCGAGCGTCCGCGCCCGCTCCGCGTCGTACGAGCGCCAGATCTGCAGCTTCTCCGCCTCGAGCGAGCCCTCGGCGTGCACCGCGAGCACGGACTGGTAGCCGGCATAGCTTCGGGCGAGAAGGTCGGAGGCGAGGTTGAGGAGCGCCATGCGCTCGGCCGCGGGGACCGCGCCCGCGAGGTACTTCTCGAGCAGAGGGCGGAGCTCCGGGTGCTCCCAGTCGGCGCCGGAGGGGCCGGTGACGAGGAGGCCGCCGGCGACGTCGATCACGTGCTTGACCGCCTCCTGGTAGTCGCGCGCGAACGTCCACTTGGCCACGTTCGTGGTCAGCGGGTCGGGGAAGGCGATGCCGGTGGCCGGGTCGACGCCGCAACGGTCGGCCGCCAGCTCGGTCAGCCCCCGCACGGTCTCGGCGTAGCCGATCAGCCAGGTCAGCTTGTCGCGTACGTGCGAGGCGCGGGCGATGCCGTTCGCCTCCGCGAGCGCGAGCGCGAGCCCGACGAGCGTGTCGACGAGCGGCAGCTTGTACGAGACGGCGGTGAAGCGGTGGAACTCGACGAACGCGAGCGCCAGCCGTCCGGCGCGCTCGACGTCGCCGGCGAGGAAGACGCGCTCCCACGGCACGAAGACATCGTCGAAGACGGTCAGCGTCTCGATCATCTTGTGCCGCGAGGAGACCGGGCGCGTCCACGGGTCGTCGGTGCCGTGCAGGTAGTCCGAGCAGAGGAGCCTGACGCCCGGCGTGGCGACGGGGACGGCGAAGGCGACCGCCCACTCCTCCTCGCCCTCCCGCAGCGCCCGGGTGGGGATGACGATCAGCTCGTCCACGTTCGGGCTGCAGGAGGTGTGCACCTTCGCGCCCCGGACGACGATCCCGTCGTCGCGCCGGTCGACGATGCGCACGTACGCGTCCGGGTCGGCCTGGCCGGACGGCCCCTGCGAGCGGTCGCCCTTCACGTCCGTCTGCGCGACTGCGAGCGCGAGGTCGCCGTCGCGGCAGCGGGCGTGGAACGCCTGCACGCGGGCGAAAGCGTCCGTGCCGGCCGTGACGCGGTGGAGTGCGAACAGCGCGTCGGTGCCGATCTCCTTGAGCAGGACGACGAGCGTCGCGCCGTGCGCCGTCGACGCCTCGATCAGCGCCGAGCGCCGGCGCAGGTCGGCGGCCGTCCTCGGCAGCGCGTAGAAGGTGGAGTGGCCGTCCGTGACGGCGAGCTCGCGCAGCGCGGGATCCTCGGCGAGCTCGAAGTCGAGCGAGCCGTGGCGCGCCGCGACGCCCAGCTCGGGATGCGTCGTCACGTCGGCGACCCGCTCACCGCGGTACCAGACCTCGCGGTCGTCCCTGAGCCCCTCGATGAACTCCTGCGCCGTTCGCACCGTCCGTCACCTCCTCAAGCCGTTGAGCAGCAGGTCGAAGAAGCGGTCGGCGATCTCCCTGCTCGACAGCCGCCCCTCTCGCCGATACCACTGGTAGGCCCAGTTGCACATGCCGAACACCGCGAGCGCGGTCAGCCGGGGGTCGACGGGCCGGAACTCGCCGCGCTCGATCCCCTGGGCGATGTGCCGCTCGACCGCCGCCTCGTACTCGTCGCGCTTGCGCGCGATCGTCGCCCGGGCCTCCTCCGAGAGCTCGCGGTAGTGTTCGAAGAAGGCCCGCACGTGCCCGCGATGGGTGTCCATCAGCTCGAGCACGTCGCGCATCGCCTCCCGTACCGCGTCGGCCGCGGGGAGATCGGCCGGTCGCGCCCGCTCGCGCTCGATCAGGAGGTCGATGAACTCGTCGTGGATCGCGAACAGGATCTCGTCCTTGCTCGCGAAGTAGTGGTAGAGCGTCGGCTTGCGGATGCCGGCGGCCTGCGCCACCGCGGCCACGCTCGTCGTGTGGTAGCCGGCGCGGTCGAACAGCGCCGCCGCCTGCGCGACGAGCTCCCGCCGCTTCGCATCCGCCTTGACACCCGCAGGCACCGGGCATACGCTACTCGACCGACCGGTCGGTCGTCAATTTTTGTGGCGAAGGAGGCCCGCGGTGGCGTACGAGATCAAGCTGCTCGATCTGATCGACATCGAGCTCGAGTCGAGCTTCCTCGTCCTCGCGCGCAACATGGGCAAGCTGACGCGCGTGAAGACATGGGGCTGCCTGATCCTCGGCGGAGACGACCCGATCCTCGTGGACACGGGCGCCATGAACGCGGAGATCATGCAGCGGCTCGGCATGACGGGGCTGATCGGCGAGGAGAGGTCGCTCGAGAACCAGCTCGGCCGCTTCGGCGTGAAGCTCGACGACGTTCGCTGGGTGCTGCACACGCACCACCACATCGACCACGCCGGGCAAGATCACCGCTTCCCCAAGGCAACGGTGATCACGAACCGTCGCGAGCTCGAGTTCTCGGCCTCGGGGATCATGGGCGAGCAGTACCCGGCCGAGTACGTGAAGCACCACATCGACCGGCTGCACACGCCCGGGGCGCTGCGCCTGCTCGACCTCGAGCTGTCCGGGCCCGACGAGATCTTCCCGGGGATCGTGTGCGAGGCCGCCGGCGGCCATACGGACGGCTCGATGAACATCGTCGTCGAGACCGCCGAGGGGAAGGCGTGCATCTGCGGTGACGTGATCTACGACATCCAGAACCAGATCGTCGATCCGATCTACCAGGTGCTCGACTACGAGCCGCAGTCGACGGGCAACCAGTCGACCTCGAAGCGGCAGGAGCGTGCCGCGATCAAGAAGGCGCTCAACTCCGGCACGTTCGTGCTGCCGATCCACGACTGGCCGGCGCGCGTCGAGAACGGCCGTGTCGTCTCGCGGCTGGTCGGCGGCTCCGTGCCCGGGCCGGAGCAGCCGGTCGAGCACAGGACGACGAGCGAGACGCACGAGATGGGTCTCGGCCGCGAGCAGTTCTGGGTGTGAGCTCGGGCGCGGCGAGGGGCGGCTCGGTCGTGACAGCGGCGAGCGTCGCCGGCCACGCCGGGAGCTCGTGCCGACCGCGCTCGGGCCGCCCGGCGCGCGCGCCGGGGGATGTGGACGCGAGCTGACCGGTAGCGTCTTCCGGCCCGTGAGCGAGATCACCTACCTCGAGGCGATCCGTGCCGCGCTCGCCGATGCGCTGCGCGAGGAGGAGCGCGTCTTCCTCCTCGGCGAGGACATCGGCCGCTTCGGCGGAGCCTTCGGCGTCACCGCTGGGCTGTGGGAGGAGTTCGGCGACAGCCGGGTGATCGACACGCCGATCTCCGAGGAGGGGTTCGTCGGCGCTGCGATCGGCGCGGCCTGGATGGGCGAGCGCCCGGTGGTCGAGCTCCAGTTCGCCGACTTCATCTCCTGCGCGTTCGACCCGATCGTGACGGTGGCGGCCAAGACGCACTGGCGCTCGGGCATCCGGCTCCCGCTCGTCGTCCGGGCGCCGTCCGGCGGCGGGGTCCGCGGCGGCCCCTTCCACGCTTCGAGCCCCGAAGGCTGGTTCGTCGGCACCGCCGGGCTCAAGGTGGTGTGCCCGGGGAGCGTCGAGGACGCCTACGGGCTGTTGCGCGCCGCGATCGAGGACGACGACCCCGTCCTCTACTTCGAGCACAAGGCCCTCTACCGCCGGCTCAAGGGCCCGGCTCCGGACCCCTCCCTGCGCGTGCCGCTCGGCCGGGCGCGGGTCGCTCGCCGGGGCAGGGAGGCGACCGTGGTCACCTACGGCGCGGGGGTCGAGCTCGCGCTGCGCGCCTGCGCCGAGCTCGACGTCGAGGTGCTCGACCTCCGCACCCTGTGGCCGCTCGACGCCGAGGCGGTGCTGGAGTCGCTCGCGCGGACGTCGCGCCTGCTCGTCCTCCAGGAGGCGTCGCGCTCGCTCGGCATCGCCGGGCTCGTCCTCTCCCTCGTCGCCAGGGAGGGGTTCGAGCTGCTCGACGCGCCGCCCGCGCTCGTCGCCCCGCCCGACACGCCCGTCCCGTTCGCACCCGAGCTCGAGGACGCCTACCTGCCCTCGGTCGAGTCCGTGCGCGGCGCGCTGGGGGAGCTCCTTGCCTACTGACTCGAGGACTGCCACACCCGCCTCGGCGGCGCCGGGTGTCCCGCGCGAGACGCGGCTCGAGCTGCTGCGGCTGATGCTGCTCCAGCGCTATGCCGAGGAGCGGATCATGGCGCTCTACCGCCAGGGGCGCATCGCCGGCTCGGTCTACACCGGCTATCTGCAGGAGGCAGTGGCTGCCGGCGCGGGGCTCGCGCTCGGGCCGGACGACGTCGTCTGCCCGCTCAACCGCGAGCAGGCCTGCCACTACGCTCGCGGCGTCACCGTCGCCGATGTCTTCCGCAACTTCCTCGGCAAGGCGGACGGGCCGACGCGCGGCCGCGACGGCAACATGCACTTCGGCAAGCCGGAGCGCGGCGTGTTCCCGCTCGTCTCGATGCTCGGCGACCTCGTCCCCGTCACCGTCGGCGCGGCGCTCGCCTTCAAGCGCCGGGGCGAGCCGCGAGTGGCGCTGACGTTCCTCGGTGAGGGCGCCTTCTGCACCGGGGACGTGCACGAGGGGCTGAACCTCGCCGGCGTGCTCGCCGTCCCGGCCGTGTTCGTCTTCCAGCACAACCGCTACGCCTACTCGACGCCGGTCGAGCGCGAGATGGTGAACACGAACATCGCCGAGCGCGTGCGCGGCGGCTGGAGCATCCCCTGCGCCCGCGTGGACGGGACGGACGCCCTGCTCGTCTACGAGACCGTCCGCGACGCGGTCGAGCGCGCGCGCGCGGGCGGTGGGCCACAGGGCGTGGAAGCCCTCACCCTCCGCGGCCATGGCCACGCCGCCCACGACGATGCCCGCTACGTGCCCGCCGAGCTGCGCACCCTGTTCGAAGACCCGATCGAGCGCCTGACCGCCCGCCTGCGCCTGGACGGTGTCGAGGAGGCGGAGCTCGACAGCCTGCGCCGCCGGGCGGCCGACGAGGTCGCGGCCGCCCTCGCCGAGGCAGAGGCTTCGCCGGCGCCCGACCCGGCCGCGCTCGAGGCGGGCGTGTACGCCACCCCCGTCGGTGGCCGGCTGCGGTCTGGTCGCGAGCGGCGAGGCTGACTCGCGACGTCGACGAATCCGCTGCAGATCGGCGGCGACAGCATCTACGGCCAGTACTTCAGCGGCAAGATCGACGAGGTGCGCGTGTACGGGGTCGCGCTCACGCAGGCGCAGATCCAGGCGGACATGGGGACGGCGCTGACGGCGCAGCGGCGCTGACCGGCCACTGCGACGCTGCGAGCTCGACGCGTAGACGGGGTGGAGCGAGGCGAACTTGACCCTCTCGACCGGTGCGGCGAAGGCGGGCTCGACGTTCGCTGCGCCCACCGGGACACGCCGGCCCCGTCAGGCGTCGGCGGCTGCCGGACGGTTCGTCCGCGCCTTCGCCGGCCGGGCGCCCGGTCGCTGCGGCAGGAGGATGCGGGCGAGGCCGAGCCAGAGCACCGGACCGCCCGCGACGGCGACGAGGACGGGGCCGCCGACCCCCCGAAGGTCGCTGCCGGCGGCGAGCGCGTGGCCGAGCGCGAGCGCGAAGGTGAGGAAGCTCGCGTAGTGGAGCCTGCGCCAGCCGCGCTGGCCGATCCACCTCCGCATCCGGAAGGCCACGGACAGGGCGAGGACGAGCCAGCCGGCGATCGAGCCTGCGGCGACGGCGGCCGGTCTCCAGGGCGCCGCGAACGGCACGAGGGTGGAGGTGAGCCCGAAGTGCAGGAACGGATCGGCCAGGAGCGCGGCCACGTGCAGGCCGAGCAGCGCGAGCCCGGTCAAGGCGAGCGTCTGGTGCCAGCCGAACAGGAGCTTCTGGCGCCTCGCGCCGAGCAGCCTCGTGCTCATCGCGAGGCCGAGCCAGACCGACAGCGTCAGCACCCCGAAGGCGACGAGGCCCGCGGCGCGCGCCACGTACCAGGCGACGGGCGCGTGTGCGAGGAGTCCGCTCACGCCGCCGCTGCCGAGGGCGAGGGCTGCCGCAGCCAGGGGAAGCCGTTGACGGTCTCCGGCTCGCCCTCGTCGGGCACGCGCAGCGCGGCGAGGGCGGGGAGGCGCGCGAGCAGCGCGCGCCCCTCGTCGAGGCTGCAGACGGCGAGCGCGGTCGCGAACGCCTCGGCCTGCGGCGCGTCGGGTGCGACCACGGTCACGGCGAGCGGGCCGCGCGCGGCAGGCAGGCCCGTCGCCGGGTCGATGAGATGGTGGAGCGCGCGACCGGGGCCGAAGCGGCGCCGGTCGCGTCCGGAGGTGGCGACGCCGCCCGCCCGGAGCGCGATCGTGCCGAGCGTCGCTCCCGGTCGCCGGGGCTCGGCGACGGCGATGCGCCAGGGCCCGTCGCCGGGAGGAGCTCCCTCGACGGCGATGTCGCCGCCGAGGTCGACGAGCGCACCCGGCAGGCCGGGCCAGGCCTCGCGCATCGCGTCGAGCGCCCGCGCGGCCCCGAAGCCCTTGCCGATCCCGCCGAGGTCGACGGCTGCGCCCGGCTCGAGGCGGGCGGCGCCTCGCTCGCGGTCGAGCTCGATCGCGGCCCCGGCGCGCCAGCTGCGCGCGGGCCTGGGCTCGCGCTGCTCGAGCTCGGCGAAGGTGCGGTCGTAGCCGGCGGCGACGAGGGCGGGGAGGACGGTCGGGTCGAAGCGGCCGCCGCTGTCCAGCCGGGCGCGCAGCGCCGCCTGGAGGGCGGCGAGCAGGCGCTCGCCGACCGGCGTCCAAGCGCCGCCCGCTGCGTTCAGGCGCGACAGGTCGCTCCCCGGGTCGAAGCGCGAGAGCGCGCGCTCGCAGGCCTCGACCTCGGCCCGCGCTGCGGCCAGCGCCGTCCGCGCGCGCCGGCTCTCGCCGGCCGGCGCCGTGACCGCTGCGGCGCACGCCGTGCCCATGGCAGGGAAGGTGTCCTGCTCGAGCCGGGCGACCATCAGGCGGGCGGGACCGGGGAGGACTGGGTCGTGGCGTGCGGAGCGGCCGCCGCGAGGCCCTGCACGAGGACGAGCTGCCGCTTGCCGTTCGCGCCTTTGACCACGAGCGCTGTCGGCGTCGGGCTCGGCGTCGCCGCGTTCGGGCGCGGGCGCGTCCATGCGAGCGCAGCGACGATGGCGAGCGTGGCCCAGACGGAGACGAGCGCGGCCCAGACGCCGCGCATCAGTCGTCCGCCTCCCGGATGGGAGTCACCGGGGCGACCTGGGGGACGAAAGCGACGACCGGGGCCGCCGGCCGGGGCGAGGAGGTGCGCGCGATACCGGCGATCGCGACGACCGCGGTGAAGACGGTGACCGCGAGCGCGGCGGCGAGGGCGAGCGCCTGACGGCGACTGTTCATGCCGTGTCCTTTCTCGTGCTCATGGCCCTCTCGTTGTAGGCCACGCCGGGTTAGGAGCGGGCCAAGCCGAGGCCAGGAAGCATCGTGCGGGGACCAGAAGTCGGCTGCGGACTATGATCGCTCCATGGCGATCGAGACGGGTCGGCTGTCGTGGCTGCGCGTGCCGGCGCCGGAGGAGGTCACGGCGGGCGCGAAGGCGCTGTGGGAGCAGCCGCTCGAGCGGCTCGGCTTCGTTCCCAACGTCCTGCGCGCGTACGCGCTCCGGCCGCGCCACCTCGAGCTCTGGTGGGCGTTCTACGACGAGCTGATGCGCGGCGAGTCGGGGCTGACGAAGGCGCAGCGCGAGATGATCGCGCTCGTCGTCTCGGCCGCGAACCGCTGCCACTACTGCATCGTCTCGCACTCGGCTGCGCTGCGGAAGCTCACGGGCGACCCGGTGCTCGTCGAGCAGCTCGCGACGAACTACGCCTACGCGGAGGTGGCGCCGAAGGAGCGGGCGATGCTCGACTTCGCGGTCAAGCTCACCGAGCAGTCGTCTCGCTGCCGCGAGGCAGACGTCGAGGCGCTCCGGGAGGCGGGCTGGAGCGACGAGGAGATCATGGACATCGCCCAGGTGGCGGCGATGTTCAACTTCACGAACCGGCTGGCGAGCGGCCTCGGCTGGATCCCGAACGAGGAGTACGTCGGGCTCGGACGCTAGTCCGACGAGACGGCTTCCCGGCGGCCGTCGCGCCGACACGGGACTCCCCACCCAGGGTGGGGAGCTGACCACCCGCCACCCGCGACCGATGCTACCGCCGCAACTCGGGCCTGTCCGTCGCCGGTCCGTGCCGAAAGCGTGCCGATCGCTCCGCCGGCGGCGGGTGTGTCGCCCGACGCGCGCCCTACCCGTGCCGCACAGGGCCTGCCGTCTTGCCCGATTCCCACGGCCGCCAGCCTCGCCTGACCGGGCCGTTGTCGGGAGGCTCAGACGAAGAACGTGTCCTCGTGGCGGTAGGCGGGCGCGCAGCAGCAGAGGAAGCGGAGCTCCCCCGGGCCGTCTGCTCGGATCTGGTGCCACGCGCCGGGCGGGATCAGGATCGCGTCGCCGGGGCCAACCCGGGCGCGCTCGCCGTCGACCTCCATCTCGCCGGCTCCCTCGAGCACGTAGTAGAGCTCCTCGCTCTCCGCGTGGTAGTGGCGCTCCGTCTCCTGCCCGGAGGCGAGCGTCGCCTCGGCCAGGCTCTGGTTCGACACGGGCGCGGTCGTCGGCCCGAGCAGCTCGCGGATCGTGCTGCCGTCCTTCGTCGTGAATGGGCGAGCGGCGTCCCGGCGTCGGATCTCCACGGCCTGGACGCTAGCGAACGACCGGCCGGGCCGCAGGCGCCGTCGCAGCCGCCGGCAGGCTCGGCCGAACACCAAGGCTCGGGATCGCTCCTCCGGCGAGTGCGGGGAACGGCGCGGCCTGAGGACTCTGCCGGACGACTAAGAACACGCGAGCGGGTGGATGTCAAATGAGAACTGACACGCCGATTTGCAGGGTCTTTGTCAATCGTCCGCGCACCCTGCCGGCGTTCCGCTGCTAGCGTCCCGAGGCGAAAGCGACAACCAGCGACGGCCCGGCCACGGTCTGGTGGGCCTGCCTCGGCGCCGTCGCGCGCGTGATCGAAGGAGGCAGTTGTGCGGGAGAGACCCTCTCGGCTGCTCGCGCTCGCCGCCGTCGTCGCGGCGGCAGCGGTGACGGCGTTCGTGGCGGTTCCCGGCGCGGGAACGGCGGGGGCAGACGCTGCGAAGGCGCGGCGGGTCGCCGTCCAGGCGCGGGAGGTGCTGCTCGAGCGCACGAGGTTGGAGATCCGCCGCGAGCGGAACGAGGCATGGCGCTGGCTGGCGGTGATGTCCGCGCCGCCGACGCCGTACGCGAGCCTCGCCGAGCGGACGCGTAGCCTCCGCGACAACCTGCGCCTTCTGCGCCTGTGGACGCGCCGGGCTGCACACGCGCGCTGGCTCGCGCACCATCCTCCGCGCCTGCGCGCGTGGCTCTGTATCCACCGCTACGAAGGCGCCTGGAACGACCCGAACCCGCCCTACTACGGCGGGCTGCAGATGGACCTCGCCTTCATGCGCGCGTACGGCGCCGGGCTACTCCGGCGCAAGGGCACGGCCGACCACTGGACGCCGCTCGAGCAGATGTGGGTGGCCGAGCGAGCGTATCGCTCCGGGCGCGGCTTCTCCCCCTGGCCGAACACGGCCAGGTGGTGCGGCCTGATCTGATCGAGAGCGCGGTTGCGACCCGTTCCTTCCCTGGGGACGTCGGCGACTCAGTGGCCGACGACCTGGACGATCCAGCGGCGGTCGCGCTCGCGGTCGAGCTCTAGGAACAGCACGCGCTGCCAGCGCCCGAGCTGCAGCTCGCCATTCCGGATCGGGACCGACTCGCCCGCGCCGCCGAGCAGCATCGCCATGCAGTGCGAGTGGCCGTTGCCCTTGTCCATGTCCTCCGGGCAGATGTTCTCGGTGCGCCGGTCCCAGTCGTCGTGCGCGTAGTAGCTGTCGTGCGGTACCAGCCGGCGGAGGAGCGCGCTGAAGTCGTCGAGGAAGCCCTGCTCGAACTCGTTCACCCGTACGCAGCAGGTCGTGTGCGGGGAGTACACGCACGCGATCCCGTCCTCGACCCCGCTCTCGCGCACGACCGCCGCCACCTCGTCCGTAATGTCGCGAACGGCGAGCCAGCCGGCCGTCCGCAGGTGTGTCTCGTGCTGGAAGACCTTCACGCGCCTCCTCCTCTCGTCGTCCAGCTCCTATTCTGCGGGTTCGACCGGCCTGTGTCATCTCGGCCGGGCGAGCCGCCGCCTGCGCTACGTTAGCCTGCGGAGGTCGGGCCCGTAGCTCAGCTGGTCAGAGCAGCGGACTCATAATCCGTCGGTCCCTGGTTCGAGTCCAGGCGGGCCCAAGCGAGAAAGCCCTGCACCGCGCAGGGCTTTCTCGTCGGCCCCTGGGGAGATGTCAGCGAGGGGCAACAAACGGGGCAACACGCGAGGTGGGCGTTGGATCTACGGGCTGTCGCTCCAGAGCGACACGCCCACCAACCGAAGCATCCTTCGCACGATCGCAAGAACCGTCGTTAGGGTTCCATAGCTCTTGCCGGAGCGGCCAGCGTCGTCGGGGACGCCTCGAGGCCCCGCACTTGAAGTGGCACAGCTGGTTTCGAGCGGCGGATTCCGCGGGATCCGGGCCCGTTCGCCCGCAGAGGGCGGTCGCACGAGCCTAGCCCGATCGCGGTCGTACACTGATCGGGCGATGGCTCACATGCGCACAAGCGTGCTCGGCCCGGCTGCCCGGCCAGTAGCCGTGCCGGAAGACCTCGACGACCCCTCGTTGCCGAAGGCAGGTGGCAAGATCGAGCACGGCCGCGCACCGGCGTCCGGTTGCCGAGGCGAGGAAGCAACTCCGCTACGGTTCCCGCGATGAGCGAGTCGCTGGTTGTCACGATCGTCTACGAGCAAGGCGAGGAGGGCTGGGTCATCGCCTCGATCCCCGAGGTCCCCGGCGCCCACAGCCAAGGGCGGACGCGTGACGAAGCGCGAGCGAACGTGATCGACGCACTGCGCGGGATCTTGGAGCTGCGTTTCGGGGGACACCCAGAGGTCAGCGAAGACACCGACAGCGAGCCGCTCGAGCTTGTCATCGGCGCGTGAAGCGCCGAGATCTCGAACGCCACTTGCGTGCTGACGGCGCGCAACTACTGCGGGAAGGCGGCAATCACAGCTTCTGGGGCTTCGACGCCGAGCGCTCGACGGCTGTCCCACGCCACCGCGAGACGGCAGCGCGGGGAGCTCGGCCGTCTCGGCCCGCTGGATGCGTTGGACTACCGGACGCCGTGGCTGTGAAAGCGCCTGAGCCATGCGACCGTGCGGCGCGGAAGTGGCTGGCACAGTTTGCTCGCAGAGTCGCCGACGCTGACGCTAGACGAGGTCGACGCCGCGCTCGGCTGTCTCCGGGGTCTTTCGGCTGGCCTTGAGGAGCCGTCGCGGGAGGCCCTCCGCGTGCTAGCCGAGCGGAGACACGGCGTCCGCGGCCAATAGCGCTCGACGGTGTCGTACGGCAGACGTCCGCCGTGGCGAAGCAGTTGACGGTACGGTGACGGGAGTGCAAGGCGGAACTCGCGGCTGACAGCCTCGGGCTACGGCTTATGCTGACGTGGGGTGACGAGCTGGTCGTCTACTGCCTGGAGTGCTGGCGGCGAGAGTTGGGGCAAGACGAATAGCGGCCGACCTCACGAACTGAGCTTGTACGCGGGGGCTTTACTTCGGTCGGTTTACGATGTTAGATCTGCTGGTGGCGATCGGCCGGCAGATTCTTCTCCTCCTCGTTCTGGTGTCGGCCGGCGTTCTAACGTCGCTGCCGAATGCCTTCGGTGGGCAACCGGCGAGTGTTACGAGCATACTCCGCCCTCGAAGCGCCGAGCGAGCGGGCGCGTCTCGGCTTGACCCGTCGCGCTTTGCCAAGGTTGCGAGTGGCGTAGCGCTGATCCTGACCTATACGTGCAGGGGCCGCCCCATTGCCCAGGGAACGGGATTCCTGGTCGGGAAGCAGCTGCTGGTCACTGCCCGCCATGTCGTCAACGACGCCTGCAAGGTTCGCGTTGTATTGGACAACCAGTCTTTCAAGGGATCGCTCATCCGGTACTGGTACGTGACTGGCACTTCAGTGAAAGACACCGACCTCGCGACCATCAAGCTCGATCGCTCTGCACCGGGCTACATCTTTGCTTTTTCCAGCGTCGTGCCGCCTTTGGGCGCGACCGTCGCGATGATCGGACACCCGCTTGGAAATCCAATCACCCTCGCTCAAGGGCCTCTGATTAGGAAGCAGACGGTGCGCGGCGTGCCGATGCTCGGGATCTACCTGGCGACGGCTGAAGGCGCAAGCGGCTCGCCCCTCCTCAACCGGTGGGGCGACATCGTCGGTATTCTCCAGAGAGGATTCGTTCAACCTGACGCGGGCGTTATCTTCGGCATCAACCTCGCCAGAGCGTGGGGTCGACAGGCAGATAAGGACCTGTGCAGGGCATATCCATTTGCGGGTGTCCCTGAATGTCGGCGAACACCTCCCGCGCCGCATCCTCAGCCTCCGCCACCTCCGCCACCTCCCACACCTCCGCCACCTCCCACACCTCCGCCACCCCCTTCCGTTGTGCCGGGTCAATACTGCGGCACCGACGCGCAGTCCAACTTGGTGTGCTTGCAGACAGACGCAGCCGGCGCCGACGTGACGAATGTGTCCGTGGTCGCACAGGTTCAGTGCAACGACGGTTCTCTCTGGACATGGTCAATGTCGCAGTCTGGGAGTTACCCCATCTCGCCCGGCGGCACGTTCGCCGTCAGCTACACCGGGTCAGGAACCGACCAAACCGTAAGCAACCTCAACTATTCGCTGACATTCGTCGGGGTCATGACTATCTATGGCAGTGCATCAGGAAGCACACAGCTAAGCCACATCAGCTGGGATCAAAACGGCGCTCATTACGACTGCTATGGACCGAATCTGAACTGGAGCGCGCTACGTCAGGCAGTCACCGTCACTGGAGCCTCGCTGAGCGCGAGCCAAAACGGTCCACCCGCGTCCGTATTTAGCTTGAGCGGCGGCCCCGTCTACCTCGACCTGACGTTCGACCCTGTCGTCGGAGATCACCTTCTCCAGACGCAATGGACAACGCCCTCCGGCCAGGTCTATGCGAGCGGAGACCACACTCTCTCCTCAGGAACGAGCAGTTACTCCGTCTACGCAAACATCGAACAATCGGGGATTGCAGGCACCTGGAAAGTCACCTATCGCATAGACGGCGTGCTCCGAGGGCAGATCTACTTCATCATGCAATAACAAGGACGCGGCGCCGACGGACCCCTTCTTCTCGTGTTCCAAATTCCTCGCGCGCGCGGGAGGAAAGCGAGCACGCCACCGGCCCAGCGCCCCGGCTCGCGCGGACCGGTCTCGCATTTACACCCTCCCTCCCTCGGCTCTCCTGCGCGTTGACGCTCCCGGACGAGACCTTGGAAGCGATCGCACAACGCGCTGCCGAGATCGCACGACAGCGTTTTGCCGTCCGCGCGACAGGTGCCGCCGTACCTGACCGTCCCTGAGGCGGCCGAATACGCGCGGGCCAGCCGTCAGCGGATCTACGACCTGCTCTCCGCGGGGCGGCTGACCGATACAAGGACGGCCGGCGCACCCTCGTGCTCCGCGCTGAGCTCGATCCCTACCTCGCCGGACAGCCGCGGGCGGGTTGCCCCAGAGTCCAGGCGGGCCCAAGCGAGAAAGCCCCGCACAGGCAGGGTTTTCTGTGCTCCAGGATGGTGACCGACCCGAAGCGCGAGCGCCAACACGCGGCGGGCTCGGTGTCAGACCGTGGCCACCGGGCGGACAGCAAGCGCCCGCGGGTTGCGCGAGCCGGAGACCCCGCCTGAGGCCCCGCCTCGCCTGCGACGGCGCGGCGGGGCTCTCACGGGCAGAAGGCTCGGGCCGTCCGGCGCCTCGGCGCAGGCGTTAGCCCTTGATCTCGATCTTCTTCCGTCGAGCGCGCTCTGCCTTCGGTACGCGAACGGTGAGCACGCCCTCGGCCATCGACGCCTCGATCTTGTCGGGGTCGACCTGCTCGGGCAGCCGCACGCGGTAGTCGAAGCGGCCGGTCCGGCGCGTCCGGCGGCGAAGCGTGCCGGTGCGTTCCTTCTCCTTCAGCTCCCCGGTGATGGTCAGCTCGTTTCCGACCAGCTCGACGTTCACGTCGCCGCGCTTGACGCCGGGGAGCTCCGCCTCCAGGACGTAGGCGTCGTCCTGCTCCTCGAGGTCGACGAGCGGCGACCAGGCAGCGGCCTCGCGCGGGAACGACGGCCAGAGCGACGGCCAGCCGAAGCCGCCGAACGTCTCCTCGAGCACCCGGCGCATCCGCTCGGTCACTCGCTCGAGCTCCTGGAACGGCTCCCACCGCTCCGGGACGTCGGTGCGACGCCGCTCGGGAAGTAGCTGCGACATCTCCCGTACCTCCTCTCGTCTTGTCGACTCTCGCCGACGGCGATGAAGCAGTCGCTCGTCCGTCGTGCGTCCGTCGAGCTCCACCGCCGCCGGTCTCGAGGCCAGCTGGTGCCGGCCGCGCCGCTGGCGCAGCCGCGCGGGGAACCTCGCAACGTCCCGGCACTCGTCGTACACGGCATGCACACGTCCCGACGCCAAGGCACCCTCCTGGCCTCTGTCAGCTTCGCATGCGAGTACAGCACACAGCGCGACCCCGTGAGAACCGGCCAATCACTGGTTGGCGAGCGGACAACTACTGATTCCTCGTCCACCGGGCGCGGCGGCCCGGAGGAGGCGGCCGCGACTAGGCTTTCCCGACAGCCGAGGACGAGCGCGGCCGCATGTCGGTCGGCCGGAAAGGGAGGGCCCGACACGTGATCGGGGACGTGATCGCGGACCGTTACCAGCTCGAGGAGCTGAGCGGCACGGGAGGCATGTCGCGCGTCTTCCGGGCGCGGGACCTGCAGCTGGGCCGTCGCGTCGCGCTCAAGATCCTGCACGAGCGGTTCGCCGCCGACCCGGTTGCCGTCGAGCGCTTCCGAAGGGAGGCCAGGGCGGCGGCCCGGCTCAGCCACCCGAACATCGTCACCGTCATCGACCGGGGCGAGTCCGAGGGCAGGCAGTTCATCGTGTTCGAGTACGTCGAGGGCGAGAGCCTGAAGCAGCTCGTGGCGCGCGCAGGGCCGCTGCCCGTGGCCGAGGCGCTCGAGCTCACCGTCCAGGTCGGCCGCGCGCTCGCCTTCGCCCACGCGCACGGCGTCGTGCACCGTGACGTGAAGCCGCAGAACGTGCTCCTCCGCGACGGCACGCCGAAAGTGACGGACTTCGGCATCGCCCGCACCGTGGACGTCGACGGTGCCGGGCACACGGCCACCGGCACCGTTCTCGGCACCGCCGACTACCTCTCGCCCGAGCAGGCCCGCGGGGAGAACGCGACCGAGCGGAGCGACGTCTACTCGCTCGCCGTCTGCCTGTTCGAGCTGCTGACGGGCCGGGTGCCCTTCAGCGGCGAGAACGCCGTCGCCGTCGCGCTCCGCCACGTCGACGAGCCGCCGCCCGGCGTGCGCGAGCTCCGGCCTGAGGTGCCGCCGAGGCTCGCCGCCGCGGTCGCCCGGGGGATGGCGAAGGACCCCGAGGCGCGGTTCGAGTCGATGGACGCGTTCATCGCCGAGCTGGAGCTGTGCGCGGACGAGCTGCGCTGGTTGGGCGCCGAGGCGACGGTGTTCTCGGGGGCGATGGTGGCCTCGGGAGCGACGGAGGCGCTAGAGGCGACGGTGGCAGAGGCGACGGTGGCGGCCGGGCCCGAGCAGGCCTTCCCCGAGGCGGCCGCGGCGTCGCCTCGTCCCGCGGTCCTGCCCGATCATCCAGCACTCGCGCGGCGGCCGCGCCGCCGTCGCCTCGTCGCGCTCGCCGCAGCCGCACTCGTCGCCGCAGTCGCCGCAATCTGGCTGGTGCGCGGCCAGGCCGGCTCGCCGGGGCCGCCGACCAATCCTGCCGCGGCGGCGGGCAGCGTGCGGCTGCGGGCCGTCGCGGCGTACGATCCGCCGCCCGGGGGAGGGCACGAGCACGACGAGCTGCTCGCCGCCGCGACCGACGGCAGCCCGGCAACCTCCTGGGAGACCGAGCACTACTTCAGCCGGGCGTTCGGCGGGCTGAAGAGCGGCGTCGGCATCGTGCTCGACGCCGGCAGGCCGGTCCGGCTCGGATCGCTCACGGTCGACAGCGACACGCCGGGCTTCACCGCGTCCGTGCAGGCGGGGAGTTCGCCGTCCGGCCCGTTCCGCCCGATCTCCGCCAGGCAGACGGTCGAGAGCCGGACGACGTTCACGCTGCACGTGCCGCGCCCCAGCCGCTACTACCTGCTCTGGATCAGCGAGCTCCCCCCTGGCCAGGGCCGCTTCCAGGCGCACGTGAACGAGGTCGTTGCCTCGTGACCCTCCGCCTCCCGGGACACCACCTCCCGCGGCCGGGCGGGAGCCGGCTCAGCGGCGGCCGGTCAGGTAGCGGGCAAGGCCGGCGGCGAGCGCCCGGGCGATTCGCTGGCGGAAGGACGGCCGCTCGAGGAGCGCCGCGTCGATCGGATTGCGCATGTTCGCCGCCTCGACGAAGACCTTGGGCACGTTCGACAGGTTGAGCCCGCCGAGGTCGGAGCGGACGTCGAGCCCCTGGCGGCCGACGTAGCTGGCGTAGGGGAGGCCGGTGCCGGCTCGGTAGGCGGCCCTGACCGCGAGCGCGAGCCGGCGCGAGGCGGCGGCGATGTCGTCGGTCAGCCCGCGGATGCTCGGCGGGTAGATCACGTGGAACCCGCGACCGCTCGCCGGGCCGCCGTCCGCGTGGATCGAGATGGCGGCGTCCGCATGCGCACGGTTGCCGATCGCTGCGCGCTCGGTGATGCACGGCCCGACGCCCCGGTTCGTGCGGCGCGTCAGGACGACGTGCGCTCCCGCTTCCTCCAGGATCGCCCGCAGCCGGAGCGCGACGTCGAACGCGAACGCGGCCTCGGTGTACCCGGAGGCGGTCTCCGTGCCGGCCGTATCGCACGGTTTCCACAGGGTGCCCGCGTTCACGAGCCGCCCGATCTCCCGCGCATGCGAGCCGTTCCCGCCGTCGTGCCCCGGGTCGACTGCGATCGTACGGCCGCGCAGGTCGGCGAGCGCCGCACGAGCTCGCCCCCCGGCCGGGGCGGAGAGGAGGCTCGCCAGGGCGGCCGCGACGACGAGCGCCGGCGCGGGCGCGAGCCGCGTCATCCCAGCCCGGCGAGGCACGTCATCGGCCAGCATAGAGGAGGCCGTCGCGCTCGGCGCGCTCCACCGGTATGGTCGGCCGGCGTGGAACGGGTCCTGACAGCGGACGGCCGCTCGCTCCTCCGACTCGAGCGGATGCTCCTGCTCGGGCACTCCCACGGAGGCCTCATGGCGCTGGCGTCGGCGGCGCGGCACCCCCGGCGGGTGGAACGCCTCGTCGTCGCGAGCTCGCTCGCGCGCTTCGCCGCCGAGCAGGCGGCGGCGATGGAGGCCGGGATGGAGGCGAAGGCGGGCGAGCCGTGGTACGAGGACGCGCGCGCGGCGCTCGAGGTCGAGCAGGCGGGCGAGTGGCAGACAGACGAGAAGCTCATCTGCGGCCCAGACTGCGCTCGCGAGATCGCCGCCGGGATCGCCGGGGCGACGCTCGTGCTGCTCCCGGACTGCGGGCACGTCGTCTTCGTCGAGCAGCCCCAGCGGTTCGCGGCGGAGGTGTCGGCGTTCCTGTCATCCCCGTCCGCGGTGCCGGTCGTCTCGTAGCCCGCGCGTGGTCGGGGCCGGCACAGGCGGAGGGCGACCGCTCCCGAGCGGCAAGCTCCCACTCGAGCTCCTGACGCGGCTGCTCGAACAGCTGCCCGATCCGCCGGCGGAGCTGCTGCTCGGCGCGCGTATCGGTGAGGACGCGTGCGCGATCGAGGTCCCCGCCGGCGTCCTCGTCGCCGCCGCCGACCCGATCACGCTGACGAGCGAGGACGCCGCCAGGCTGTCGGTGGTCGTGAACGCGAACGACGTCGCCGTCACCGGCGCCGTGCCCCGCTGGTTCCTTGCGGTCGTGCTCGTACCGCCGGGGACCGGGGAGGAGGTCGTGCAACGCCTGTTCGCAGGCCTCGGCGCGGCGACGGCCGAGCTCGGCGTGCACCTCGTCGGCGGCCATACGGAGACCACGCCCGCCGTCAACCGGCCGGTGGTGGTCGGTCAGATGCTCGGACTGGCCGCGCGCGGCGGCGTGGTTACGACCGGAGGGCTCGAGCCGGGCGACGTCGTCCTGCAGGTGCGGCCGGCGCCGATCGAGGGAGCAGCCGTGCTCGCGCGCGACGCCTGGTCGCAGCTGGCCGGGCTGGACGAAGCGACCCTCGCGGCAGCCCGCGCCGCTCTCGACGACCCCGGGGTCTCGGTCGTCGAACCGGCGCTCCTCGCAGCCGAGCTCGGCGCCCGCGCCCTGCACGACCCGACGGAGGGAGGCCTCGCGGGCGGGCTGCACGAGCTCGCGCTCGCAGCCGGCGTGTCGATCCGCGTCGACCGGGAGGCGGTGCTGTGGTTCGAGCCGGGCCTCGCCGTCTGCCGGGCCGTGGGCGCCGACCCCTGGTCGACGCTCGCCTCCGGGACGCTGCTCGCGGCCTTCGCGCCGGACCTCGCCGAGCCCGCGCTGACGGCGCTCAGGCAGGCCGGCCACCGGGCGGCGCGGCTGGGGCTCGCCGAGAGGGGGGCGGGCGTCAGCGACGAGACGGGCGAGCCGATCCCCTGGCCCGACCGAGACGAGGTCGCCCGCCTCCTCGGCGGCTGAGCCGCGTCGAGGAGCGGCCGGGCCCTTCGCGGCTACCATCTGACCCGTGTCCGGGCACAGCAAGTGGTCCTCGATCAAGCACAAGAAGGGGGCGGCCGACGCCAAGCGCGGCAAGCTCTTCTCGAAGCTCGCGCGCGCGATCATCGTCGCCGCGCGCGAGGGCGGGCCCGACCCGGCGGGGAACCTGGCCCTCCAGAATGCGATCGAGAAGGCCCGCTCCTACTCGATGCCGAAGGAGAACATCGAGCGCGCGATCGCGCGCGGGGCGGGGGCCGAGGGCGACGGCGCGTCGTACGAGCCGATCGTGTACGAGGGCTACGGGCCGGGCGGCGTCGCGCTGATCGTCGAGGCCCTCACCGACAACCGCAACCGGACGGCATCGGAGGTGAGGCACCTGTTCGCGAAGCACGACGGCAACCTCGGCGGCACCGGCTCCGTCGCCTGGCTGTTCGAGCGGCGCGGGCTCGTGCTCGTGCCGGCGGAGGGCGTGGACGAGGACGAGCTGCTGCTGGCGGCGGCCGAGGGCGGGGCCGACGACGTCGAACTGGACGGGTCGACGTTCCAGGTCAGCTCGACGCCCGAGGCGCTGACCCGGGTCCGGGAGGCGATCGAGGCTGCGGGATTCGCGGTCGAGTCGGTCGAGGTGGCGCTCGTGCCGAAGACCACGGTCCGGGTCGAGGACGAGGCCGCGGCGCGGAAGCTCCTGCGGCTCATGGACGCGCTCGAGGAGAACGACGACGTGCAGGACGTGTACGCGAACTTCGACATCCCCGAGCCCGTGCTGGAGACGGTCGCGTCCTAACGACGGCGGGCGGCCGGCGCGTGCCGCCGGACGCTCGCCTACACTGACCGAGCCGTTGTCAAGCTCGCACCTGAGCGGCCACGTGCTGTCCCCTCTCTTCTCGATTGCGGCCAGGCTCTCGCTGCTCGCCGGATGCCTGGCGGCACTGCCGCTCGCCGCCACCGCGTCCGGGGCCGCGGCACCGGGATGGCTCCCGGCGAAGATCCTCTCCACCTCGAGCGGCGACGCCGTCGTTCCCGAGGTCGCGGCCGACAGCCGCGGGGACGTCGCGGTGGTGTGGACGCAGGCGCAGGGCAACCGCTGGACGATCCAGGCGGCGATCCGCCGCGCCGGGCGCCCCTGGAGCAAGGCGCGGGCGATCTCGGCGGTCGCCGACCATGTGGGCTCGCCGCACATCGTCTTCGACGGGCGAGGCAACGCCCTGTCCGTGTGGGAGCGGTTCGACGGCAAGAACTTCATCGCCGAGTCGGCCGCGTACGACGCCGCCACGGACACCTGGTCTCCCCCGGTTGCGCTCTCGCGTCCCGGGCGCGACGCCGTCACGCCGCGCATCGCCGTCAACGCACGCGGCGAGGCAGTGGCGCTGTGGCCGAGCCTGACGCGGTCGGGCTGGACGATGCAGGCCGCCTCCCGCACTGCCCGCGGCGTCTGGGGTCCGCCGGTCGATCTCGAGAACCCGCTCCAGGGCACGGGCTTTCCGGACGTCGTGGTCGATCCGGCCGGCAACGCGATCGCGGTCTGGGCGCAGACCTCCGGCGCCGGCTTCACGGTCGAGTCGTCCTACCGGCCGGTGGGCGGCGCCTGGGGTGAGGTCACCGATCTCTCGCAGCCCGGCCGATCGGACTCGATCACGCCGCAGGTGGCCCTCGAGGGCGACGGCGGAGTCGACGTGGTCTGGGCGCGGTCGACGCCCACGAGGACGATCGTCGAGGAGGTGGTGCGGTCGGCGGCCGGCGCCTGGAGCCAGCCGCGCAGGCTGTCGCCGCCGGGGCCCGACGCGGTCGCGCCAGCCATCGTCACGAACGGGCGGGGCGCCGCGGCGGTGGTGTGGACGAGCTCCGGGAAGGGCGGCCTCGCCGTCGTCGCGCGCTACCGGCGTCCGGGGCACGACTGGGGCCCGGCGGTGACCCTGTCCCGCTCCTCGTCGGGGCCGCTCAGCCCGCAGGTCGCGCTCGACGGCCAGGGTGACGTCGTCGTCGTCTGGACGCGCTCGAACGGCGGGCGCTCGCGCGTGCAGGCGATGGCGCGGCAGGCGGCCTCCGGCGACTGGTCGGCGCCGAAGGAGCTCTCCGGCCCGGGGTCGGACGCGCTCACGCCGCAGCTCGCGCTCGACGGGCAGGGCGACGGCGCGCTCGCCTGGTCGCGCTGCGACCAGAAGAGCTGCGTGGTGGAGGCGGCCGGCTACGACGGGTCTGCCCCGGCGCTCGACGACCTGGCCGTGCCGGCGCGGGGCGCGGCCGGCGTGCCGCTCACCTTCTCGGTCGCGCCGCTCGACGTCTGGTCGGCCGTCACCTCCATCCGCTGGAGCTTCGGCGACGGCACGGCGGCGACGGGCAGGCGCGAGACGCACGTCTACGCCCGGCCGGGCCGCTACGCCGTGCGCGTGACCGTGTCCGACTCGAAGGGCCACGTCTCGACGGCGACGCGGGTCGTGACGATCGCCGCCCGCAGCTGACGGTCCGAGTCGCGCCGGGAGGAACGTCCGCCCGGCTGCCTAACCTCCCCCCGTGAAGGTTCTCGGCATCGACCCGGGTACGGCTGCATGCGGATACGGAATCGTCCACGGACAGGCCGGCCGCCTCACGGCTGTCGAGTCAGGGTGGTGGCATACGCCGCCCGCCGAGCGGCTGGAGCTGCGCCTGAAGACGATCTTCGACGGCGTACTCGGCCTGGTCGAGCGTCACGCTCCGGATGCGGTCGCGCTCGAGGAGTCGTTCGTCGGCGCCGACGCCCGCACCGCGCTCTCGGTCGGGCAGGCGCGAGGCGCCGTCCTCGTCGCGTGCGCGCTCGCCGGGGTGGCCTGCCGTGAGTACCCCCCGGCGACCGTGAAGCAGGCCGTGTGCGGCTACGGGAGGGCCGAGAAGGACCAGGTGCAGCGGATGGTGAAGGCGATCCTCGGCCTCGCGTGCGCGCCGACCCCGCAGCACGCCTCCGACGCGCTCGCGGTGGCGATCTGCCATGCGCTCGCACCGCCGCTCCTGCAGGTGGCGTCGTGATCGCGCAGCTCCGCGGGCGCCCCGCCGGCAGGAGGCCCGACGGGCTCGTGCTCGACGTCGGCGGCGTCGGCTACCTCGTGCAGGCGACGCCGAGCGCGCTGCGCCAGGCCGAGGGCGCGGACGAGGTGACGGTGCAGACGTACCTGCACGTACGCGAGGACGCGCTCCAACTGTACGGCTTCGCCGACCGGGAGGAGCGCGAGCTGTTCGAGCACCTGTTGTCGGTGTCCGGCGTCGGGCCGAAGGTGGCGCTCGCCATCGTCTCCGGCTCGCGTCCAGCGGAGCTGCGGCGGGCGATCGCGCTCGAGGACACGGCGCGGTTCGAGGCGATCCCCGGCATCGGTCGCAAGACGGCGCAGCGGGTCGTCCTGGAGCTCAAGGAGAAGCTGGGGACGGCCCGCGCAGGCGCCGAGCCGACGGAGGTGGCCTCGCCCCACCTCGTCGCCCGCGACGCGCTCGTCGAGCTCGGCTTCTCGCTCGTCGACGCAGAGCGGGCGCTCGCCGACGTCGACGCCTCCCTGCCCGCGGAGGAGCGCGTCCGGCTCGCGCTGCGGAGGGCGGCATGAGCGGGCAGTTCCTCGCGCCCGCCCTGCAGGAGGACGAGGAGGAGCTCGACCGCTCGCTCCGGCCACGGCGGCTGGACGACTTCGTCGGCCAGGAACGGGTGAAGGAGCAGCTCGGGATCGCCCTCGAGGCCGCCCGCTCGCGCGGCGAGGCACTCGACCACGTGCTCCTCGCCGGTCCGCCGGGGCTGGGCAAGACGAGCCTCGCCTACGTCGTGCGCGAGGAGCTCGGCGTCGGCATCCGCACCGTCGCGGGGCCGGCGCTTGAGCGCAAGGACGTGGCCGCGATCCTGACCAGCCTCGAGGAGCGCGACGTCCTGTTCATCGACGAGATCCACCGGTTGAACCGCGCCGCCGAGGAGATGCTCTACCCGGCGCTCGAGGACTTCCGCATCGACATCGTCATGGGGCAGGGCCCCGCTGCGCGGACGCTCACGCTCGACCTGCCGCCGTTCACCCTCGTCGGCGCCAGCACGCGCACGGGACTCTTGACGACGCCCCTCCGCGACCGCTTCGGCATGACCTTCCGGCTCGACTACTACGAGCCGGGCGAGCTCGCGCGGATCGTGCGCCGCTCGGCACGGATCCTCGGCGTCGAGATCGAGCAGGAGGCGGCCGAGGAGATCTCGCGTCGCTCCCGCGGCACGCCCCGCGTCGCCAACCGGATCCTGCGCCGCGTGCGCGACGTCGCCGAGGTGCGGCACGAGGGGGTGATCACCTGCGAGGTCGCCGACGAGGCGCTCCAGCTGCTCGAGGTCGACGAGCACGGCCTCGAGCGGGCGGACCGGCATCTGCTCGAGGCGATCGCAGGCAGGTTCGGGGGCGGGCCTGTCGGGCTGTCCACGCTCGCGGTCGCCCTCGGCGAGGAGCCCGACACGATCGAGGACGTGTACGAGCCCTACCTCCTCCAGCTCGGCTTCATCCAGCGCACGCCGCGCGGCCGTGTGGTCACGGCGCGCGGGCGCGAGCACGCGGGCTTCCCGGGGGCCGAAGGGTCGGGCGGGCCGGCCGAGGCTGACGACGAGCGGCTGTTCGAGGTCGGGTAGGCGGGTGCCGGAGCTGTGGGTTCCGGGCGTCGGCCAGCCCTCGAGCGAGGACTTCGTCGAGCGCCTCCACCGCCAGATCGAGCGCTTCGCCCGGCAGTGCCCGGACGGCGAGGCGCAGGTCGAGGTGGAGCTGCACGACGGGTCGATGCTCGCGCTCGAGTCCGTGCTCGCCGAGCCGGGCTACGGGTTCGTGACGTTCCGGCCGCACGGGCGCCAGCGGGAGGAGATCGTCGTGCCGGTCGGCGCGATCGCGAGGATCCGGCTGAGCCCGCCCGAGCAGCACCCGCCGTTCGGGTTCTCGAAGCCGGAGGAGTAGCCGCACCCGAACGGGCGGGCGCGCGTCGCCCTCGCTCCCCCACCCAGGGTGGGGAACGATTCCCGCCTCCCTCGCGGTCGACGATACCCGCCGGCCTGTGACGGGGCTGCGCCGATTCCGTGCCGATTTCGCAAGCAGTGCCGGCGCCCGCGCCCTTACCGGCGGAACTGGAGCTCGTGCCACGAGGGCACGGGAGCGAGCTCGAGGAGCGCGCGGTCGCCACGCGGGTCGCGGTACGCGAACTCGGACGCGTCCTCGTCCCAGGCCACCTCGAGCAGCCCCTCCTTCACGCGGTGGTCGAGCCAGGCGCTGCGGAAGACCAGGCGCCGCAGCCAGTAGACGAGCGACTCGCCGGCGACGAGGGACACCCGCTCCCAGTGCCGCACGAGATACCAGCCGAGCGCGCTGCGCGGCGCCGTGATCTGGCCGTCGGCGGCGAGCTCGACGAGATCCGCGACCTCATCGTCGTCCAGCTCGTTGCCCGGCACGAGGCCGAGCTTGACGGCGGCGGCGACGACGCGCTCCTCGAAGTCCTGCCGGTTGAACTGGAACCGGTAGGAGACGTACTCGACCTCGTAGTCGTCTCCCGAGCAGTAGTTCGGGTCGCTCACCCCGGCCAGGATAGCCGCCTCTCCACGGGCCGACCGGGGGAGCGTGCCGCCGGCCGGGCTCCGTCCGAGGCCCCGCGTAGCGTGGCTTGCGTGCAGTGGACGATCGCTCCCGGCAGGCCGCGCGAGGCGAAGCTGCTCGCCCAGGCGCTCGGCGTCAGCGAGACGACGGCGCACGTGCTCGTCCGGCGCGGCTACGGCGAGCCCGAGCGCGCCCGCGCCTTCCTGGAGGGTCGCGCGCCCGGCCACGACCCCCGCCTCCTCGGCGACGTCGACGCGGCCTGCGAGGCCGTGCGCCGCGCCGTCCGCTCGGGCACGCGCATCTGCGTGCACGGCGACTACGACGTGGACGGAATCTGCGCGACGGCGCTCGCGGTCCTCTGCCTGCGTGCGCTCGGCGCCGAGGTCGGATGGCATCTGCCGAGCCGCTTCGAAGAGGGCTACGGCCTGACCGAGGCGGCGCTCGCCCGCATCGCCGACGACGGCTACGGCCTCGTGCTGACGGTCGACTGCGGGATCACCGCGGCCGGCGAGGTGGAGGAGGCGCGGCGGCTCGGGCTCGACGTCGTCGTCACCGACCACCACCGCCCCGCCGGACAGCTGCCGGGCTGCCCCGTCGTCGCCACGCGGCCCTCGGACTACCCGTTCCCCGAGCTGTGCGGTACGGGTGTCGTCTACAAGCTGGCGCAGGCGCTCGGCGTCGAGGACGTCGAGCGCCACCTCGACCTGGTCGCGCTCGCCACGATCGCGGACGTCGTCCCGCTCGTCGACGAGAACCGGGCGTTCGCCGTCGCCGGGCTGCGGCGGCTCGCGCTCGCACAGCGACCGGGCCTGGCGGCGCTCATGCGCTCCGCGCGCGTCGACCCGGCTGCGGTCGACGAGGGCGCCGTCGCCTTCCGGCTCGCCCCGCGGATCAACGCGGCTGGCCGTCTCTGCCACCCCGAGTCGGCGCTCGCGCTGCTCCTGACAGACGACGAGACGGAGGCCGGGCGTCTGGCCGACCGGCTGGAGGAGCTGAACCGCGACCGGCAGGCGGTGGAGGAGCGGATCACGCGGGCGGCCGTCGAGCAGATCGAGTCCTGGCCGGAGGCCAGGCGCGCCCGCCGGGGCTACGTGCTCGCCGACGAGACCTGGCACGAAGGCGTGATCGGCATCGTCGCATCGCGCCTCGTCGAGCGCTACCGCCGGCCGGTCGTGCTGATCGCCGGGGCGGCCGAGCGCGGACACGCCGACGACTGGAAGGGGTCCGGGCGCTCGATCGCAGCCTTCGACCTGCACGGAGCGCTCGGCGCCTGCGCCGCCCATCTCGAGCGCTTCGGCGGGCACCGCGCCGCGGCCGGCCTCTCCATCCGGCCCGAGAGCGTCGAGGCGTTCGCGGAGGCGTTCGCGGCGCACGCCGACGCCCTGCTCGACGGCGGCGATCTCGATCCGCCGCTCGCCGTCGATGCGGTCGTCCCAGGCAGGGCGCTCACGCTCGAGCTCGCCGCCGAGCTCGAGCGGCTCGCACCCTTCGGCCTCGGCAACCCAGGCGTGACGCTGCTCGTCGCAGGCTGCGAGCTGAGCGACCTGCAGACGGTAGGGGAGGGCAAGCACCTGCGCTTCCGCGTGCTCGACGGCGGCCGTGCCGCCGGCAGCGCGATCGCCTTCGGTCTCGGCTCGCATCTCGACCGCTACCGGCGGGTGGGAGAGTACGACGTCGCCTTCCGGCTCGCGCAGAACACCTGGAACGGCGCCACGACGCCGCAGCTCGTGGTCAGGCGGATCTTCGAGACGCCCGATCGCTACCGCGCGCTGCGCGCCGAGCTCGCAGCCGAGTGGCGGGCAGGACCCGAGCACTGGAGCGACACAGCCCGCGCGGTGTTCGAGGAGCTCGACCTGGCCGACACCGGCTGGCGCAGCCTGCTCGAGTCGGAGACGTTCCGGGCGCTCGTCGAGCAGCCCCAGGCGGAGGCGCTGCAGCGCGCAGCCTAGGAGCCTGGGTCCGTAACGAGAGCTGGGACGCTGATCGCCGCGCGCACTCGCGGGTTGGCGGCGAGCCAGCCACGCAACGCCCTTCCCCGGCCGCAGAGAGCATCGAGTGAAGCCGCCCGGAGGCGCTTCTTGCTTGC
>DASREE010000051.1:0-23132 GCA_035652235.1 Gaiellaceae bacterium | reverse complement strand
GAGTACTCGGCCGTGATCCAGCCGCGGCCCTGGTTCCGCAGCCAGCGCGGCACGTCCTCCTGGATCATCGCCGTGCAGAGCACCTTCGTCCGACCCTGTGTGACGACGACCGACCCGTGCGGGTTCTCGAGGAAGTCCGGCTCGAACGAGATCGCGCGGAGCTGGTCCGGCCTTCTCCCGCCGTCGCGGCTCACGCGGCCGCCTCCTGCAACGTGGCCACGGTCACGTGCTCGACGTCGCGGATCGGCAACTGGAGAAAGCGCCGGCCCATCTCGTGGAACGCGCCGGTGTCGCCGGTGGTGAGGAAGCGGTAGCGCCCCTCGCGGGCCGGGTCGTTCTCGACTCCCTTGCGCGCGAGCGTCTCCGCCACCTCGCGCGCGGTCTCCTCCGCCGAGAAGACGAGCGTGACGCCGCGGCCGAACACCCGCTGGAGGATTGGCCGGATCAGCGGGTAGTGCGTGCAGCCGAGGATGACGGTGTCGACGCCCGCTTCCTTCAGCACCGCCGCGTACTCGCGGACGGCGACCGCCGTCTCCTCGCCGAAGGGGTCGTCGCCCTCGATGAGCGGCACGAGGCGGGGACAGGCGACCGCGGTCAGGCGGACACCCGTGTCGAGCGCGCGCAGCAATTCGGCGTACCGGCCCGCCTCGACGGTGGCCTGCGTCGCCAGCAGGCCGACGCGCCGGTTCCGCGTCGCCTGCACCGCTGCGTGCGCCTCCGGGGTGATAACCCCCACCACCGGCAGCGCGAGTTCCGCCTGCAGGTCCCCGAGCGCGGCCGACGTCGCCGCGTTGCAGGCGACGAGGATCAGCTTCACGTCCTGGGCCGCCAAGAACCGTCCGATCTCGCGCGCGAAGCGTCTGATCTCTGCGAGCGGGCGCGGCCCGTACGGCAGGCGAGCGTGGTCGCCCAGGTAGACGAAGTCCTCGTGCGGCATCGTCACGAGGCACTCGTGCAGCACGGTGAGCCCGCCCACACCCGAGTCGAAGACGCCCACCGGCCTCGGATCCACCGGGCGATTGTAGGCGGGCTCCCGGCCGCGCGACGGGCGCCGCGAGACGCGCGCGCGGTCGGCACGGGCGCGGATCGCGTCTATCCTGTGTCCGTGGACGTGCTCGCCGTCGTGCACGGAGCGAACGTCCCCGCGGGGACGTTCGCCGACGTGGTCGGCGAGCGCGGGCACGCGCTCGACGTGTGGAGCCTCGCCTGGGACGTCCCGCCGCCGCTTCCGCTCGACGAGTACGGCGCCGTGCTCGTGCTCGGCGGAGCGATGCACGCCGACCAGGACGACCTGCACCCGTGGCTCCGGATGGAGAACCTCTTCCTCCAGCGGCTGCTCGCCCTGCACGTTCCCGTGCTCGGCGTCTGCCTCGGGGCGCAGCTGATCGCCAAGGCGGCGCACGCGGAGGTGCGGCCTGCGAGCGAGCCCGAGGTGGGCTGGGTCGAGGTCGAGCTGACGGAGGAGGCCGCGCTCGACCCGCTGCTCGGCGAGCTGCCCGACCGGTTCGACGCGTTCGAGTGGCACTTCTACTCGTACGACCTCCCCGCCGGGGCGACCGAGCTCGCCCGAAGCCGGGTGTGCACGCAGGCGTTCCGGCTCGGGGACGCCGCCTGGGGCGTGCAGTTCCACCCGGAGGTGACGCTCGACGTCGTCTCGAGCTGGGCGCGCGAGCCGACGGCGCAGCTGCCGTCCCCGGAGGACGCCTTCCTCGCCGAGGCCGCCGAGCGGATCGAGGGATGGACGGCGCTCGGACGCACCCTGTGCGGCTCCTTCCTGGACGTGGCGGAGCGCGTCGGCGCCCCCGTCTAGCCCTGCGCCGCGCCCGGCACCGGCCGGGCGGCTCAGCGTTCGAGCGGAAGCTCGGCATGTCGCGACCACTCGTGCCACGAGCCGAGGTAGTTGCGCGCCGGATAGCCGGCGAGGCGGAGCGCGAGCACGGCGAGGCCCGAGCGGGAGCCCGAATGGCAGTAGCAGACGACGTCCTCCGACCCGTCCGCGATCCCGGCGGCGGCGCGGACGTCCTCGCGCGGCTTCGGCGTTCCCGGGCCGGCGAACAGCGTCGACACCTCGACGTGCCGCGCGCCCGGGATATGCCCCTGACGGGGGTCGCACGGGTAGCCGCTGCGCCCGCGGTACTCGTCCTCCCGCCGCGTGTCGACCAGCGTCAGGTCGGGGCCGCCGAGCCGCTCGGCCAGCTCGGCCAGCGTCGCGACGGCGTCCAGGCGCGGCTCGAGCTCGGCACGAGACCGTTCGAGCTCGACCACGCCGCTCTCGGTCGGACCCGGCCATCCCGCGAGCCCTCCCGCGAGCACCGACACGCGCGGATGGCCGGCCAGCTCCGCGACCTGCAACGCGGACGCAGCCGAGACGCAGTCGCCGCCGTCGTAGAGGACGAGCCGCTCCTCGCCCGTGACCCCGTGCCGGCGGAGACGGAGCGCCGCCTCGGTCGCGAACGCCTCGAGCGCCTCGCGCTCCGTCGACTGTCCGGGAGCGCCGAGCACGAGCGGGATCGAGCCGGGCAGATGCTGGCGCGCGTGCGCGTTCGGACCGCGCACGTCGGCGAGCAGGAGGCCCTCCTCGCCCAGATGGGCGGCAAGCCAGTCCGCGTCGACGACGGGCGGCAGCGCGCTCATCGCGGCAGGCAGGCGACGACGTCCACCTCGGCGGCGACAGCCGGCCGCTCGGCGAGGCGCTCGAGGCGCTCGGCGAGGACGGGGTACGGCGACAGGTCGAAGCCGAGCAGGTCGCGCAGCCGGACGAGCCACGGCAGGTAGGCGATCTCGGCGAGGCTGTAGCGCCCCGCCCAGGCGGCGACGCCGCGCTCAAGCAGCGACAGGCAGTGGGCGAGCCGCTCCGCCGAGCCCTCCTCGCCTCGGCGAAACGCGTAGTAGGCGTCGCCGAGGTTGTGGTCGAAGCGCTCGACCTGCAGCCGAACGAGGGCGCGCTCGGCCGGGTCGTCGGGCAGGAGCGGCGGCTCGGGGTAGCGCTCCTCCAAGTACTCCATGATCACCGTCGACTCGGGCAGGCAGAGGGTGTCCTCCTCGAGCACGGGCACCTTGCCGAGCGGGTTCTTCTCGTACAGCCAGGCGGGCCGGTCGGACAGGTCGATGGCCACCGTCTCGTAGCCGAGACCCTTCTCGGCGAGCACGATGCGGACGCGCGCGCAGTACGGGCAGCGATCGGCGTCGTAGAGCGTGATCATCGCTCCGGCGATCCTACTCCCAGGACGTCGGCCAGCTCCGCGTACAGCTCGCGCGGCGGAGGCAGCTGATCGGGGGACGAAGCCGTCCTCGCCACCGCGCGCACCCGCTGCGGGTCGGCCCCCGTCAGCCGCTGCACGACCCGCGGGTTGGCGCCGAGCGCGACGACGTCGCCGGGCGGCAGCGACCCGTAGAACTCGGGCACCGAGGCGTATTCGTCCGCAACCGAGCCGCGGTCGAAGAGCACGTAGCGGACGACCGTCTCCTCCTCGATCCCGAGCGCGAGGACGACCCCGCCCGTCCGGTAGGAGATCTCCTGCGCAAGCCGGCGCAGCGCGCGCGGATCGCGGCTGCAGAGCTCGTCTGCGACCTCGATCCAGCCGCCGCGCGGCGCAGACAGCTGGGTGCGCTCGGAATGGCCGAGTCGCGGGACGAGCTGCCGAACCGCACGCTCGACCCCGGTCTCGTCGTCCGTCTGGGCGTAGACCCGCCCGAACGAGGGCGGCCGCTCCACCTGCTCCAGCCGCGCGTCGAGCTCGTCGAGCGTCGCCGCGAGCGACCGCTCGAACTCGACGAAGCCGAGCCGCTCGTACAGGGTCCTGGCGGCGCGATTCTCCGTCAGCACGTCGAGGCCGAGGTGCGCGTAGCCATGCTCGCGCGCGGCGGAGGCGACGCCGGCGAGGAGGCGCCGGCCCACACCCCGCCGCCGCGCCGACGGGCGCACGTAGATCCCGACGAGCCAGGCGATGCGGCGGTCACCGAAGTCGAGCGCCGCGTAGCCCACCGGCCCCCCGTCCTCCTCGGCGAGCAGGACCACGCCCTCGCGCAGGCGGCGCTCGGTGTCGACCAGCTCCTCCTCCCACGTCTCGCGCACGAACGCCGGACCGCCGAGCTCGTCCTCGAGCTCCTGCCACAGGACGCGCAGCGTGGCGAGGTCAGCGTCGGAGGCGCGCCGGATCGTCACGCTGCCGGTCCAGCCAGGGAGAGACCGGCGAGCAGGTAGTGCGCGGCCAGGTTCTCGTAGGGCGCGAAGCGGGCGCCGAGCACGCGGACCTCCTCCGTCGACAGCAGCCGCCCGTCACCATAGAGCGCAGACACGGCCTTGCGCAGGCCGAGGTCACCCGCCGGCCATGCGTGCGCACGCGCGAGACACCGGGCGAGGAACCAGTCTGCCGTCCACTCGCCGAGCCCGCGAATCTCGCACAGCCGCCGCTTCACCTCGTCGTCGCCGAGCCGGCCGAGCTCGGCGTAGTCGGGCTCTGCCCGGGCGAGGCCGACGACGTACTCCGCCTTCCGGCGGGAGAAGCCGACCGCGACGAGCTCCTCCGGCGGCGTGCCGGCGAGGCGCGCAGGGGTCGGGAAAGCGTACGCGCGCGCCGCCCGCTCGCCCAGACGCTCGATCATCCGGCTGCGGATCGCGAACGCGGACGCCAGCGACACCTGCTGGGCCGTGATCGAGGTGACGAGCGACTCGAACGGGTCGGGCGCGACCGGCGGCCGGAAGCCGCGAAGCCGCTCGACGAGGCCGGCGAGCGTGGGGTCGTGCTCGCGCGCGAAGCGCTCGAAGCCGGCCAGGTCGAACTCGAGCCCGAGCAGCCGCGCGACGACGGGCGCGATCTCCTCGTCGAGCGGCTCGACGAGCACGCCGCCGGGGGCGGGCTCGATGCGGACCTCGCGCCCGCCGACGACGCGGTGCAGCCCGTCCTCGTACCAGAGGTTGGCGAGGTCGGGGCCGAAGCGGCGGAAACGCTCCGTCGAGAGCGCGAAGTCGTAGGGGTCTGGGACCGGCAGGAGCGGCATCGCGGGATCCGTCGCCTACCTCTCGAGCGCGCGGAGGACGTCGTGCAGATCTTCGAACGGCTCGAACGCCCGGCCCTCCGCCCCGAGGAACTCGGCGAGGCCGGCGCGGGCGAAGACGCGGTCGGCGGCGAGCGCCGCGCAGCGGTCGGAGTAGCCGTCCCCGACGTAGGCGAACGGCTCCCTCGGCAGCCACAGGCGCTTGCACCAGTCGCCGCACACCTCGCAGGGCCGATCGTGGGCCCAGACGATGCGCCAGCCCTGCGGCCGCGGGTCGACGCGGTTCGCGACCAGGTCGACCTCCACCCCCTCGCGGGCGAGGAGCGGCCTGATCAGCTGCTCGAAGCCTCCGGAGAGGACGAGCGGACGGTGGCGCTCGACGAGCTCGCGAAAGCCTGCCCGCAGGCGCGCATTCCCGACGAGCCAGGCCGCGACCTCCTCCAGGGTGGCGTCGCGGACGGTGGAGACCTCGAGCTCCATCAGCTCGCGGTATCCGATCTCGCCGCGGCGCATGCGCTCGCCCGCGCTGCGGAAGACGTCGGCGTCGCCGAACCGGCGCATGACCAGGAGGAGCGTGTCCACCTCGGTGACCGTGCCGTCCCAGTCGAGGACGAGCTTCATCGCGGGGAGGACGTCGGAGCTGCGGGAGGGTTGTCCCCGGAGGACGGCCGGAGCACGATCCGGGGCACGATCGCCACGGTCCCGGCACGATCGCGGCTCCCACCCGTGACGGTTTCCTCGCTACGCTCGCAGCGGGGAGGAGGTTGGGGCACCTCCAGCTCGGCGGGAACGGACACGGCCTGAAGCGACATCGCGGCTCCGCCGGTCCGTCAGGCGCCGCCCGCCTCGCTGCCGCGCGGCGCGCCGACGACGTTCCGGAGCACCCCGATCCCTTCCACCTCGAGCTCGACGACGTCCCCGGGCCGGAGCCAGCGGCCGTCCCCGAGCTCGAGGATGCAGCCGCCTGCGACGGTGCCCGAGCCGAGGATGTCGCCGGGCTGGAGGCGGGTGTTGCGCGCGGCGTGGTCGCGGAGGCTGGCCCAGGAGTGGTACATCGCCTCGAGCGACCCGCGCGAGCGCACCTCCCCGTTCACCCTCGCCGTCATGGCACCACTTCCGCCGTCGAACTCGTCCACGGTCACGACGACGGGCCCGAGGCTCGTCGCGAAGTCCTTCCCCTTCGCGGGGCCGAGCCCGACGCTCATCTCCTCGCGCTGGAGGTCACGCGCCGACCAGTCGTTCAGGATCGTGAAGCCGGCGATCTCGCCGTCGAGGCCGACGACCGCGGCCACCTCGAGCTCGTAGTCGAGCTCGCTCGTCCCCTCCGGGTACGGGATGTCCTCCTCCGGCCCGTAGATGGCGGTGGGGTTGGAGAAGTAGAAGACGGGCCGCTCGTACCACACGGCGGGCACCCCAGCTCGGCCCATGATCTCGCGGACGTTCCGGACGTGCTCCTCGAAGGCCATGAAGTCGCGCACGGACGGAGGGTGCAGGACGGGTGCTCGCAGGACGACGTCGGCGAGCGCGTACTCGGCGTGCTCACGCGCCTTGCCGCCGCCCGTGAAGAAGGACTGGAGCGTCTGCGCCGCGAGCTGGACGACCCGGTCGCCGTCGATCCGCCCCGGCCACCCGCGCACGAGGTCGCGGTCGCGGGGGCTGAACATGCACAGCTTCACGGGGCCTGCACCCTAGCGAGTCGATCCGCGCTCGTAGGCCAGCCCCCGCGCCGCAACCGGGGTCACGGCTCCGTGTGCACGTGCACCTCGCCGATCTCCGGCCGCTCCTGCCTGATCCGCTCCTCGATCGCGCTCGCGGTCGCGTGCGCCTGCCCGAGCTCGGTGTGCGGGTCGAGCCCGAGCGTGAGGAAGACGACGAGACCGGCGTCCGTCTGCAGGAAGCGGAGCTCGCGCGGCGCCGCCCCTGTTTCTTCGCGCACGATCCGCAGGACGGACGCCGCCCCGCCCTCCACGGCCGTCGCGGACGGCCGCCGCCCCGCCGAGACCTCGGCCAGCGGCTCGAGGTGCGTCTGCACGGTGTCGACCTCGGGCACGGCGTCGAGGATCTCCCGCTCCACCTCTTCGGCCACGCCGTGCGCCTCCTCGAGCGAGAGCCCGCCGGGCAGCTTCAGGTGGAGGGAGAGCTCCGTGCGATCGCCGACGGCGATCACGTTCACGTTGTGCACCTCCCGCACGCGGGGCACGCGCAGCGCCGCCTCCTGCGCGCGCTCGCGGACGGCAGCTTCCTGCCCTGTCTCCGGCTCGACGTGCACGACCACGTCCGCCTCGGGCAGGGCGCGCGCCACCGCGGCCTCGACCGCATCCGCGGCGGCGTGGCCCTGCGCCACCGCCTCCCCAGGGGACACGCCGATGACGACGTCGACGAAGTGGCGGCCGGCCGCCTGCCTGAGGCGAAGCCGTCGCAGGCGCACGCCGGGGACGCTGCGCTCGATGGCGCGGCTGGCAGCGAGGGCCGCATCCGCGGGGGCGCGATCCATGAGCACGTCCACGTTCCGGCGCATCAGCCGCCCGGCGGCCATGAGCACGAGCACGGCGACGAACAGGGCCGCGATCGGGTCGGCGTTCGGATGGCCGGCACGGGCGACGAGCAGGCCCACCAGCACCGCGGTCGAGCCGGCCATGTCGCTGGCGAAGTGGAGCGCGTTCGACTGCATGGCGGCGCTGCGGAACCGTCGCGCCGCGCGCCAGGACACGACTGCGCGCGAGACGTCGATCGCGATGACGACGCCGACGACAGCGAGCGCGTACCAGGTCGGGTTCACATGCGCCGCTCCGGATCCAGCCAGCCTCGTGGCCGCGCGCCAGACGATGAGCACGGTCGCTCCGACGAGGATCGCGGCCTCGGCGAGCGCGGACAGGTGCTCCGCCTTGCCGTGGCCGTAGTGGTGGCTAGGGTCGGCGGGGCGGACAGCCCAGCCGACCGCGAAGAAGGTGAGGAGCGCGGCGACGAGGTCGGTCCCCGAATGGAGGGCCTCCGAGATCAGCCCCAGGCTGTGCGACGCGAGGCCGACGGCCAGCTTGAGCGCGACCAGCCCCGCCGCTGCGGCGACCGAGACGAGGGCTGTGCGACGCTGCGGGCTCACCGCCGGAAGGCTAGAGCTCTCGGCCCGAAGACGAGCTCTTAGGACTTCCTTACCCGCACCGGCGCGAGCGCGGCTACCGTGACCTCCGTGCGCCGCCTCCTCCCGCTCGCAGCGGTCGGCTTCGCGCTCCTCGCCGGCACGGCGCTCGCCGGCCCGTCCGGGCGGCGCGCGCAGCCGTTCTCGCCCGCCGGCCTCGCCTCCGGCCCGGCTTCCTTCCGCGACGCCGTCCTCACGGGCTCGCGCGCCAGGCGGCTCCAGGCCGTGCGCCGGGCGGGCGAGTGGGGCGGTGCGGTGACCGCGAGCGACGGCGAGGTCGTGCAGGTGCTCGTCTCGGACTCGTATCCGGTCGACCCGGCGCTGACCCAGAGCCTCGCCGATTTCGTCGTCCAGCTCTTCCACGGCGACGAGCTGGCGAAGGCGGTGTTCCTCGTCGCGCCGCTCGACGAGATCGCGTCGATCTGCGGCCCGCAGGCGGGCGGCTGCTACGACCCCGACTCGGAGACGATCGTCGTCCCCGGCGAGGACCTCCCGGACGGGACCTCGAAGGAGACGATCCTCGTGCACGAGTACGGCCATCACGTCGCTCGGAACCGCGTCAACCCGCCCTGGTCGGCCGAGGATTGGGGCCCGAAGCGGTGGGCGAGCGACGAGCACGTCTGCGCGCGCGCGGCAGCCGGAACCGCCTTCCCGGGAGACGAGGGGGCGAACTACGCCCTCAACCCGGGGGAGGCGTTCGCCGAGACGTACCGCCTGCTCAACTTCGACAAGCAGGCGTGGCCGACGTGGACCACGCTCGCGCCGTGGAACGCGGACGCGAGCTTCTACCCTGACTCGGCCGCGCTCGCCGCCGCCGAGGAGGACGTCGTCGACCCGTGGACCGGGCCAGCGGTCGGCAGCTGGTCGGGGCGCATCGCGAGCCCGGCTCGGCCGGCGCGGCGCCTGCTCGCTGCGGCGCTCGACGGCTCGGCGAGCGCGCGGCTGACGAGCGCGCCGCCGGGAGCGTCGATCGCGTTCGTCGACGCCTCCAGCGGCCGCGTGCTGGCACAGGGGGGCCGCCGCGTCTCGTTCGCCGTCTGCGGCCAGCGGCGGCTCGCCCTGGTCGTACGCGCGAGAACGCCCGGCAGGTTCGGCGTCCTGTACGCGACGCCCTGACCGCAGCCGCTCGCCGCGGTGCCGCTCGGGCGTGGCCGGCGGCGGCCGGTCGTCTACGCTTCCTGCCGTGCGCGACGCGACGATGGCGGAGATCGACCGGCTCGTCGGGGCGGCGACCCCTCACTTCGCCTACCAGCTGCGGGCGCGGGTGCACGAGCTGATCCGCGATCTCGCAGACGACCATCCGGCCCGGGTGTACGGCGAGGAGAAGATGGAGCTCCTCGACCGCCTCGGCCACGCGTCCTCCAAGGCGCAGGAGGGCGGGCGCGAGCCGCGGTCGCGCATTGGCTGGGAGCAGGTCCCGAGCTCGGCGCCCGCCTCGGATCCGCTGCCGCGGCGGCAATGAGCCGCTTCGAGGGGCAGTCGGTCCTCGTGACCGGCGGCTCGCGCGGCATCGGGCGCGAGATCGCGCGCGCCTTCGCCGAGCGCGGCGCGGCGCGCGTGGCGATCGGCTACCTGCGGAACGACCGCGCCGCCGAGGAGGCGGCGGCGGAGCTGCTGGCGCTGGGCGCGGAGCCCGTGCTCGTCCGCGGCAACGTCGCCTCGGCACGAGTGGCGGCGGAGGTGGCGGCGCTCGGGCGGCTCGACGTACTCGTCCACAACGCCGCGACCGGCGTCATCAGGCGAGCGCTCGAGACCGAGGACAAGCACTTCGACTGGACGATGTCCGCGAACGCGCGCGCGTTCCTCTCGCTCGCGCGGGCGGCGGCGCCGGCCATGGCGCCGGGGTCCTCGATCGTTGCGGTCTCCAGCCTCGGCTCCGTCCGCGTGCTCGAGAACTACGTGCTCGTGGGCGCGTCCAAGGCGGCGCTCGAGGCGCTCGTCCGCTACCTCGCCGTCGAGCTGGCGCCGCTTCGGATCCGCGTCAACGCCGTCTCGGGCGGCGTCGTCGAGACGGAGGCGCTGCGGCACTTCCCGAACCGGGAGGCGATGGTCGCCTGGGCTGCCGAGCGCACCCCCGCCGGGCGCCTGGTCGCGCCGCGTGACCTGGCCGAGGCCGTCGTCTTCCTCTGCTCGCCGCAGGCGGAGATGGTGCGGGGTCAGACCCTCGTCGTCGACGGGGGCTTCTCGCTCCTCGCCTGACGCCGAGGTGGAGGCAGACGAGACCCGCCGCGCCTGGGACGCCCTGCTGCGCATACGCGAGGCGCTGACCCGCGAGCCGGCGGGGATCCCTCCGCCCGTCCGCCAGCTCCTGCCGGACCTCGCGGGCGCGCACGTCCTGCACGAGCGCTGCGGGAGCGGCGAGGCGAGCGCCGAGCTGGCGGCGCTCGGCGCGCTCGTCACGGGCATCGACCCCTCGGCCGCCGCGATCGGCGCCGCCCGGGCCCGCTTCCCGCAACTCCTCTTCCTCCAGGCCGACCCTGCCGAGCTCCCGGTGCAGCTTCGGCGCCGGCGGTTCGACGCCGTCTACGCCTCGGGCGTGCTCCCGTTTCTCGACGACCTCGGGCGCTGGACCGCCGAGACGGCCGCCGCGCTGCGGGAGGGAGGGGTGCTCGTCGCGGTCGACCTGCACCCCGCCGGGGCGTGCGTCGACGCAACCTCGCTCCGCTGGCGCAGCGACTACTTCGCCGGCTCCCTCCCGGTCGGCGACTGGGTGCGGCCGGCGGCGACGCTCCGGCTGTGGCGGCTCGGCGAGCTGGTGACCGCGCTCGCGGCCGGCGGCTTCGCCGTCTGCCGGCTGGAGGAGTTCGGCTCGTTCTCGCCCGTGCGCAGGCACGATCCACGCGTGCCGGTCGCCTTCGCCCTCGTCGCAAGGCGGGTCGCCGGCGAGCCGGGCGACCGGCGGCCGAGCGGGAGCGCGGCGGCGCCTACTCGCGCATGAAGCCCTGACGGGCGGCGCTGACGAGGGCGACGGCTTCCGGGAAGAGCACGCGCATCGCGTCCCGCAGCGCGAGCGCCTGCTCGTCCGGGCCCCCCGAGACCACCATCCGCCGGAGCGCCGCCGCGGTCAGGTCGACCGCGGTGTTGAGCGTCAACGTGGCGAACTGCTCGCGCTGCGCCTCGGCCACCGACTCCGCCTGCTGCTCGGCGAACTCGCGCAGCCCGCGCAGCAGGTCCTCGGGGTTGCCGCCGAAGGGGATGCCGAAGCCGCCTTCCTCGTCCATACAACGGAGCGTAGCGCACGACGGAGCCCGCCCCGCCGGCGGCCGGCGCCTCAGAGACGCCGCCGCCGTGGAACGATGGGATCGTGACTTCGGAGCCCGACGCGGATCCGGGACGGCCGCCGCGCAGCGTCGTCGTCGGCCTCTCGCTCATCACGGCGCTGATGCTCGTCGGCACCCTCGCTGCGATCGCCGCCGGCGGGACGTCGAAGCTGCCGCTCCTCGCGCTCCCCGCCGTCTTCGGGCTCGCCACGGCGCTCCTCGCCGGGCGCCGCCGGGGGCCGTGAGGGGGTGTCCGGGTGCCCGCTACTGGAAGCCGAGGCGGCTGAGCGGCCAGTACCTGGCGACGACCGGCCCGATCAGGTCCCTGCGCGGCACCGGCCCCCAGTCGCGCGAGTCGCAGGAGGCAGCCCGGTTGTCGCCCATGACGAAGTAGGCGTGCGCAGGCACCCGCGGCCACGTCCGCGTGAGGCGGTCGCGCCGGGCCGGGTCGACGTACGGCTCGAGCAGGCGCCGGCCGTCGACGTACACGACCCCGTCGCGCTCGGACACCGTCTCGCCCGGCAGGCCGACGATGCGCTTGACGAACGCGCCGCCTTCGCGGCAGCGCGCCCGCGCAGCCGCCGGCGCCCGGAAGACGACGATGTCCCCCCGGGCCGGGCTCCGGAACAGGTACACGATCTTGGCCGCCACCACCCGGTCCGGCGACTGCCCGAGGCAGCCGGAGGCAGGTGCGGCGCAGTGCAGAGTCGGCTCCATCGACGAGGACGGGATCCGGTAGGGCTTCGCCACCTCGACCTCGAGCACGAGCACGATGACGGCAGCCACGCCGAGCGTGGCGAGCCAGTCGGCTACGATCCGCCAGCCGCGGGGCAGGCGGTAGAGCGGCCAGCGGATCGAGTGGCGGAAGCGCGTGAGCACGGGCGTTCAGGTGAGCTCGAGCTTGTAGTGACGCTCGATATCGGCCGCGAGCGCGTCGACCGTGACCCCCGCCTGCTTCATCGCCTCCGCGAAGGGGGAGCTGGCGATCTCGCCGAGCGCCTGCTCGAGCCTGCGCGCCGCCGCGCCGAGGCGGTCGAGGTAGGCCGGAGAGGCGACGCGCACGCCCGGGGCGAGCGCCGCCTCGAGATCGGCTGCGGCGGCTTCCGCCTCCTCGAGGCCGTGCGCGTCCTCGCGCTCGCGGAGCGCGGCGAGCCGCGCGCGCAGCTCCGGCAGGTTGCCGCCCCCCGCCGTCTCCTCGGCGAGCTCGCACATGGCGGCGATCGCGACGGCGTCGCGGACGAGCCGCCGCTCGAGCACCGGCGCGCCCGAGCCGTCGAGCGCCACCCACGTGTTCGCGTCGCCGTCCGAGAACGCGCACAGGAAGACGAACTCGCCGCCGAGCGGCTCGGCGGGAATCACGGCCGAGAGCTCCTCGCCCGGCGCCGCGTAGCGGACGGCGGCGTCGGCGATCCGGCGCAGCTCGTCCGTCAGCACGGCGGGGTGCGGTCGCTGGCAGGCTGGGAGCGCGTCATCGCCGAGGCGGATGCCAGCATAGACTCGGCCTCGTGGCCGCCGCCTCGCCCCGGCACCGTCGCGCGCTCGACCTGTTCGCGCCGCTCGGCCCGACCTACGACCGCTACGCACGTCTGCTCTCCCTCGGCCAGGACCCGCGCTGGCGGCGCTTCCTCGTCTCCCGCCTGGACGTGGGCCCCGACGACACGGTCCTCGACGTGGCGACCGGGACCGGCGCGGTCGCCGCCGAACTCGTCCGCCGCACGGGATGCTCGGTGGTCGGACTCGACCAGAGCGCCGAGATGCTCGCCGAGGCGCGCCGTCGCGTCCCCGCCCGGGTGACGCTCGTCGAGGGCGACGCCGAGGAGCTCCACTTCCCCGACGCCTCCTTCGACGGGCTCACCGCCACCTACCTCCTCCGCTACGTGGACGACCCGGCGGCGACGCTCGCCGGCCTCGCCCGGGTCGTGCGGCCGGGATCCGTCGTCGCCTTGCTGGAGTTCGCGCTCCCGCCGCACCCGCTCGCCCGCGTGGCCTGGGAGCTGTACGTTCGCATCGGCCTGCCCGGCCTCGGACGGCTGATCTCGCCGGGGTGGGCCGAGGTCGGACGCTTCCTCGGCCCGAGCATCAAGGCCTTCTGGGCCGAGTGGCCCCTCGAACGCCAGCTCGAGTTGTGGCGCGCCGCCGGCATCGAGCCCTCCTACAGGCTGCTCAGCCTCGGCGGCGGCATCGTCCTCTGGGGCAGGAAGCGGTGAAGGAGGACATCCGCCCGGCCTTCTACGCGCTCCGCGCGGGAGGCTGGCGGGACTACGTGACCCTCTTGCATCCGCCGTACACGGCCTGGCACCTCAGCTACGTCGTGGTCGGCGCGGCGCTCGCGCCGGAGTGGCGGCCCGATCGCCTCGGCGCCGGCCTCGTCGCCTTCTTCCTCGGCCTCGGGGTCGCCGCGCACGCGCTCGACGAGGTGAACGGCCGCCCGCTCGGGACGCAGATCCCGGCGCCGGTGCTGTGGGCGCTCGCCGCCTGCTCGCTCGCCGGCGCCGTCGCCGTGGGGATCGCAGCCGCCGTCGCCTGGACGCCCTGGCTGCTCGCCTTCGTCGCGGCCGGCGGGTTCGTGGCGTGCGCGTACAACCTCGAGCTGCTCGGCGGCCGCTTCCACGGCGATGCCTGGTTCGCCGTCTCGTGGGGGGCGCTCCCCCTTCTTGCCTCCTACCTCGCCGCGGCCGGGACACTCGCCTGGCAGGCCCTCCTGGCAGCGGCGTTCGCCGCCCTCCTCAGCCTCGCCCAGCGGCGGCTGTCGACGGCGGTCCGGCTCGCGCGGCGCGGCGTCGCGCGCGTCGCGGGAACGCTCGAGCTGCACGACGGACAGACGCTTCCCCTGACGCGAGAGCGGCTCGTCGCCGCCCCCGAGGAGGCGCTGCGCGCGCTCGCGCTCGCCGTCGTCTGCCTCGCCGCCGCGCTCGTCGTCCTGCGCGAGCGCTGAGGCGGGCCGCAGCCGGGGCGAGGGCTGTCGATCTGTCGGGCCCCGAGTAGGATGGGTGCCCGCATGTTGCGCAAGGCCCAGGATCCCCGGCCCGCCTTCGAGGAGGAGCGCGCGCGACTCGCGGCGGTGATCGAGCAGGAGTACCGGGAGCGGACGGCCGAGCTCAAGCGGTCGCTCGCCCTCGTGCGCTCCGAGCTCGGCGGCATCCTCATCGAGGAGGCGCGCCGCCTGGCGGAGGAGCGCCGGCGGGAGTTCGAGGAGAGCGAACGGCGCGCCGCCAGCGAGCACGCGCTGCGCTTGCATCAGGTGCAGCAGCGGGTCGAGGAGCGGATTGCGGAGTGGACGCAGGACCTGGAGCGGCTGCAAGCGGAGCTCGCGACCGCGATCGCGCGCGTCGAGGAGCGCCAGCGCGCCGAGCTCGCGGACGTCCACCGGCAGCTCCGCCAGGAGACGGAGGCGATCGCGGTCGAGGCGCGCGAGCACAAGGCGACCGTGTCGCGCTTCCGGGAGGAGGCCCAGCGCGCCGCCAAGGAGGCGATCGACGCGGCCACCTCGGACCTGGAGGAGCTGACCGCACAGCGGCGCCGGGCGCTGCAGGAGGTCTCCGACCGGCTGACGACGCGTGAGCGGGAGCTGCTCAGGCGGATCGATCGAGAGGAGAGCGAGGCCGTCGCGCGCATCGAGTCGAAGTTCGCCGACGTCGAGCGACGGCAGGTCGAGCGGCTGCAACGCTCGCTCGAGCGCGAGTCGTCGCGGCTGCTCGAGGACGCCTCGCGCGAGTTCGCGAAGACGGTGCGGGCGGCCCAGGAGGAGGCGGGGCGAAGGCTCGCCCGGGAGCTCGAGCGGGCGATTGCCAACCTCGCAGCCGAGGGCGAGCGCACGCTGCAGCGCGAGACCGAGCGGCTCCAGGCCCGCCACGACTGAGCCGACCCGGTCCCGGATCAGCCTCCCACCGGGCCCTGCACGCGCCCGATCCGAGCGGCGCAGGGTCCGTAAATGTCTCGTTAAGAGGGCCAACTCCGGCCGGCAGGGTTCGTCTACCTCAGCACGAACGAAAGGGGGGCAGACCGCCATGACACAGACCGCAGAGACATTCGACGAGCGCGTGAAGGTCGAGACCTGGCGGCTCCATGTGCTCATGGAGGCGGGCTATCCGGTGCCGCTGGCCGAGCGCCTCGCCCACTCGAGCGCCGACCTCCACCAGGCCGTCGCGCTGGTGCGGTCGGGCTGCTCGCCCGAGCTCGCCGCCGACATCCTCCTCTGATCACGGGCCCCGTGCCTTCACGGCGGGCCGCCCGCTCGGGAGCCCGCCGGGCGAGACGAGCACCGTTCGCGCACGGTTGGGAAAGCCGTCTCTGCGTGCTCTACGCTGCCTGGCGTGAAGGTGGAGGCGATCGAGTACGGCGACCGCCGCGTGTACACGGTGTCGGCGTTCAACCGCGGCGTCGCGTCGTGGCTGGAGCGGCTGCCCACCGTCTGGGTGGAGGGAGAGATCTGCGACCTCCGCCGGCAGGAGCGCTGGCAGACCGTCTTCTTCACGCTCAAGGACGCCGGCGACGGCTCGCTCTTGGCGGCGCTGATGCCGCGCGGCCAGTTCGACGCCCTCCGCCTCGAGCTGCGCAACGGCGAGCGCGTCCACGTGTACGGCCGGCCGGAGCTGTACGAGCCGCGCGGCGAGCTGCGGCTTCGGGCGCTTGCCGTCGAGCGCTTCGGGCTCGGCGAGCACCTGGCAGCGCTCGAGCGCTTGAAGGAGACGCTCGCCGCCGAGGGGCTGTTCGCCGCCGAGCGCAAACGGCGCCTCCCACGCTTTCCGCGCCGGGTCGGGCTCGTGACGGGCAACGACGCGGCCGCGAAGCGCGACGTGATCACGGCTGTCCAGGCCCGGTTCCCGCCGGCCCGGATCGTCGTCGCGGAGACGCTCGTCCAGGGCCCGCGCGCGGCCGGCGCCCTCTGCGAGGCGCTGCGGGCAATCTGCGCAGCGCCGGACGTGGACGTGGTCGTGCTGGCGCGCGGGGGCGGCAGCTTCGAGGATCTCCTCCCGTTCAGCGACGAGCGCGTCGTCCGCGCGGTCGCAGCCTGCCCGGTGCCGGTCGTGAGCGCGGTCGGCCACGAGCAGGACACGCCCCTGTGCGACCTCGCCGCCGACGTTCGCGCGTCGACCCCGACCGCCGCGGCGCGGCTCGTCGTCCCCGACCTGGGCGAGCTCGTCGCCTCGCTCGAGCGGAGCCGCGCCGGGCTCGAGCGGGGGGTGCGACGCTCGCTCGAGCGCCACCGGGAGCGGCTGCGGACAGCCGGTGCGCGGCTCGCCGGCGCGTCCTCGCTCGCCGTCGAGCGCAGGCGGGCGCAGCTCGAGCGGACGGCCGGTCGCCTGCGTGCGCTCTCGCCGCGCGCGACCCTCGACCGGGGCTACGCGATCGTCCGCTCGGCGGACGGCCTCGTCCGCTCCGCCGCGGCGCTCGCGGCGGGAGACCAGGTCGACGTCGAGCTGGCGGAGGGGTCGTTCTCGGCCACTGTCGACGCGGTGCGGCCGTGACCGACGGCGAGCCGACCTTCGAGGCCGCCGAGGCCGAGCTCACGCGCATCGTCGAGCAGCTGGAGCGCGGGAACGTGCCGCTCGAGGAGGCGATGTCGCTCTGGCAGCGCGGTGAGGAGCTGTACCGGCTGTGCCGCGCCCGCCTCGACGCGCTCGAGGGCGAGGTCGAGGAGCTCGCCCGCCGCATGGCGGACGCCGGGCCGGCGGTCTGAGGCCGGCCGCGGTGCCCCGTCCCTCGACCTCCGCGGCGAACCCGTAGAATCCCCGCATGGCGCTCGACGCGGCGACCCTGAAGCGGGTGACGCTGTTCGCCGGCCTCGACGACAAGGAGGCGAAGAAGGTGGCGTCGCTGTTCAAGGAGCGCGACTTCACCGCCGGCGAGGCGATGGCCGAGGAAGGCAAGCACGGGATCGGCTTCTTCGTGATCGAGTCCGGCGAGGCGAAGGTGACGGTGCACGGGGAGGAGCGGACGACGCTCGGCCCGGGCTCCTACTTCGGCGAGATCGCGCTCATCGACGACGGTCCGCGGACGGCGACCGTGACGGCGACGTCGGACGTGACGGCTCACGTTCTCATCGCCTGGGACTTCCGGCCGCTCGTCAAGGAGGAGCCGAAGCTCGCCTGGGGCCTGCTCGAGGGGATGGCCCAGATGCTCAGAGCCCGCGAGGCCCACTAGCGCGAAGCTGCACGGGTCCCTCCGGAGCCGGAGCTACCCGGGGATTCCGGCCCGCGCACGGGGAGCGCCGCGGTCGGGTGACAGCGCGCGCTCCTCCACGGCGATCTCCGCGTCGACCGCGGAGGGCATCCGCCGCAGGGTCGCGAACGACAGCCCCTCGCGGGCCAGGAAGACGAGCCCGATGCCGACTCCGACGGACGCCTCGATCGCCTGCAGGCCGAAGCCGAAGGCGATGCCGTTCCCGTAGTCGACGCCGTACGAGACGAGCGGCACCGCGATCGCCACCTGGACGGCACCGACGTTGCCCGGCCAGAGGGGCACGATCGTGGCGACGTTCATGACGAGGAGCACGAGCCCGGCGGCGGGCAGCGCCTCGTGGATGTCGAACGCGCGCATCGCCGTGTAGACGGCGAAGAGCTGGCACAGCCAGCCGAGGAGCTGGAAGCAGATCGCGCCCGCGGCCGGCGTCGGCCGGTGCATGACGGCGAGCCCCTGGCGGCCCATGGTCACTACCCGCCGGACGGTGCCCGCGCCGTCGAGGTGCACGCGGCCCGGCCGCCTCGCGCTGACGACCGCGAGCAGGAAGAGCGTCGCGCCGACCGAGACGACGGCAACCAGGCTCGAGTACGCCCAGGCCGGGATCTTGGCCGTGACGAGCACGTACAGGATGAGGAGCACGATCGGCACGAGGTCGAACATGCGGTGCGCGACGACGGTGCCGACGAGCGTCGCCCAGACGCCGCGGCGCCTCGCCATCCGGCGGGTGAGCACCGCCACCCGGGCGAGCTCGCCGATCCGGCCGGGGAGCGCGGCGTTCGCGAGCAGGCCGACGCAGAAGGCGGAGAAGACGAGCGGGTAGCGCGGCCGCGGCGGCTGCAGCGCCTGGTCGATGACGAGCGTCCACGCGATCGAGCGCGTGACGATCGAGGCGAGGTTGATGCCGATCGCGACCACCACCCACTGCCAGCGGACGTCCTGAAAGGCGTTGCCCACCGTCCCCCAGTCCGGCCCCAGCCAGAGGGCGACGGCGACGCCCGCGAACACGGCGAGCGCGAGCGCGAGCCGGGCCAGCCGGCTCGCGCCGAGGAGGCGGAGGACGGGCCTCACCTGGACGGAGCCCCGAGCAGCTCCGAGGCGAGGCTCGCGCCGGCGACGAGCCGGTAGATCTCGAGCAGGCGCCCGGCGATGCGGTCCCAGGAATAGCGCTCCTCGGCGATCCGCCGTGCCGCCTCGCCGAGTCGGGCGCGCCGGGGCTCGTCCTCGAGCAGGCCGGCGACCGCGCCGGCGAGGCGCTCCGGATCGCCCGGCGGAACGAGCACGCCCGTGTCCGGCGTCATCACGTCGCGGTAGCCCGGGATGTCCGAGGCGACCACCGGCAGGGCGCACGCGAAGGCGCGGGTCAGCACCATGCCGAAGCTCTCCATCCCGATCGACGGCGCGACGAGCACCTTGGCGCGGGCGAGCTCCTCCGTCAGCTCGTCCTGCGGCAGGAAGCCGAGCACGTCGATCCCCTCGTCGCAGACGTGCTGCCGGGCGAGCAGGAGCCGGACGGCGAGTGGGTCGGCGCCGACCAGCCGCAGCCGCGCGCCGGTGCGCCGGCGGAGCGCCGGCCACGCCCTGAGCAGCACCGGCAGCCCCTTGCGCGGATCGTGCCGCCCCACGAACACGACGCGGTCCTCGCGGCCGCCGGCGTCGGCGCTCGGTGGGAGCAGGACGCCGTTCGGCAGCACCTCGTAGGTGCCTCCGTGCCAGCGCGCGGCGGAGCGTCGCGCCTGCTCGGAGACGGCGATCCGGTAGTCGATCCGGTCGAGCAGGAAGCCCCAGAAGTGGACGGCGGCCGCGTTCCAGCGCAGCGCCCCGGCCGCATGCCACGTCGCCACGACCGGGCAGCGCGCGACGGAGAGCGCGGAGACGCAGACCGCGGGAGTCATCGGCTCGTGCACGTGCAGGACGTCGAAGCGCTCCCGTTCGAGCGCGCGCTTGATCCGCGGCAGCGTGACCGGGGAGAGCACGAGGTTGGGCAGCGAGCCGTTCGCCGGCACGATCACGCTGCGGCCGACGGGGATGACGTCGGCCGGCGGCTCGTCGTGGCGGCCGGAGCGCGGGTGCAGCACGCGCGTGAACGACCCCGGCGGGTCGTTGCCGATGATCGTGCGCGTCTCCACGCCGAGCCGTCGCAGCGCGTCCGCCTTCAGCTCCGCGTGCTCGTTCACGGCTCCCCAGAAGGACCACGAGAACGGGACGACGATGCCCACCTTCATGCGGGGCAAGTCTATGGCCCGGCCTGGCGGTGCCGGACTTGCTCGGACCTGCCCCGGGCGGCGAATACACTCGGCGGTATGGAGCGGACGGTCGGCCTCGCCGAGCTGCACACCCATCTCGGCGGCTCGGTCGCCTCGAACGAGCTGTGGTCGCTCGCGCACGAGCAGGGGATCGCGCTGCCGGTGAAGGACTACTGGGAGTTCGACCGGCTCGTCACCGTCTCCGACCCGCGCGGCGTGCCCGACCTGGACGCGCTCGACGCCATCTACCACTGGACGGAGCTGATCCAGTCGAGCCCGCTCGCGGTCGAGCGCTCGGTGCACGGGGCGATCGGCGGCGCCTACCGCTCGCAGGGGATCACGACGCTCGAGCTCCGCTTCAACCCGATGAAACGCAACCGCGGCGGCGAGCGCGACCTCGACCACATCATCCTCGCCGCCGTGCGCGGGCTCGACCGTGCCGAGCTCGAGTACCCGCAGGTGCAGGCCGGCCTCATCCTGATGATGGACCGGACGTTCGGCGACGAGCAGAACGCGATCATCGTCGAGAAGGCGATTCGCTGGGCCTCGCGCGGGATCGTCGGCGTCGACATCGCCGGGCCGCGGCCGCACGGGCTCGACCGCTACCCGTACCGTCGCCTGGCGCCGCTCGTCGACGAGGCGCGCGCCGCCGGCCTCGGGATCACGATCCACGTCGGCGAGGAGGGCGGCGCGCACGGCGTCGAGGAGATCGCGGAGGTGGTCGAGACGCTGCGGCCCGACCGGATCGGGCACGGCATCCTCGCCGCGCTCGACGCGGAGCTGATGCGCGAGCTCGCGGGCCGCGGGATCGTGCTCGAGATCTGCCCGACCTCGAACCTGCTCACGAAGGCGCTCCCCGACGAGGAGGCGCTGCGCACGACGATGCGCGCCTTCGCCGCGCACGGCGTGCCGTTCACGATCGCGACGGACGGGCCGGAGATGATGCGCACGCGCCTGCGCGACGAGTTCGAGCTGCTGCGCCGGATCGGCGCGCTCGACGAGCAGGAGCTCGCCGAGGCGAACCGTCGCGGGCACGAGGCGAGCTTCGTGCGCGGCGCCGCGGCGCGCACGCCGGCGTAATCACCCGAAGATACGCCGTTCGGCTACTGGCGAACGCGGCTTCGCGCTTGTAGCGTCGCCGTCATGTACGAGACCCTCAAGAGCGCGATTCCCTCGATCACCGCCCGCCAGCGGCAGGTCGTCGAGCTGATCGCGGCAGGCTGCTCGAACGAGGAGATCGGCCAGCGCCTCGGCATCTCGCCGAGGACAGCGAAGGCCCATTCGGACATCCTGCGCCAGAAGCTCGGCGTGCCGAGACGCCGGCAGATCCCGGCGGCCTACCGCGCCGTCACCGGCGACGACCCGCTCGCAGGGCGGAACGAAGCCGAGCGGAACCGCAACCGTTAGAGCCACACAGCCCGGTGCCCGTCGTGCGCTTCCCGAGCGCGGGCGCCGGGTGGCTCGTCTTCGGGGGCAATTCGCGCTACGGTCCACCTCGCAGGCAGCTTCCTGCGAGGTGGGCGATGGAGGGAGACCATGACGGCGGGTGGGTGTCCGGGCGCGGTCACATCATCGAGCGCCCCCGGCTGACACGCCTGCTGGACGAGACGCTGGCCCGCATCCTGCTTCTGATCGCGCCCGCCGGCTACGGGAAGACCACGCTGGCACGGGAGTGGCTGGGATCGCGCCCACACACGTGGTACCGAGGGACGCAGTCGAGCTCCGACGTTGCCGCGGTCGCCATCGGGCTCGCCCGCGCCGCCGCCGCCTTCGTCCCGGGCACGGGCGAGCGGATGCTGAAGCGCCTCGGCGCCTGGGCCGACAGGCCGACGGCCGAGATCGAGCCGCTGGCGGAGCTGCTCGCGGAGGACCTCTCCTCGTGGCCGGCCGATGCATGGCTCGCCTTCGACGACTACCACTTCGCCTGCGACTCCCCGCCGGTCGAGGCATTCGTGGAGCTCTTGGCAACGCTGAGCCCGATTCGCATGCTCATCACGAGCCGTTCGCGCCCGGCGTGGGCGACCGCGCGTCGGCTGCTGTACGGGGAGACGTACGAGATCGGGCGAAGCGCGCTCGCGATGAACGAGGACGAAGCGCGCCACGTGCTGAGGAGCGTCCGCGGGTCGCGCGCCCGGGAGGTGCTGGCCCTCGCCGACGGCTGGCCCGCGCTCATCGGGCTGGCCGCGCTCGCCGACGAGTCCGAGCTGCCCGAGGAGCGCGTCCCGGAGGCCATGGTCGCATACTTCGCCGAGGAGCTCTACCGCGCAGCGCCGGTCGAGGTTCAGCAGGGGCTTCCTCGGTTGTCGCTCGCCTCGTCGATCTCGGCGGAGATCGCGGAATCGCTGCTCGGAGCCCGTGCCGAGGAGATCGTCGAGGAGGGGCTCCGGCTCGGCTTCGTCACCCGAACGTCGCGAGGCCGTTTCGACCTCCATCCGCTGCTGCGCTCCTTCCTGGAGACGAAGTTCAGCGAGGGCCGCGACGACGCCGCCCTGCGGCTCGCAAGCGGCCTGGCCAGGGCGCTGATCGCGCAGGGCGTCTGGGACGACGCGTTTGCGCTGATCGACAAGTTCTTCGACGCCGAGCTGCTCGATGAGCTCCTCCAGGCCGCTCTGCCCGCGCTGCTGTCGGCGGGCCGGCTCCCGACAATCGCCCGCTGGGTGGCGGCGGCGACGGCGCGAGGGGCGGATCTGCCGTTGGTCGACCTGGCCGAAGCGGAGGTCGCGTTCCGCGAGGGAGACCGCGCTCGCGCCGAGGCGCTCGCCCTCCAGGCGGGCCGTCGGCTCGACGGCCAGCATCCGTTCGCCGTCCGGGCCTTCTGCCTGGCGGGGAGCTCCGCCCACCTTCGCTACCGGGACGAGATCGCCCTCCGGCACCTCGAGCGCGCCGGCCGCATCGCTGAGACGGCGGAGGCCCGGCGCCAGGTCTCCTGGGGGCGCTTCCTGGCCGAGCTCGGGCTCGAACGGGAAGAGGCGCCCCAGTTGCTCCAGCAGCTCGAGGAGTTGTCGGACGACAGCGCCGACGAGCTCGTCCGTCTCGCGAACGGCTATCTTCTCTTAGGGCAGCTGGGTGGTTCAATCTCGTCAGCACTCGAAGCCGCCCAGCAAGTCTTTCCTCTGACCTCGCGATCGCGTGATCCATTCATCTTGACGTCGTTTCTCAACACCTTCGCAAGTGCCTCGGTACTTGCGGCGGACTACGCCGAGGCCGTCAAGGCCGCCGATCGCGAGATCAGCGAGTCGGCGCGATTCCGGATGGCGTTCGTCCTCCCGCACGCTCGCTTCTACAAGGCTGCCGCCCTGTGGGGCATGCGCG
>DASREE010000050.1:0-4716 GCA_035652235.1 Gaiellaceae bacterium | reverse complement strand
AGCCACGGCCGCCAACTGCAGCTCCGTGGCGATGCGCATTTACGCTCCAAGCGTCACCGACTACACGCTCGGAAGCACGAGCGCGATCGCAAGTGACAGCGCCTATGGCAAGCGGCAATTCATCTGGGTCGCGCCGCGAACAGGGCGTTGGATCATCAACTTCGCCCCGGGCTGCTCCACCGACGCGTACACGTTCACCGCTCACCGACGGAGGCGCTAGAGAAGTTCAACGGCTTTACACGGCGAGTGTGACCGACCACGCGTTCTCTACCGTCCGGACATTCCTCTCAAGCCGGGCCGGATGCTCGTGATCAACTTCAGCGATTGCTACAGAAAACGCCGCAGATTCTGGCGTACGATGGGCGTCCAACGCTCCCCGCCAGCGCCTGGTAAACATCGCAGTTCGCGGCAATGCCGATTCGCGGCGGTTGCAGGCTCGTTCAACCAGCTGCGGTTTGCCGCGGCTCGTTCGGCGCGGACTTTAATCCCAAGGTCGCTCGTCGAATCCACCCCGGACACTATGCGCGGGACGCGGCCTCGCTGCAGTCGGCGAGCTGCACACGCGCCACGCTGTCACCCGCCGCTATTGGGGTGATCGAGGATTCGTTCGGCGCGGGGGCCGCTGGCAGAATCGGCCCCCGCCCGACACCGAGGTAGTTCACTCGGAAGCCTGGACGCACCGACGGATGCCGCGTCACAGTCACAGCCGAGCGACCACTCCTCGCACGTTCGCCTCTACGACCACTTCGAGACTCGACTTCTGGCCCAAGTGTCGCTAACTGAGGCCGACGTAGCGACAAGGTACTCACGAACCGTGCCCCCTCTCGGCGGGATTACGGATAGACGACGCGGCCGTACCATGAGGGCGTGGTCTTCAGCTCCGACGAACCCGAGGAACCGAGCGTCGACGACCTTTCGCTCGCCGAGACGGCGGCCTTCCTCCAGGCCGGCTTGATCGCTCAGGCGACGGACGGTTCGATCGCCGCGCAGGACTACAAGAAGGCGAGGGTGCGCCTCATGGGCGACGCACGGAGCAAGGAACTTGTTCCTTCCTTCGTGCGTACCTGTCGGGATCCCTCACAGTTCTGGGCGTACATTCAGCCGCTGCTTCCCACGTACCGGGAGCGACGAAAGCACATCTGGGATGCGTTCGCTCCGTTGCTCGACCGGCTCGAAGAGAAGGAGGAGCGGCCGGGGGACGTCGTCACGGCGGAGGTGTTGTCGACGCTCGACGCCGACCACGTGATTGAGGCGTGGCAGAAGGCCCTCGACCGCCGCACGGCCGGTCCCGAGGGTGCAATCACGGCTGCCAGGACGCTGCTCGAGTCCATTTGCAAGTTGATCCTCGACGACCTCGGCGAGGCCTACTCGGACGACGACCTCCCGAAGCTTTACAGCAAGGTCGCGAAGGGTCTGAAGCTAGCGCCTAGTGACCACACGGAGGAGGCTTTCAAGCAGATTCTCGGAGGCTGCTACTCGGTCGTGAACGGACTCGGGACGCTTCGTAATCGACTGAGCGACTCTCACGGAAAGGGGGCGAAGCCGGTTCGCCCCGCGCCGCGCCACGCGGAACTAGCCGTGAACCTCGCAGGCGGAATGGCGAGCTTCCTTGTCGCGACGTGGGAGGCGCGGAGGACGTTGCCGCTTTTCTAAGCGGTGCGACGCCGGTTAAGACCAGAGTGCCCAATCGACCACGCCCACGGGGCATGGCGACTGAGGTGGCACCGAGGTGGGCACCAGATGAGCTTTCGCCGCTCGTACGGCACGCCTGACCCGCGTAACCAAGCCATTTCGGGATGGCTACGCGAGTCAGACGGAGCGGCGCAGGAGTCGAACCTACCCAGCGTGGGGCTGCCACGCCTGACCGGTTTTGAAGACCGGCTGGGCCACCGGGCCCCGCCGCTCCGAGGGCTAGGTTAGCCCGCGCTCGGGGGCGACTCGGACGGCGGCACGGCCTCCGCGGCCGGCGTGTCGGCGGCCGCGAGCTCCGCCTTCAGCGACTTGATCTTGTCGACGAGCGGCGTCAGCTCCGCGTGCGCCAGCGCCCCGCTCTCGACGAGCTCCGCCGTCTTCCGGCCGAGCTCGCCGTAGGTGCGCGAGAGCTCCGTCTTCGTCTGGAGCTCCTCGATTCCCTCGCGCGCCTTCGTCGCCGCGACGTTGGTCGCGTCCTTCAGGCGATCGAAGAACGACTGCTTCCCGCTTCCTTCCACGGCTCGATCCTACTCGTCTTTCCCCTCGCCGCGCATGCTCTCGATCGCGGCGCGGGCGCGCTCGTGGACGGCGCGGCGGCGGTCCTCGAGCGGCGCCTCGGGCTCGGGCTCCCCCTCCGGCCCCGGCTCGGACGCGCGCGCCTCCGCGAGCTTCCGCTTTAGCTCCTCGGCGGGGTCGGCGCCGGGCGCCGCCTTCGCGGGCTTGCGGCGCCAGCGGAAAAGCCAGGCGAGGCCCATGGCGAACCCTAACCCGGCGAGGAAACGGCGCACTGGAGGTCGATGCTACTCTTCCGCGGACTTCTCGCCTCGTCCCGCGCGAACCCGTTCCCGGTTGCGCTTGCACACGAGGCCGATTCAGACCACGGGAAGGAGCCGGTAGGGAACGTGAACGACTACGAAATTCTGCTCATGCTCGACCCGGACGCTCCGGAAGAGCGGCACAACGAGATCATCGAGCGCACGCGCCAGGCGATCGAGCAAGGCGGCGGCAGCTGGCTCTCCCACGACTCGTGGGGGCGGCGGCGCCTCGCCTACGAGATCGACCACAAGATCGACGGCGTCTACCACCTGCTCCAGTTCGACGCCGAGCCGGCGACGCTCGACGAGGTCACGCGCGTGCTGAAGATCACCGACGGCGTCATGCGCCACATGGCGACCCGCCGGCCGAAGGGCGGCGGCCGGGTCGCCGCGCCGCCGCCGTTGCCGCCGACCGAGGGGCCCCGCGAGCGTGCGTCCGCGCCGGCCGAGGCCGCTCCCGCCGCGGCGGAGACCGCCGATTCGGCGAGCGCGCCCGAGGAGTACGCTGCGGCGACCGAGCCGGCGTCGACGGAGTCCGAGCCGGAGGAGGGAGAAGCCTAGACATGGCAGCCAGCATCAACCGCGTCGTCCTCGTCGGGAACCTGACCCGCGATCCCGAGCTGAAGCAGCTGCCGAGCGGCAGCTCGGTCTGCAGCCTGCGCGTCGCGGTCAACTCGCGGCGCCGCGACGAGAGCGGCCAGTGGATCGACAAGCCGAACTACTTCAGCGTCTCGGTCTTCGGCAACCAGGCCGAGAGCTGCTCGCAGTACCTGTCCAAGGGCCGCCCCGTCGCGATCGACGGGCGCCTCGACTGGCGCGAGTGGCAGACGCAGGACGGCTCGAAGCGCGAGTCGGTGGAGATCGTCGCCGAGAGCGTCCAGTTCCTCGGCAGCCGCGGCGACGCCGGCGGCGAGACGCCGCAGTTCGTGCCCGCCGGCGCGGCCGGCGAGAACGCCGACTTCGCCCCGTCGCCCGACGACGACATCCCGTTCTAAAGGAGAGCGATGGCACAGCCCAAGCAGAGAGAGGATCGGAGCAGCAGCCGGCGCCGGCCGCCGGGCGGCGCTCCGGGGACGCCGCGGCGGCGGAACTGCCGGTTCTGCCGGGACAAGGTCGAGGAGGTCGACTACAAGAACGTCGCCTCGCTTCGGCCGTTCGTCTCGGAGCGCGGCAAGATCCGCTCGCGGCGGATCACGGGCGCCTGCCGCCGCCACCAGGTGCAGGTCGGGATCGCGGTCAAGCGCGCGCGAGAGATGGCGCTCCTGCCCTACGTCGCGGGGAACTAGGTGGAGGTCATCCTCCTGCAGGACGTGGAGAAGGTCGGCCTGCGCGGGGAGGTCGTCGACGTCGCGCGCGGGTACGCCCGCAACTTCCTGATCCCGCGGCGGCTCGCCGAGCCGGCCTCGCCAGGGCGCGTCGCGGAGCTCGAGAAGCGCGCGGCCCAGCGCGCCCGCCAGGAGGCGACCACCTTCGAGCAGGCGCGCGAGCTCGCGACGAAGCTCGAGCAGACTGAGCTCCGCTTCGACGTCAAGGCGGGGCCGACCGGGTCGCTGTTCGGCTCGGTCACGCCGACCGATCTCGCCGACGAGCTCTGGAAGGTCGCAAAGGTGCGCGTCGACCGCCGGAAGATCGCCCTGCCGGAGCCGATCAAGAAGGTCGGCCGGTACGAGGTGCCGATCGAGCTCTTCACCGACGTGACCGCGACCGTGCAGACTCTCGTCGTTCCCGAGGGCGGCGAGCCGGCTGAGGGGCTGACCCCGCCGGGGTCTGTTCTTGAAGGAGCGCCCGAAGGGGCGGAGACGCCTGAGCGCTCGACGGCCGCCGCGGCCGTCGAGCAGGGACCGGCACCTGAGGTGCCTGTCCCTGACGAGACCGCGCCGACTGCGTAACGATCTCTCCACAGGCCGTGTGGACGGCCTGGGGAAATTGGCACGAAAAGGGCGCACGTAGCGCCCTTTTCTTCCACCGCTCCGTCCGGCGAGTCGGGGAACATGTGTTCCGTTCTCCCTGCTCCGGCGCGCCTCCGCGCGTGTGGAAAGCGGGTTGTCCAAGCCCTTTTCGGGCGTGTTGGAAGGTGGTTGATTTGTCGCGCATGTACCAACTCGCCGAGGCTTCGCCGACCGCCCCGGTCCCACCGCAAAATCTCGATGCCGAGGAGTCGGTCCTCGGCGCGATGATGCTCTCCCCCGGTGCGATCGGGGCGGTCAGC
>DASREE010000049.1:0-40223 GCA_035652235.1 Gaiellaceae bacterium | reverse complement strand
ACATGCGCGCCGCCGCCGCTCAGCTCCTTCACCGCTGCGACGACGTCGCCCGTCGCGTGGTTCACGCCGGCGTCGGCACCGAGCTCCTGCGCGCGCGCGAGCTTCTCGTCGCTCGACGACGTGACGATCACGTGCGCGCCGAGCGCTTTCGCGATCGACATCGCCGCCGTCGCAACCCCACCGCCGATGCCCCAGATCAGCACCCATTCGCCCTCCTGCAGCCGCGCCCTCGTCATGAGCATCCGGTAGGCGGTCTCGAACACGAGCGGGAAGGCGGCCGCCTCCTCGAACGAGACGGCGTCGTCGAGCGGGTAGACGTTGCCGGCCGGAAGCGCGATCAGCTCGGCGTGCGTGCCGTCCATCGCCTCGCCGACGACGCGCATGCGGCCGTCCTCGACCACGCCGGGGTTGATCACCACGCGCTGCCCCGGCTCCAGGCTGGCCACCCCGTCGCCGACGGCCTCGACGATGCCAGCTCCGTCGGCGCCGAGGATGCGCGGCTTCGGCACGGAAGGGAGGCCCTTCCGCACCCAGACGTCGAGGTGGTTGAGCGAGGCCGCCCGCAGGCGGACGAGCACCTGGCCCGGAGCAGGCTCCGGGTCGGGGACGTCCTCGTAGCGGAGGACGTCGGGCCCGCCGTCCTCGTGGATGCGGATCGCCTTCACGCAGCGCGATGCTAACCGTCCCGGCCGGCGCGTGGCTGTACAGGCCGAGGCGAGGCACACTTCGCTCGTGACGCGAACGGAGCTCGAACAGCTCGCCGCCGAGCTCGGCTTGGACGCGGTCGGCGCGACGGCGGCCGAGCCGTACGCGGACACGGAACGGCACATGCGCGAGCGGCGGGCGAGAGGGCTGTTCGCGGACATGCGCTTCACGACGGCGAGACCCGACGTCTCCTGCCACCCGGAGCGGCTCCTGCCGGGGGCGCGGACGGTCGTCTCGGCGGCGCTCTGCTACTACCGGCCGGGGCCCGAGCCGAAAGCGGGGGAGGGCCGGCTACCGCGCTACACGTGGTCGGACGCGTACGCGGCCCTGCGCGAGAGGCTGGACGCGCTCGGGCGGCGCCTCGGCGGCGCCTACCGCGTCCTCGTGGACGCGAACCAGCACGTCGACCGCGAGGCGGCGGCGCGCGCCGGGCTCGGCTTCTACGGCAAGAACACCATGCTGATCACCCAGCGGCACGGCTCCTGGGTCGTCCTCGGGACGCTCGTGACCGATGCCGAGGTCGAGCTCACGCCACCGCTCCAGCTCGACTGCGGCTCCTGCCGCCTGTGCGTCGAGCGCTGCCCGACCGGCGCCCTCGACGAGCCCGGCACCCTCGACGCGACCAGATGCCTGTCCTACTGGACGCAGTCGGCCCGCCCGATCCCCGAGCCGTACCGGGCCGAGCTCGGCGCGCAGGTGTACGGCTGCGACATCTGCCAGGAGGTGTGCCCCTGGAACCGCGGTGTCGAGAAGCGGCGCGCCGGCGAGGCCCTGGACGGCGGCGCCGAGCCCGTCGTCTCGCTCCTCGACTGGCTGCGCTCGGCGGACGGGGAGCTGGCCGCTCGCTACGAGCGGCTGTACGTGCCGCGAAACGACGGCCGCTACCTGAAGCGAAACGCCCTGATCGCGCTCGGCAACACGGGCGGCGAGGAGCATCTGGCCGTGCTCGCGTCGTTCCGCGACGACCCCGAGCTCGCGGGCTACGCCGCCTGGGCGGCGCGGCGGATTCGCAGCCGTCTGACGGCGGCGTGAGCAGGACGCGGACCGGCGCTACGGGGCGGTCACGCGGACGCGCGAGAGGCCGAGCGCCGCAAGGAGCTCGCGGGCGCGCGCGGCGACGCGGAGGCGCAGGTCTTCGGGCTCGACCACGACCGCCTCGCCCAGGAAGCGGAGAATCTCGCTGACGAGCCACTCAGGGCTCCCCACCTTCTGCTCGGCGAGAGCGCTCCCGTCGGCGAGCGGCTCCGCGCCGCGCTCGACCTCCCAGCGGGCGACCGCAGGCGAGAAGAGGATGCGCGCCACCCGCGCGTCGCGGAGTCGCACCGGCTCGAAGCCCTCGCGCGGCTCGAACGTCTCCTTCGTCGGGCGGGCCGCCCGCATCCGGTCGAGCCGGAAGCTGCGCTGGCCGCCGCGCGTCCGGTCCCACGTGTGCACGTACCAGTAGGGGAGCTGCCGCTCGAGCACGTACGGCTCGACGAGGTGCGTGACCGCCTGCTCCTCGCCCACCTTCCAGTACTCGAGCTCGACCACCCGCCGCCGCTTGACGGCCTCGCTCAGGGTCGCGATCAGCGCCTCCTCGGCCCGGTCCTCCGGCGCAACCGCCGTCTGCGTGAGGTCGAACTCGCCGAACGTCTCCTCGAGCTTGCGGCGCACCTTGTCGAGGGGACGGTGCGCCTCCGCGGCGATCATCGGCCCGACGAACTCGAGGGCGAGCCGGATGGCGCGGGCCTCGAGCGGCGTGAGCCGCGGCGGCGAGCGGAACGTGTCGCCGAAGAGCTCCTTGTCGATCCGCACCGTGTCTCCGTCCAGCTCGGCGTAGACGGCGTAGCAGCCTCCCCCGAAGTTGACCAGGTTGAGGAGCGACAGGTGCTCCTCGAGCGACTCGAGCGGGATCCCGAAGCGCTCGGCGAGGCCGGCCGCCGGGATGACCGCCCGCGATTCGTCGCCGCAGGCGCTGAGCAGGTAGGCGAGCAGGGCCTGAAGCACGCCGAACCGCTCGGGGCTGACGGGGCCGGCCAGCCGCTCCGGGGCCTCCTGCGCCTCGCGGGGTGCGGGCTCGGCCGGGACCGGCGGCGCGCCCGTGTGCCGCTCGAGGACGCGGCGGAGTCCGGACGCGACCCTGCGCCGGAGCTCGGGCGGGTCGAGCGGCTGCGCGCGGCCGTCGAGGCGCAGGATCCAGGCGGCGAGGTGGTCGAGATCGGCGTACGGGGTGACGAAGACGCCGTCCTCGACCGTGCCCTGCCGGCGGTATGTGCGCTCGACCCACCAGGCGGTGTCGCCGGACAGTTCGATCCGCGCCTCGCCCAGCGCAGGCCCGATCTGCCACGGCGGCGGCGGCCGATGCTCGGCGGCGCTGAACCCGGCCGGCAGCCGGAAGTCGCGCTCGCGACGCGTGGCGAAGCGAATCTCACCCCGGATGCGCGAGACGCGGAAGGTGCGGATCTCGCCGCGTCCGTGGTCGCGGCCGATCACGTACCAGCTCCCCTCGTGGGGCAGCAGCGCGTACGGGTCGACTCTCCGCTCGCGGGTCTCGTCGCGGGCGATCGACCAGTAGTCGAACTTGACGGTGCGCTGCTTGGAGATGGCCGTCTCGAGCTTGCTCAGCCGGCCGGCGAGCTCGGGCGAGTAGTCTGGGTCGCGCACCTCGACCCGCTCGGCGATCTCGGTCGGCGCCTCCCGGAAGCCGGGCCGGCCGAGGGTGAGGTTCTGCAGCGCGAGCCGGAACGGCTCGGCGTAGGCGAACTGGCCCTCGAGCAGGTACAGGCAGGTCTGCAGCGCGGCGAGCTCCTCGTCGGTCAGCTCGAGCGGCGGCAGGAAGTACCGCTCCGAGCGGAGCGTGTACAGCTCCTCGCCGGTGAACTCGTCCCGCTGCGACTGGAGCGGCACGCCGAGCGCGAGGAGCTCCGCCCGGTCGGAGTAGAAGCGGCGGGCGAACGCCTCGTCGGACATCTCCGAGTAGCCCTCCACGTTCTGCTTCACGTCGCGGGCGGTGAGCGGGCGCCGGTCGGCCATGAGGAAGGCGACCAGCGACAGCTGGCGGATCAGCTTGTCGGTGTCGTGCGACATCCTGGCGCGAGCTTACAACCTCGCGCCGGGCCCGCCGGAGCCCCGCTCAGGCGGCGACCTTGGGGCGCTGCTCGAGGTGCTGGTGCGAGGGGCAGTACTCGCGATCGGGGAGCGGCGTGCGCTGGCACGGCTTCCCCTTCCGCGTCGTCGCGCGGCAGCGGGCGACGCCTCCGTCGAAGGCGCCGGCGTCGATCTGCTCCTGGATGAAGTCGCAGGCGGCCGAGACGACCTTGCTCACGGCCCAGGCGACCTGCGCCTGGTTCGTGATCGGGAAGTAGCGGCGGATGTCCTGGAACAGCGCCCGGTCGGGGTTCGCGAAGTAGTGCGGATCCGTGGCCAGGCGGCCCATCGTCTGCTCGCAGGCCTCGAGCACCGAGCGCCGGTACTGGAGTTGCGTCGCCGCGTCCACATACGGGTCGGTGAGGTCCTTGATCGAGCGATAGATGGCTCTCGAATACTGATACATACAGGCTCTGATCTCGGCTACCCGGTCATCCATGGTCGTCAGTATCTCGCTTCCCTGTTAACTGCTGGAAAAGGCCGGTTAAGCGAAGGTTAATCACCCCTCGCCTCCGTGTTCGCAGCAGTCTAACGCGTGCGGCCTCGTGTCACAAAGTCGAGCATCATCGTTTGCTACGAAGAGAACAACCTCAGCGGGCGACCGGGCGGGCGAAGGCCGCCGGGAAGAACCGGCGCGCGGCCGGCAGCGCCGACTGGGCGTCCTCCAGCGAGGGGTAGACGCCGCTGAAGACGACGACGTACCCGGGCTGCAGCGTCGGGTAGCTGGTCGAGACGAGGATGCCGACCTGCGGCAGGCCGCGAGCGAGCGCCCGGCGCGCCGCCCGCTTCGCGGCGGCGGCGTCGCGGTCGAGCGGGTAGGAGGCGAGCACGATCGTGTAGGCGCCGTGTCCGGGCCAGGGGATCAGGCGTCGTGCCGCGGCGCGCCCGTGCGCCGGCGCCGACGGGCGCGCCGCCCGGCGCGCCGGCGCACGCTCGAGTCGCGAGAGCGCGACGGCCGGGGTGGCCGGGCGGCGGGTCTCGCTGCGGGCGGCGGCGATCGCAGCTGCGGCGCCGCCGGCGGCGACGAGCAGCGAGAGCGCCGACGGGAGGAGCCACGCGGTCGGGCCGGGCCCGCGGCGGGCGGCGAGCACGCGGCCGCCGCACTCGAGGCAGTACTCCTGGCGGGGCGCGAGCGGCGCTCCGCAGCAGCGGCAGGCGGCGCCCGCGGGGCGCGTCACTGCGGGCCTTCGGCGAGCTCGGCGGCCGCCTTGTCCTGCTCGGCCCGCTTCGGCTCGTCGCCTGTTGCGCGCGGCGCCGCCTCCGCGCGGGCCTGCCCGGCGCCCGCGCCGCAGCGCGAGCAGAAGGAAGCGTCGTCTGCGAGGCCGTAGCCGCACGCCCGGCAGGCGCGGCCCTCGTCGCCGAGCGAGCGTCCGCAGGCCGGGCAGAAGCGTGCGTCGGGCGCGGCGGCAGCGCCGCAGGCGCAGCGAAGCGGCTCCGTGGCCGTCCATGCGATCCCGAGGAGCGCCTCCAGCGAGGCGATGTGCTCGTCGAGCTCGACGAGCTCCTCGCAGCGCTGCCGCACGAGATCCTCGCGGAAGCGGTTGCGGCGGAACATCTCGAGGAGCAGCCCGCCGAGGTCGCGAAGGCGCTCCTCGCGGAGCTCGAGCAGAGCGCGGCGCTCGCGCCGCAGGACGCCGGGCGGCGGAAGCGGGCCGCCTGCGCGCCGCCGCGACCGCCTCCAGATCGGGCTCACGGCCTGCGCACGGACGCCGACACGCTGCAAGTGTAGGAGCTCCTCGGCCCCGGCGAGCGGCGTTCTCCTTGCCCCGTTCGGGATGCAAGAGGAGCTCGCCGGTGCCGATGCCTGCGGCGTGGCACGCTGCTTCTCGCGCTCGCCCGCCGCGCCCGCGACGGCGCATCGCCGTCCTGCACGGGCTGCGCCACGCCCCAAGGCCGCGCGCCTGTGCGCGCCGGCGTCCACTAGGATCGCCGGTCGTGGAGGTGCGGACGGTCGGCGTGGTCGGGCTCGGCACGATGGGCGCCGGGATCGCACAGGTGTGCGTGCAAGCCGGGTTCGCGACCGTCGGCCGCGAGCTGAGCGCGAAGCTGTGCGAGCGCGGCCGGGCGACGATCGAGCGCCACCTCCGCCGCGCCGTCGACAAGGAGCGGCTCACTGCGGAGGAGGCCGACGCCGCGCTCGCACGCCTGACGGTCACCACCGAGCTCGCCGATCTGGCCGGCTGCGACGTCGTCGTCGAGGCGATCGTCGAGGACGTGGAGGCGAAGCGGAGCCTCTTCGCCGAGCTCGACCGGATCGTCTCCGCCGGCGCCCTGCTCGCCACCAACACCTCGGCGCTGTCGGTGACGGAGATCGCCGCCGCGACCGCCCGTCCCGAGCGCGTCGTCGGGCTCCACTTCTTCAACCCGGCGCCCGTGCTGCCGCTCGTCGAGGTCGTCCGCGGCGAGCTGACGGCGCCCGCAGCGCACGAGGCGGCGTACGAGTTCGCGCGGCGCCTGGGGAAGGAGCCGATCCGCTGTAACGACACGCCCGGCTTCGTGGTCAACCGCGTGCTGATCCCGGTGCTGAACGACTGCGTGCGGGTGCTCGACGAGGCCGGGGTCGCGCCCGACGACCTCGACCGGGCGATGCTGCACGGGACGCGCTGGCCGATCGGCCCCTGTGCCCTCATCGACCTGATCGGGGTCGACGTCCACGTTCGCGCCTCCGAGGCGCTGTGGGCGAGCCTGCGCGAGCCGCGGATGGCGCCGCCGCCGCGCCTCGTGGCGATGGCGAAGGCGGGCCTGCTCGGGCGCAAGACGGGGCGCGGCTTCTACACCTACGAGTAGCCGGCGGACGAGGAGCCGGCGGGCGGACGAGCGGGCACCCCGCCGCCGGCTCACCCCGCTGCCGGGCGGAAGAGCGGGCCGAGGCGCCCGGCGTCGTCCGCGTCCGCGATCAGCCACACCTCGTCTCCGGCCCGGAGGACGAGGCTGCCGCGCACCGGCAGGTCGACGCCGTCGCGGCGCACCCGCTCGATCCAGGAGCCGTGGCCGAGCATGGCGCCGGCGACGCTCGTCCCGTCGGCGCGCGAGCCCTGGCCGACGACGAGCCGCCGGACCGCTCGCGGCTCGGCGAGGCGCATGGGGATGCCGAGCGCCGGGGCGACGAAGGGGATCGTCGTCCCCTGCACGATCACGGAGAAGGCGACGACGACGAACACGATCTGGTACACGCGCGTCGCGTCGTGCACGCCCTGCAGCAGCGCCAGGGTGCCGAGCAGAATCGGCACGGCGCCCTTGAGCCCGCCCCACATGACGAACAGGCGCTCGCCCGGCCGGAGACGCGTGGGGGCGAGCAGCGGCCAGACGACGGCGGGTCGGGCGACGAAAGCGAGCACGAGCGCAAGCAGCAGCCCTTCCAGCCACACGTGGCCCTGGCCGAGCTTGCCGAGCTCGATCGTCAGCCCGAGCGTGGTGAAGACGACGATCTCCGCCAGGCTGGCCAGCGACGTGTGGAAGCGCTCGATCTCGCCCTTGCGCGGGGCGCGCTCGTCGCCGATGAGCAGGGCGGTGACGAAGACGGCGAGGAAGCCAGAGCCGTGGGCGATCGTCGCCACCCCGTAGACGACGCCGGCGAAGGCGAGCGTCCGGATCGGGTACAGCGCCTCGCTCGGCAGCGCCACGCGCCGCATGAGCGGCAGCAGCACCTGCGCCCCGGCCACGCCGATCGCGAGCCCGACTCCCATCTCGATCGCGAACTCGCGGACGACGACCCAGAACGAGGCGTGGTCGTGCGCGGCGAAGTCGAGCATCCCGATCATCAGCGCGATCCCGACCGGGTCGTTGGCCCCCGACTCGCCCTCGAGGATCGTCCCGGAGCGGCCGCCGATCTCGCGCTTGCCGAGCACCGAGAACATCACCGCCGGGTCGGTCGGCGCGAGCGCGGCGCCGATGACCCCCGACGTCGTCCAGCCGAAGCCGAAGAAGACGTGGCAGGCGACGGCCACCAGCCCGGCTGTGGCGAAGGTGCCGACGACGCCGAGCACCGTGATCTCGAGCGCACTCGTCCGGAACCGGCGGCGACCGACGTGCATGCCGCCGTCGAAGAGGATGGCGATCAGGGCGACGACGCCGATCCGCTCGACGCTGCGAATGGGAAGCGTCAGGCCGGGGAAGACGTCCGAGAGGACCGCGGCTGCGAGCAGGAAGAGCGCAGGGCCTGGAACCGGGAAGAACTCCGTCAGCTTGCTCATGGCGACGGCGGCCGTGAAGCCGCCCGCCACGATCAGGACGATGGCGCCGAAGTCGAGCGTCTCGGACATGGGGACGCCGATACTCTGGCACCGTGGACGGCTCCATGCGCCTCGGCTGCCTGCCGCTTGAAGTGGACGGCTACGAGCTCGAGGGCCTGCAGCGTGAGGTGTCGAGCGAGTTCACGCGGCGGACGACCGTCGTCAGGCTGCACGGGGCAGGGGAGACGGGCGCCGGCGAGGACGTCACCTACGACGCCGACGAGCAGGCGCGGCTCCGCCGAGGCGCACGGGATCACGCTCGACGGCGGCGGCCAGTTCGAGCTCGGGCCGGGGCGCTGGAGGGCGGCTTGCGGGAACGAGGGTGAGGCCGTAGCGTGTAGCGGCTCGGCATGTACATCCACGACCGCATCGACCCGAACGATCGCTTTCGCGAGCGTCGGCGTCGGGCGCGGCGGCGTCGCCGCATCCGGCGCGCGGCGGCGGCGGTCGCGCTGGTGGGGATGGGAGGCGCATTCGCCGGCGGCGCGACGTACTTCACGACGCGGACGCACCATGCCCAGGCAGCGCCGGCCGCGGCCGGGCGGCGCTCGCAGTCGGCGGTCCCCGCGTTCCGCAGCCGCCTGCCCGCGGAGATCCGCGGCGTGCACGTCACGGAAGGGCTCGCCTCCATCCCCGGCAAGTTCGAGGAGTACGTCGCGCTCTCCTCGCGCGGGCTGAACACGGTCGAGCTCGACGTCAAGGACGAGCGCGGCTACGTCGGGTTCGTCGGCCGCGGCCTGCCGGCGCTCGCGCGCGCGGTCGGCGCGGCCCGGCCCTTCTACGACCCGGTCCGGCTCGTCCGCGTCGCGCATCGGGCGGGCCTGTACGTGATCGGCCGCGTCGTCGTCTTCCAGGATCCGACGCTGACCCGCGCCAGGCCCGACCTCGCCATCCAGCGCCGCGGCGGGGGCGTGTGGACGAACGCGGGCGGCCTCGGCTGGGCGAACGAGTACGACCCGCGGGTGTGGAAGTACGACGTCGACGTCGCCGTCGCCGCCGCCCGCGCCGGGTTCGACGAGATCCAGTTCGACTACGTGCGCTTCCCGACGGACGGCGACCTGTCGACGGCCGTCTTCCCGCACCGGCGGGCCGAGCCGAAGGGCGTCACGATCGACCGCTTCTTCCGCTACGCGGTCGGTCGCCTGCACCCGCTCCACGTCCGTGTCTCCGCCGACCTGTTCGGCCTCGCGGCCACCCGCGACCTCGGCATCGGCCAGGTGCCGCGCCGCGCGGGGCGCCTGCTCGACACCATCTACCCGATGGTCTACCCGTCGCACTACAACAGGGGCGAGTACAACCTCATCGACCCCGAGGCGTTCCCGTACGCGACCGTCGTGCACGCTCTGCGCGACTTCAGGCGCCAGACGCGCGGCGAGCAGGTCCGCCTCGTGCCCTGGCTGCAGGACTTCACGCTGCGCGTGCCCTACGGGCCCGAGCAGGTCGTAGAGCAGATCGACGCCGCCCGGACGATGGGGGCTGCCGGCTTCATGCTCTGGAACCCGGAGGGCGTCTACACGGCCGGGGTGCTCGCGCGCGGCTCGAGCTGAGCGCGGCTGGGCAGCAGTCGGGACCGCCCCAACGCGGGCGCCATCGTTTCTTTACATGCCGCTCAAGCTCGGAACACCCGGCGGCGATACTCTGACGGCGTGCGCCTGATCGCCTGTGCCGTCCTCGCGGTCGCGTCGGCGACTGCAGCTGCGGCTGCCCCGTCCGGGGGCCGGGCGTCCGACACCGTCCTCGGCGACGGGTGCCTGGTCGTCCAGAACGGGTTCGGCAAGGTGTCGGTGTCGCTGGCGCGAGGCGCCCTGTTCGGTCGCTTCCAGAGCGGCACGATCACGATCGACGCGGCCTCCGTGGTGGAGAAGCGCGCGAAGGTCACCGGTCTCGGCGCGATTCCCGTGCGCGCGAAGATCGGCGACCGCCCGGCGTACCAGTACGGCCCAGTCGACCTCGTGCGCTTCCGCGTCACCGGTCCGGTGCGCATGATCGTGAGCGACGGCATCTTCATCGACCTGAGCGTCGTCGGCCGGGGCACGGCGTGGCTGACCTCGTTCGGCTGGCAGCCTCCCCTGGACGTGGACACGAACGTGTTCTCCGTCGACGCGGCGAGCTTCTGCGAGGACAACTTCCAGCCGCTCCCCTCGACGCTCCGTCCCGTCCGCTACGCCATTGCCGCCAGCGACGCGGCCGGCTAGGATCCCGCTTCTGGCATCCTCGCAGGGATGGCGCAGACGTCCGAATCCATCCTCATCGTCGAGGACGAGAGCTCGATCGCGTCCTTCGTGGCGCTCTACCTGAAGAACGCGGGCTACGGCGTCCGCACCGCCGCGCGAGGCGCCGAGGCGCTCGACCAGATCGCCTCCGACCCGCCGTCGCTCGTCGTGCTCGACCTGATGCTGCCCGACATCGACGGCATCGAGGTCTGCCGCCGTATCCGCAGAAGCTCCGACGTCCCGATCCTGATGCTGACGGCGCGCGACGAGGACGTGGACAAGATCATCGGGCTCGAGGTCGGCGCCGACGACTACATGACGAAGCCGTTCAACCCGCGTGAGCTCGTCGCCCGTGTCAAGTCGATCCTGCGCCGCTCGACGCCGGAGCGGCGGCAGATGGAGAGCGCCGTCATCCGCCACGGCGACCTGACGGTGGATGCCGGCCGCCGCGAGGTGCGCGTCGGCGACGAGGAGATCCAGCTCGCGCCCAAGGAGTTCGACCTCCTCTGGGAGCTCCTCGACCACCGCGGCCTCGTGCTCACGCGCGACCAGCTGCTCGAGCGCGTCTGGGGCTACACCTTCGCAGGCGACACGCGGACGGTCGACGTCCACGTTCGCCAGATCCGCCGGAAGCTCGGCGACGCCTCGCCGATCGTGACCGTCTGGGGCGTCGGCTACAAGGTCTCGCCTGCGAAGAACGCCGCGCCCGCGTAGGAGCCGCACGTGCTGCGCTCCCTGCGCTTCCGGCTGCCGGCCCTGTTCCTGGCGGGCATCGCCGTGGCCGGGATCGTGTCGGCGGCGATCGCCTTCCAGCTTCTCTCCGGCTACTCCCGCTCGCAGTCGCTGAAGGAGCTCCGGCGGGAGGCCTCGGGGCTGGCGGAGCTGCTCGTCGATCAGGCGAACGCGACCAGCGACCGCGGGAGCCAGGCGCCGGCGATCGAGCCGACGCAGCTCGAGAAGGCGACCGGCGACCAGATCTTCTACTTCGGCGCGCCGCTCTTCCCCGGACAGTCGGTGCACCTGCGCAAGCTGCCGCGCGAGGCGCGCGCGAAGTTCGACCGCGCCCGCGTCCTCTCCGGCCACACGGCCACCTTCGACTTCACGCCCCCCGGCGGCAGGCCGCTGATCGCCGTCGCCAGCCCGCTCGACATCTCCGGGACGACGTTCGGCGTGCTCGTGATCGCGAAGCGGAAGACGGAGCTGCAGGAGACGTGGCTGACGCTGATGAAGTTCTTCGGCGTCTCCATCCTCGGCGGGCTGCTCGTCGCCGCCGGTCTCGCCTGGTACGCGTCGCGACGCATCGCCAGGCCCGTGCTCGGCCTCTCCCACGCGGCCGACGAGATCGCGCGTGGCCGCTACGACGTCGCCATCCCTCGGCCCGGCGGCGGGGACGAGATCAGTCACCTCGCCGAACGGTTCGGCGAGATGGCCGCGCGCCTCGGCGAGGCCGAGGCGCGCGAGCGCAACTTCCTGATGACCGTGTCGCACGAGCTGCGAACGCCGCTGACGGCGATCCGCGGACACGTGGAGGCGATGCGCGAGGGGTTGATCGACGACCCGGCGGCGCAGTCGGAGTCGCTCGACGTGATCGCCGCCTCGGCGGCGCGGCTCGAGCGGCTGGTCGGCGACGTCCTCGACCTGGCCAAGCTGGACGCGCACCGGTTCACGGTCCTGCGCGAGGAGGTGGACATGGCCCGCCTGCTCGACCAGGCCTACGCCTCGTTCGGCGAGGAGGCGAGGCGGCGCGGGATCGACTACCGCTGCGAGATCGGCGCGCGGCCCGTGATCGTCAGCGACGGCGACCGCGTCCTGCAGGTGATCTCCAACCTGCTCGCGAACGCGTTCCGCTGGACGCCCGACGGCGGTCGCATCGACCTGGCGCTCTCGGCCGAGAACGGCACGGTCGCGGTGGCGGTCGGCGACACGGGGCCGGGGATCAGGGCGGAGGACCGCGACCGGATCTTCCGGCCTTTCTACTCGCAGGACGGCGGTGGCACCGGGCTCGGGCTGGCCATCGCGAGCGAGCTGGCGCTCGCCCTCGGCGGGCGCATCGAGCTGGAGACGGAGCCGGGCAAGGGCAGTCGCTTCCAGCTCGTGCTGCCGGCGAGCGGCGCCTGAGCCGCTCGACCACCCGCTGGCGCGCCAGGCCGTTCTGTCCGCCGCGATGGAGGTCGTCGAGGTCGACGAGCCGCCGCGCCGGCCTACGCAGCGTCGGCGTGCCGCCGCTCGAGAGGGAGGAGGTCGAGCCGCTCGTCGCCCCCCAGCAGCTCCTCGATGCGGGCGAGGCGCTCGTCCACGCTCCGCCAGCCGGCGGTGATCAGCTCCACGAGCACCGCGAGGTCGTCGAGCCGGGCGGCGCGCTCCGAGCGGAGATCCTGCTCGATCCGCTCGAGGTGGCGGATCGCCCGGCCGCTCAGCCCGCGCATCTCGGCGAGCTGACGCCCGACCGGGGCCGCCTCGGCGCGCACGCCGTCGCGGATGGCGGCGGTGATCCGGTCGTCCACCGGCGGGGGTGCGGCGTCGTCCACGGACGCCGACGATAGCGTGGGGGCCGGATGGACTCCTCGGAGCTCGACTACGACCTCCCGCCGGAGCTGATCGCGCAGCGGCCGGCGGAGCCGCGAGACGCCTCCCGGCTGCTCGTCTACGACCGCGCGAGCGATCGTGTCCGGCACCGGCTCTTCACGGACCTGCCGCAGGAGCTCGAGGCAGGAGAGCTCGTGGTCGTGAACGACTCGCGCGTCGTCCCGGCGCGGCTCGCCCTGCGGCGGCCCGGCGGAGGCGCAGCCGAGGTGCTTCTCCTGGAGTCGCTCGCAGACGGCGTCTGGGAGGCCCTCGCGCGGCCGTCGGCGCGCCTTCGACCGGGCATGCGGCTGGGGCCCGTCGAGCTCGTCGAGCCGCTCGGCGGGGGGCGCTGGCGCGTGCTCCTCGCCGGCGAACCCAACGGCGAGATGCCGCTTCCCCCCTACATCACGGAGCCGCTCGCCGACCCCGAGCGCTACCAGACGGTGTTCGCGCGCGAGCCCGGGTCGGCGGCCGCTCCGACCGCCGGCCTCCACTTCACGCCGTCGCTCGTCGCACGCCTCGACATCGTCCGGGTGACGCTGCACGTCGGCCTGGATACGTTCCGACCGCTGACGGCGCCGACGCTCGAGCAGCACCGGCTGCACGGCGAGCGGTACACGGTCGAGCCGGAGGCGTGGGCGCGCATCCGCTCGGCCCCACGGGTGCTCGCGACGGGGACGACGACCGTCCGGGTGCTCGAGTCGCTTGCGCGGGGGGCGCCGCTCAGCGGGCGGACGGAGCTGCTCGTGACGCCCGGGTTCGAGTTCCGCCGGGTCGACTCGTTGCTGACGAACTTCCACCTGCCGCGGACGACCCTGCTCGCGCTGGTGATGGCGTTCGCAGGGGTCGAGAAGACGCGCGAGCTGTACCGGCTCGCGATCGCCGAGCGGTATCGCTTCTACTCCTTCGGCGACGCGATGCTGATCCGCTGAGCCGCCCGCCGAGCCGCGTCCGAGCGGGTCGTCGACACCGGGCCTCGGGTCGTCTCAGCGCCCGAGTCGTCGCTCGGGCATGCTGAGCGGGTGAGACCGCGCAGCGCGAACGAGTGGCGGGCATTCTGGCGCGAGGGCGGCGAGCGCGAGCTCCGCGACGTGCTCGGCGACGCCTGGCCGCCACTCCGGGACGCCGACGACGGCGAACGCTCGTGGCACGCGACCCGGATCGCCACCCTGCTCGTCAGCAGCGCGCCGCTCCGTGCGCTGACGGGCGAGCTGGGACGTATCCGCGCGCACGAGCTGGGGCTCGGGCCGGACACCGACACGGACCGCCGGGCGGCGGAGGAGATCCAGCGCTGGTTCGAGCGCCGGGCGAGCGCGTGAGCGCGTTCACCGTCACCGCGACCGACGGCGAGGCGCGCGCCGGCGTCCTCCACACCGCCCACGGGGACGTGCCGACGCCGGTGTTCATGCCGGTCGGGACGAAGGCGACGGTGAAGGGGGTCGACCCCCGCGAGCTCCGCTCGCTCGGCGCGGCGATCGTCCTCGGCAACACGTACCACCTCCACTTCCGCCCCGGCGCCGCCGCGATCGCCGAGCTCGGCGGCCTGCACCGCTTCATGGGCTGGGACGGCCCGATCCTCACCGACTCCGGCGGCTTCCAGGTCTTCTCCCTCGCCGACACGCTGCTGCGCGTGGACGAGGAGGGCGTCACCTTCCGCTCCGTCTACGACGGGCAAGCGGCGCGCTTCACGCCCGAGGGCGTCGCACGCATCCAGGCGGAGCTCGGCTCCGACGTCGCCATGTGCCTGGACGTGTGCGCGCCCGGGACGGCGCCCCCCGGGGAGGCGGAGCGCGCCGTCCGCCTCACGTCTGTGTGGGCCAGGCGCCAGGCGGCCGCGCCGCGTCCCCCGGGGCAGCTCCTCTTCGGCATCGCCCAGGGCGGAACGGACCTCGAGCTCCGCCGGCGCGCGATCGAGGACATCGTCTCGCTCGGCTTCGACGGCCATGCCCTGGGCGGGCTGAGCGTGGGGGAGCGGCGGGAGGACATGCTCGACACGGTCGCCGCCTGCGCGCCGCTCCTGCCGCCGGAGCGACCCCGCTACTTCATGGGCATCGGCGATCCCGCCGGCATCCTGGAGGTGATCGAGCGCGGGATCGACATGTTCGACTGCGTGCTGCCGACGAGAATGGGCCGGACCGGCACCGCCCTCACCCGTCTCGGCCGCCTGAACCTACGCAACGCCCGCTTCGCCCGCGACCCGCGCCCCCTCGACGAGGCGTGCGGCTGCCCGGCCTGCAGCCGCTTCTCGCGCGCCTACCTGCGCCACCTCGTCACGCAGCACGAGCTCCTCGGTCTGCGCCTCGTCACCCTGCACAACCTCCGCTACCTGGTACAGCTGACGGCGGGCGCCCGGGCGGCGATCGAGGCGGGCAGGCTGGCAGACTTCAAGCGCGAGGTGCTGGCGGGCCTCGCCGCCTGGCAGGAGCTGGCCGGGTCGGCCGGCTGAAACGGAGGAGATGCCGTGTCGATCGTCGCCGTCGCCGTCCTGATCGTCCTCCTGCTCCTGCTCTGGTTCGTGTGGGTGGTGCCGCAGCGGCGCCGGCAGCGCCAGCAGGTGGAGCGGCTGCTGGAGCTGATCGAGCTCCTCCAGCCGGGCGACGAGATCATCACCGCGGGCGGCATCCACGGCACCGTCCGCGCGGTCGAGGACGAGGAGCTGACGGTCGAGATCGCCCCGGGCGTGGACGTGCGGCTCGACCGCCGTGCGGTCGCCGCGGTGACGACGATCGACGAGACCGGGAGCGCCGCGTCCGGCGAGCAGGAGCCGGCCGCCCGCGGCGACTCGGGTCGCGCCGCGGCCAGGTAATCTGGCGCCGAGCGTTGCGCGACCGCCGCCGACACCTGTTCCTGCTCGGAGTCATCCTCGCCGCCCTGATCGGGGCGCTGCTACTGGAGGTTCCGGGCTCTCCTGCGCACCGCAGCGCCACGCTCGGCCTCGATCTGCGCGGCGGCCTCGAGGTGGTGCTGGAGGCGGTGCCGCCGAAAGGCCACACGCTGACGAGCTCCGACCTCGACCGCTCGGTCTCGATCATGCGCGACCGGATCGACAAGCTGGGCGTGTCCGAGCCGGAGATCCGCAAGCAGGAGCCGAACCAGATCGTCATCCAGCTGGCCGGAGTGCACGATCCGGCGGCGGCGGCGAAGATCATCGGGCAGACGGCGCAGCTCGAGCTGTACGACCTGGAGGCGGACCTGACGGGGCCGTCGATCGACGCGCAGGGCAACCCGATCGGGCTGACGAGCCTGTTCAAGCTGCTCTCGCCGGAGCAGGCGAAGGCGCAACACGGGACGCCGTCGGCCTACTACCTGTTCCACAACACGTCGCTCGTCCGAAACGGCGGGCCGGAGAGCTCGAAGTCGACGCTCGTGCGGCTGCGCGACCAGCTCGTCGCCGCCGCCAGGCGCAAGCTGGGGACGAAGAAGCCGGGGCCGAGGTCGGCGGCGAACCCGGCGAGCTACACGATCCTGGCGGTTCCGGAGCACACGGTGGTGGTCACCTGCGGCGGCCCCAAGTCGACGGACACGTTCTGCATCGGCTCGCCGGTGCCGCCGAACATCACCACCTACTACCTGTTCAAGCACGACCCGGCGAAGGGTATCCCGGAGCTGACGGGGAGCGAGCTGAAGGCGAGCGGGACGCAGCAGGACTTCGACCAGCTCGGCCAGCCGATCGTGCGTATCGCCTTCACCGGCAAGGGTGACCGGGCCTTCCAGGACGTGACGCGCCGCCTGTACGAGCGTGGCCAGCAGCGTGGCAGGCCGCAGCACTTCGCGATCGTGCTCGACGACGACATGCGCTCGTCGCCGCAGATCGACTACACCGACTCGACGCTCTCGAACGGCATTTCCGGCGGCGCGCAGATCACCGGCATCGGCTCGCTGAAGGAGGCAAAGGACCTCGCGCTCGTCCTGCAGACGGGTGCCCTGCCCGTCTCCTTCAAGCAGGTCGAGCGCACCGACGTCTCCTCGACGCTCGGCGCCGACTCGCTGCGGCAGGCCAAGACGGCGGCCATCGTCGGCCTGCTCATCGTCGCGCTCTTCCTGCTCGTCCTCTACCGCTTCCTGGGCGTCATCGCCGTCGCCGGCCTCGCCATCTACGCCGCCTTCCTGTACGCGGCCGTCCTGCTCCTGAACGTGACCGTGACGCTGCCCGGCTTCGCCGGCCTGATCCTCACCATCGGCGTCGCCGCCGACGCGAACGTCGTCATCTTCGAGCGCATCAAGGAAGAGGTGCGCTTCGGGAAGTCCGTCCGCTCCGCGATCGCGACCGGCTACCAGAAAGGCTTCCACACGATCGTGGACGCGAACGTGGTCACGGCGATCACCGCCCTCGTCCTGTTCGCGGTGGCGACGGCGCAGGTCAAGGGCTTCGCGCTCATGCTGCTGATCGGCACCGTCATCTCGCTCGTCACCGCCGTGGCGGCGACGCGGGCGATGCTCGGCCTGCTGGCGGGCTTCCGCTGGTTCGACAACCCCGTCTTCCTCGGCGCGTCGCAGGAGCAGCGCGGCCGCTTCCTGCAGATCGACTTCATGCGCCGGCGCTACCTGTGGTTCGCGATCTCGGGCGCGATCATCGTCGTCGGCGCCGTCTCGCTCGGCGTGCAGAGCCTCAACTTCGGCATCGACTTCAGGGGCGGCACGCAGGTCAGCTTCAAGACGCCGCAGCCGGTGTCGCTGTCGAAGGTGCGCGACCAGACGAGCGCGATCGGCCGCTCGGACGCCGAGGTGCAGGGGAAGGGCCCCGCCTTCCCCAAAGGGAGCGAGAACTACAAGCAGTTCCAGCTGCGCATGAAGTCGCTCTCCACGGAGCAGCAGAACACGCTCACCTCGCGCCTGGAGACCCAGCTGCGCTCGAGCGTCCCCGACATCAAGACCGTGTCGTCGAGCTTCAGCCGCCAGATCGCCCGCGCCGCCATCCTCGCGATCATCGTCTCGCTGGCGCTGATCGTGATCTACATCGCGCTGCGCTTCGACCTCAAGTACGCGATCCCGGTGATCGTGGCCATGCTGCACGACATCGCGATCACGGTCGGGGTGTACTCGCTGTCGCAGCGGGAGGTGACGACGGCGACGATCGCCGCCGTGCTCACCGTCCTCGGCTACTCGATCTACGACACGATCATCATCTTCGACCGCATCCGCGAGAACGTGCCGCGCATGCGGCGGGCCTCGTTTGCGACGATCGCCAACGTCTCGCTGTGGGAGACGATCCGCCGTTCGCTGGCGACGACCTTCATCACGCTGCTCCCGATCGGCAGCCTGCTCCTGTTCGGCGGCGCCACGCTCAAGGACTTCGCCTTCGCCCTCCTCGTCGGCATCATCTCGGGCGCCTATTCGTCGATCTTCATCGCCGCGCCGCTGCTCACGATCTTCAAGGAGCGCGAGCCGGAGTTCCGCCGCCGCCTCGGCGCCGACGTCGTCGAGCGCGGGGTGGGCGGTGCGGTCGCCGCCGAGCCGGTGGCTGCTCTCGCGGAGGCGAACGGAGGAGCCGACGACGACGGCGAGCAGCCCGGCCCGGCCGTCGTCCTTCCCTCGCTAGCTGCACCTGCCGGCGACGGCGCCACCTCCCGCTCGCAGGCGAAGCGGGAGCGCCGGCGGCAGCGGCGCCGATCCCGGCCGCACGGCCGCGCGCGCTGATGCCCCGGGCTGCCGAGCCCGAGCCGTCCTCGCCGATCGAGCTGCTCGAGCGTCTCGCGCTCGCCGGGCTCGGCGCGGTGGCGCTGACGGCCGAGCGCGCCGAAGAGCTCGCGCGCGATCTCGCAGGGCAGGGCGAGCTGCGCCGCGACGACGTCCGGCAGACGATCGAGGAGGCGATGGCCCGCTGGCGCGGCGAGGCGACCCGGATGACCGAGCGCGCAGGCGTGAGCCTGCAGTCGCTCTTCGACCAGCTCGGGCTGGTGAATCGCGAGACGTACGAGGAGCTCGAGCTGCGGGTGGCCCAGCTCGAGCACCGGCTGCGGCTGGCCGAGAGCCAGCTGGAGGCGGGGGCGAGGGCGCGGTCGCAGACGGCCGCGCCGGCGGCCGGCACGGACTCGTCACGCTCGCAGGCGACATCCGCGCGTCCGTAGCCGTACCAGCCGGGCCAGGGCGCGGCAGGAACTCCCGCTGTCGGCGTGCAACACTGAGCCGATGGCGGCTCGCACCGCGACGCGCAACCTGGGGCGGATCTCCGAGATCGCGCAGGTCGCGGTCCGCCACGGCTTCGGCTACTTCCTCGAGCGCCACCGCCTGACCGACCTGCTGCCCTGGCACGGCAAGATGCTCCCGGCGGACGGGGAGGTCTCGCACCGCGGCCAGCACCTGCGCGAGATGTTCGACGAGCTCGGCCCCACGTTCGTCAAGTTCGGGCAGCTCCTGTCGACCCGGCCGGACGTCGTCCCGCCGGACATCATCTTCGAGCTGCGCAAGCTGCAGGACAGCGTCACCCCGTTCCCGTTCGCGCAGGTCGAGGAGGTGATCGAGCTCGAGCTCGGCCTGCCGATCGAGAAGCTCTTCCTGGAGTTCGCCCGGCAGCCGATCGCGGCCGCCTCCATCGGTCAGGTGCACGAGGCCGTGCTCCCGAACGGACGGCGGGTCGCGGTCAAGGTGCAGCGGCCGGCGGCGCCCCGCCAGATCGAGGCCGATCTCGCGCTCCTCTACCAGGCGGGCAGGATCGTGAAGGAGCGCGTCCGCGCCCTCGACTTCATCGACGCGCGCGGCCTCGTGGACGAGTTCGCGCGCTCGCTGCGCCAGGAGCTCGACTACCGCAACGAGGCGCGCAACGCGCAGACCTTCCACCGCAACTTCGTCGGTCACCCGCACGTGCACGTGCCGAAGGTGGTCTGGAGCTACACGCGCGCGCGCGTGTTGACGCTCGAGTTCATCGAGGGCGTCCAGCTGCGCGACCTCGACCCGGGCGACTACACGCTCGAGGAACGCCGCCGGCTCGCCTACCTGATGACCGAGGCGTGGATGACGATGATCTTCCGCCACGGGTTCTTCCACGCCGACCCCCATCCGGCGAACGTGCTGGTGCTCGGCCACCCGGAGCGGCTCGGCATCGTCGACTTCGGTCAGGCGGGGAAGCTGTCCGACGACGACATGTCGAAGCTGACGCGGCTGTTCATCGACGCCGCGCAGGAGCACGTCGAGGCGCTGCCGAAGCGGCTCGGCGAGCTCGGCGTCCGCTACGACCGCCGCCGCGAGGAGGAGTTCGTCGCCTACCTCCGCGACCTCTACGACCGGTACTACGGCGCCCGCCTGGCGGAGATCGACCCGCTGCAGCTCATCCGCGAGGGCTTCCAGCTCATCTACGCGATGAACCTCCGGCTGCCCACGCGCTTCCTCCTCCTCGACAAGGCGATCGCCACCCTCGGCTCGGTCGGGGTCGAGCTCTACCCCGACTTCAACGTCTTCGAGGTGGCGAAGCCGTACGCGCGCGACCTGCTCGTACAGCGCTACACGCCGCAGCGGCTGCTCGGCGAGGCCCGCAAGGAGGCCCGCTCGCTGGCGCTCGTCCTGCGCGAAGCTCCCTACCAGTGGCACGACTTCCTCCAGCAGATGCGCGACGGCCAGCTCGAGGTCGGCTTCGTCCACAAGGGCCTCGAGGGCTTCCTGCCCAGGCTCGAGCAGGGCTTCAACCGGCTCGTGGTCGCGCTCGTCGTCGCCGGCGGCCTGATCGGGTCGAGCCTGATCGGGATCTTCGCGAAGTCGGGCCCGCACCTGATCGGCCTGCACGTGATCTCGCTCGTCGGCTTCGCCATCTCGGGCGTGCTCGGCCTCTGGCTGCTGTGGGGCGTGGTCCGCTCCGGGCGGCTGTAGACGGTTCGTTACAAAGCCGCGCGAAAGGACATCTGGACGGCGGAGATCGGCCCGGCTACGGTCGCCCCCATGCCGTCTTCCTCCTCCCTTCTCCTCGCGGAGCCCGAGCCCGAGACCGGGCTCTTCCTCGAGCGGCACCTGCGAGACGACGGCTTCTCGGTCGTGCGGACGGAGGACGCAGACGGAACACTCGAGCTCGCCGAGCGCGCGCGGCCCGACCTCGTCCTGCTCGGCACGGAGCTCGAGGTCTGCCGACGCCTCCGCCAGGGCGAGCCCGGTCGCTCGTGGAACCGCGACGTGCCGGTGATCGTGCTCGGCCGCGCGGAGGCCGACGCCGTCGACCGCGTGCGCGCGTTCGACCGCGGCGCGGACGACTTCCTGCCGCGGCCGTTCCTCTACGACGAGCTCGTGGCGCGGATCCGGGCCGTGCTCAGGCGGGCCTCGCCGCCGCCGGGGCAGCTGCTGGAAGCAGGCGAGCTCGTCATCGACCGCGCGGCGCGATGCGTCACGATCCGCGGCCGCCGTCTGGCGCTTCCCGCCAAAGAGTACGAGCTGCTCGTCAAGCTGGCGAGCGAGCCGACGCGGGTGTTCGCGAAGGACGAGCTGCTGCGGGAGGTGTGGGGGTTCCGATCGCTCGGGCGCACCCGTACGCTCGACTCGCACGCCTCGCGGCTGCGCAGGAAGCTGTCGGCGGTGAGCGCGACACCGTACGTCCTCAACGAGTGGGGCGTGGGCTACCGGCTGATGCTGCCCGCCTGACGCTCCCGCTGCGGGGGGCGAAGCGGCCATACTGCACGCATGGATCCCGCTCCGGACTCGCTGCCGCTCGGCGAGCTCGTCGTGCGCAGAGGGCTGCTCGACGAGGAACAGCTGGAAACGGCGCTCGCGGCGCACCTCGCGACCGGCCGGAGCCTGGGAGAGATCCTCGTCGAGGAGGGTTACCTCGACCGCGAGCAGCTCGCGCTCCTGCTCGCGGAGCAGCAGGCGTCCGCGACCGCCTCGCAGCCGCCGCCCGAGCCGCCGGCCGGCGCGCCGCGAGAACGAGCGGCAGAGGCGGAGGAGCAGTCGCCGCGCGGGATCGAGCTCCTGCGTCAGCGGCTCGCGGCGGCGCGGAGCGAGCTGCGCGGCAAGGCCGCCGGGGGCGAGCCGGCGGCCGTCGCCGAGCGGGCGACGCTCCCGTCCACGCCGGACGAGCCGTTGCCTGCCGAGCGCGAGGCGGTGTCCGACGAGGCGGAGGGCGACGCCTTCGTCCTGTTCGTGCCGACTCCCGCGGGCTACAGCCTGCTCACGAGGACGGGCCCGCTTCCGGGGATCGGCGACGAGATCGGGGTGAGCGGCGGAAACCTCGTCGTCGTCAAGGTGGGAAGCTCACCCCTCCCGGGCGATCCGCGCCGCTGCGTGTACCTGCAGGCACGCTGAGCCGCATCTCAGGCATCCCCGGGGGCGCGCGTCAGGCCGCGACGCCTTCGAGCCGGAGCAGCGCCCGCTTGCGCTCGAGCCCTCCCGCGTAGCCGACGAGGCGCCCGTTCGCCCCGATCACGCGGTGGCAGGGGAGGACGATCGGGATCGGGTTCCGGTTCAGCGCGCCGCCGACCGCCCGCGCCGCCGTCGGCCGGCCGAGGCGGGCGGCAAGCTGGCCGTACGTCGTCACCTCCCCGAACGACACCCGCGCCAGCTCCTCGAGGACACGGCGCTGGAAGGCGGGCAGGCGGCGGACGTCCATCGGCAGGTCGAAGGCCGTGCGGCGGCCGTCGAAGTACTCGTCCAGCTGACGGCGGGGCCGCTCGAGCCGGCGGGGAACGCGCAGCACGCGGCGGCCGAGCGTCCGCGACAGCCGGTCGAGGCCCTCGTCTGGGTCGAACGAGATCTGGCAGAGGCCTCGCTCGCTCACGGCCACGAGCAGCGTGCCGATCGGCGAGTCGGCCAGGTCGAAGGCCGCGTCCAGCAGGCCGGCCTGTGCGGCGGCCTGCCGGAAGCGCCCGTCGAGGTCGGACGAGACGGTCATGTCACCTCCTTCCGTCTGAGCCGCCGCACCCCGGACGACGCCGCCTGCCGCGCGGCCTCGGCACCGGAGCCGAGCGCGGCGCCGATCCGCTCGTAGTCGAGGTCGTAGCCGTAACGGAGGACGACGGCGGCTCGTTCCGTGGGCGGCAGCTGCGAGACGAGATGCTCGAGCTGGGCGAAGGCCGGCCGCGCGTCCCACGCCTCCTGCTCGGGGAGCTCGGCCTGCCCCCGGGCGCGGCGCTGCTCGTCGATCGCGACCCGCTCGGCGATCGTCAGCACCCAGGCGCGCAGGTTGCGTCCGTCGCGCAGCCGGTCGTAGGCGCGCAGCGCGCGCAAGAACGTCTCCTGGTAGGCGTCCTCCGCTCGCTGGGAGCCGAGCCGCCGCCTCAGCACCGACAACACAGCGCTGCGGTGCTCGTGGTAGAAGCGCTCGAACGGCGGGATCGGCATCTCGCCCATCATCCTCCTCGAACGGCGGAGGAGCCGTGGATGTGAGACTGCGCCGGTGCGAGTCGCCGTCGTCGGCCACGTCGAGTGGGTCGAGTTCCTCAGGGTCGAGCGGATCCCCGCGGCCGGGCAGATCGTGCACGCGCTCGACTGGTGGGACGAGCCCGCCGGCGGCGGCGCGGTCGCCGCCGTCCAGCTGGCCCGGCTCGCCGGAGAGGCGACCTTCTTCACCGCGCTCGGCGACGACGAGCTCGGACACCGTGCCTTCGAGCTCCTGCGCGGCATGGGGCTCGCCGTCCACGCGGTCTGGCGCCGGGAGCCGCAGCGGCGCGCCGTCACCTTCGTGGACGCGGCCGGTGAGCGGACGATCACGGTCGTCGGCCCGCGGATCGCGCCGCGCGGATCGGATCCGCTGCCCTGGCACGAGCTGGCGGGCGCGGACGGCGTCTACTTCACGGCCGGCGACGCCGGCGCGCTCCGCGCGGCCCGCTCGGCGCGCGTGCTGACGGCGACCCCGCGCGCCCTGGCGACGCTGCGCGAGGCGCACGTCGAGCTGGACGCCCTGATCGGGAGCGGGGTCGACGCGGGTGAGCGCTACGAGCAGGGCGACCTCGATCCGCCACCCCGGCTGCGCGTGACCACGCTCGGCCGGCAGGGCGGCCGCTCCGAGCCCGGAGGCCCCTTCCCGGCGGCCGACCCGCCCGGGCCGGTGGTCGACACCTACGGCGCGGGAGACTCGTTCGCTGCGGGCCTCACCTACGGGCTGGCGGCGGGCCTCGGGCGCGAGGAGGCGATCGCCCTCGCCGCCCGCTGCGGGGCCGAGGCGCTGACCGGGCGCGGCGCCTACGCTCGCTTCCGCGTCTGAGCGCGCGCCGCAGGCAGAGCCGGCCGGCGCGGATGCGGGTGGACCAGACGCCTTGCATCGTGGGGCAAAGTGGACTAAAGTGGAGCGAAGTGGAGGCTGCGATCCGGCGCGATCACGATGTTCCTGGGCGAGTTCGAACACACCCTCGATGAGAAGAACCGGCTCACCCTTCCGGCCAAGTTCCGGGATTCCTTCCCGGACGGCCTCGTGGTCACGCGGGGAATGGACGGCTGCCTCAACGCCTACCCGACGGCCGACTGGCAGCAGCTCGTCCACTCCCGTCTCGCCTCCCTCGACCCGCTCAGCAAGGACGATCGCATGATCCAGCGCTACTTCTTCTCGGCCGCGGCGGAGGCGATGCCGGACCGGCAGGGCAGGATCATGCTGCCGGCGTCCCTCGTGGAGCACGCGCGTCTCGGCCGCGAGGTCGTCGTCGCGGGCGTGTACGACCACCTCGAGATCTGGGATCGGGCGGCGTGGCAGGCACAGGTCAAGGAAGTCGAAGGAGGGGCGGAGCATGTTGCCGAACGCCTTGCAGCCAGGCACGATTGACCACGTCCCCGTGCTCGCGGAGGAGGTGCGCGAGCTCCTTGCCGTGCGCCCCGGTCACACCGTCGTGGACGCGACCTTCGGCGCCGGTGGGCACGCCGCCCTGCTCGCCGCCGAGCTGCGCGGGCACGGCAAGCTGATCGCGATCGACCGCGACGCGTCGGCCCGCGTCTACTTCGAGCGATTCCGACGGGCGACCGGCGTGCAGGCGCGCTTCCTGCGCGGCGAGTTCGCCACCGTGCTCGGCCAGCTGGCGCAGAACGGGATGCGAGTCGACGCGATCCTGCTCGACCTCGGCGTCTCGAGCATGCAGATCGACGATCCGGCCCGGGGCTTCTCCTACTCCGTCGACGCGCCGCTCGACATGCGCATGGACCAGTCGGCGGACGTGACGGCCGCCGACCTCGTGGCCGAGCTCCCGGAGCGGGACCTGGCTGCGCTCTTCCGCCGCTACGGCGAGGAGCGCTTCGCGGGGCAGATCGCGCGCGCGATCGTCCGCCGGCGGCAGCTGGAGCCGCTCGAGCGGACGGGGCAGCTCGTCGAGCTGATCAAGGCGTCCATCCCGGCGCCGGCGCGCTTCGGCGAGGGGCACCCGGCGAAGCGGGTCTTCCAGGCGCTTCGCATCGCGGTCAACGACGAGCTCGGCCAGCTGGAGGACGCCCTGCCCGCGGCGGTCGAGATGTTGCGCCCGGGCGGGCGGCTGGCCGTCATCAGCTTCCACTCGCTCGAGGACCGGATCGTGAAGCGCTTCCTCCGCGACGAGCAGCGCGGCTGCGTCTGCCCCCCCGACTTCCCCGTCTGTGCCTGTGGCCGCCGGCCCCTGCTGCGCGTGCTCACGCCGAAGGCGGTCCGGCCCGGCCCGCGCGAGATCGCCGTCAACCCGCGGTCGAGCTCCGCGCGTCTGCGGGCAGCCGAGAAGGCGCGGTGACCACCGTCGCGCATCCCGCCTCCGCGCGCGCCCGCGCCCGCCGGGAACGTGCCCGGCGGCGGCTGGCGGGGCGCCGCCTGCTGGCCGGCGGGATCGTCTGGATCGTCACGGTCGCCGTTCTGCTTGCGGGCGTCGTCGCGGTCAACGTCGCCGTGCTGCGGCTCAACCTCGACCTGGACAGCGCGAACCGGCAGCGCGCCCAGCTGAAGGCCGACATCGCGGCGCTCGACTCGCAGCTCGCGAGCGTCAAGAACACGCAGGCGATCGTGGCCAAGGCGCTGGCGGCGGGGCTCGTGCCGGCCGATCCGAGCGCGACCAGCTACCCGAGCCTTCCCTCGTCCCGGTAGCCCGTGCGCCGCCCGCGCCCGAGCACGCGCGTCGCCGACCGGCGGATCCGCGCGCTGCTCGCCTGCTTCGGCCTCGTCTTCGCGATCACGCTCGCGCGGGCCGTGTGGCTGCAGACCGTGCAGGCGGGCGAGCTGGCCAGGCGCGGGGCGAGCCAGCAGCGCGAGACGCTGACCGTCCCGGCGGCACGCGGGACGATCTTCGACCGCACCGGCGTCGCCCTTGCGATCGGCGAGCAGGCGACGACCGTGTACGCCAATCCGCGCCAGGTCGTCGACGCGCGAACCGTGGCCGAGGCGGCCCAGCAGACGCTCGGCGTCGACGCGGCCACCCTCTACCCCGAGCTCACCGATCGGGCCAAGGGGTTCGTCTACGTCGCCCGGCAGGCTGACCCGCGCCGGGCGCAGGAGCTTGCGAGGCGGCATCTGCCGGGGCTCGGCTTCTACCCGGAGGAGCGCCGTGTGTACCCGCTCGGCAGCGTCGCCTCGCAGCTGGTCGGCTTCGCCGGCGTCGACAATCGCGGGCTCGCAGGCGTCGAGCTCGAGCAGGACGCCGCGCTGCGTGGCCATCCGGGCCGGGAGACGGTGATCAAGGACCCGCTCGGCCGCGCGGTCGACGTGCTCGACTCCGTGCCGGAACGGGACGGCCGTGCCGTCTACCTGACGATCGACCACACCATCCAGGCCTACGCCGAGCAGCGGCTGCGGAACGCCGTCAGCTTCTGGCACGCGAAGCACGCGACGGCGATCGTCATGAACCCGCACACGGGCGCCGTCTACGCGATGGCGACCGCGCCCGGCTTCAACGCCAACTCCTTCTCCGCGCTGTCGCCGGAGCGCACCCGGAACACCGCCGTCACGGACACGTACGAGCCGGGCTCGACGTTCAAGCTCGTCACCGTCTCCGCCGCGCTGGCCGAGCACCTCGTCACCCGCGCGTCGGCGTTCACGCTGCCGTACTCGATCCACGTCGCCGACCGGGTCATCCACGACGCCGAGCCGCGCCCGACCGAGACGATGACCGTGGGGCAGATCCTCTCCCGCTCCTCGAACGTCGGCGCGGTCACCCTCGCCCGGCTGCTCGGGCCGGAGCGGCTGGCCGAGTGGATCTCGCGGTTCGGCTTCGGCCACGCCACCGGCATCGACTTCCCGGGCGAGAGCGCCGGCATCGTCCTGCCGCTCCGCCTCTGGTCGGGGTCGACGATCGGCACGGTGCCGATCGGGCAGGGCATCGCCGTCACGCCCATCCAGATGGCGACGGCGTACGCAGCGGTCGCGAACCACGGGGTCATGGTCGAGCCGCACCTCGTCGACCACGTGGTCGGCAGCGTGCGGCCGAAGCCGCGCAGGCGCCGGGTGCTGTCGCGCGACATCGCGCAGCAGGTCCTGTCCATGCTCGTGAACGTCGTCGAGACCGGGACCGGGACGTCGGCGGCGGTCCCCGGGTACGAGGTGGCCGGGAAGACGGGCACGGCGGCGAAGCCCGACCCCCGGACGGGCGGTTACTCGACGACGAAGTACGTGGCGTCGTTCGTCGGCATCGTGCCGGCGACGAACCCGCAGCTCGTCATCCTCGTCGCGGTCGACGAGCCGCAGGGGCAGATCTGGGGCGGCACGGTCGCCGCGCCCGTCTTCCGCGACATCGCGCGCTTCGCGCTCCAGTATCTGGAAGTGCCGCCCGACAACCCGGCGCAGCTGCAGGGAGCGACGACGGCGCCGGTCAGCACCTCCGGCTAGCGCCGAGGGCCTCACCGGACGAAAAGCCCAGCATATGGAGCACTTTTCACCGCCCCTGGCGGGCCGATCCGGTACCGCTCCCTGCTACACTCGCCCGCCGTGGACCTGGAGCGGCTCATCGCCACGCTCGCTCCGGCGAAGGTCCTGCAGCGCGCGAACGGCGAGGTGAGCGACCTCGCCTACGACGCGCGAGCGGTCGAGCCCGGGGCGGTCTTCTTCTGCGTCCCGGGCCGGCGCTTCGACGGCCACGACTTCGCGCCGGAAGCGGTCGCGCGCGGCGCGCTCGCCCTCGTCGTCGAACGGCCGCTCGAGCTGGCGGTGCCGCAGCTCGTCGTCGCGGACGCCCGCGAGGCGATGGCGCAGGCGGCCGTCGCCTTCTTCGGCGACCCCTCGCGGGAGCTCGCCGTCGCCGGCGTCACCGGCACGAACGGGAAGACGACGACCGCGTTCCTCCTGTTCGCGATGCTCGCCGCCGCGGGGCGGCGGCCCGGCCTCGTCGGCACCGTCGAGACGAGGATCGGCGGCGAGCGCCGTGCAGCCCACCGGACGACGCCCGAGGCGATCGACCTGCAGCGCCTGCTCCGCGAGATGGCGGACGCAGGCGACCGAAGCTGCGCGCTCGAGGCGACCTCCCACGGCTCGGAGCTGAAGCGCCTCGTCGGTGTCCGCTTCGCCGTGCTCGTGTTCACCAACCTGAGCCAGGACCACCTCGACCTGCACGGGACGATGGAGCGGTACTTCCAGGCGAAGCGGCGCCTGTTCGTGGAGGGGGAGCCTGCGCCCGCCGCGGTCGGCGTGGACGACGAGTACGGTCGCTCGCTGGCGGCCGAGCTGCGCAGCGCCGGTCGAGCGCCGCTCCTCACGTTCGGGCTCGCAGCGGACGCGGACGTGCATCCGCAGGAGCTGGAGGTGTCGGCGAGCGGCTCGCGGCTGCGCGCGGCCGGCCTCGAGCTCGCATCGCCGCTCCTCGGGCGCTTCAACGTGCAGAACGTCCTCGCGGCAGTCGCGGCCGGCCTCCTGCTCGAGCTGCCCGGCGAGGCGATCGTCAGGGGTATCGCGAGCGTGCACGGCGTGCCCGGACGCTTCCAGCCGGTCGACGAAGGGCAGCCGTTCCTCGTGCTCGTCGACTACTCGCACAAGCCGGACGCGCTCGCGAGCGCCCTCGCCGCCGCGCGCGAGCTGTCGCAGGGGCGGGTGATCTGTGTGTTCGGCTGCGGCGGCGAGCGCGATCGGAGCAAGCGCCCGCTGATGGGTCGCGTCGCCGAGGCGGCTAGCGACGTCGTCATCGTCACTTCGGACAACCCCCGCAGCGAGGAGCCGGACGAGATCATCTCCGAGGTGCTGGCGGGCGTCTCCGGCGAGGTCGAGGTCGAGCCCGACCGCGGGCGCGCGATCGCCCGCGCCGTCGGGCTCGCGCTCCCGGGCGACGTGGTGCTCGTCGCCGGCAAGGGCCACGAGCTCGGCCAGGAGCTGCGCGACCGGACGGTCCCGTTCGACGACCGCGAGGTCGCCCGGGAGGCGCTCCGCCGGCTCGGGGCGCGGGCGTGATCGCGCTCCCGCTGGCCGAGGTGGCCGCGCTCTGCGCCGGCCGGCTCGACGGCGCTCCCGGGGCGGAGTCGGTCACGGGCGTCCAGGTCGACTCGCGGCGCATCTCGCCGGGCGATCTGTTCGTCGCCGTCGGCGCCGGGGAGACGTTCGTCGCGGACGCGCTCGCACGGGGGGCGGCGGCGGCGCTCGTGCCGGAGGACGCCCTTGCCGCGCTCGCCGCGCTGGCGGGCGCCGTCCGTGCCCGCAGCCGAGCCCGGGTCGTCGGCATCACCGGTTCGACCGGGAAGACGTCGACCAAGGACATCCTCGCCGCGATCTGCGCGCCCGTCCGGCGCACGGTGGCGAACGAGGGCAACCTGAACAACGAGATCGGCGTGCCCCTGACGCTCTGCCGGCTCGAGCCGGACACGGACATCTGCATCCTCGAGCTGGCGATGCGCGGCCCCGGGCAGATCGCGGAGCTGTGCGCGTTCGCGAAGCCGGACGTGGGCGTGATCACGAACGTGGGGCCGGCGCACGTCGGCCTGCTCGGCTCGCTCGAGGCGATCGTGCGCGCGAAGGCGGAGCTGGTCGAGGCGCTGCGCCCGGGAGCGACCGCGATCGTGCCGGCTGGCTTCCCCGTCGAGCGCGACGACCTCGAGGTCGTGCGCCTCGGCGAGCCGGTCGCGCGCGTCGAGCACGAGCGCACGCTCCTGCGCTTCCAGGGGACCGAGATCGCCTTCGACTTCACCGCGCGTCACCAGGCGCGGAACGCGCTCGCCGCGCTGCACGCGGCGGCCGCGCTCGGCGTTGCTCCGCCGGCCTCGGTCGAGGTCACCTTCTCCCCCTGGCGGGGCGAGGAGGTGCCGCTCCCCGGGGGCGGCCTGCTCGTCAACGACGCCTACAACGCGAACCCGGTGTCGATGCGGGCCGCGCTCGAGCATCTCGTCGAGCGCGCGGCAGGCCGGCGCACGGTCGCCGTGCTCGGAGACATGGCCGAGCTCGGCGCCGAGGGCCCTCGCTACCACCGCGAGATCGCCGAGGCGATCCGCCGGCTCGGAATCGACGTCGTGTTCGCCGTCGGGCCGCTGTCGGAGGCGTACGTCGACCCTCCGGTCGCCGGCAGGACGTGGTGGTCGCCCGAGCTCGACCCGAACGCGCTGATCGAGCGCCTGCGCGGTGAGCTCCGGCCAGGCGACGCCGTGCTCGTGAAAGGGTCCCGCGCCGCCGGGTTGGAAGCGGTCGCGCTCGCGCTGGCGGGCGTGGAGCGCTGACGTGGTCCGCGTGCTGATCGCCGGGATCCTGGCGCTCATCATCTCCATCGCCCTCGGGCCGCGCTTCATCGCCTTCCTTCGCGCCCGCGAGTACGGCCAGCAGATCCGCGAGGAGGGCCCCAAGCACCACGCGGCCAAGCAGGGGACGCCGACGATGGGCGGGCTGCTGATCATCGCCGCCATGATCGTGCCCTTCCTCGCCCTGTCCGGCTACACGACGAACGCGCTGCTCATCTTCTTCGTCACCCTGAGCTGCGCGGGTATCGGGTTCGTCGACGACTTCGCGAAGCTGACGCACCGGCGCTCGCTCGGGCTGCGCGGCCGCTGGAAGCTCGTCCTCCTGGCCGCCATCACGCTCGGCGTCGCCTACGTCACCCACCACCGCCACTTCGAGACGAGCGTCTACATCCCGGTCGTGAACGGCAAGATCCCGCTCTCGTGGGGCTGGTACGTGCTCCTCTTCTTCATCATCGCCGGCGCCGCCAACGGCGTGAACCTGACCGACGGCCTGGACGGGCTCGCCGCCGGCACCGGCATCATCGCCGTGTTCACGTTCACGGCGATGGCGGTGATCGCGTGGATCCGCTCCGGCGCGCCCGGGCACCGCAACGAGATCTACCTCGACCTGGCGGTGCTCGGGGCGGCGCTGATCGGGGCGATCGTCGGCTTCCTCTGGTACAACGCCTGGCCCGCCGAGGTGTTCATGGGCGATACGGGCGCGATGGGGATCGGCGGCGCGCTGGCTGCGTTCTCGATCGTGATGAAGACCGAGTTCCTGCTGCTTTTGATCGGCGGCATCTTCCTGATCGAGGCGCTGTCGGTGATCATCCAGGTGGTCAGCTTCCGGCGCTTCGGCCGCCGGGTGTTCCTGATGGCGCCCATCCACCACCACTTCGAGATGAAGGCCTGGTCCGAGACGAAGATCATGGTGCGCTTCTGGATCCTGTGCGCGATCCTCTGCGCCCTCGCCTTCGCGCTCTACTACCGCTACTACTTCCAGTTCTTCCGGAGCTGACGGGGCGTGGCGGCACAGCTGGTCGTCGGCGCGGACGCCGAGCTCGTCGCGAAGGTGCTCGGCGAGGCAGGCGACGAGGACGTGCTCGTCCTCGACGGCTCGCCCGGCCGCCTCGAGCGCCTGCAGCGCGCCGTGCCAGACCCGCGCGTGTGGTGCCTGATCGGCGACGCCGCCGTCATCCCGCTTCCGGATGCGTCCGTCGACCGCGTTGTGGGCGTCGAGCCCTCGGCCGAGGTCGCCCGGGTGACGAGGTGACGCGGCCGGAGCTTCCGCCCCGAGTGCTCGTCCTCGGCATGGCCCGCTCCGGGCGGGCGGCGGCGGCGGCGCTCGAGCGCCGCGGGGTGGAGGTGGTGGCGGCGGACCGCAGCCACGGCACGGACGAGGAGAGATCGCTCCTCGAGGGCGCCGGCCTCGTCGTCAAGAGCCCGGGCGTCCCCGGAGAGAACGCGCTCGTCCGCGAGGCACGGGCGCGGGGGATCCCCGTCTGGAGCGAGGTCGAGCTCGGCTTCCGGATCCTGGAGCAGCCGCTCCTGGGCGTGACCGGGACGAACGGCAAGACGACGACGAGCGAGCTCCTCGGGGCGATGCTCCGGGCGGACGGCCGCGAGACGGCGGTCGCCGGCAACGTCGGGCGGCCGCTGTGCGCGCTCGACGGGCTGCTCTCCGCCGACGGCTGGATCGTCTGCGAGCTGTCGAGCTTCCAGCTCGAGGACGTGCACGAGCTGCGGCCGCGTGTCGCCATCCTGCTCAACGTCGAGCCCGACCACCTCGACCGCCACGGGACGCTCGACGACTACCGGGCCGCGAAGCTGCGCATCTTCGCGCGGCAGCGGGCAGACGACGTCGCCGTCGTCCCCGCAGGCTTCCAGCCGGAGCTCCCCGGAGGAGCGCGGCGCGTCGAGTTCCGCTTCGACGACCCGCTGCCGGCCGAGCCGCTCGTCCCCGGCGACCACAACCGCGAGAACGCCGCCGCGGCGACGGCGGCGGCGCGGGCGGTCGGCGTCCCCGAAGCGGCGATCGCCGAGGCGCTGCGCACCTTCCCCGGCGTCGAGCACCGGCTGGAGCCGATCGCCGAGGTCGCGGGCGTGCGTTACGTGAACGACTCGAAGGCGACGAACACGGCCGCGGCCCGGCGCGCCCTCGCCGCCTACGCGGACACGCCGCTCAGGCTGATCCTGGGCGGCTCGCTCAAGGGCGAGAGCTTCCAGCCGCTTGCGGCCGCGCTCGGCCCGAACGTCCGCGCGGCGTACCTGATCGGGCAGGCTGCGGCCGACCTGGCGGCGGCGCTCGAGCCGGCCGGCGTGCGGGTCGTGCGCTGCGGCGACCTGGAGACGGCGGTCGCGCTCGCCGCGAGCGAGGCGCGCCCCGGCGAGGTCGTGCTGCTCTCGCCCGCGTGCGCCAGCTTCGATCAGTTCGAGAACTTCGAGCATCGCGGCGAGGAGTTCCGGCGGCTCGTGCAGAACCTTGGGGCGTGAAGCGAGCGCAGCTCGAGTCGAACGTCCTGGTCCTGGTCACGCTCGCCCTCACCGCCTTCGGTCTCGTCATGGTCTACAGCGCCACGTCGGCGCGGGCCGCCGACGGCAACGGCCAGCCGATGTACTACCTCACCCGGCAGGCGATCTTCGCGCTCGCCGGCGTCGTCGCGCTCGTCCTCGCGGCGCGCACGCCGTACGGCTTCTGGCGCCGCACGGCGCCCACCCTGCTCGTGATCAGCCTCGTCCTGCTCGCCGGCGTGCTCGTCGCCGGCTCGCAGGTGAACGGCGCGCGGCGTTGGATCCCGCTCGGCGCGTTCTCCTTCCAGCCGTCCGAGCTGGCGAAGGTGGCGCTGGCCGCCTGGGCGGCGGCGCACCTCGCCCGCCGCCGGAGGCCGACGACGCTCGGGGAGCTGGTGCGGCCGCTCGGCGTCGTCGCCGGGCTGGCATGCGTGCTCGTCCTCGTCGAGCCGGACCTGGGGACGGCGATTGCGATCGCGCTCATGATCGGCGGCATGCTCGTCGTCGCCGGCACGCCGGGTGGCCTGCTCGCGCGCTGCTTCGCGATCGTCACGGCGCTCGGCGTGCTCGCCATCTGGCTCGAGCCGTACCGTCGCGCGCGCCTGTTCAGCTTCCTCAACCCCTGGGGCGACCCGCAGGGGGCGGGCTTCCAGGTGGTGCAGGCGATGATCGGGCTCGGCTCGGGCGGGATCTTCGGCGTCGGCATCGGCCACGGCGTGATCAAGAACTTCGACCTGCCCGAGGCCCACACCGACATGATCTTCGCCACCATCGGCGAGGAGCTCGGCCTCGTCGGCACAGCCGCCGTGATCGCCGCCTACGCGGCCTTCGCCTGGGCCGGCTTGCGGATCGCCCTCGCCTGCCGCGACCCGTTCGGCAAGGTGCTCGCCTCGGGGCTCACCGTCCTCGTCTGCGCCCAGGCGGCGATCAACCTCGCCGCGGTGCTCGGCATCGCGCCGCTGACGGGGATCACGCTGCCGTTCGTCTCCTATGGCGGCTCGAGCCTCATTGCCGCGCTCGCCTCCACCGGGATTCTCCTTAACATCGGCAGCGGGCATGGAGCAGAGGGGCACGTTGCGCTGCCTGATCGCGGCCGGGGGGACCGGCGGCCACGTCGCGCCGTCGATCGCCGTCGCCGAGGCGCTGCGCGAGCGCGGCGTGCGGGTGAGCTTCGCCGGGTCGCCGGATCGGCTCGAGGCGCGGCTCGTTCCTGACGCCGGCTTCGAGTTCGACGCCTTCCGCGTCTGCGGCTTCCCCCGCGAGCCAAGCATCGCCCTCCTGCGCGCGCTCGCCCGCGCCGCGAAGGCGCCGTTCGCCTGCCGCGAGATTCTCGCCCGGCGGCGGCCGCACGTCGTGCTCGGCGGCGGCGGCTACGTGGCCGGGCCGATGGTGCTCGCCGCCTGGACGCGCTCGATCCCGGCCGCGCTGACCGAAGCCGACGCCCACCTCGGCCTCGCCAACCGCCTCGCGCTGCCGTTCGCCCGCCGCGTGTTCTGCGCCTTCCCGATCGAGGGCCGCGACGGCCCGAAGTTCCGCGTCACCGGACGGCCGGTGCCGGCCCGCTCGCGGCCGACGTCGCGCGAGGAGGGCAGGCGTCGCTTCGGCCTGCCCGCAGACGGCCCGGCCCTGCTCGTCTTCGGCGGCAGCCAGGGGGCTCGCAGCCTGAACGAGCTCGCCGTGGAGGCGTTCGGCGAGTCGGGGCCGGCGGTGCTCCATCTCTCCGGCGAGCGCGACTACCCCTCGCTTCGGCCGCGGATCGAGCGGCCCGACTACCGGCTCGTCGCCTACACGGCCGAGTTCGGCGCTGCGCTCGCGGCGTGCGACCTCGCGCTGTGTCGTGCGGGCGGCTCCGTGTTCGACCTGGCGGCCGCGGGCCTGCCGGCCGTACTCGTCCCCTACCCGTACGCGACGGCCGACCACCAGACGAAGAACGCGCGCTTCTTCGAGCGGGCGGGCGCCGCCCTCGTCCTTTCGCACGCCGAGCTCGGGCGAGCGCCCGGGCTCGTTCGCGACCTGCTCGGCGACCCCGAGCGGCTGCGCGCGATGGCCGAGCGGATGCGCGCCGTCGCGCGTCCGAACGCCGCCGACGAGATCGCCGAGGAGCTGATCGCCCTTGCCGCCGCGTGAGCTCGAGGGCAGGCGCCTGTGGTTCGTCGGCATCGGCGGCGCCGGCATGAGCGCGCTCGCCTTCGTCGCCGCCGCATGGGGGGCGCAGGTGGCGGGATCCGATCGCAGGCGCTCGCGGTTCGTGCCGCGCCTCGAGGAGGCGGGGATCAGGGTCGTGCTGGGAGAGCACCGGGCGGAGAACGTCCCGGCCGGGTCGGAGGTGATCGTCTCCTCGGCGATCGCGTCCGGCAACCCGGAGTTGACCGCGCCGGGCGCGACGGCGGTGCGCCACCGGGCGGAGCTCCTCGCCGAGCTCGTCTCGCTGCGGCCGTCGATCGTCGTCGGCGGCGCCCACGGCAAGACGACGACGGCGGCGATGATCGCCTTCTGCCTCGTCCAGCTCGGACGCGACCCGACCTTCCTGATCGGGAGCGAGGTGCCGCAGCTCGGCGGCAACGCCGGCGCCGGACAGGGATGGCTCGTGGCCGAGGGGGACGAGTCCGACCGCTCGATCGAGCTGCTCGTGCCCACCGTCGCCGTGCTCACGAACGTCGATCACGACCACCACTCGACCTTCGCCTCGCGCGCCGAGGTGGAGGAGTCGCTCGAGCGCTGGCTCGCGCGCGCCCGGTACGTCGTGCGCGCCGAGGAGCTCGAGCCGGTCGACCTCGAGCTCGCCGTGCCGGGTGAGCACAACCGCCGCAACGCGGCCGCCGCGCTCGCCGCCCTCGAGCTGGCCGGCGTGCCGCGCGCGGAGGCCGAGCCGCTCGTCGCCCGCTACCGGGGGGCGGGGCACCGCTGGGAGCGCGCCGGCGAGTCGGCGGGCGTCGCCGTCGTCACCGACTACGGCCACCATCCGGCCGAGATCGCCGCCACGATCGCGACCGCGCGCGAGCTCGCCCGCGGCCGCGTGCTCGTCGTCTTCCGGCCGCTTCGCTACTCGCGCACGCGGTACCTCGCGCGGGAGCTCGCGGCGTCGCTCGCCGCCGCCGACGTCGTCGCCGTGGCCGAGGTGTACGGCGCCGACGAGCCCGAGCTGGACGGCGTGAGCGGAAAGCTGATCGTCGACGCGCTGGCCGAGCGCCGGCCTGGCATGCCGCTGGCGTGGACACCCGACCTGGCGGACGCCGCGCGCTTCGTCGCGCGGCGCGCGCGCCCAGGCGACATCGTGCTCGCGCAGGGGGCAGACGACGTCGTCACGGCGGCGCCGCTCGTCTTGGAGGCGCTCGCGTGAGCTGCTCGCCTGAGTCGCGCCGGCGCTCCGGGCGGCCGGGCGGGATGGCCCCCGGGCTCGCGGGGGAGGGCGCACGAGTGGGCGACGGGAGCGTGCCGAACGGGTGACGGCGAGCGCCGATCCGCCGCTCGCGATCGTCGAGGGCATGCCGCTCTCGCGGCTCACCAGCGTGGGCATCGGCGGGCCTGCCCTCGCCTTCGCGCGCCCGCGGACGCTGCGGCAGCTGGAGCAGGCGCTCGCCTGGGCACGAGAGCGCTCGCTGCCGGTCGTCCCGATCGGCCTCGGCTCGAACCTGCTCGTGGCGGACGCGGGCGTGCGCGCGCTCGTGCTGCGGCTGGCCGGGGAGCTGGCGGACGTCCACATCCGCGGCGACGTCCTCTCCGCGGGGGGCGGGGCGGCCAACGCCGTCTGCCTGCACCGCGCACGCACGGCCGGGCTCGGCGGGCTCGAGTTCGCGTGCGCGATCCCAGGGACGGCCGGCGGGGGCGTGCGCATGAACGCGGGCGCGTACGGCAGCGACTGGGCAGCGCTCCTGCGGCGGGCGCTCGTCGTCGGTCCCGACGGCCCCGGCTGGCTGGACGGCGCCGAGCTCGGGCTCTCCTACCGCCGCTCGCAACTCGCTCCCGGTCAGGTCGTCGCGCGCGTCGAGCTCGCCCTCGAGCCGCGGCCCCCGGCGGAGGTGAAGCGGCTGGTGGCCGAGCTGAACCGGCAGCGGAAGGCGACGCAGCCGACGAACCGGCGCACGTTCGGGAGCGTGTTCAAGAATCCCGAGCACGAGCTCAGCGCGGGCCGGATGCTCGAGGCCTGCGGGCTCAAGGGCCACGCCGTGGGCGGCGCACGCATCTCGCCGCGGCACGCCAACTTCATCGAGAACACCGGCGGCGCGACGGCCGCCGACGCGCTTGCCCTGATCGCCGAGGCGCGGCGGCGGGCGCTCGAACGGTTCGGTGTCGTGCTCGAGCGCGAGGTGGAGCTGCTCGGCGATCTCGAGCTGCCGCCGGCCGGGGAGCTGCCGGCCGGCGTGCCGCCGCCGCGCGCAGTGCGAGCCGGGAAGCAGTAGGAGGGGGCGCGGCGACGGCGAACTTCGCGGCGTGACGGAGGGGACACGACGGCGTCCGGCTGTCCGAGCGCAGGCTGTCCCGCTCGCCCGCCGGGCGCGCCCGCCACGGGCAGCGGCGACCTGGGTTGCCTCGACACGGTCGATCCTCGCCGGCGTCGTGCTGCTCGTGCTCGCCGTCGGCGGCTACCTCGTCGCCCGCGAGACGTCAATCTTCGCGCTCGAGCGCATCGAGGTCGAGGGCGCGGCGCCGCCGCTTGCCGCCCGGGTGCGCGCCGCGCTCGCGCCGCTCCTCGGCACGAGCCTCGTCGCCTTCGGCAGCGGGGACGCCGACCGTCGGCTCGCCCGTCTGCCGCAGATCGCCTCGGCGCGCTACGACCGCGACTTCCCGCACACGCTGCGCGTCGCCGTACAGGCGGAGCGGCCGGCGGCGCTCCTGCGCAAGGCGACCGACGCGTGGCTCGTCTCGGGCACGGGGCGCGTCCTCGGCCGGGCGGCGAAGCCGTACCCGCCGCTTCCGCGCATCTGGCTGGCGGCGTCGACGCAGGTGACGCTCGGCGCACCGGTCGGACCGGCGATCGCGGCGCCGATCCGCGTCGCCGAGGCGGTCAGAGACCGGCACTTCCCGCGGCGCGTGCTGACGATTCGCACAGGCGGGGACGGCGTCTCCTTCCAGCTCGCCTCCGGCCTCGACATCCGCCTCGGCGACACGAGCAACCTCGCCGTCAAGCTCGCCGTCGCGGGCATGCTCGTCCCGCGCGCGGAGGGCGCCGCCTACCTCGACGTGAGCGTGCCGGCGCGGGCGGTCGCAGGGTATGCGAGCTCCTCCGGGCAGGCGGCAGCGGCAACGACGGGCGGCGACCAGTGGGCCGGCGCGACGGGCGCCGTCGCTGCCGGCGGCGCCTCCGCGACCGCGACCGGGCCAGCTCCTGCCGCGAGCACCCCGCCCACCGAGCCTCGAGTCTCAGGTTGAGCATGAGGGTTTGCCGTGCGGCCGGGCAGGAGTTCGCGATTGACACGGCAAACACCTGTCCCTACGCTGCGCGTGCGCGTGCCGTACGGCAGGTAATGCTCGAGTAAAGGTTCAGAGACATGTACACCGAGAGAGGTCGAGTCCTGTGAGAGGCCAGGCGGGCAACTACGTCGCCGTGATCAAGGTCGCCGGCGTCGGCGGCGGCGGCACGAACGCCGTCAACCGCATGGTCGACGCCGGGCTGGCCGGGGTGGAGTTCATCGGCATCAACACCGACGCGCAGGCCCTGCTGATGAGCGACGCGGACGTCAAGATCCACATCGGCGAGTCGGTGACGCGCGGGCTCGGAGCCGGCGCCAACCCGGAGGTGGGCCGTGCGGCGGCGCTCGAGTCGCGCGACGAGCTGAAGGAGGCGCTGAAGGGCGCGGACATGGTGTTCGTCACCGCGGGCGAGGGCGGCGGCACCGGCACCGGCGCCGCACCGATCGTGGCCGAGCTCGCGGGCGAGGTGGGGGCGCTCACCGTCGGCGTCGTCACCCGGCCGTTCTCGTTCGAGGGCCGCCGGCGGGCCGAGGTGGCGCAGCAGGGGTTGGCCGCGCTCTCGGAGCGGGTCGACACGATCATCGTGATCGAGAACGACCGGCTGCTGCAGGTGGTGGACAAGGATACGTCCGTGGTGGACGCCTTCCGGCTCGCGGACGACGTGCTCCGGCAGGGTGTGCAGGGGATCACCGACCTGATCACGATCCCCGGGCTCGTCAACCTCGACTTCGCCGACGTGCGCACGATCATGCAGAACGCCGGCACGGCGATGATGGGCATCGGCTCGGCTGGCGGCCAGAACCGGGCCGCCGAGGCGGCGAAGACCGCGGTCTCCTCGCCGCTGCTCGACTCGACGATCGACGGCGCGACCGGGATTCTGCTCAACGTCACCGGGCCGTCCGACATGGGCCTGTTCGAGGTGAACGAGGCCGCCGAGGTGGTGACGAGCGCGGCGGCCACCGACGCGAACATCATCTTCGGCGCCGTCGTCGACCCGGCCATGGGCGACGAGCTGCGCGTGACGGTGATCGCGACCGGCTTCGGCGACCAGCGGCGCAGGCGGCGCATGGCCGCGGCGAGCGAGCCGCCGCTCCCGGCGCCGGCCGGGCCGCGGACGCGCGAGCCGCGGAAAGAGCGGCGCACGGAGGGCTTCGAGATCCCGGACGAGGTCCTCGACGTGCCCTCCTTCCTGCGCGACTCCTGATCGCGGCGCCCGCTCGGGATCGCGGCGCCCGCTCGGGATCCCGCGCTCTCCCGGGCGACCGGATCGCCGCGCCCCCTCGGGCGGCCGCGCCCACCGCCCGCTCCGCGTCGCGGGGGCTCGTCCTCGCCCGCGCGGCTAGCATCCCCGGACGTGACCGCGGACGCCGGCCTGCGCCGCACACCGCTGTACGAGCAGCACCTGCGCCTCGGGGCGCGCATGGTTCCGTTCGCCGGCTGGGAGATGCCCGTGCAGTACGAGGGCGTCATCCCCGAGCACCTGGCCGTCCGGCGGGACTGCGGCGCGTTCGACGTCTCGCACATGGGCGAGATCGAGGTCGAGGGGCCGCGGGCGCGGGAGCTGCTCGACGCGACGCTCTCCAACGACCTCGGCCGTATCGGACCGGGCCGCGCCCAGTACACGCTGCTCACGAACGAGCGCGGCGGGATCGTCGACGACCTGATCGCCTACAGGCTCGGCGACTTCCGCTTCCTCCTCGTCGTCAACGCGTCCAATCGCGAGGCGGACTTCCGGTGGATCAAGGAGCGGGAGATCACAGGCTCGGACGTGCGCGACGTCTCCGACGAGTACGCGCTCGTCGCCGTGCAGGGGCCGAATGCGATCGCGAAGCTCGGCCTCCGGCCTGCGAAGCAGTTCACCTTCGCCGAGGAGACGATCGACGGCGTCGAGTGCATGGTGAACCGCACCGGGTACACGGGGGAGGACGGCTGCGAGATCCTCTGCATGGCGGAGGATGCGGTCGCGCTCTGGGACGCCGTGCTCGCG
>DASREE010000048.1:0-108899 GCA_035652235.1 Gaiellaceae bacterium | reverse complement strand
GTGCCTCGGTACTTGCGGCGGACTACGCCGAGGCCGTCAAGGCCGCCGATCGCGAGATCAGCGAGTCGGCGCGATTCCGGATGGCGTTCGTCCTCCCGCACGCTCGCTTCTACAAGGCTGCCGCCCTGTGGGGCATGCGCGAGTTCAAGCGCTGCACGGCGGTCGCCGCTCAGGCGGAGCGTGCCGCAGCCAAGTTCGACGACAGGATGGTGACGATGAACGTCGGCGCGCTTCGCGCCAAGCTCCATCTCGCGTCCGGCGCACCGGACGAGGCGCTCGACGCCCTCGACCAGTACGAGCGGGCAGGGGCGACGCGCGGGATGGAAGCCGAGTACCTTGCCTGGTGGTCGCTCGCGCTTGCGTGCGCGGGCGACGCGCGCGCGGCGAGAAGCAGGGCGAGGCGGGCGGCGTCGATGACCGTGCGGGTCGAGGTCGCGGCGCTCGTGCCCTGGACGTCGGCCATCCTCGCGCTCTCCGGTAGCCGGACGGGTCGCAAGCGCGCCGCCCAGCGGGCGCTTCGGCTCTCGCTCGCGAGCGGGAACGTCGACGCCTTCGTCGCGGCCTACCGTGCGCGCCCGGAGCTGCTGCGCCTGCTCGCAGAAGACCCGGCGAACGTGCCGACGCTGCGGTCGGTGCTCGAGCGGGCGCGCGACCACTCGCTGGGCCAGGCCGTCGGCCTGCGAGTGAGGAGAACATCGGTCGAAGCACTGCCGGCAGGCCTCTCCAAGCGCGAGCTCGAGGTGCTGGAGCTTCTCGCCCAGGGCCTGACGAACAAGGAGATCGGCAGGCAGCTCTTCATCAGCGAGGCGACTGCAAAGGTGCACGTCCAGCGCATCCTGCGCAAGCTCGGCGTGCACACGCGCACGGAGGCCGCGCTGCGGGCGACCGAGCTCCTGTCCTAGCGTCGGGCGAGCGGGTGTGAGGTATCTCTCGCCCGAGCGCAGCGAGAGCCGTGGCAGAACAGGACGGGCCCGAGACGTCGCCGGGGCGGGCCCGAGACGTCGCCGCCGACGAGCACGAGGTCCGGCTCGCCGCGCTCGCCTCGAGCGCCGCGGGTTGCCGTCTGCGCCGGGCAGCGCCCCGACGCGCACCGCCCGCTAGTCGCGCTCCTCCGGCTCGCCCTCGACCGCCTCGCGCACCCCCGCTTCCCACCAGGCGCCGTGCCCGTCTGCCTCCTGACGCAGAAGCTCGGCGAGCGCGGCGACGATCGCTGCGCGCTCCTCGGGTGTCGGCTCGGGCCTGATCTCGAGCTCCACCGAGCCAGCGTACTGCACGGTGCCACCCACGCAGGCCCTCAAGGCCGAGTCCGTTTTGGCCGACGAAGGGTGTGTGAGCCGCCTTGCCGCCGTCACCGTGGCCGTGCTCGCCCTCGCCTTTCTCCCCCCCTCGGCCACCGCTACGCGCGGGCGAGCCTCCTGGGCGCAGCCGGAGATCGCGCTCGTCACAGCCCATGGCCTCCTCGGCGGCGACGCCGCCTCCTTCCGGCCCGACGACCCGCTCACGGCGGGCGAGCTCGCCTCCCTCGTCGCCGGGCTGACCGGCACGCTGCCGACCGCGCCGACCGACCCGTCCGCGCCTGTCACGATCACCCAGCTCGACGCAGCGCTCGTCCGCGGCGAGGGGCTCGGCGCTGCCGCCCGCAGGTTCGCGGACGGCGTCCGCGCCGCCGGGCTCGCCCCCCCGGGCCGCTTCGGCAGCGAGGTCGTCGCGCGCCTGCTCGGCCTGCGCACCGACCATCCCCGCTCGCAGGAGTCGCTCGAGCCCGCGCCGTCGAGCCCCGCCTCGCGCGCCGAGGCGGCCTACTCCGCCGCGCGCATCCTCCGCTGGCAGGGCTGGGAGAAGCCGTACGTCGAGCAGCTCGCGGCCGGCTTCGCCCCGCCGGCCGTGAGCGGCTGGCAGCGGACCGTCCTCCAGCAGGCCGTCTCGCTCGTCGGCTACCCCTACGTCTACGCGGGCACGAGCGAGAAGCCGCAGACGGTGCTCGGTCAGTCCGTGCCGGGCGGCTTCGACTGTTCCGGCTTCGTTTGGCGCGTGTTCCGGCTCGCCCCCTACGCGGCCGGCACGCCGCTCGCGAACACGATCCGCGGCCGCTCGACCTCCGCCATGAGCGGCGAGGTGCCGCCCTCGCAGCGGATCGCGCCGGAGGCGCTCCAGCCCGCCGACGTCGTCTTCTTCGGCCCAAAGGGGCCGCGTTCGAAGCCCGCGCAGATCGACCACGCCGGCATCTACCTGGGCGGCGGCTGGATGGTCGACGCGGGAACGACCGGAGTCCGCCTCTCGCCCCTCTCCGTCCCCTACTGGCAGGCGCGACTTGCCTGGGGGCGCCGTCCGCTCGCGGAGGCGGGTCTCGAGTAGGGACGCCGTGGGGCTGTCAGAGTCCCCGCCGTGCACGGGCTCGCCGCCACCCTCGCCGCGCTCGCCGGCGCTTCGCTCGCCGGCTGGGTCGGCGTCCTCGCCGGGACGGCGCGCGCGTGGGACCTGCAGCCGGTCGGGGAAGACGAGCCGGGACCGCCCGAGCCGGCGAGCTGGCCGAGCGTAGCCTGCCTCGTCCCGGCGCGGAACGAGGCGGGCGTGCTCCCGGAGACGCTCCCCACCCTCCTCGCCCAGGACTGTCCCGGCAGGTGGCGGATCGTGCTCGTCGACGACCGCTCGGCGGACGGCACCGGCGAGCTCGCGCGGAAGCTCGGCGCCGGGCGGCTGCGGGTCGTCGCCGGAGCGGAGCTCCCCGCCGACTGGGTGGGGAAGGTGTGGGCGCTCGAGCAGGCCGCGGCCGTCGCGGCGGAGGACGAGCCCGACTACCTGCTGCTCACGGACGCGGATATCCGCCACGCGCCGAGTTCGCTGCGGCGGCTCGTCGCCGAGAGCGAGGCGGGGGGGCTCGCCCTCGTCAGCCGCATGGCGCGGCTTCGCTGCCACTCGCTCCCCGAGCGCCTGCTCGTCCCGCCCTATCTCCTCTTCTTCAACCTGCTCTACCCGATGCGCCGCGTGAACGACCCCCGCCGGCGGACGGCGGCCGCGGCGGGCGGCTGCGTGCTCCTCCGCCGCAGCGCGCTCGAGCGGATCGGCGGCTTCGTCGCCATCCGGGACCGCGTGATCGACGACATCGGCCTCGCCCGGCGCGTCAAGGCGCTCGGCGTCCCGATCCGGCTGGCGGTCAGCCGCAGGGACGTGGAGAGCGTGCGCCCGCATGGCCTTGCCGGGATCTGGCGGATGGTGCGCCGGACGGCGTTCACGCAGCTCCGCCGCTCGTGGACGCTGCTCGCACTCACGCTCGCGCTGCTCGCTCTGCTCTTCGCGGGGCCGCCGGCGCTGACCGTGGCCGCCGCGCTCGCCGGAGATCCACCGGCGCTCGCGCTCGCCGCAGCCGCCTGGGCGGCGGCGACCCTCGTCTCCCTGCCCGCGGTGCGCTTGTTCTGCCTCCCGCCCGGCTGGGCGCTGGCCCTGCCGCTCGCCGGCGTGCTGTACGGCGCGATGACGCTCGACTCCGCGCTGCGCGACCGCCGAGGGACGTGGTAGCGAGCCCTACAGGGGGATGTTGCCGTGCTTGCGCGGTGGGCGGCGCTCGCGCTTCGAGCGGGCCGTCTCGAGCGCCCCGATCAGCACCGCGCGCGTCCGCCTCGGCTCGATCACGTCGTCCACGTAGCCCCGCTCGGCGGCGACGAACGGGTTCGCGAAGCGCTCGCGGTACTCGGCGATCAGCTCCGCGCGGCGCGCGGCGGGGTCGGCCGCCTCCTCCAGCTCGCGCCGGAAGACGATGTTCACCGCCCCCTCCGGACCCATGACCGCCACCTCGGCGGTCGGCCAGGCGAAGTTGAAGTCCGCGCGGATGTGCTTCGAGCTCATGACGTCGTAGGCGCCGCCGTAGGCCTTGCGCGTGATCACCGCCAGCTTCGGCACGGTGGCCTCGCAGTACGCGTACAGGAGCTTCGCGCCATGGCGGATGATCCCCCGCCACTCCTGGTCGGTTCCGGGCAGGAAGCCGGGGACGTCCACGAAGGTGACGAGCGGGATGTTGAAGGCGTCGCAGGTGCGGACGAAGCGCCCCGCCTTCACAGACGAGTCGATGTCCAGCACACCGGCGAGCGAGCGCGGCTGGTTTCCGACCACGCCCACCGGATGGCCGCCGAGGCGGGCGAAGCAGCAGACGATGTTCTCGGCGTAGCGCTCGTGCACCTCGAGCAGCTCGCCGTCGTCGACGACGAGCTCGATCACCCGCTTGATGTCGTACGGCTTGGCAGGGTCGTCCGGAACGAGCGCGTCGAGCTCGGGCTCCTCCCGGTCGGCCGGGTCGCTCGGCGGGGAGTAGGGCGGCGGCTCGAGGTTGTTCTGGGGCAGGAACGAGAGCAGGTAGCGGGCGTCCTCGAGGCACGCCTCCTCGCTCGGCGAGATGAAGTGCGTGACGCCGGACTTGGCCGCGTGCGTGGCGGCGCCGCCCAGCTCCTCGAAGGTCACCTCCTCGCCGGTGACCGTTCTCACCACGTCGGGGCCGGTGATGAACATGTACGACGAGCCTTCGACCATGAACACGAAGTCGGTCATCGCGGGCGAGTAGACGGCGCCGCCGGCGCACGGCCCCATGACGAGCGAGAGCTGCGGGATCACGCCCGAGGCCTGCACGTTGCGCCAGAAGATCTCTGCGTAGCCGGCGAGCGAGACGACTCCCTCCTGGATGCGCGCGCCGCCCGAGTCGTTGATCCCGATCAGCGGGCAACCGTACTTGAGGGCCATGTCCATCACCTTGCAGACCTTCTCGGCGAACACCTCCGAGAGGCTGCCGCCGAAGATCGTGAAGTCCTGCGAGAACACGAACACCTTCCGCCCGAGCACGGTCCCGTAGCCGGTCACGACCGCGTCGCCCCACGGCCGGCGCTCGCGCATTCCGAACTCGACCTCGCGGTGGCGCACGTAGCGGTCGAGCTCGACGAACGACCCGGGGTCGAGCAGGCGCTCGAGCCGCTCGCGCGCGAGCAGCTTGCCCTGCGAGCGCTGGCGTTCGACCGCGCGCTCGCTCGCCTGGTGGAGCGCCTCCTCGCGCCGCGCCAGCATCCGCTCCAGCTTCGCCCGTGTCGACTCGCCCGTTGCCGCCACGTGCGGAGCCTACCGCCGTGCTAGCGGGACGGCGCCCGCATCCTCGGGTCGCGCATCTGGGCGCCGCCCGCCGGCGGCGTCGGCCGCGGCATCCGCATCGGCCCGCTCGGGCCCACGTGCATCATCCGCATGCGGGCGCGGTCGGCTCCGGCCGAGTTCGGCTGGACGAGCCCGGGCACGCTCCCCGGCGCGGATCCGACCCAGATACCGAGCCCGACGAGGCAGGCGGCGAACAGCCTCGTCAGCTCTTCTCCCGCCGGCAGCAGCTTCTCGGCGAAGATGACGGCCGCCACGACCGCCATCCAGAAGAGGCTCATCACGCCGAGCGCGAACAGCGCGAGCATGAGCCCCCAGCAGCAGCCGACGCAGAACGCCCCGTGCTCGGCGCCCATGCGGAAGGCGCCGACCCAGCCCGCTCGCCAGCCGTGGAGCAGGAAGTGGAGCGGCGAGCGGCAGTGGCGCAGGCAGACGGTCTTGAGGGGGGTCAACTCGTACGCGCCGGCGCCGACGAGGGCTGCTCCGGCCACCCAGCGCCCGGCGCGCTCCCAGGCCAGGTAGTGGGCGCCGCCCGCAGCGACGGCGCGGAAGACGCCGTAGGCGGCGAGCCCGTACAGGGTCCAGACGACGAGGTAGCCCGCGACGAAGACCCACGTCGGGGCAAACCCGCTCTGCCCCCGGCGCGCGCGCTCGCCCGCGACGCGCGCGTAGAGGAGCACCATCGGCGCCGCCGACGGCAGCATCATCGCCGCCATCATCGTCACCCAGATCCCGACGTACCAGCCGACGCCGCCGAGGTCGGTGCCCGGCCCCGCGTCCATCCCCTGCATCCGCTCGACCGTGATAATCCAGGCGACGAGCGCCCCCGCCAGGACGAGCGCCGCCAGGGGGAGCGGTCTGGTCAACACGCGCATGCCGGAAGACTAGTGGGTCTCGTGACCGCCGACGACAGCCTCGACCGCTCGACGATCTGGCCGTACGTGGACGGCCGGCCCGGTGACTTCTACTACGCACGCAGCGACCATCCGGCCGGGGTCGCGGCCGAGGCGGCGCTCGGGAGGCTCGAGGGCGGCCGCGCACTCCTCTTTGCGTCGGGCATGGCGGCGGCGACGACCGCCGTCCTCGCGCTCGCCGGCCCCGGCAGCACGGTGGCGCTCGCCGCCGGCAGCTACTACGGCACCTCCCGGCTGCTCGAGCTGCTGGGCCGCTGGGGCGTCCGCTTCGTCGAGTTCGAGCAGGCGGGCCCGCCGCCGACCGACGCCGACCTGATCTGGCTCGAAGCGCCCTCCAACCCGTTCCTCACCTTCCCCGACCTCGAGGCCGCGGCCGCCCACCCGGCGCCCGTCGTCGTCGACGCGACCGCTTCCACCCCGGTCCTCCTGCGGCCGCTCGAGCACGGCGCCGACCTGGTCGTGCACAGCGCGACGAAGTACCTGGCGGGCCACCACGACGTCCTGCTCGGCGCGCTCGTCGCGCGCCGCCGCGAGACGTTCGAGGAGCTGAAGCGGTGGCGGACGCAGACGGGGCCGATCGCCGCGCCGGACGCGGCCTGGCTTCTCGGGCGGAGCCTGAAGACGCTCGCCCTCCGCGTGCGCCGACAGTCGGAGACCGCGCTCGAGCTCGCCCGACGGCTGTCTGCCCATCCGGCCGTCGTGCGCGTCCGCTACCCGGGCCTCGGGCCCGACCCGCTCGCCGCACGGTGGATGAGCGGCGGCTTCGGCGGCCTCCTCTCGTTCGACGTCGCGGACGCCCAGGCGGCGCGCAGAGTCGAGTCGTCGACGCGGTCGATCACCAATGCGACCAGCCTCGGCGGCGTCGACACGACGATCGAGAGCCGGCATCGCTGGGAGGGCGATCGTGTCCCTCCGGGCCTCCTCCGTCTCGGTGTCGGCTTGGAGTCGGTCGATGAGCTCTGGTCCGACCTCGAGCAGGCGCTGGCCAAGGCCTGACGGCCCCGTAGGCCGGGAACGCATGCCGGTGCTGATCGACCTCGACCGCGCGCTCGGCCGCTCCGAGCGAGACGGCGGGAAGACCGGCTCTTCCGGCCCGGCGGGCGGAGCCGGCTCCCCGCCACCTCGCTGCGGCCCGGTCAGGCAGACTTCCTGTTCGCAGATGGAGCGAGACGAGCGAGCACAGGAAGAGCCGCGGGCCGGGCTGCCCCTGCTCTGGGTGGTCGCGATCTTCCTCGCCTCGGGCGAGGCCGCCTGGTGGTTCCTCTGGCACGTCCTCGGCGCCTGAGCTGCGGCCAGCGCGACCCGTCCGGGCGCGCGCGGCCCGATCTCCCGCCGGCGCCCAGCTCGCTCGCTTCGCCGCCCGACGTTCTGCGACCGGCATGGCATCGTCCGCTCCTCGAGCATCGGGCATCGTGAGCAGGATCTGCCGTGTTCGAGCTCGGAACGTCGGCTTCTCGCGCGCGCCTGCGACGCTCCAGCGGCACCTCGTCTCCAATGCCTCGCTGTTCGAGGACTTCGGCTCCAAGCAGGGCGGATGGTTCGGTCGCGTCGTCTGCACCGTCGTCGAGGTCGAGACGGACAGCGGCGCGATCGGGGTGGGGACGGCCGGAGCGTTCGGCGCAGGGGCGAAGGCGATCGTCGAGCACCACCTCGCCGAGCTCGTCCTCGGCTTCGACTGCCGCGCCCACGAGGCGCTGTGGCAGCGGATGTACCGAACGCTCGTCCGCTTCGGACGGCGTGGGCCCGCGATCACGGGTCTGTCCGCGGTCGACATCGCCTGCTGGGACGCGCACGGCAGAGAGGAGGGCAAGCCGGTCGCCGAGCTGCTCGGCGGACGGGCGCAGACGCGGGTGCCGGCCTACGTCTCGCGTCTGTACGCGCTCGACGACCTCGACGAGCTGGCCGACGAAGCACGCGGCTACGTCGCACAGGGATTCACGCGGCTGAAGCAGCGATTCGGCTTCGGGCCCCGCGACGGAATGGCTGGCATGCGGCGAAACGTCGAGCTCGTGCGCACTGTGCGCGAGGCGGTCGGAGACGACGTCGAGCTGGCCGCGGATGCGTACATGGGCTGGGACGTCGGCTACGCGATCGAGATGGCGAAGCGACTTCGGGAGTACTCGCTGTCCTGGATCGAGGAACCGCTCATGCCGGAGCTCGTACGCGGCTACACCGAGCTCCGTGCGCGCATTCCGTGGCAGCGCTGGAGCTGCGGCGAGCACAGCTACACGAAGTGGGACTTCGCAGAGCTCATCGAGCAGCGCGCGTGCGACGTGCTGCAACCCGACCTGAACCGGGCCGGCGGCCTGACGGAGGGTCGGAAGATCTGCGCGCTCGCCGAGACCGCAGGCCTGCCGGTCGTGCCGCACTCGAACGAGGCCCACAACCTCCAGCTCGTCTTCAGCCAGCCGGCTCACGTCTGCCCGCTCGTCGAGTACTTCCCGAACGTCGAGCCCGACACCGGCAACGAGCTCTTCTGGAAGCTGTTCCAGGGGAACGTCGAGGCGGTCGACGGCCACGTGACCCTGCCGTCCGATCGGCCGGGCCTCGGCGTGGAGCTCGACGAGGCGCTGCTCGAGGAGCTGCTCGTCGAGGACGGCAGCTGGATCCCGTGACGGCGCTGCGGCTGCGCGGCGTGTTCCCGATGGTCGTCACCCCGTTTTGCGCCGACGGTGCGGTCTCGTCGGCAGAGATCGAGCGCGTCGTCCACTTTCTCCTCGAGCGAGGCTGCGCGGGCGTGAGCGCACTCGGCCTTGGCGCGGAAGTCTCGACCCTGTCCGGCGAAGAGCGGCGGCTGATCACGCGCGTCGTCGTCGACGCCGCAGCTGGACAGCCGGTCATCGTCGGCTGCAGCTCTCCCGACACGCGCGAATCCGTCGCCCTCGCCCGCCACGCGGCCGACGCCGGCGCCGCCGCGATCATGGTGGCTCCGCCACCCCGGCCCGAGCTGTCGCGTGTCGAGCTGGCAAGCCACTACGCCGCCGTCGCGGATGCCGTAGCGCCCGTGCCGGTCATGGTCCAGGACGCCCCGAGCTTCGTCGGAGTCGCGCTCGACGCCGGCTTCGTCGCCGACCTGCGCCACGGCCACGACAACGTGCTCTACGCCAAGCCCGAGTCGTTGCCGGCGCTGGAGCGGACGGCGGAGCTGGTGGCGCTCGACGGGATCGAGGTCTTCGCGGGCTACGGAGCGTTGTACCTGCTCGACGCGCTGCGGGCGGGGGCGGCAGGCGTCATCCCCGGATGCGAGGCGCCCGGTCAGATCGCCGAGATCGTCGGCGACTTCGAGGCGGGCCGGCTGGACGATGCCGAGCAGCGCTTCGCACGGATCCTGCCGCTGCTCGTCACCGAGTTCCAGTCGCTCGACTACTTCGTCGCCTGCACGAAGATCCTGCTCGTCGAGCTCGGCGTGATCGGCCGCCCGGACCTGCGAGGAAAAAGCCCGGTCTCGACGCGGGGCCGCCAGCTGCTCGTCGAGCGCGCCAGGCGAGCGGGCGTGCTGGCGGGCTCTTAGTCTTAGTCGCCGGCCGACAGCTCGTCGAGCTTCGCGGCGACGAGGTCGGCTGTCGCATCGACCTGCGCCCGGTTCAGCGCAAGGACGTTCGCGCCGGCCGACACTGCCTCCAGGCGTGCCGACGTGACGGCGAGGTAGCGCTCGCGGAGCTCGGTGTTGACGTTGACCTTGGTCACGCCGAGCCGGATCGCACGGCCGACGTCCGCCGGCTCGAGACCGGAGGCCCCGTGCAGGGCAAGATGCGTCGGCACCTGGGCGCGGAGCGCCTCGAGCCTCGGCCAGTCCAGCCTCGGCCGCTGCCGGTAGCTGCCGTGGACGTTGCCGATCGAGACGGCCAGACAGGTGACGCCGGTTCGATCGACCAGCTGGCGGGCTTCGCCGGGGTCGGTGAGCGAGCCCGCGGCGACGGCTGCCGCCACGTCCTCGTCCCCCGCGACGTGCCCGAGCTCCGCCTCGACGTCGCCTCCGAACGCGTCGCCGATCGCGACGGCGTCGCGGACGAGGGCCACGTTCGCCTCGAACGGGAGCCTCGAGCCATCGGCCATGACCGCACCGGCGCCGAGCTCGAACGCCCGGCGCATCGCATCCAGGTCGTCGACGTGGTCGAGCTGCACGCAGGCCGGCACCACCACCGACTCGGCCACGGCCGCGAGCGCGGCGAGCAGCGAGGGCCCTGCGGGCGCGAGGAAGCTCTGCTTCGAGACGAGCAAGACGACGCCACGGCGGCGGTCCGCCGCCGCCGTCAGCACGCCGGCCGCCTGCTCGAAGTTGTAACAGGTGAACGCACCGACCGCCCGGCGGTCGCGCTCCGCTTCGGCCAGGAGCTCCGACAGGCGAACCCGCATCTCAGGATCGGCCCAGGATGAGGTCGACCACCTCGAGCAGCGTCGTCTCCCGGCCGACGTTCCCGGGGAAGACCACGTAGGGCAGCGTGCGTCCGGCCACCTCGAGCCGCCAGAGCGCGACCCCGTCCACGAGCGGGCCGACGACCCGCCCGAACCGGGCCGCGAGGCCCTCGTGGGCGGTCACGTGGGAGGTGATGCCCCCCTTGGCGAGCACCACGTCCGCCGCACCGGCTGCCTCGCCCGCGGCGCGCGCGAGGTTGCGCGCGATCCTCCTGCCCGCCTCGAGATCGGCGACAGCCGCCGGCCTCGCCCGCGGCGTGGCGAGCACGGCCAGACCCGTTCGGGCCAGCGCCGAGCGTGCCGCGCGGGCGGCTCTGGCGACCTCCGCCGCCGGCCTGTCGGAGGCCAGTCGGAGCACGTCCAGCTCGACGAGGGTGCCCGGATGCGCCGCGACGAGCGCGGCCAGCTGCCGGCTGGTCGTCGGGACGTAGGAGCCGCAGACGACGAGCAGTCCCCGCCCGCGCGGCGGTGCTTCGACCCGGCCCCGGGCGAGCTTGCCGCTGATGACGCCGGCGAAGGTCGGCGCGCAGCGGACGACGACCGCCACGTCCGCCTGCTCGGCCTGCTCGAGCCCCGCTGCGATCACCTCCAGATCCGCGACGGACTCGGCGTCGGGAGCGAGCACCGCGGGAGCTCCGCGGCGCGCGAGCTCGGCGAGCGCGCTCGCCACCGCGTCTGCTCCCTCCTCGCGCAGTCGGTCGAGATGGATCTCGATCCCGTCGGTCTGGCGGAAGAAGCCGCGCGAGCGCTCGTCTGCCCAGCGCAGCAGGGCTGCGGACGTGTAGGCGAAGGCGGGATCGGCCGCGTACTCCGTCTCGTGCAACGGCGTCCGCGAGCCGTCTCGCTCGATCAGGTGGACGCCGCCGACGGTCACGCGTCCGGCCGCCGGCAGGGCCGGGACGAGCAGCAGCGGCGGGAACCGGCCGGGGTAGGCAGCGTCGCGCACGGCCCGATACTCCTCCAGCAGGTGCGCCCGCAAGGTCGAGTCGCCGCGCAGGACGAAGCGAGCTCCGGCGAGCGCGGACGCGGCCGCCTCTGCCGCGCCGCGGACGATCGCGTAGGCCTCGTCGGCCGGGAAGGCCCGGGAGTTCGTCAGCAGATGGAGCGCAGGCACGCCCGCGGCGACGCGGCGGAGCAGCGTCCGCTCCCACTCGAACAGCACGGGGACGTCGGCCACCGCCTGCGTCCCGGTCGGGTCGTCGTCGAGGACGACGACGGTACCGTGGGCGTCTGCGGTCATAAGGTGGACTGTATGATCGTTTGCCGGCGTGCGCGAGCCGTCCCGCTTCGAGATCTGGTACGGGAGGGATGCTCCGCCACCCGTGCTTCGCCCGCTCCGCGCCGGGCCGGTCACAGCCCAGCTCGACGGTATCGACCTGCGCTACGTCCGGATCGGCGACGTCGAGCTCCTCCGCCGTCTGTTCGTCGCCGTCCGCGACGCCGCCTGGGGCACCGTCCCTCCTTCGGTCTCCGACCTCGAGGTGGAAGACGCAGGCGACGAGTTCCGTGTCTCGTTCGACGCCTACCACCAAGCGGCCGATCTGCGCTTTCGCTGGCGCGGAACGCTGACCGGCGCCGCCGACGGGACGATCGAGGCGAGCTTGGACGGAAGGGCGGAGTCGGACTTCCGCTACAACCGCATCGGCTTCTGCTGCCTGCATCCACGCGAGCACGCGGGCTGCCGCTACCGCACCCGCACGCCGGACGGAGAGCAGAGCGGGACGCTGCCCGTCCTCATCGGCAAGCAGCGGCTCGAGGCAGGCAGGCTGCATCCGCTGTTTCCGTCGTACGACCGGCTCGAGATCGACGTCGCCGACGACCTGACCGTTCGGTTCGAGTTCGACGGCGATCTGTTCGAGATGGAGGATCAGCGCAACTGGACAGATGCGAGCTTCAAGACCTACTCGACCCAGATCGCGCTCGGCTGGCCGTGGGACGCGAAAGCCGGGCAACGCATCGCCCAGGCGATCAGGCTGACGGCCTCCGGGCCGCCCCGTCGTCCGCCGCCGACCGAGGCGCCGGCTCGTGTGCGCATCCAGCTCGCCCGGGCGACGGCCGCGTCGCTCGCCTCCGTCGGGCTGGGAGTCGCGAGCCACGGCCGCGACCCGAGCGAGCGCGAGCTGGAGCTCCTCCGCGCCGCACGCCCCGACCACCTGCGTGTCGATCTGGATCTCGGCTCGGCCTGGCGCGAGCCGCTCGCGTCCGCCGCCGGGCAGGCCGCGGCGCTCGGCGCCGGACTCGAGCCCGCGCTGCACCTGGCGGACGACCCGGCCGCGGAGCTGGCCGAGCTGGCCGGCGCGCTCGCAGCCCTGCGGCCGCGGGTCGACCGCGTCATCGTCCTTCGGCGCGGCGAAACGGTCACCGACTCCCGCTGGGTCGCGCTCGCGCGGGCGGCGCTCGGCCCGGTCGCGCCCCAGGCGATGTTCGCCGGCGGCACCGACCTCTGGTTCACGGAGCTGAACCGGGAGCCGGCCGTGCGCGACCACCTCGACGCGGTCGCCTACTCGATCGCCGCCACCGTCCACGCCGACGACGACGTCTCGTTGCGGGAGACGCCCTCCGCGCAGGGCGACACGGTGCGGACGGCGACGGCCCTCTACGGCGGCCTGCCGGTGGTCGTCAGCCCGGTGACGATCCGCCCCCGGCGGTGGCCGTTCGGGGAGGCGGCAGACCCCCGTGGCCTACCCTTCCAGGTCGACCAGCGGCAGTGCTCGCTGCTCGGCGCAGGCTGGACGGCGGCCAGCCTGAAGAACCTGCTGGCCGCGCGGCCGGTCTCGCTCACCTACTTCGAGACGACCGGTTGGCGCGGCGTGATCGAGACGACCGAGGGGTCGCCCGACCCGGAGCGTTTCCCGTCATGGCCGGGGCAGGCGTTTCCGCTCTACCACGTGCTCGCCGACGTGGGAGAGTGGCGGCCGAGCTGCACTCTCGTCGAGTCCTCCTCCTCCGAGCCGTTCTCGGTGGAAGCGCTCGCGGTCGCCTCACGGGAGTCGATGCACGTCCTCCTCGCCAACCTCACGCCCGCGTCGCAGGCGTGCACCGTCGGTCCCATCGCCGCCGACGAGGTTCGGGTCCGCATCCTGGACGAGGAGACGGCGCGACTGGCAGGGGACGACCCCCAGGCCTTCCGGCTCCGCACCGACAAGCGCCGGGTCAGCGCCGAGGCTCTCGAGCTCGAGCTGGCCCCCTATGCCGTCGTCCGGGTGGATGCCTGATGCTCGACGCCGAGGCCGTCCGACGGCTCGCGCCCGCCGACTCGTTCCGCCTGGAGGGCAAGACGGCGGTCGTCACCGGCGCGGCCGGAGGGATCGGGCGCTGGCTTGCCGCCGGCCTCGGCATGGCGGGTGCACGCGTGCTGGCCACCGACCTCGATGCCGAGGGGCTCGACAGCCTCGTGCAGGTGCTCGGGGAAGTGGGTGTCGAGGCTGCCGCGTTGGCCTGCGACCTCGGCGAAGACGATGCCCCCGAGGAGATCGTCGGGCGCTGCCTCGAACGGTTCGCGCGCCTCGACGTGCTGGTCAACTGCGCCGCCGTCAACCGCCGGCTGCCGATCCTCGACATGGATCGCGACACGTACGACTGGATCATGCGCATCGATCTGCGCCAGCCCTACTTCCTCTCCCGGGCCGCGGCCGAGGTCATGCGTGGCTCCGGGGGCGGGGCGATCGTCAACATCTCGTCGATCAACTTCCAGTACGGCCTCGAGCAGATCTCCGTGTACGGACCGGCGAAGGCCGGGCTGTCACAGCTGACGCGCGTGATGGCGCTGGAGTGGGCGCCGTACGGGATCAGGGCCAACGCGATCGCGCCCGGCTACATGGACACGCCGCTGGCAGCGCCGCTGTGGGCCGACGCCGACCGCTCGCGCTGGATCCTGAACCGCGTGCCGATGAAGCGTCCGGGCCGGCCGGACGAGCTCGTCGGGACGTGTCAGCTGCTCGCCTCCGAGGCCGGCTCGTTCATCACCGGTCAGACGTTCGTCGTCGACGGCGGCTTCATGGCCGGCGGCCAGTGGTTCACGCCCGACGCCTGAGCCAGGGGTTGTACGATGGCCTACCACTCGCTGGAGGATCGTTGAGGATCGCAGTCGTCGGAGCGGGAGCGATGGGCAGCATCTTCGGGGCGCGGCTGCACGAGGCCGGCCACGAGACGGTCCTCGTCGACGTGTCGAGCCCGCTCGTCGAGCGGATCCGGGCAGCCGGCGTGACCGTCGTCCGCGGCGAGCAGGAGACGGTGTCGGCCGTGCCGGCGACCACCGACCCGACCGAGGTGGGCCCGGTCGAGGCCGTCGTCTTCTTCGTCAAGTGCTACCACACCGCCGCGGCCGCGGAGACGGCACGGCCTCTGGTCGGTCCGGAGACGGTGGTCGCGTCGCTCCAGAACGGCTGGGGCAACGGTGATGTGCTCGCCCGCGTCTACGACCCCGCTCGTATCGTTGTCGGCGTCACGTACAACAGCGGCACCGTCCTCGACCTCGGCCGCGTCGCGCATCCGGGCGTCGGCCCGACGCTCATGGGACCCTTCCAGGGTGACTCGCTCGACGGCGCCGAGCGGCTGGCGAGCGCGCTCGCGCAGGCGGGGCTGGAGGCGAAGGTCGTCCCCGCCGTCCGCCCGGAGATCTGGAAGAAGCTGGTCCTGAACGCCGCCACGCTCCCGACCGCTGCGCTGACCGGGATGAACGCCGGCGCGCTGACGGCGCACGAGCCCATGCACGAGCTCGTGACCGAGACGGCCCGCGAAGCGGTGGCAGTCGCACGGGCGCTCGGCTACGACATCGACGAGGAGGAGCGCGTGGAAGCGATTCACAGCCTGCTCGGTCGCGCCGGGCCGACAAAGGCGTCGATGCTGCAGGACTTCGAAGCCGGTCGTCGGACCGAGGTCGACGTGATCAACGGCGCCGTGGTGAGAGCCGGAGAGCAGACCGGTGTCCAGGTGCCGCTGAATCGAGCGTTCGTGGCGCTCGTCAAGGGCTGGGAGCGGATGCACGGGCTCGGAGGATAGGTGGCGACGCGGCTTCGCTACCTGGGGGCGGCGGGGTTCGAGATCGTCTCGCCTGCGCACCGCATCGTGATCGACCCGTTCCTGGGCGACAATCCCGTCGCGCCGACTGCGGCGGACGAGCTGGAGCCGCCCGACGTGATCCTCGTCTCGCACGCGGCCTTCGACCACTACGGCGACACGGCGGCGATCGCGAGGCGCACCGGTGCGCCGGTCGTCTGCGATGCGGCCGTCGCGGCCATGCTCGTCGACGACGGCGTGCCGCGCGACCAGGTCCAGGCGACGACGTGGGGCATCCTCACCGAGGTGGGAGGACTCGTCGTGCGGCCGGTCGAGTGCCACCACTGGTCGTCCGGGACGCTCTCCGACGGGCGGCAGGTGGTCGGAAACCCGATCGCCTTCATCGTCGAGCCCGAGCCGGGGGTGCGCGTCTACCACTACGGGGACACGTCGATCTTCGACATGCGGCTGATCGGGGAGCTCTACCGGCCGACCGTCGGCCTCCTCGGCTGCACCGTCCCGCACGAGCTCTTGGCGCGGGTTCCGGGGCCGGGCCGCTTCCTGAGCGGAGAGATGGACGCCGACGAGGCGGCGCGCGCGGCCGAGATGCTGGGCGTCCAGATCGCCGTCGCCTGCCATTACCTCGTGAAGGACTCGGAGGTCGAGCGGTTCGTCGAGCTCGTGCCGAGGTACGACTCGACGGGGCGACGGCAGGTCGTGGCGCCGGAGGTCGGAGACGTGGTCGTCGTGGACGGAGAGCGCTGCGCGGTCGAGGTGGCGTCGCCGTGAGGCTGGTGGCGTTCGAGTCCGGCGGCCGGGCCCGCGTGGGCGTCCGCAGCGGAGAGGGTGTCGCGCCCCTGCCGTACGAGGACATGACAGCCCTGATCCGGGACGGCGACCGGGGGCTGGACGCGGCGCGCCAGGCTGCGGCGTCGGGGCCGAGCCTTCAGCCCGACCGGCTGCTCGCCCCGCTTCGGCCCGGCAAGATCCTGTGCAGCGGCGTCAACTACGCGAGCCACAGCGAGGAGAACCCCGCTGCCGTCTTGCCGGCCGAGCCGTTCTTCTTCTCCAAGCTGCCGAGCGCGGTGATCGGGCCGGACGAGGCGATCGTGATCCCTCAAGCGCACATGCAGGTCGACTACGAGGTGGAGCTGGCGCTCGTCGTCGGCCGGCGGGCGCGCCGGCTCGACGAGGAGTCGGCGCTCGATGCGATCTTCGGCTGGACCGTCCTCAATGACGTCTCGGCCCGGGACATCCAGTTCAAGGACAACCAGATCACGCTCGGGAAGAACCCGGACACGTTCGCGCCTCTCGGCCCGGAGATCGTCACCGCCGACGAGCTCGGAGACTGGTCGACGCTGCGGCTGCGGACGACGCTGAACGGCGAGACGATGCAGTCGTCGCCGACCTCGGAGATGCTGTTCGGCCCGGGCCGGCTGCTTGCCGCGCTCACCGCGCTGATCACGCTCGAGCCCGGCGACGTCGTCACCACGGGCACCCCCGCCGGGGTCGGGTGCTTCCGCGATCCGCCCGTGTGGCTGCGACCAGGCGACGTGATCACGGTCTCGGTCGACAGGATCGGCGACCTGACGAACCCCGTCACCGCCGGCTGGTGAGCGAGTCCGGAATCTCACAGCCCTCCTCTGCACCGGTCGTCGACGTCTTCCGGCGGCTGCGGGAGGACGGCGGCGCCCGGCCGGGAGGTGGCTGATCTGCCCTTCCGGGTGGGCGTGACGGCGGAGGTGCAGCAAGAAGACGGCTCGACCGTCTACGACCTGTCACTGCTCGAGGAGGCGCCCGAGGTCGAGTGGCGCTTCCTCTCCGACCAGGCGTCCGAGCTTGACCGCCAGCACGTCGACGGCCTCGACGCCGTCGTCGTCTTCATGGGCCGCGTCAGCGCGCAGACGCTCTCGGGGCCTCACCCCCCGCTCGTCGTCGCCCGCCTCGGCGTCGGCTACGACACGGTCGACGTGGACGCGTGCACCGAGCGCGGCGTGCTGCTGACGATCACCCCCGACGGCGTCCGCCGGCCGATGGCGAGCGCGGCGCTCGCCTTCATGCTCGCGCTCGGACACGCGTTGCCGCAGAAGGACCGGCACATCCGTGCCGGCGGCTGGAACCGCTTCGCCTACGGTGGCGTGGCCCTTACGGGCCGCACGCTCGGGCTGATCGGCGTCGGCAACGTGGGCGCAGACCTCGTCGCCCTCGTCGCGCCCTTCGGCATGCGCTGCCTCGCTCACGACCCCTACGTCCACGATCCGCCGCGCGCCGTCGAGCTCGCCCAGCTCGAGACCGTCTTCGCCGAGGCGGACTTCGTCGTCGTCTGCTGCCCGCTGACCGAGGAGACGCGCCGGCTCGTGAACGCCGAGCGCCTGGCCCTGATGAAGCCCACCGCCTTCCTGGTCAACGTCGCGCGGGGCCCGATCGTCGACCAGGCCGCGCTGACCCGCGCTCTGCAGGAGCGGCGCATCGGCGGCGCGGCGCTCGACGTCTTCGAGCAGGAGCCGATCGACCCCGGCGACCCGCTGCTCTCGCTCGACAACGTCGTCCTCGCTCCGCACTCGATCGGCCTCACCGACGAGCTGTTCCGCGAGTCGGGCCGAAGCGCGTGCCGCGCGGTCGTCGACGTCGCCCGCGGGCGCGTCCCGGCCTGCGTCGTCAACCCGGAGGCGCTTCGCCATCCGCGACTGGAGCATCTGCGCTGAGCGGGAGTCGGGTCAAGCAGAGGCTCGAGGCCGGCGAGCTCGTCCTCGGGACGATGGTCCAGGAGCTGATGACGCCGTCGCTCTTCCGCATCGCAGAGCTGGCCGGCGCCGAGTTCGTCTTCCTCGATCTCGAGCACACCTCCTGGTCGCTGGAGACGCTTCGCGGCGTGATCGCGGGCGGCTCGGGGACGGAGCTGGCGTCGTTCGTGCGGGTTCCGGACGCCCGCTATCACCTCGTCTCGCGCGTCCTGGACATGGGCGCGACCGGGGTGATGATCCCGAGCTGCGAGGGAGAGGACGAGGCACGCGCGGCTGTTCGCTGGGCGAAGTACCCGCCCGCCGGCGTCCGCGGCTTCGGCCTGCCGCGCTACGAGCTCGAGCCCGGAGGGGTCGGAGCGACGTGTGCGCGGGCGAACGAGGAGCAGGTGGTGATCGTGCAGATCGAGACGCTCACGGGCCTCGAGGACGTCGAGCGGATCGCGGCGGTCGAGGGCGTGGACGTGCTCTGGATCGGCCACTTCGACCTCTCTGCCTCCCTCGGTGTCCCCGGCGAATTCGACAGCCCCACCTTCCTGCAGGCAGTCGACCGCGTCGTCGCAGCCGCCGAGGCGGAGAGCAAGGCCTTGGGGGTGATGGCCGGCTCCGTCGCCGACGCTCGCGGCTGGATCGACCGCGGCTTTCGCTGCATCGCCTACAGCATCGACGCGTGGCTGTACGAGGAGGCCCTGCGCGCCGGGCTGGCCGAGCTCCGCTCGGCTACGGCGCCCCGCTCGAGGCGAGGAACGCCCGGTAGCGCTCGACGTAGTCGGCGAGCCCGTCCCGCACGTTCTTGAAGCGCGGCTCCCAGCCGAGCTGCGTCCTGGCGTTGTCGATCGCCAGCCGCCCGCGGTAGGGAAGCTCCATCTGGTCGGCCTCGCTGAGCGTGTCGGGGATGTCGATCGACGAGCCGGGGACGAGCTCCATGACGATGCGCGCCACCTCTCCCGCCGTCACGAGCGGTTGACCCGTCGCCCCGTAGAAGATCCGGTCGGCGTCGTCCGGACCGTCGAGGCAGGCGACGACGAGGCTCGCAACGTCGGCCGCATGCGTGTAGTCGCGGGGAAACGGGCCGCCCGACTCGAACGTCACCCGCTCGCCGCGGACCGCTCCCTCCACCATCGGCTTCACGAAGATCGGCCACTGCATCCCGAAGCCGTAGACCGCCGAAGGCCTGATCGTGCGGAAGTCGATACCGAAGGCCTGGTTGTAGGCGAAGCAGAACGCCTCGCCGGCGATCTTCGAGGCGCCGTACACCCCGGTCGGTACCGCCTCGCGTGCCAGGAAGATCGGATGGGACGCGTCGATCGGCTCGTACTGGCGCGCGGGCAGCACGCCGATCGACGAGGCATAGACCACCCGGCGCACGCCGAACAGCCTCGCCGCCTCGAGCACGTGAACCGTCCCGAGGAAGTTCACCCGCACGCCGGGCATCGGGTTGGTGAACAAGTACACCGGGTTGGTGATCGTCGCCAGATGGACCAGGTCGACAGGCCGGCGCTCCTGCACGACGTGCAGCAACCGCACCCAGTCGTCGACCGACCCCTCCTCCACCTCCAGCTCGTCGGCGAGCTCGCCGAGCACGAACCGACTCTCGGCGGTCAGGCCGCGGACGTCGTAGGCGACGACCCGACGGCCGGTCTCGAGCAGCGCGCGCGTCACGTAGCTGCCGATGAAGCCCGTCCCGCCGGTGACCAGCACCGGCCCTTCGCGCGATGCAGCCGCGCTCACGCAGCGATCATATAGTCGGACCGGACATGGACAAGCGAGTCGCGATCGTCACCGGCGCGGGCACCGGTATCGGGGCGGCCGCCGCACGTGAGCTCGCCGGGCGCGGCATGACGGTGGCCGTGGTCGGTCGCACGCGGAGCACGCTCGACGAGGTTGCGACAGACCTCGCCCGCGGCCCGGGCGCGGGCTTCGCGCTCGTGGACGACCTCTCGCTGGCGGAGGCGCCCGCCCGGGTCGTCGCCCAGGTGCTGGAGCGCACGGGACGGCTCGACGTGATCGTCAACAACGCCGCGCACTTCCGTCTGAAGCACGTCCACGAGTTCACGGTCGAGGACTTCGACGCGCACGTCGCCGTCAACGTGCGCGCGCCCTACTTTCTCGTGCAGGCGGCCCTGCCGGCACTTCGCGACAGCCCCTCCGCAGCCGTGGTCAACGTCAGCTCGGCCGCCGCCGTCATGTATCGCCCGCGGCAGACGGTCTACGGTCTGACGAAAGCCGCCGTGGAGCACTTGACGAAGAACTTGGCGGCCGAGCTCGCTCCCTTCCGGATCCGTGTCAATTGCCTGCGCCCCGGGCCGGCCGATACGCCGATCCACCGGCAGGCGGTCGGCGATCCCGATGCGCGCATCGCCGAGCTCGGACAGCTCGTCCCGCTCGGACGGGTCGGGCGTCCAGACGAGCTCGCCTGGTGGATCGGCAACCTCGTCGATCCGCGAGCCGAGTGGGTCACGGGGGCGGTCTTCGTCGTCGACGGTGGCCGCACGCTCGGCCCTCCCGAGTCGGCCTGAGCCGGGTCGCAGCTTCCTCCGAGGCTCCGCGGAGTCGGAGGCTCGCGCCGGACGGCGCCTGCGCTCAGCCGCGCACGGCGCCGAGCGTCAGGCCGCGGACGAGGTGACGCTGCACGATCAGCCCGAGCACGAGCGCCGGGATCATGGCCACGACCGTCAGCGCGCTCGACTCCCCGAACTCGGCGCTCTGGAACGACAGGAACTGGGAGACGACGACCGGCAGCGTCGTCGCCTTCGTGCTCGTCAGGAGCAGCGCGAAGAAGAAGTCGGTCCACGCGAAGATGAACGCGAAGGCCGCCGCGGACACGAGCCCCGGCGCTGCCAGCGGCGCCGCCACCCGCCAGAGCGCCTGCCAGCGCGAGCAGCCGTCGACGAGCGCGGCCTCCTCGAGCTCGACCGGCATCTGCTTGAAGTACGTGTACATCATCCACGCGGAGAAGGGCAGCGTGAACATCGTGTAGAGGATGATCAGGCCGGCCTGCGTGTCGTACAGGCGCAGCCCCGTCCAGCTCGGGAGCTGGTTCGAGTACAGCAGGAAGATCGGGATCGCGACCGCAATCGGCGGCATGAAGCGCTGCGAGAGGATGAAGAAGGGCAGGTGACGCCCGCCCGTGCGGAAGCGGGCCATCGAGTAGGCGGCGCTCGTCCCGATCAGCAGCGAGAAGACGGTGGTGAGGGACGCGACGATCAGGCTGTTCTTGAGCCCCAGCCAGCCGCGCAGATGGTTCATGACCGTCGCGTAGTGCAGCGTCGTCGGGTGGTGCGTCCAGAAGACCGGCGGGATCGTCTGGAACTCGTCCGTCGGCTTGAAGGACGTGAGGATCACCCAGTAGATCGGGAAGAGCAGGAAGACCAGGAAGAGCAGGATGTAGAGGGCCCCTAGCAGCGCGCCGACGCGGGCGCGCCCGCCGGCGGGGCCGGCGGCGGGGCCTCGGGCGCCACGTCGAAGCCGCTTCGTGACTTGCATGTCAGGCGAGCTGCGGCTGCAGCAGCCGGCGGACGAGGAACGAGGCGACGACGATGATCATGAGCAGGAAGATCCAGCTTCCGGCCGTCGCCGGGCCGAGATGGAAGAGCTGGTACCCCTGCTGGTAGAGGTAGAACGAGGCCGTGTAGGTGTCGGTCCCGGGCCCGCCTCCCGTCAGCACGTAGATCACGTCGAACAGCTTGACCGCGTCGAGCAGCCGGAACGTGACCGCGAGGATGAGGATCGGCATCAGCAGTGGCAGCGTCACCCAGAAGAACGAGCGCAGCGGTTTCGCGCCATCGAGGTCCGCGGCCTCGTACAGCTCGTCGGGGATCGACGCCAGCCCGGCGAGGATGATCACGAACATGAACGGCGTCCACTGCCAGGCGTCGGCGAGGATGATGGTCACGTAGTTCCAGGGAGTCGCCGTCGTCCAGTTGATGTGCACCGCGTGCCCGGCCACCTGGCCGATCAGCCAGTTGAGGGGCCCGAACGGCTCCGTGACGAGCAGCGACCAGAACTGGCCCACGATCACCGGCGCCATGAACAGCGGCAGGACGATGATCGTGATCAGCCATCGCCTCCCCGGGAACGGCCGCAGCATCGCCAGCGCGAGCAGCAGGCCGAGGACGAGCTCGAGCGCGACCGCCGAGGCCGCCAGCCAGATCGTGTGGACGAGCGCCTGCTGCGCGACCGGGTCCTCGACGACCGCCTTGAAGTTGTCGAGACCGACCCAGGCGTGACCGGGAATCTGGGCGTCGTAGTTGACGAAGTCGACCCAGATCGAGTAGCCGAGCGGATACAGCGTCACGGCCAGGATCAGGACGATGGCCGGCGCGACGAGCAGGTACTGGATGTGGCGGTCCGCCCAGGAGGCGGCGGCGCGCCGCCCCCTGAGCGTTGCCGTTACGGCAGCCATCGACCGCGACGCGAGACGTGCGCTAGCTGATGTGCACCGCCTTGCCCGCCGCCGCGATCGTGTTCTTCGCCGACGAGCCCGGCAGCTTGAGGAACTCGAGGTAGGCCGTGCGCTGGCTCGAGGTGCCGAGCCGGCTCGTCAGCGTGTTCCATTCCCCTGCCGCCGTGTCGAGCGCCTTCTTGGGGTCCGTGCCCGCGTAGGCGGACGTGCACGCCCGGTCGAGGGCGACCGCGTAGTCGGCCGTCCCGGGCATGATCGGGTTGAGCACGCCCTCGTTCGCCGCGTTGGCCAGGTTGACGAGGTACTGGCGCGCGTGCCGCCACAGCGCCCGGTACTTGGGCGACGTGTAGTGCGAGATGCGGTACGGGTCGCGCAGCGCGTAGGGCAGCATCACCCGCTGCGTCGAGATCGTCGGGCTGCACATCCACTGCATGAGCAGGTAGGCGGCCTCCGGGTTCTTCGAGTCGGAGGTGACCGCCTTCACGTACCCGGACGCCATCTCGCCGTGGCCGGTCGGGATCAGCGCATAGCCGACCTTGCCCGCGATCTTCGAGTGCGGGATGAAGGTGAACGCCTTCGACCGCTGCGAGTAGTTCTCCGACAGCCGACCCGTGGGCGGCCACGAGAAGATCATCGCCAGCTTCCCCTGCACCCAGGCGACCCACTCCGAGACCGCGTCCATCTGCTCGACGCCGGGGATGGACGCCTTGTTCTGGTCGATCATCTGCTTGAGCGTCTTCACGCCCTGCGGCGAGTTGATCGTCGCCTTCATCGTGCTCGAGTTGAAGATCGCGCCGCCGTTTGCCGCCAGCTCCTGGTAGAACGACCAGTGGTTGCCGGGGCCGTTCAGCTTGCGGAAGGCGCCGGTCCCGTACACCTTCGGCGCCAGCTGGTCGGTGATGAAGTGCGCGACCTGCGCGTACTCGTCCCACGACTGAGGGACGCGCAGGGCCTGCTTGTACTTCGCCTTGTACGCCTTCTGCAGCTTCGGGTCGCCGAAGATGTCGGTGCGGTAGTAGACGGCGAACATGTCGCCGTCGTCGAAGAAGCCGTACCGCTTGCCCTTCCAGGTGGCGAGCGGCTGGTACAGCGGGTGCATGTCCTTGAGCATCACTCCCGCCGGGTCGTACTTCTTGAGGAAGCTGTCGATCGCCAGGATCGTGCCGTTCTCGGCCATCGACGGCACCCAGGCCGGCTCGATGTCGACCAGGTCGTACGCGCTCGAGTGCGCGAGATGGCTGGCGATCACCTTCGAGAACTGGCTTGCGTGGTCGAGCTCGATCACGTTCAGGCTGATGCCCGTCAGCTTCTTCCACAACGGGCCGGAGAAGTTCTTCGGGTCGAGCGCCTGCAGTCCGGCCTCGTAGGTGTGGTTGAGGGTGACCCCCTTGAACTTCTTCGCCGCGTTGACCGCGATCACCGCCGGATCGGAGGCCGACGCGCGACCCATGGCGCGGAGCGCGGCGTCGGCGTGGCTGCGGCTCATGAAGAACGGCCCGGCGGCCGCGGCGGCGGCCGTCAGCTTGGCAGCGTTGAGAAAGAAGTCCTTCCGGCCCATGGGCCGCTCCAGCACGCCCGGGTCGAGGCCGACGTCCTCGATGTCCTCCGGTCGCACGAACTCGTCGCTCACGTGCAGCACCTCCCTTATGGCACGCTGTATGACCGGTGAGGATCATCGCGTGGCCGGGGGGCGCCGTCAAGCGGCGCGCACGCCGACGGCCCCGCCGTGCCGCTACGCGCCGATTCGCTCGCCGGTCTCCGGCTCGAAGAAGCGGAGCGCTCCCGGCGCGACGGCGAGCATCGCCCGCTCGTCCTCCTGTACGGTCGTCGCGACGGCGAAGCGGGCGATGAGGGCCGTCCGCCGAAGCCGCCGATCGTGATCGAGCTGCCCCAGAAGCGCCGACTCGTCGATGTCCTCGGTCAGCTCGCGCAGCTCGGGCCTCACAGCCGGCGCCGCCTCGATCTGGAAGTGCACGATCACCTCGGAGCCGAGGGCTTCCTTCAGCCGGACGACGCCTGCGAGCCGTCGCTCGGGAGGCGTCGCCGGCGCCAGGGCGGCGTCCTGGAGATGCTCGGGCCGAAGGCCGAGGATGACGCGGCTGCCGGCACGCGCGGCGAGGCCCCGGTGGAGGGCGTGCTCCTGCTCGTCGACGCGCAGCCGCTGCTCGCCGACCACGGCCCACAGCGCACCGTCGGCCTGCTCGACTGCGGCCTCGACGAAGTTCATCGCCGGGCTCCCGATGAACCCCGCGACGAACAGGTTGCGGGGGTCGTCGTACAGCTGCTGCGGCGGCGCGACCTGCTGCAGCTCGCCCTTGCGCAGCACGACGACTCGCTGTCCGAGCGTCATCGCCTCCACCTGGTCGTGCGTCACGTAGATCGTCGTCGTGCCGAGCTCCTTGTGCAGGAGGCTGATCTCCGCCCGCATCTGCGTGCGCAGCTTCGCGTCGAGGTTGGAGAGCGGCTCGTCCATCAGGAACGCCTGGGGCTCGCGGACGATCGCGCGTCCCATCGCCACCCGCTGGCGCTGACCGCCGGAGAGCTGCCGCGGCCGCCGCGGCAGCTGATCCTCGAGCTCGAGCAGGCGGGCGATCCGGCGCACCCGCTGGTCGACGTCCTCCTTCGGCAGTCCGCGCAGCCTCAACGGGAAGGCGAGGTTGTCGTACACCGACTTGTGCGGGTAGAGCGCGTAGTTCTGGAACACCATGGCCACGTCGCGCTCGCGGGGCGGCAACCGGTTGACCACCCGGTCGCCGATCGTGATCGTCCCCGAGGTGATCTCCTCCAGGCCGGCCACCATCCTCAGAGCGGTCGTCTTACCGCAGCCGGAGGGGCCGACGAAGACCACCAGCTCGCCGTCGGCGATGTCCAGGGTGAGGTGGTCGACGGCGAGCGTCCCGTCCTGATAGGTCTTGCTGACGTCCTCGAGCGTGACGCGGGCCATCGGTCCTCCCCGGCGGTCAGGCCTGCGCTTGCAGCAGCGTCTTGACGGCGTCGAGCGTCCCTCGAGCGTACCCGTCGAACACGGCCGGCAGCTCGTCCAGGCCGACCCGCCGCTCGATCATCGGCGACAGGTCGTCCGCGCCCGAGGCGATCCATGCCGCCGTCTCGCGGAAGTCGCGCATCGTGTAGGCGGACGACCCGGCGATCCGCCGCTCGCCGACCATCAACGGGGCGGCCGGAAGGTCGATCGTCTCCTCGGCGAGACCGACGAACACGACGCGTCCTCGCGGCGGGACGGCCGCGAGCGCGGTCGCGAGCGTGGCCGAGAAGCCGACGCAGTCGAAGCAGATCGGGAACGCCGATGTCGGCACGTCCTCGGTGGCGGGGTCGACCGCGCGGAAGCCGAGCTTTCCCGCCACCTGCCGCCGGTGCGCGTTCGGCTCGCTGAGGAGCACCTCGCCGGCACCCGCCCGCCGCGCGGCGAGCGCTGCGCCCAGCCCGATCGGACCAGCTCCGATCACCAGCACGGCGTCGCGCTCGCGGACGCCGCCGACCGCGACGGCGTGCGCTCCCACGGCGAGCGGCTCGACGAGAGCGCCCCACTCGACCGGCGCGGCGCCGCCGAACGGGACGACGTTGGCCGCAGGGACGGTCAGGAAGTCGGCGTACGCCCCGGGGAGTCCGGGCACGCAGCCGTAGATCCGCCGCTGCTCGCAGAGGTTCTCGTCGCCGGCCGAGCACAGCTCGCACGCACCGCAGGACAGCACGGGGTTGACGGCGACCGTGTCCCCGACCGCGACACCGTCGACTCCCGGCCCGAGCTCGCAGATCGTGCCGACCACCTCGTGCCCCATGACCATGCCCGCTCTGCGGCGGCTGTTCACCCCGGCGTAGCCGTGGACGTCGGAGCCGCACACGCCGGCCGAGTGAACGGCGAGGCGGATCTCTCCGGCTCGCAGGGGCGCAGGCGTCGCCTCCTCGACGAGGAGGCGGAAAGGGCCGGCGAAGACGAGCTGGCGCACTCCTCGAGAGAAGCTATACGACGGCCTACCAGTTTGCCATCGCGGCCGACCCTGTCAGCCCGGCAGCCATCCCGGCGACTCGTCGACGTCCTCGTGGCGGCTGAAATCCGTGCACTCGAGCCGCACCCCGTGCGGCGGGTCGCCGGGCACGAAGGCGGATGGACGGCCCCGCCCGCTCCCGCGAACAGGCGGCGGCGCACCGGCGGGGGCGAGCGCCGACGCCCCGGCCAGCGCGTCGTCGACGCCGAAGCACAGGTGGTGAAGGCCCTCGCCGTGCTCGTCGATCCAGCGCGCCAGCTCGGCGTCGCGATCGAGCGGCTGCACGAGCTGCAGGTACGCGTTGCCGCAGTCGAGGTAGGTCAGCCGCACCGGCGGCGATGCCAGCTCTTCCGAATGGACGACGCGAAGGCCGAGGCGGTTGCAGAACGTCCTCAGCGCCTCCTCCGTGTCGCGAACGGCGACGGCGACGTGGTCGAGCCTGCGGACCACCGTCATCGTGCCTGCGTCGCCGTGCTCACCCAGTGCCGCTCGACGTGATCGAGATGCGCGGCCATCTCGCGGCGTGCTCGGCTCCGGTCGTGGTCGGCGATCGCAGCGAGGATGCGCCGGTGCGCCTTCAGGGTCTCGCCTCCGGCGCCGCTGCGCAGGTTCTCCCGGCGGATCTCGAGCAGCGCTTCGCCGATCGAGTCGAGCAGGAGCAGGTAGAGCGGGTTGTCGGTCGATCCGGCGATGGCGCGATGGAACTCGAGGTCGAGCGCCGCCGCCCGCTCCACGTCGTCGCCCATCGCCTCCTCCATCTGTCGGCGCACACGGTCGATCCCCTCGATCTGCTCTGCAGTCGCCCGCTCGGCGGCGAGGCCGGCGATCTCCACCTCCAGGAGCCGCCGCACCTCGTGGACGCGCGCGAAGTCGACCGAACCTCCGCGCAGGTACAGGCTCATCGACTCGCTCACCGCCGCCGCGTCGACCGCCGCGACGCGCAGCCCGCTGCCGGTGCGCACCTCGATCAGGCCCTTGGCCGCCAGCTCCCGGACAGCCTCCCGAACGACGGTGCGCGACACGCCGAACTGCTCGCCGAGCTCGCGCTCGGAAGGAAGCCGGTCTCCCGGCTGCAGGCCGCGGCGGAAGATCGTCTCGAGCAGGAGCTCGGCGACCTTGTCGGACAGACGCGGCTCACGGGCCACCCGCGGGAACATCGCGTTGTCGGTCTCAGTCATCTCGTCTCCTCGGCGGCGATGCGATCCTACTGCATGCCGTCCGCTACCTCGGCTGCGCCCGCGGAGCGCGTCGCTCGGGCAGGCGGCTCGTGCTGCCTCCTCGGCTGCGCGCGATCCCCCGCCGTCCCGGCGAGCTCGCCGTTGCGGCCCCACGGGACCGCCCAGCAGGACGCCTCGGCGCCCGACCGCGAAGCCGGAGGCGGGACTCGAACCCACGACCCGCGGTTTACAAAACCGCCGCTCTACCAGCTGAGCTACTCCGGCCCGCAGCCAGCTTAACCGGCGCTCACGCGGTACGAGGCGACGGCGCTCCCGTGCACGGCCGCGGCGTACTCGAACAGGAAGCGGCCGTCCTCGACCGCACCCGGCACGTCCCCGATCGCCGATCCGTCCGCGGCGAGCGCGGTCGCGTGCAGCGGCGCTCCCGGGTGCCATCCGGGCGGTGGCTCGACCGCGATCGACGTGTCCGCTCCGAGCGGCTGCTCCACCGTCACCGAGTCCTGGCCGCGCTGGACGACGAGGTAGTGCACGCCGTCCGACAGCGCGTGCCCGTCGAACGTGCCCGTGAACGCGCCGGCGATGACCGACCCGCCGTCCGTCCGGGCGAGGAACCCCCCGGGCGCGATCACGTCGCCGTCGACGCCGTACGGCACGGCCCGGCTCCAGTCGGCGAGGACGGCGTAGTCGCCGAATCGCGTCTCCGTCACCCCGTGGGCGACCGTCCGGTACGAGCTCAGCGCCACCCCGGCGTAGTGCGGCCCGAGCGCGCGCTGCAGCGCCGCCACGAGTCCGAGCCACGGGCTGTCGAGCGTGTGCGTGAGGTCGTTCCAGGCGTACGAGAGCATGTACCCGTAGGCCAGGTTCCAGGTCAGCATCTCCGGGTCGCTCGTCAGCGTCTCGTCGTACAGGTCGTGCTGGTACAGCAGCACCTTGTCGTGGAAGAGCCAGAGGGCGAGCGGGAACGGCTCCCACGTCCCCTCGCCCCACTGCTCGTCCAGCCAGTCGAACTCGCGCTGCATGAGCATCAGGCTGCCGTCGAAGCCGACGAAGGTGGCGGCGAGACGGTCCCAGCCGTCCTCGACCATCAGGCAGCGGTCGGCGTACGGGGACATCAGGCCGAGCCAGCCGTCCTCGTAGGCGAGCGGCGTCGGCGACGAGGGGTTGAAGTCGCGCAGCCATGGCCGGGCGCCGATCTGGTCGAAGAACAGGCAGTCCGCCGGCACGTCGGTGCGCCAGCGCTCCAGCTCCTCGTCGACGCGCTGGCGGACGTAGGGCACGAACGGGGAGACGACGTAGCCGTCGTGGCCGCTGAACTGCTCGGTCACCGGCGCGCCGCCGCTTCGCTGCACGGCGAGCGAGGCCGGCGTGAGCGGCGGCGGCAGGCTCTGGACGGTCGGCGACTGCGGGTTCCACCAGCTCACGTTCAGGTAGGGCATGACGAGCTGCCCGAGCCGGTGCGCCGCGTCGACCGCGGTGCGGAAGTCCCCGGTCGTGCCGTAGCGCGAGTCGGGCGGCAGCACGTCGGGGTCGCTCGCGTCGAAGCCGCCGGGCCCGAAGGCGACCGGGTGGAGGAGCGCCGGCGAGGGCAGGCGGCCGAGCTCGGCGGCCCAGTCGCGGAAGGCCGGAAGCCCCTTGCCCAGGTCGGCCTTGACGAGCGGTGCCTGCGCGAGGACGGCGAGGCGCGGTCCGGCCTTGTCGGCGACGGACGGATAGGCGTCGATGCCGTTGTCGGTGCGGTAGTCGGCGATCGTCTGCTCGACGGGCTCCGCCACGCGCACGCGAACGAGCGGGCTCGTCCAGGGCGCGCCGGGAGCGATCCAGGTGTCGAAGGAGTGCACGACGCAGAACGACGCGTCCGAGCAGGGACGGCCGCTTGCGCCCGAGTGCACGAAGCCGAGGTCGACCGGGGCGATCGGCGCCGGCGCCGGGTTGACGGTGGACAGGGCGAGGTGCGAGCCGCCGAGGTCGAGCGCGAGGTAGTCGGCGAACGCCCAGCGCGACGGGTACGTGAGCACGTCGTTCCCCGGCCGCGAGAAGAAGCTCGGCCGCAGGCGGACGCCGGGTAGGAAGCTCGGCGCGTAGCCCGCGTCCACGAGGCCCGTGTCGACGATCAGGTCGGCCGGGAAGGAGACGCGCTCGAGCGGGTGCTGGGTCCGGTTCTCCAGGCTCAACCGCAGGTCGAAGGACGACCGCGCGGCGTGCAGGGTGACGACCGCCCGCACGGGGCGCTGGCCGGCCGGATCGGGCTCGTACGTCAGGGTCAGTGTCGAGGACGCCTCGTCCCAGCGATACGAGAAGCGCGACGAGCCCGAGGGCGTGAACGCGCACCCGCCGACGTACGCGTCGTCGCCGGCGGCCGTCACTCCCCACAGGCAGCCGTTGCCGCCCTCGACGATGCGCTCGTCGCTCGTCCGGTCGAAGACCTCGAGCAGGGCCCCGTTCTGCTTCGCCAGCGTCAGCTGGTAGACGGGCGTCTGCACGACGAGCGTCCCCGGGCCGCGCCGGTCGAAGCCGACTCCGACGGGTGCACCGCCGCCGGGGTCGGCGAAGAACGCCGCGGCCACGCCCGGGAGCGCGAGCAGGGCGCACGCCACGGCGAGCGCACCGAGCGGGGTTCGCCGCCTCACTGGCCGTGCACGCTACCGCCGGGGCGCCGCCCGCCAAGGGTCGCCGCGGCGACGGCTCACGGGGCCCACCGGTCGGGTCAGGAGAGGACCTGGCGCGACCGGCGGTGGAGGAGGATCTTCCGCTTCACGCGCTGGAGCGCGTTGTCGATCGTCTTCGTGTCGCACCCGAGCTCCTCGGCCATCTGCTCGTAGGACGAGCCTTCGAGGTACAGCCGGAGCGCGTCCGACTCGAGCTTCGACAGCCCGGTGCCCAGGCAGAAGACGAGGCTCTTCAGCTCCTCGGTCGAGATCACCTGCACCGACGGCTCGTCCACGTGCGAGCCGGGGAGGGCCTCGCCGAGCGTGCAGTCGGAGTCGGCGTCCTGTCCGGCGGGCGTGTTGCTGAAGGACACGTAGTTGTTGAGCGCCTGGTGCTTGTAGCGCGTCGCCGACTTGATCGCCGTGATGATCTGGCGGGTGACGCAGAGCTCGGCGAAGCTCCGAAACGACGTGTCCTTGTCGTGACGGAAGTCGCGGATCGCCTTGCACAGGCCGATCAGCCCCTCCTGCAGCAGGTCTTCCGCGTCGCCGCCGGCCAGGAAGTACGAGCTCGCCTTCATGCGGACGAAGCCCGTGTAGCGGCGGATCATCTCGTCGCGGGCGTTGGTGTCGCCGTTGCGTGCGCGGAGCACGAGCTGGAGATCCTCCAGCTCACGTTGAGCCTTCTGTGGCGTCCGTCCTGCGGTCGCGGTGCGGGCTGCCATGCTGCTCTCTCCCTCTGTCGCTGGTCTCGGTCTGTCGCTGGTCTCGGCTCTCGCGCTTGCCACTGCGACAACCGAACTCTCACCCTCAGGTTGAGGCAGAACCATAGCAGGGACCTGCACGCGTTACAAGTTCACTTGCGTTTGTCCAGCACGCTAGCCTCGACCGCGTCTCAGCCGCTCGAGCCGGGCCTTCGTCTCGGCGTCGACCCGGTCGCCGAGGGGCCACCGGCCCGGCTCGCGGCGCTCGACCGGCGCGAGCTGGCGCACGAACACGCGCGAGCTCAGCTTGCGCACCTCCTGGCCGGAGGTGCCGCGCACGGCCACATCCGAGGAGACGAGGCAGACGTGCTCGTGGGCCCGCTCCTCCGCTGCGAGCCGCTCGAGCAACGCGTCGGCGTCCGGCGCGTACCGGACCGAGAGCGGGCCGACCTCGGCGTCGGGGCCGGAGCCGTCGAAGACCACGATCCCGCGTGCGCCGTGCAGCGCGACGAAGTCGGCGAGGCGGTCGACGAGCTCGCGCGCGTCCACGAACGACCCGGCGTGAAGCACGTTGTACCCGTCGAACAGGTACAGGGTCGGATCGCTCATGGCCCTCCTCCCCGCCGGCCGCGGCGGCCCGCGCGCCGACCGGCAGCGCGCCCGCGGCCCAGGCGTGCGGCGTCCCGCCACGCCCATGACTCCCCGGGGTGGGTGGGGGGTTGGGACGGTGGACCAGGTAGCAGACGAACCGTCACGGGGCCGTGCCGATGCTGCGTCGTTTCCGTCCGCGCCGCTCGGAGGGCAGCGCGCGCGCCCCGCCGGCTCGGGAGCGCTGACGGCTCGCCTCGTACAGCAGCACCGCGGCGGCGACGCTCACGTTCAGCGACCCTACCTGTCCGCGCAGCGGGATCGAGACGCTCGCGTCGCACGTGCGGCGGACGAGGGGCCGCAGCCCCCTCCCCTCGGCGCCGAAGACGAGTGCGACCCCGCCGGTCAGGTCGGTCTCCCACATCGTCTCACCGGCCGCGGCCGCGGCCGCGTACACCCACAGCGCAGCGCCCTTGACCTCGGCCAGGTATCTGGCCAGGTTGGCGACGACGGCGACCGGCAGGTGCTCGACGGCGCCCGCGGACGTGCGGCAGACGACGGGCGTGACGCGGGCGGAGCGGTGGGCCGGGAGCAGGACGCCCGTCGCGCCGGCTCCTTCGGCGCTGCGGCAGACGGCGCCGAGGTTCCGCGGGTCGGTGACCTGGTCGAGGCAGACGATGAGCGGCCGCTCGGCCCGAGCGAGCGCGTACGCGTCGGCGTACCGGTACGGCTCGCAGCGCGCGACGACGCCCTGGTGGTCGGACGTCCCGGCGAGCGCGGTGAGCTCCCGCTCGGGGTGCACGCGGAGCCGCACGCCCGGCTCGTCGCGCAGCCACGCCTCCGCCGCGATCGCCCGCTCGCTCGCGTGCACGTCGAGCACCTCCCGCGGCCCGCGCAGCGCCTCCCGGACCGCCCGCCGGCCGTACACGAGCTCGCTCGTCATCGACGCGGCCACAGCGCCGTCCCGCCGCGATAGTCCGTCGTCTGCCATCCGAGCTCCTCGATCCTCCGCCGAAGCTCGTCGGCTCGCGCGAAGTCGCGCGCCTCCCGCGCAGCCGTCCGCTCGTCGGCGAGTCGCCGGACGTCCTCGGGCACGGACGGCTGCACGGCAAGCCCGAAGACGGCCAGGCCGCGCTGCAGCAGCGTGTTCGACCCGCGGCCGCGCCACTCGTGGAGGACGGCGAGCGCATCAGGCGTGTTGAAGTCGTCCTCGAGCGCCGCCTCGAACCGGCTCCAGTCCTGGACGTCCTCGCCCGTCTCGGGGAGGGCGAGCGCCTCCTGGAAGCCCCGCCACTGCGCCTGCGCCTGCGCCATCGTCTCCTCCGAGAAGTCGATCGGCTTCGACCAGTGCGCGGTCATGAAGAACAGCAGCAGCGTCTCGCGCCCCCACCGCTCGACCGCCTCGCGCAGCGTGACGACGTTGCCGGCCGACTTCGACATCTTCTCGCCGGTGAAGCGGAGCAGCCCGTTGTGCATCCAGATGCGGGCGAACTCCCGGCCGAGGGCGCGCGACTGGGCGATCTCGTTCTCGTGGTGCGGGAAGACGAGGTCGATCCCGCCCATGTGGATGTCGAAGCTCGGCCCGAGCTCCTTCTCCGCCATCACCGAGCACTCGATGTGCCAGCCCGGCCGGCCGCGGCCCCAGGGCGAGTCCCACCAGGTGTCCTCCCCGGGCTTGTTCGCCTTCCACAGCGCGAAGTCGCGCGGATCCTCCTTGCGCGGGTTCGGCTCCTGCTCGGCGACCTGGTCGGGCCGCTGTCCCGACAGGCGGCCGTACTCGGCGTACCGGCCGACGCGGAAGTAGACGTCGCCGTCGACCGCGTACGCGTAGCCCTGCTCGATCAGCTGCTCGATCGCCGCCACGATCTCGGGCACCGTCTCGGTCGCCCGCGGCTCCGCGTCCGGCCGGCCGAGGCCGAGCAGATCCGTGTCCTCCACGTACCAGCGCGTCGCGCGCCGTGCGAGCTCGGCGCTCGCCCCCGGCGCCGCGTCGTAGATCTTGTCGTTGACGTCGGTGATGTTCTCGACCAGCTTGACCGAGTAGCCCTGCTCGCGCAGCCACGCGCGCAACCACATGGACAGGACGAACGGCCGGGCGTTGCCCACGTGGATGCGCTGGTAGACGGTCGGCCCGCACGTGTAGATGCCGATCGTCGCCGGCGGCTCGGGCAGGTCGACCTTCTCCCGATGCCAGGTGCTGGACAGCCTCACGGCTCCGCCCGCCTCCCACCCTGCGACCGCCGCCCGAGCGACGCGAGCGAGGCGTCGATCCGCCGCAGCGCCTCCTCGCGCGGCAGCGCGTCGACGATCGCCGCCAGCTCGGGCCCCCGGTCGCGGCCGGTGAGCGCGAGCCGGAGCGCCTTGAGGTCGCCGCCGACCGCCTTCAGCTCGCGCACCACCTCGCGCCCGTCGCCGTCCAGGAGCTCGCGGAAGCGCTCGAGCGTCGGCCGCGCCTCCTCCGGCACCGCCGCCGGCTCGGGCGAGAGGACGAGCCGCGCGTACTCGCGCGCCTCGGCGAGATCGCGCGCACCGCGCAGCGCGGGGACGACCGCCAGCGGCACGCGCGCCTCCGCCGCCAGCTCGGCGTCGGACATGGCCGCGAGCGCCTCCACCGCGAGCCGGCGGATGCGGGCGAGGTCGAGGCGCACGTCGTGCTTCGGCAGCCCCAGCTCCTCCAGGTAGCGGCGCACCGCCTGCGCCGGGATCCCCGCGTCGCGCAGCGACGCCACCGTTGCCCCGAACGTCCGCTTCGACAGCTTCTTGCCGTCCGGGCCGAGCACGAGCCCGTGGTAGACGTACGCCGGCGCCGCCGTCCCGAGCGCCTCGTGCAGCCGCCGGTGCAGCGCCTCGTTCGGACGGTGGTCGGCGCCCCGGACGACGTGCGTGATCCCGAAGTCGCCGTCGTCGACGACGCTCGCGAGATGGTACGTGGCCGTCCCGTCCTCGCGCAGGAGCGTGACGCCGTCGAAGCGGGCGCCGAGCGCCTCCGCGGCCTCCCGGTAGCGCGCCTGCCGCTCGCTCTGGCGCACGGGTCCCTCGTCCCAGGCGACCCCCAGCCACGCCAGGTCGCGCACGATCGCCTCCTCCCCGCCCGGTACGTTCCTGGCCGGGTCGGTGTCGTCGATCCGCAGCAGCATCCAGTCGCCGAAGGCGCGGTTCGCAACCGCGCTCAGGGCGTTGCCGAGGTGCAGCGAGCCCGTCGGGCTGGGAGCGAAGCGCACGCGCCGCATCTCCCCAGTATTGCCGACGCCGCTCCGACCTCCCGTTCCAGACGCGCCCGTTCCAGGCGCGGCTGTTGCCAGCCGGCTCGCGGCACGTCAGAGTGTCAGGTCCAGCGGACCCGGAAAGGAACGCGGCATGAAGCTGAAGCACTCACCCCGCCTACTCCTGCTCGTCGGCAGCGGCCTGCTCATGGTCGTCGACACGCTGCTCGCCTGGCAGTCGGTCGAGGTCGGGGGCGACACCTACTCCCGCAACGCCTGGCACGGCTTCTGGGGGATCATCCTCGGGCTGCTCTCGCTCGCCTTCCTCGCCAACGCCGCCGTGCAGGCCGGCATCGTCGAGTTCAGGCTGCGCCTGCCGCACCGCTACTTCTCCGTCCTGCTCGCCGCAGCCATCCTCGTGTTCGCGATCGCGAAGAACATCCACGACGACCATTCCGCCTGGGCGAGCTACATCGGCATCGCCCTCGCCGCGCTCGTCGCTGCAAGCGCCTGGCTCGCCTGGAAGGAGCCGCAGTCGCCGGCGGACGCGGCCCGTGAGGCCGGCGCGGAGGCGGCGCACCGCGCCCCGCCGCCCGCCGGGCCGCCCGCCGCCTCGGCGGGGGAGGAGCCGCCGGCGGACGCGCCGGCGAAGCCGACGAGCTCGTAGGGACGGCTCAGGCCGGCAGCAGCTCCTCGCGCGCGAGCGCGTCGAGCGCGCGCTCGCGCAGCTCGCCCGCCAGCCGGGCCACGTCCGTCTCGGCGGCGACGAGCGCGGTCACCGCCAGCCAGGCCGTCTTCTCGGTCAGCTCGTCGAGGATCACGGTCGTGTCCTCCGCGGCCACGCCCTCGACCGCCTCCAGCGCCTGGAGCACGATCGTCCGGGCGCGCTCGACCGGCGCGCGCAGGGCGATCGGCAGCCGCACCCGCACGGTCCGGCGCGGGTCGTCGATCGAGCGGTTGACGACGACCGAGCTCGCCATCTGCGTGTTCGGGACGAACACGCGGCGGCCGTCGTCCGTGAGCAGGACGGTGTGGATGAGCGTGATCTCGGTGGCCGTACCGGTCGTGTCGCCGATCGAGACGCGGTCGCCGAGCCGCACCGGTTGCGTGAAGCCGAGCAGCACGCCCGCGCCGATGTTCGACAGCGGGCCGCTGAGCGCGAGGCCGATGAAGATGGTCAGGACCGCGCCGGAGGCGAGCAGGCTGCGCGCGAGCGAGCTCGTCGTCGGGAAGATCTCGAGCACGCTCCAGGCGACGATGACGAGCAGGATGACGACGACCAGCCGCTGCACGATCGCGTAGCGGGTTCGCAGGCTGGCGATGTCGTCCGCCGAGCGGCGGGCGCCGAGCCTGCGCACGTAGCCGGCGAACGCGGCCCGCATGGCGACGCGCAGGACGACGACGATGCCGATCCCCACGGCGCCGGTGACGATCGCGCTGCGCACCCGCTCGCTCATCGCGCCGGAGTTTGGCAGAGGCGGCCGGTCGCGTCGCGCACTCCGAGCAGGCGGCCTGCCGGACGGGCAGCCTGCGGGCGGTCAGGCGGCAAGCCGCGCCGCCAGCGTCTGCGCGAGCCGCCGCTCGAGCCCTCGCTCGATCGGCGCTGCCATGCCGCCACGGGGCGGGAAGGTCGCCCCGGCGCAGGAGAGGGCGACCGCGACGGCCGGGACGGCGGGACCGGAACGCGGAAGGCGCTCGAGCGGCGCTACGTCCCGTCGGGGAGGCACCAGCGGTGCGGCGCGATCAGCGCATCCGCCGCCTTCGGCCCCCACGAGCCGGGATCGTACAGGTGCAGGCGCGGCGGTCGCTCGAGCAGAGGCGTCGACACCTCCCACAGCCGCTCGATCCCGGCTGCGTCCGTGAACAGCGTCTGGTCGCCGAGCATGGCGTCGCGGAGCAGCCGCTCGTACGCCTCCAGGTGGTTGGTGCCGAACGAGTCCGCGTAGCGGAACGTCATCGCCGCCTCGGCCAGGTCGAGCGCGGGCCCCGGCTGCTTGGCGAGGAAGCGGGTCGTGATCGACCCGGGGTCTCGGAACTCGAACAGGAGCTCGTTCGGCCGCGCCCAGCCGGAGATGCCGCGCGCGAGCCTGAACATGCGCAGCGGCGGTTCCCGGAAGGCGAGCACGACCACCTGCCGGCTTTCCGCCATGCTCTTGCCGGTGCGCAGGTAGAAGGGGACGCCCGCCCAGCGCCAGTTGTCGATCTCCACCTTGAGCGCCACGTACGTCTCCGTGCCCGAGCGCCGGCGCACCCCCGGCTCGGAGCGGTAGCCCCGGTACTGGCCGCGCACGACCTGGCGCGGGTCGATCCGCTTCATCGCCTCGAACACCTTGTTCTTCTCGGAGCGCAGCGCCCGCGGCTCGAGCGACGTCGGCGGCTCCATGGCGACGAAGCCGAGCACCTGGAACAGGTGCGTGACGACCATGTCGCGGAAGGCGCCCGTGCTCTCGTAGAAGCCGGCCCGGCCCTCGATCGACAGCGTCTCCGGCACGTCGATCTGCACGTAGTCGATGTGGTCGCGGTTCCAGATCGGCTCGAACAGTCCGTTCGCGAACCGGAAGGCGAGGATGTTGTCGACCGACTCCTTGCCGAGAAAGTGGTCGATGCGGAAGACCTGCGACTCGTCGAAGGCGGCGTGCACGACCCGGTTCAGCTCGCGGGCCGAGTGCAGGTCGGTGCCGAACGGCTTCTCGATGATCACGCGCGCGCGGGCGTCGAGGCCGGTCGCGCCCAGCATCTCGATCACGGACGGGAACGCGGCCGGCGGGATGGCCAGGTGGTACAGCCGCCGCGGCCGCCCGCCGATCTCCTTCTCGGCGCGCGCCACCGCGTCGACGAGCTTGTCGGTCGACGACCCGAGCACGTGCTGCAGGAAGCGGACGCGGTCGCGCTTGCGCAGGCGGCGGCCGCCGAACTCCTCGAGCGCGAGCAGCGCCGTCGAGCGCATCTCCTCGTCGGACAGGCTGGTGCGCGAGGCGCCGATGATGGCGAACCGCTCCGGCATCAGCCCGACCGACCACAGGTGGAAGGCGCCGGGGATGATCTTGCGCCGCGCCAGGTCGCCGGTCGCGCCGAACAGCACGATGACGTGGTTCGGCGGCCGTTCGTAACCTTGCTCCTCGTACTCCCCGCTCGTCACCGTGCCCGCTCCGCGGCCGCCTGCGCGGGCGCCTGCTCGGCGGAGAGCAGCTCGACCAGGCGCCGGTAGGCGGCGACCGGGTCGTCCTGCCAGAAGACGGCGCTCCCGGCGATCAGCAGGTCGGCGCCCGCCTCCCGCACGCGCCGGAGGTTGGTCGCGTTGACGCCGCCGTCCACCTGGACGAGCACGCCGTCCGGCAGCAGGCGGCGGAGCTCGGCGATCCGCCCGAGCGCCTCGGGCATGAACGTCTCGCCGGACAGCCCCGGGTGGATGCTCATGCACAGTCCGAGGTCGGCGCCCTCCGCCGCGCGCGCCGCGCGCGCCACCGGCGTCTCCGGGTTGAAGGCGATGCCGACGCCGAGCCCGTGCTCGCGCGCGAGCCGGACGGTGCGCCCCGGGTCGGCCGCGGCCTCGACGTGGAAGGTGACGCTGTCTCCGCCCGCCGCCTGCACGCTCTCGAAGTGCCGCTCCGGCTCGGCCACCATCAGATGGCAGTCGAAGCGACCGCCGCGCTCGTGCACGAGCTCCGCGATCGACCGCAGCACGACCGGCCCGATCGTGATCTCGCGGATGAAGTGGCCGTCGCCGACGTCGAAGTGGAAGATCCTCGCGCCCGCGTCGAGCAGGGCTCGCAGCTGCGAGCCCAGGTCGGAGAAGTCGGCGGCGTAGATCGAAGGCTCGATCTCCGCACCGCGCACCCAGTCCGCCCACGCCACGGCCGTACAGTACCCGGAGGAGGGGCGGCCTCCGTCGCACCGCCGGGGCCGCGGCGAGCCCGGCGGACGTCTGGTACGAAGGGAGGGTAGGTTCGGGGGATGATGGGCCTGCAGCGCGAGAAGCAGCTGGCGGCGGAGGCGGCGGCCGAGCTGGTCGAGGACGGCATGCGCGTCGGCCTCGGCACCGGCTCGACGGTCGCCTACCTGCTCGAGGCGCTCGCCCGGCGGCGGCCGCGCATCCGCTGCGTGGCCACCTCGCCGCGCACCGAGCAGACGGCGAGGCGGCTCGGGATCGCGGTCGAGCCGTTCGATCGCCTCGACCGCCTCGACCTCGCCGTCGACGGCGCCGACCAGATCGCGCCCGACGGCTGGCTCGTCAAGGGCGGCGGCGCCGCGCACACGCGCGAGAAGGTGGTGGCCGCAGCGGCGGAGCGCTTCGTCGTCGTCGCCTCCTCGGACAAGCCGGTCGCCAGGATCGGACCGCCGGTACCGCTCGAGCTGCTCGCCTTCGGGCTCGCGGCGACGCTGCGGGCGCTCGGGCGGGTCGAGCTGCGCGACGTGCCGAGAAGCCCCGACGGCGGCGTCATCGCCGACTACACGGGCCGCGTCGACGACGTCGCCGCGCTGGCCGCGCGCCTGTCGGCGACGCCGGGCGTGGTCGAGCACGGCCTCTTCCCTCCCTGGCTCGTGTGGGAGGTGATCGTCGCCCGCGGGGACGAGGTCGAGCGCCTGCGTCCCGGCTAGGACGCGCTCCCGGCGGCGGCCCGAGCGGCCCGGCTCACCGCTTCTTCTTCGCCGGCTTCTTCGAGGGCGCGAAGTAGATGTGGCCGGCCGTCACCCGGACCGTCTGTGCGAGCACGAACGAGCGCACGGCGACCACGCCGCGGCGGACGTACACCTGCGTACCCGTCTTGAAGTCGGCGATCCGCCACCACGTGCCGCGCACCGTCGCCGCCGCGTACTTGCCCTTCGTCGTGAAGCGGCCCCTGCCGTTTCCCCACAGCCGCCGCACCGGCTTCTTCGCCTTCGCGCCGGCGGCGCTCGTCCTACGCTCGAACTTCGAGAAGCTCCCGCCCGTGAGCACGAGCTGGACGAAGCCCGCCTGGATGCCCTTGTACACGAACCTGCTCGGGACGCCGTCGGCCTGCCCGTAGAAGGACATCTCGTTGCCCTTCGGGTCGGTGAGCCGGATACCGCCGTTGCCGGTCAGGTCGACGATCGTCCCGGGCGGTAGGTTCTCGGCGCCGGTGAGGAGGGCGAAGCGGTTGCTGCCGGGAAGCTTCACCTTGGGCAGGTTCTTGCCGGGGACGGTGGTCGCGGCCACCTCGCCGGGCCCGGGAGGAGGCGGAGGAGGCGGAGGAGGCGGAGGAGGCGGGGGCGGAGGAGGCGGCGAGGCCGCGAGCGACACCGTCACCTCGAAGCTCTTCGAGGACGAGTTCCCGGACAAGTCCGTCGCCGTGCACCTCACCTTCGTCTCTCCGACCGGGAAGGTCGAGCCGGACGGGGGCGAGCAGCTGATCGCCGGCGAAGGGTCGACGAGGTCGGTCGCGGTCACGGTGAACGTGACGACGGCGCCCGACGGGTCGGACGTCTCCACCGTCTTTCCGTCCGGCACCTTGAGCACGGGCGGCGTCGTGTCGCGCACCGTCACGCGGAAGACGCCCTGCGAGCGGTTGCCGGAGGCGTCCGTCGCCGTGCACACGACCGGCGTCGTCCGGATCGGGAAGACGGAGCCGGAGGGCGGCGTGCACACGACGACCGGGTGCGGGTCGACGTCGTCCGTCGCGGTGACCGTATACGTGACGACGGCGCCGGTCGGCTCGGTCGCCTCGACGGTGAAGTCGCCCGGCAGGTGAAGCACCGGCGGCGTGGTGTCGACGAAGACGGTGAAGGTGAACGGGTCCGAGTACCCGCTCGTCAGGCCCGCGTCGTCGTTCACCGACTGCACGCGCCAGCAGTACGTGTCGTTGGCAAGCGGGCTGGGCGTGTACGAGGTGCCGGTGACGTTCACCGGCGAGGCGCCGCCGAAGTCGCAGCTCGGCGCCCCGCCTCCGCCTCCGCCCGCCGGGACGAGCTCGACGTCGTAGCTCGTGGCACCGCTTCCGCTCTCGTCCGACCAGGTCAAGGTCGGCGTCGCCGTGTCGAGCGTCGAGCCGTCGGCGGGCGTGAGCAGCGTCGGCACGGCCGGCGGGGACACCTCGCCCGTCCAGTGCTTGATCGCCGTCGCCTGCTCGGTCGTGCCGTCCGCGGTGAAGCTGGCGGTGATCGTGTCGTCGCCGGCGCCGTTCCCGTCGTGGTAGGTGAACGTCACCTGTCCGCTCGAGTCGGTCGTACAGTCGGCGGGCGCGCACGTCCCGGTCGCGCCCTGGTTCTGCCCGGTGACAGTGAAGCTGACGAGCTGGCCGGGCGAGGGCTCGCCCCCGCTCGTGACCGTGGCCGTGACGGTGTGGTCGGTGCCGACCGGGTTCGTCGCCTCGGCCGGCGAGAGCGAGATGTCGGGCGAGGTGACGACGACGCCCTGGCCGGCGAGCAGGATGTACGCCTCGCCGCAGGCCGGCTCGCCCGTGCCCGGGTCGGTGCCGCACGTCGGGTGGTTCGGCGTGTCGGTGGCGACCGCGAGCGCCGCCCAGTCGTTGGGGAAGGTCGGGAACGTCTCGTGATCCGAGCAGAACCAGCCCTGGAGGTCGGTGCTGGCCAGGTCGGCGAAGGCAGGGTTGGAGGCGATCAGCGAGACGCTGCCGCCGCACGGGGGCGTCGTGTCCTCCGTCCACGCGCCGGCGCCGATGCTGAGCGCCTCGAGCGTCGAGACGAGGTCGGGATTCGATCCCGCGTCGCAGCTCGCGTCGAGGTAGAGGCCGGTGCGGCCGGAAAGCGCGCCGGCGAACTTCAGCCCGTCCGTGATCAGCGTCAGAGCTCCCGGGAAGGAGGGCTCATGGAAGACCGGGTCGGTGCCGATCAGGATGCGGTTTCCGGGCAGCGTGTTGATCGCCGTCCCCATCACCACCGGCGCCCAGGTGGAGGCGTTGCTCGTCACCGAGCTCGCCAGGGCACCGCAATGGGGGTCGCCGACGATCAGCAGCTGGTACTGGGCGAACTGCGCCTGCGTCATCGCCTCCCAGCTGGCACCGTCGACGACGGTGACGGTGAAGCCGAGCGACGTGGCCTGCTGGTACTCGAGGCTGGAGGTGGCGGGGCTCGTGACCGTGTCGCTGTTCAGGAGCGCCGAGTTCGCGACCGGCGCGTGCGGCGTGGCGGCCGCGGCCGGAGACGTGCGCCGGCCGTTCGACGGGGCCGGCTTCGGCGCCTGCCGCAGGCCCGGCGGGGGCATGGGCCGCGGCGTCGGGCCGCCGGCCCCGAGCGTCGTCCCCACGCCGACCGCCAACGCGAGGGCGAGGGCCAGCACGCCGAGCAGCGCCGCCGGCAGGAGGCGCCGTCCGCGCCGCATCTCTCCTCCCCTTCCCCGCATCGGTGCCGCCCTCCCCGGTCTCCCAGCCCCGGAAGGTGTCGGGGAAGCCTATCTGCCACGCCCGCCGCGTCAAGCGGGCGCCCGGCGACCTGGCCGTTCGGAGGGGCCGCCGCCCGGCCGGTCGGGAGCGTTCACCCGGGCCTCCCGGGCTACCGCCTGTGCGCCTTCTTCGGCTTCGTGGCGGGCGCGAGGTAGCTCGCACCGGTCCGGACGAGGACGGTCTTCCCCTGCACGAGGTCGCGCACGGCGACGAGGCCGCGCTTCACCTGGACGCGCGTGCCGTCGCAGAAGTCGGCGATCACCCACCACGTGCCGCGCACCGTCGCCGACGCGTACTTCCCCTTCGTCGAGAAGCGGCCCTTGCCCTTGCCCCACAGGCGCCGGACGGGCGGCGTGCTCTTCGCGCCTGCGACCGACGGCTTCCGCTGCGACTTCTTGCAGGCCTTGAAGCTGCCGCCGGTGAGCGTGAGCGGGGTGACGCCTCCCTTCGTCCTGCCGATGACGAACTGGCTCGGCACCCGGTCGGCCTGGCCGAAGAAGACCATCTCCTTCCCGGTCGGGTCGGCGAGCTGGATGGCCGCGTCGTCGGTCACGTTCACCGCCGTCCCGGGCGGGAGCGCGGTCGCCTGCGTCAGGGTCACGAAGCCCCCCGAGCCGGGCAGCTTCACCTTCGGCTGCTTGCGCCCCGCGACGGGCTTGGCGTTGACGCTGCCGGGAGGGGCCGGCGGGGGAGGAGGCGGGGGCGGCGGAGGCGGAGGCGCAGGCGGCGCCGTCGGGACGAGCCCGGCCGCCGGCGCGGTGACGACGACGTCGAACGACTCGGGAGGCGACGAGTTGCCGGAGAAGTCGCTCGCCGTGCAGGTGACCTTCGTCTGCCCGAGCGGGAAGGTCGAGCCGGAGGCGGGGTCGCAGCTGACGACCGGAGCCGGGTCGACGGCGTCCGTCGCCTTGGGCGAGAAGCCGACGGCGGCCCCGGCCGCGGACGTCGCCTGGACGTCGACCTCGCCCGGCACCTTCAGCGACGGCGGCGTCGTGTCGCGAACCGTCACCCGGAAGACGGCCTGCGCCGTGTTCCCGGCGGCGTCGGTCGCCGTGCACACGATCGGCGTCGTGCGGATCGGCAGCTCGGAGCCGGAGGGCGGGTCGCAGCTCACGACCGGGGCGGGATCCTCGTTGTCGGTCGCCGTCACCGTGTACGTGACGACCGCGCCCAGGGGGCCGGTTGCCTCGACCGTGAAGCTCGCGGGTACGGTGATCGTCGGAGGCTCGGTGTCCGCGACGGTGACGTGGAACGAGCCCATGGCCGTGTTGCCGTGCGCGTCCGTCGCCGAGCAGGCGACCGTCGTCTGCCCGGGCGGGAAGGTCGAGCCGGAGGGGGGAGCACAGGTGACGGGCACGGAGCCGTCGACCAGGTCGGTCGCGCTCGCCTCGTAGCTGACGACGGCACCGTCCGGACCGGTCTGCTCGACCGTGAAGTCGGCCGGGAGGTCGAGCGCCGGCGGAGTCGTGTCGGCGACGGTGACGTGGAAGCTCGCGGAGCCGGTGTTCCCGTGCGTGTCGGTCGACGTGCACGTGACCGTCGTCTGCCCGAGCGGGAAGGTCGAGCCGGACGCAGGGTCGCAGGCGACCGGCCCGGCCACGTCGTCCGGGTCGGTCGCCGACACGGCGAAGGTCGCCACCGCGCCGGCGGGGCCGGTTGCCTCGACCGTGAAGTCGGCCGGCACGGACACGACCGGAGGCGTCGTGTCCGTCAGCCACGTCACCTGCGCCTGGCTCGAGTCGAAGCCCGTCCGCGCCGAGGCGACGACGCCGTCCGTGCCGTCCGCCGAGCTCGTGTACTGGAAGACGGCGTCCCCGGACGCGTCCGTCACGGCCGTGCCGAGCAGGCCCGCGTTGGGCGATCCGGCGACCGCCGAGAAGGTGATGGTGATGTTCGGCACCGGCGTGCCTCCCGCGTCGGCCAGGTGCGCGGTCAGCGTCGCCTGCGTGCCGGTCAGCGCCGTCTGCGTCGACGGTGCGAGCGTCAGGCTGGCGTCGGTCGCCTGCGCGTCGGCACGCCCGATCGGACGCCAGGCGAGCCGCTCGTCGCTGACCGCGCAGCCGGGTACGGGGTTGAACCCGCCCGTGTCGAGCACGTGGCCGCTGTCCGTGAACGGATAGGGCACGCCGCCCACGGTGACCGTGACGGTCGGCGGAAGCTCCGTGGGAGCGGCGTAGTCGGGGCAGTCCTTGAACGGGAACTCGCTCGTGTCGAAGTCGTCGCCCGTCGGAGTCGTCCCCGTCAGGATGGCGGAGCCGTGCGCGGGGATCGTGAACGAGCCCCACAGGTCGAACCCCGGCGCGCCGGGGTGGCCCGGCAGCTCGACGTCGACGCCGTCGACCGTGACGGGCGTGTCCGCCGGGTTGTCGAGCCGTACGGCGCCGGCGTCGATCGTGCTTTCCGCCGATCCGATGAAGAGGATGTTCGCGTCGCCCGCCCAGGGCAGCGGGAAGCGCGGGCCGACCGGCGGCCCGTCCACGTAGCCGACGTAGACCGCGACCGGCGCGTCGGCCGCCGGCGCCGGCGCCGCCCGGGTCGCGAGCACGACGCCGACCGTTGCTGCCAGCGCGGCCGCGCCGACGACGGACGGCGCCGGCGCCGCCCGCACGACTCGCGTCCATCGACCGCTCCAGCCTCTCCCCACCAGCCCTCCCTACGCCCCGAGCTGCGCAGCCTACCCGCCCGGAACCTCACGTCAAGCCGTTCGAGAACTCATGTTCGCGATCGGAGCCCGCCTGTCAACCCGCACCGGCCGGGGAATCAGCCCCCGGCCGCCGCCCGGTCGGCGAGAACGAGCGAGCGCGCCGCCCGCACGCGCCCGGCTGGGATCGACTCGTCGCCGCGCAGCAGGAGCCGAAGCGCCTCCGCCTTGTCGGCGCCGGTCACCAGCCAGACGAGGGCACCGGCTGCCTCCAGCACGGGGTAGGTGAGGGTCATGCGCCGCCGGCCCTGGTACGGGCGCGTGATCGCCACGGCGCGGTCGCGGACCTCGAGCACCGGGTCGCCGGGGACGAGCGAGGCCGTGTGGCCGTCGGGCCCAAGGCCGAGGTGGACGAGGTCGATGTGCGGCGGCACGAGCTCCGCGTACGCGCGGGCGGCGGCGGCGAGGTCCGCGCGCTCGACCGGCATCGGCCGCAGCGCCTCGCGCGCCGCCGGCGGCAGCGTCTCGATGAGATGCGTCAGGTTGCGCTCGTCGTCTCCGCGCGGGGCGACGCGCTCGTCGACTTGGAACAGCTCGCCGCGCTCCCACGGCACCTCCTCGTAGGCGAGCAGGCGGAAGGCCTGCCAGGGCGCGCGCCCGCCGGAGAGGGCGAGCGCGAACCGCCCCCGCTCGGCCACCGCCGCGCGCGCCGCCGCCGCGATCACCGCCGCGCAGCGGCGCGCCGCCTCGTCGGCGTCGTCGAGCACCTCGAGCTCGTGCAGCGCCACCGGCGCAGTCTAGGATCGCTGCCGGGTCATGCGCCTCGTCCGGCGGCTCGTCACCATGTGGGCGTTCAACCTCGTCGCGCTCTACGCGGCGGCGAGCCTGGTCGACGGCATCGGCTACCACGACGACGTCGGCACGCTGCTTTTCACCGCACTCGTCTTCGCGGTCGTGAACCTCTTCCTCAAGCCGGCGGCGAAGCTCCTCGCCTTCCCCGTCATCCTGCTCACGCTCGGCGTCGCCCTCTTCTTCCTCAACATCCTCATGCTCTACGTCACGGACTGGATCGTGCCCGGCTTCTCGATCAGCCACTTCGGCGCCGCCTTCTGGGCGACGATCGTCATCTGGGGGGTGAACTGGGTGCTCCGGATCGTGTTCGACGTCGGCGACCGCCCCTCACGGCGGCGGCGCCACGCCCTGCGCTGAAGCCGGCCTCCGGGCTCAGCCGGCCGCGCGCTCGACGACGAGCGCGAGCTTGCGCCGCACCGTCGCCGCCGTGTCCGCGAGCGCGTCGTTGCCGACGATCGAGCGCATGCGCTCCGCGTCGACCGCAGACACGTGCACGGTGCCTTCGCGCTCGTACACGACGACGTTGCAGGGGAGCAGCACGCCGAGCTCCGGCTCGGCCGCGAGCGACGCGTGCGCGAGCGGCGGGTTGCAGGCGCCGAGGATGAGGTACGGCTCGACCTCGGCGCCCAGCTTCTCGCGCAGCGTCGCCTGCACGTCGATCTCGCACAGGACGCCGAACCCCTCCGACCGCAGCTCGTCCTTGACGCGGGCCACCGCCTCCTCGAACGGACGCCTGCTGGCGGCGCTCAGGGTGTAGCCGCTCTCTCGGACCGCCATGTCGACCTCCCGTCGTCGCCTGACCACTCAACTACTATACAATACTATAGTTGTAAACTGTGGCTGGAAAGCGCAACGGGAGGAGACGAGATGGACGTGACCGACGAGACCTTCGAGCAGGAGGTCGTCGAGCGCTCGCACGAGGCGCCGGTGGTGGTCGACTTCTGGGCCGGCTGGTGCGGGCCGTGCCTGATGCTGGGGCCGCTGCTCGAGCGCGAGACGGCGTCGCGCGGCGGCCGGGTCGTGCTGGCGAAGGTCGACGTGGACGCGAACATGGGGCTCGCACGCCGGTTCCGCATCAGCGGCATCCCCTCGGTGAAGGTGTTCTGGCGCGGCGGGATCGTGCACGAGTTCGTCGGCGTGCAGCCGCCGGCGGCGCTCGCGCGGCTGTACGACGCGCTCGTCCGTCTGCCGGAGGAGACCGCGGCCGAGGCCGCCGGCTGAGCTCCGCCTCCGCCCGCGGTATCGTCGCGCGGGTGAAGGCCGCCCTGCTCGACTGGTACGCGCGGAACGGACGCGACCTCCCCTGGCGGCGGACGCGCGACCCGTACGCCGTCCTCGTCTCCGAGGTGATGCTGCAGCAGACGCAGGTGGCGAGGGTCGTGCCACGCTACCTGGAGTGGCTCGAGCGCTGGCCGACGGCAGCCTCGCTCGCGGCCGCGCCCCGGGCGGCCGTGATCCGTGCGTGGCAGGGGCTCGGCTACAACCGGCGCGGCGTCAACCTCCACCGGGCGGCACAGGCAGTCGCCGAGCGCGGCTGGCCGGACGACCTCACCGAGCTCCCCGGGGTCGGGCCGTACACGGCCGCCGCCATCCGCTGCTTCGCGTTCGGCGTCGACGTCCTGCCCGAGGACACGAACGTGCGCCGCGTGCTCGAGCGAAGCGGCGGCACGTTCGACGGCGCGTGCGCGCAGGCGCTGATGGACCTCGGCGCGACCGTCTGCCTCGCCCGGGTGCCCCGCTGCCCGGCGTGCCCGCTCGCCGGCGCCTGCCCCGCGCGCGGCCTTCGCTTCGCGCCGGCCCGCAGGCAGGGACCGTTCGAGGGCTCGTTCCGCCAGCGACGAGCACGCACGCTGCGCCTCGTCTCGGAGGCGCCCCGCCCCGCCGGCTCGCTCGACGCCGAGACGGTCGCATCGCTGGCGCGCGACGGGCTCGTCGAGCTGGCAGGCGGGCTCGTGCGGCTTCCCGCCTGAGACTCGTGCGGCTTCCCGCCTGACCATTCGGCGGCCTCGCCGCGCCCAGCTGACCGCGCCGACGGAAGCTGCAGCGTCAGGTCGACGCTTGCGTGCGCTCGGCGGCGAAGCACTTCCCGAGCTGCCTGCGCACGACGATCGGCGCCGGACAGGGCCCGCGCCAGGACGGAGCCTCAGCGGCGGAGCAGCGCCACCGCCTCGGCCGCGAGCCCCTCCTTCCGGCCCGTGAATCCGAGCCCGTCGGTCGTCGTCGCCCGCACGGCGACGAGCGCCGGCTCGACGCCGAGCGCGCCGGCCAGTCGAGCCCGCATCTCGTCCCGGCGGCCGGCGATCCGGGGCTCCTCGCCGATCAGGACGCAGTCGGCGTTGACGAGCGAGAAGCCGGCGGCGCGCACGCGCGCGTACGCGTCGGCGAGGAGGTGGAGCGAGTCGGCGCCGCGGAAGCGCTCGTCGCCGGAAGGGAAGAGCGAGCCGATGTCGCCGAGCCCCGCCGCCCCGAGCAGCGCGTCCGTCAGCGCGTGTGCGAGGACGTCGCCGTCCGAGTGTCCGGCGAGCCCGCGGGGAGAGTCGAAGCGGACGCCGCCGAGCACGAGCGGGACGCCCTCGGCGAACTCGTGCGCGTCGACGCCGAGGCCGACGCGCAGCTGGGCTTCGGCGGGATCAGGCACAGGCCGCAAGTCTGTCAGCAAGCTCGGCGACCCGCCGGACCGCCCGGGGGCTCGCCCGGTCATGTCCGCTCGTCCTCGAGCCAGCGCTCGACGAGGCGGAGATCCTCCGGCGTCGTCACCTTCAGCAGCCGGCGGTCGCCCTCGACGACCGCGACCCGGCCGCCGCGCGCCTCCACGAGCGAGGCGCAGTCGCTGGCGGCGGCGACGTCCCCCGCGAGCGCCGCCCGCAGGACGTCGGCCGCGAACGCCTGCGGCGTCTGCACCGCCACGAGTTCCGCCCGGGGCAGGGTCTCGGCGACGAGCCGGCCGCGCACGCGCTTCACCGTGTCGACGACGGGCAGACCCGGGACGGCGCCGTCGAAGCCCTCGCCGAGTGCCGTCAGTACGCGGTCGAGCACCGCCTCGGGGAGAAACGGCCTGGCCGCGTCGTGCACCACCAGCACGGCGGCGTCCCCGGCCGTCTCCGCCACCCCGAGCCGCACCGACTCGGCGCGGCTCGCCCCGCCGGTGACGGTCGCCGTCACCTTCGCGCAGCCGAGCTCCTCCGCGACCAGGATGGCCGGCTCCTCCCACCCCTCCGGAGCGACGACGACGACGGCGTCGATCCACTCGCAGCTCTCCAGCCGCTCGATGCTCTCGGCGACGAGCGGCCTCCCGGCAAGGCGCGCGAACGCCTTCGGGCGGTCCCCGCCCAGCCGCTCGCCGCGGCCGGCCGCGACGAGGACCGCCCAGGTGCTCACGGGGACGAGCCCTCTAGACGGGCTCCGCGACCCTCTCGACGTGCTGCTTGGTCGCCCGCTTGCGACCGTTCGCGCCCATGCCCGCGAGAATCTCGTCGAGCCAGGCGGCGGCCTGCTCCTCGTCCATCTGCTTTGCGTACATGAGCTCGCTGGCGAGGATCTTCTTCGCCTTCACGAACATCTGCTTCTCGCCGGTCGAGAGCCCCTTCTCGTGATCGCGAAGCGACAGGTTCCGCACGACCTCCGCGAGCTCGAAGATGTCCCCGGTCTTCATCTTGTCGCGGTTGTGCTTGAAGCGGCGGTTCCAGTTCTTCGGCATCTGCGTGCCCGACCCCGACAGCGCCTTGACGACCTTGTTGACCATCTCCTCGCTGATCACCCGCCGAAGCCCCACCCGCTCCGCGTTCTCGGTCGGAACGTTCACGATCATGTCGTTGTGCGCGATCTGGATGGTCATGTACTCGCGCTTCGCGCCGAGCACCTCGCGCACCTCCTTCTTGACGACCGTGCCTGCACCGTGGTGCGGATACACCACCTTGTCGCCGACCTTGTACAAACGCTCCCCCTTCCCCACGACGTTCGTAGTCGCCAAGCCGCCGGCGGACGAAGTGGCCGCCGGCGGAACGGCTCGAGTATACCGGAAATGGCTTAAATAAGCCAACTTTCCAGGGATTTTCGGGAGTCGTGAGCGAAAATCCCTGCTCGTCGGCGACTAGCGCGTCTCCGTGGCCGCGGCCTCGAGGCCGGTCGCGATCACGCTCCTGATCGTCTCCGACTCGAGCACCTCCAGCCCGGCCCGCGGAGGTGTCCCCTCAGGCGCGAGCACGGACGTCACGCCGAGCTTCGCGCACTCTTCGAGCCGCCGCTCTGCCTGTGTGGCGGCGCGCAGGCGGCCGGTGAGGCCGATCTCTCCGAAGGCGGCCGCCGCTTCGCGGACGGGCGTCCCTCTCGCCGCCGAGGCGATGGCGAGCGCGACGGCCAGGTCCGCTCCGGGCTCGTCCACGCGCACGCCGCCCGCGACGTTGACGAACACGTCGGCCTGCCCGAGCGGGAGCTTGGCGTGGCGCGCGAGGACGGCGACGATCATGGCGAGGCGCCTCGGGTCGACGCCGGTCGCGACCCGCCGGGGCATCGCGAGGTCGGTCGGGCTGACGAGCGCCTGGATCTCGAGCAGCATCGGCCGCGTCCCCTCGAGCGCGCAGGCGACCGCGGAGCCGACTTCGCCCGCGACCGCGCGCCCGAACAGGCGCGACGGGTCGGGAACGCCGACGAGCCCGGATCCCGTCATCTCGAACACGGCGAGCTCGTTCGTCGAACCGAAGCGGTTCTTCACCGCCCGCAGGATGCGATGCTCGCGGTAGCGGTCGCCCTCGAACTGGAGCACGCAGTCGACGAGATGCTCGAGGACGCGCGGGCCCGCGACGGCGCCGTCCTTGGTCACGTGCCCGACGAGGAAGACGGCGACCTCCGCCTCCTTCGCCACGCGCAGGAGCCTGGCGGCCGCCTCGCGCACCTGGGCGACCGACCCGGGGGCCGAGCCGAGCTCGGCGGAGTAGAGCGTCTGCACCGAGTCGATCACGCACACGGCCGGCCGCTCGCGCTCCAGCGTCGCACACACAGCCTCGAGCTCGGTCTCGGCGAGGATGTCGACGGCCGCCGGGCCGCCGAGCCGGTCGGCGCGCAGCTTCACCTGCGCGGCCGACTCCTCGCCGGTCACGAGCAGGCTCGTGCGCGTCTCGCTGATCGAGCGGAGCGCGGTCAGAAGCAGCGTCGACTTGCCGACGCCGGGCTCGCCGCCGACGAGCACGAGCGAGGCGGGAACGAGGCCGCCGCCGAGCACGCGGTCGAGCTCCGGCACGCCGGTCGGGATCCGGTCCGCCTCCTCCGCCTCCACCTCGGCCAGGCGCAGGAGCGGTCGCAGCGGGCGGGCGGCGGCAGGGGCAGGCCCGACCGTCTCCTCCGCCAGCGAGCCGAAGGTGCCGCAGCCGGGGCAGCGCCCGAACCAGCGCGGCGACTGGTAGCCGCACTCGGAGCAGGCGTGCACGACCGCGACCTTCGCCACCCGGCCACCGTACAGGCGCGGTCCGACGGCGGCCGCCGCCGCGCTGTGACGAGAGCGTGACGATCGGCGGCGGCGAGGTGGCGGAAGCCTCCCGACAGCGATCAGGCGAGGCGCTTGACGAGGAGCGCCCGCGCCTCCCCGGTGCCGTCGTAGTCGTCGGCGACCGTCTCCACCTCGAAGCCCATCGCCTCGTGGAAGGCGAGCGCGTCGGCGTTGGCCGGCGAGGTGACGCAGCGGACGATGCTGCGCCCGTGTGCGCGAGCCGCGGCGAAGAAGCGCTCGTAGAGCCGCCGCCCCAGCCCGGTGCCGCGCAGGTCGGGCGCGACGCCGACGAAGTGCACGTAGGCCTCGTCCGTGTTCGTCTGCGAGAGGAAGCCGATGAGGAAGCCGGCGAGGGTGCCGTCCTCGCGCTCGGCGACGTAGCTCGTGCCCTCGAAGTGGATGAAGAAGAGCCGCGGCAGAAGCGGCGCCATCTCCCGCCCGCCCCACCACGCGTTCACGTGCTGGATGACCCGGCCGTAGTCGGAGGGCTGCACGTGCCGGATCGTCACGCCCACGAGCCGAGCGTATCGCGGATACGAGGCCGCGCTCGGCCTGGTCACGCCGGTCGACACGAAGACACAGCTCCCCTGCCTCGCCGGCCCAGGCGAGCCCTCGGGCTGCGTCCCCGACCCGCGGGGCGTATGCGGGGTGGCTCGCGCCGTGAGCCGGCCCGCATCGACGAGACAGCCGCGCTTGCGGACGGTGCGGGACAGCGCAGGAGCCGCGGCCCACTTCAGCGCGCCGACCGACCGCGCGGGGCGCCCTACGACTCGGCTGGCCCTTCGCCGTCGTCGCCCTGCGGCTCACCCGAGTCGGCCGGCACGGTGACCGGCTCGCGCTTCTCGGGGCCCGCGATGACCGTGATGTCGACCTCCTCCTCCCCCTCCTTGCGATCGACAAGGATGGTCGAGCCCGGCTCGAGCTCCGACATGAGCACGAAGTCGGCGAGCGGATCCTCGATGTGCCGCTGGATCGCGCGCCGCAGCGGGCGGGCGCCCATGGCCGGGTCGTAGCCACGCTCGACGAGCATCTCCTTGGCGGCGGTCGTCAGCTCGACGGCCACCTCGTGGACCGCCATCTGCTCGCGCACCCGCTTCATCAGCAGATCGACGATCTCCATGATCTCTTCCTTCGTCAGCTTGTGGAAGACGATCACCTCGTCGATGCGGTTGAGCAGCTCCGGGCGGAACACCTTCTTCAGCTCGCCCATGACCCGGTCCTTCATGTCCTCGTAGGACAAGCCGCCCTCGTCGCCGACCGAGAACCCGAGCGTCTGGTTCTTGGAGATCGCGCCGGCGCCGATGTTGGAGGTCATGATCACGATCGTGTTCCGGAAGTCGACCTTGCGGCCCTGCGCGTCCGTCAGCCGTCCGTCCTCCAGGATCTGGAGCAGGATGTTGAAGACGTCGGGGTGGGCCTTCTCGATCTCGTCGAGGAGCAGCACCGAGTAGGGCTTGCGGCGCACCGCCTCGGTCAGCTGCCCGCCCTCGTCGTAGCCGATGTAGCCGGGCGGCGAGCCGACCAGCCGGGAAACGGAGTGCTTCTCCATGTACTCCGACATGTCGACCTGGATCATCGCGTCCTCGTCGCCGAACAGGAACTCGGCGAGCGTGCGGGCGAGCTCGGTCTTGCCCACGCCCGACGGGCCGAGGAAGATGAACGAGCCGGTCGGGCGCTTCGGGTCCTTGATGCCCGCCCGCGCCCGGCGAATCGACTTGGACACGGCCACGATCGCCTCGTGCTGGCCAATGACGCGCTTGTGCAGCTCGTCCTCCATCCGGATCAGCTTCTGCGTCTCCGCCTCGGTGAGCTTGAAGACCGGAATGCCCGTCCACATGGAGACGACGTCCGCGATCTCCTCCTCGCCGATCTCCGGCTGCTCCTCCGACTCGCTGGAGTGCCACTGCTCCTCGAGCTCGCGCTTCTTCTGCGTCAGCTTGCGCTCCTTGTCGCGCAGGCTGGCCGCCTTCTCGAACTCCTGGGCCTCGATCGCGTCTTCCTTCTCTTTGCGGACCCTCTCGATCTCCTCCTCCAGCTCGCGGTAGCGCGGCGGCGCCGTCATCGTGCGGATGCGCATGCGCGATGCAGCCTCGTCGATCAGGTCGATCGCCTTGTCCGGGAGGTGCCGGTCCTGGATGTAGCGGTCGGCCAGCGTCGCCGCGGAGTGCAGCGCCTCGTCTGTGATCTTGACCCGGTGGTGCGCCTCGTAGCGGTCGCGCAGACCGCGCAGGATCTGGATCGTGTCGTCCACCGACGGCTCGTCGACGCGGATCTGCTGGAAGCGGCGCTCGAGCGCCGCGTCCCGCTCCAGGTACTTGCGGTACTCGTCCAGCGTGGTCGCGCCGATCGTCTGCAGCTCGCCGCGGGCGAGGGCCGGCTTGAGGATCGACGCGGCGTCGATCGCGCCCTCGGCCGCGCCCGCGCCGACCAGGTTGTGCAGCTCGTCGATGAACAGGATGATGTCGCCCCGCTGGGTGATCTCCTTCATCACCTTCTTCAGGCGCTCCTCGAACTCGCCCCGGTACTTCGAGCCGGCGACGAGCGCCGCCAGGTCGAGCGTGTAGATCTGCTTGCCCTTGAGCAGCTCCGGCACCTGCCCGGAGGCGATGCGCTGGGCGAGCCCCTCGACGACGGCGGTCTTGCCGACGCCCGGCTCGCCGATCAGCACCGGGTTGTTCTTCGTGCGGCGCGAGAGGATCTGCATCACGCGCTCGATCTCGGTCTGCCGCCCGACGACCGGGTCGAGCTTCCCCTCGGAGGCCTGGCGGGTGAGGTTGCGGCCGAACTGGTCGAGGAGCTTCGAGCTCTTCGACTTCTCGCCGGCGGGCACCTGCCCCTGCTGGCGGCGCCCGGGGCCGGAGAGCATGCGGATGATCTCGTTGCGGATCTTCTCGGCGTCGGCGTCGAAGTCGAGCAGGATCCTCGCGGCGACGCCCTCGTTCTCACGCACGAGCCCGAGCAGGATGTGCTCGGTGCCGATGTAGTTGTGGCCCAGCGAGAGCGCCTCGCGGAGCGCGAGCTCGAGGACCTTTTTCGCGCGCGGGGTGAAGGGGATCTGACCCGTCGTCACCTCGTCGCCCTGGCCGACGATGCGCGCGACCTGCGCGCGCACCTCCTCCACGGTGATGTCCAGCGACTCCAGCACGCGCGCCGCCAGACCCTCCTCCTCGCGCAGCAGGCCGAGGAGGATGTGCTCGGTGCCGATGTAGTTGTGCTTCAGCGCACGCGCCTCGTCCTGCGCGAGGACGACGACCTGGCGAGCGCGCTCTGTGAACCGTTCGAACAACCCCGACAACCCCTTTCTGCCCGGACCCAGAACCTCGTTCCCTCGAGCCCGTCGGCAAGGACAGGAGCCATGTTACCCAACCTGCCGGGGGCGGCAGACACGGCCCGGCGGACGTGCCGGCGCCCCCCGCGGAGGCCTCGCGGCAGCGTCGTCTCGCGCGGGAGCCGGCTCGGCCCGCGCGGTCGCGCGGGAGCCCGGCGGAGTCCCAGCTGACCCAGGCTGTACGCTGCCACCCGTGGACGAGGCCGGCGAGAGGCGGACGAAGGCGCTCGTCACGGGCGGAGCCGGGTTCATCGGGGCCCACCTGTGCGAGCTGCTGCTCGACGAGGGCGCCGAGGTGTACGCCCTCGACGACCTCTCCACCGGCTCGCTCGACAACGTCGAGCGGCTGCGCAGGCACGACGCCTTCCACCTGGTCGTCGACTCGGTGCTGAAGGAGGCGGTGGTCAACGAGCTCGTGCACAAGTGCGACGTCGTCTACCACCTCGCCGCCGCCGTCGGCGTGCGCCTGATCGTGGAGCAGCCGGTGCACACGATGGTCACCAACGTGCAGGGCACGGAGACGGTGCTCGACTGCTGCTCGCGCTTCGGCAAGCGCGTGCTCATCGCCTCCAGCTCGGAGGTCTACGGCGACCACCGGGAGGAGCGGCCACTGTCCGAGGACGACCGCCGCGTGTACGGACCGACGACCGAGAAGCGGTGGCTGTACGCCGACTCGAAGGCGATGGACGAGTTCCTGGCGCTCGCGTACCACCTGGAGCGCGGGCTCGACTGCGTGATCGTCCGCCTGTTCAACACGGTCGGCCCCGGCCAGAGCGGGCAGTACGGCATGGTCATCCCCCGCTTCATCGCCGCCGCGCTCGCCGGCGCCCCGCTCGAGGTGCACGGCGACGGGACGCAGACCCGCTCGTTCTGCCACGTCCGCGACACGATCCGGGCGCTCGTGTCCCTGATGCAGGCGCGCTCCATCTCGGGAGAGATCTTCAACGTCGGCTCGAGCGAGCCGATCCGCATGCTCGACCTCGCCCGGCGCATCCTCGAGCTGACACAGTCCGACTCGGAGCTCGTGTTCGTGCCCTACGAGCAGGTGTACGGCCTCGGCATCGAGGACGTGCTGCACCGCGAGCCCGCGATCGACAAGATCCGCGAGGCGATCGGCTGGCAGCCGACCATCCCGCTCGAGCAGATCCTCGAGGACGTCGTCGGCTCACTGCGCCAGACGGTCGCGAGCGCGCCGTAGCGCCGTCACCGGCCGGGAGCGCCCGAGCGGCGAGGTCTTGAAGGCGACGACCGCGGAGCCCTCCCCCCGCCAGATGCCGACCCGGGGCAGCCGGAAGGCGTCCGACCAGCTGCAGTCGCGCGGCTGCAGCCCGAAGGCGGCCTCGAAGCCGGCCGCGCGCGCCGCGGCCCGGACGCGGTCGTCGTGCTCGCCGTACGGGTAGGCGAGGAGCAGGCAGGGCCGGCCGAGCTCGTCCTCGATCCGCCGGCGCGAGTCGCGAAGCTCGCGGGCGAGCTCCTCGTCGGCCAGCTCGCACAGGTGCCGGTGCGAGACCGAGTGCGCTCCCACCTCCACGCCCTCCCCGGCGAGGGCGCGCAGGTCGTCCCAGTTCATCGTCGCGAGCTCGTGGGGCCGCGAGGCGACCTCGTCCGCCAGCTCGGGCAGATCGAGCGGCCGCCCGTCGCCGGCGAAGGCGGGGCAGGCGAAGACGGTCGCGGGGACGGCGAGCCGCTCCAGGAGCGGGAGCGCGTTCCCCACGCTCGCGAACGCGTCGTCGAAGGTGACGTGCAGCAGCCGCCCGCGGCCCGCCAGCACCTCCTGCGCGCGGACGGCCCGGTAGCCTCGCCGCAGGAGCGCTTCGAGCTGCTCCTCGAGCGCGGCCGGCGGGACGGCGAGCAGGTGCGGCCAGCCGTCCGAGACGGCGTGGTAGCAGAGGACGAGCGGCCTCACCGGCGCAGGGCGGCCAGCCGCGAGCGCTCCGTGGAGCCTCGGGACGCGGACATGCGGCCGAGCGCGAGCGCGAGTCCCGCGAGCATCCAGATCGCCGTGCCGAGCCCGATCGAGAGGAAGATCATCGACACCGACAGCCCCCGGGAGCGAGGTGACGAACGCGAGCGTAACGTGCTGGAGGCCGAGCTCGCACGGCTCGCGCTCGGACTGAGGCTGCGGCGCCTGCGCTCGGTCACGGCCGGTGAGCCGCTACTCCCGCTCCCGCAGCGTCGGGAACAGGATCACGTCGCGGATCGTCTCGCGGCCTGTGAGGACCATCGCCAGCCGGTCGATGCCGAGGCCGAGCCCGCCGGTCGGCGGCATGCCGTAGGCGAGCGCCTCGACGTAGTCCGGGTCGCCGGGCTCCGCCTCCACGTTCCCTCCCGCCCCCTCCGCCTGCTGCTGGGCGAACCGCTCCGCCTGCTCGTCCGGGTCGTTCAGCTCCGTGAACGCGTTGCCGAGCTCCATGCCGCCGACGTAGTACTCGAAGCGCTCGGTGATGGTCGGGTCGTCGTCGGTCGCGCGCGCGAACGGCGACAGCTCGACCGGGTAGTCGTACAGGATGGTCGGCTCGATCAGCCGCGGCTCGACGTACGAGGTCACGGCCTTGTCGACGAGCTGCGCCCACGTGCGGTCCTGCGAGGTGTCGACGCCGCGCTCGTCCAGCCGGGCGCGGAGCTCGGCCTCGTCGCGCGACCACAGGCCGTGCTCGGCGAGCGCGTCGACGAGGCGCAGGCGCCGCCAGGGTGCCGCCAGGTCGATGTCGTGGCCGCGGAAGCCGACGGTCGTGCGGCCGACCGTGTCGAGCGCCACGCCCTCGACCAGCTGCTCGAGTCGGGCCATCGTGTCGCGGTAGTCGGCATAGGCCTCGTACCACTCGAGCATCGTGAACTCGGGGCTCCTCTTGTAGGACAGGCCCTCGTTGCGGAAGTCCTTGCCGATCTCGTACACGCGCTCGAGGCCGCCGACGATCAGCCGCTTCAGGTACAGCTCGGTCGCGATGCGCAGGTACATGTCGCGGCCGAGCGCGTTGAAGTGCGTCACGAACGGCTGGGCGAAGGCGCCGCCGTAGCGAGGCTGGAGGATCGGCGTCTCCACCTCGACGAATCCGGCCTCGTCGAGCCGGCGGCGGATCGAGGAGACGAGGCGGGAGCGGACGAGGAAGTCGCTGCGCACGTCCTCGTTGACGATCAGGTCGAGGTAGCGCTGGCGGTAGCGCGCCTCCGTGTCCCTGAGCCCGTGGAAGGTGTCGGGCAGAGGGCGCCGGTTCTTGGCGAGCAGCGTCAGCCGCTCGACGGTGAGCGACGGCTCGCCGCGCCGGGTCCGGGACGGGACCCCTTCGACGCCGACGACGTCGCCGAGGTCGACGTCGACCTCGCCGACGCGCTCGGCGGGGCAGAGGAGCTGGATGCGGCCGGAGCGGTCGACGAGGTCGAGGAAGACGAGCTTGCCGAGGTCGCGCCGCGCGAGCACCCGGCCGGCCAGGCGCCGGCGCTCGCCCGCCTCCTCGCCCGGCTCGAGCCGCTCGGACTCGGCGCGGACCGCGGCGACCTGGTCACGGTCGGGAAACCGCTTCGGCAGTCCGGGCATGGCCGCCGAGTCTACGGCAGCCGAGGTCGGCCGCCGGCCCGGAGGCCGAGCCGGGCGCCGGGCGGGTCAGGCTGCTCGGATCTCGAGGATCTTGAACTTGAGCGAGCCGCGCGGGGCGCTCACCTCGACCGTCTCGCCCTTCTTCTTGCCGATGATCGCGCGCCCCACCGGCGACTCGTTGGACAGCTTGTTCTCGGACGGGTTCGCCTCGGCCGAGCCGACGATCCGGTACTCGACCGTCGTCTTGGCGTCGAGGTCGCGCAGCCTCACCGTCGAGCCGATCGAGACGACGTCCTTGGCCACGTCCTTCTTCGAGATCACGCGGGCCGAGCGGAGGCGCTCCTCGAGCGTGAGGATGCGGTGCTCGAGCATCGCCTGCTCGTTCTTCGCATCGTCGTACTCCGAGTTCTCGGCGATGTCGCCGAACTCGCGCGCGTGGCGGATCCGCTCTGCCACCTCGCGCCGCTTCTCGGTCGAGAGGTACTCGATCTCCTGCCGGAGCTTCTCGAACCCCTCCTTCGTCAGGATCACTTCCTTCACGTGTTCTCTACCTCTCCTGCCCTCGACAAAAAAACGCGCGGCACTTCGCGGCCGTCGCGGCCGGGGATTGTAGCGTACGAGGCTCGCGCCGCGCAATACGCGGCAGCGCTACATTTTCCGCTCCTGTGCAGGGACTTCTCGACCCGTGGAAGATCGGCAGCGTCGAGGTTGCAACCCGCCTCGTGCTCGCGCCGATGGCGGGCGTCAGCGTGCAGGCCTTCCGCCGCCAGGGCCGCCGCTTCGGCGCCGGGCTCGTCTGCTCGGAGATGGTCAGCTGCGCCGGTCTCCACCACGGCAGCGAGCGCACGCTCGGGTACCTCAGGCTCGCGAGCGACGAGCGGCCCCTCGCCGTCCAGATCTTCGGCTCCGAGCCCGCGCTTATGGCGGAGGCGGCCGTGCTGGTGGAGGCGGCGGGCGCCGACATCGTCGACATCAACTTCGGCTGCCCCGTGCGGAAGGTGACGAAGACAGGCGCCGGCGCGATGCTGCTCGAGGACGCGGAGCGGGCCTGCCGGATCGTCGACGCGGTCGCGAGCGCGGTCGAGGTGCCGGTGAGCGTGAAGCTGCGGCGCGGGCTGGAGAACGGCTCGCGCGCCTGCCTCGACGTCGGGCCGAGGCTCGTCGACGCGGGGGCGAGCAGCCTCACCCTCCACCCGCGCTCGGCCCGCCAGATGTACTCGGGCCGGGCCGACCACGCGCTGACGGCGGAGCTCGTCGAGCGGGTCGCCGTCCCGGTCGTCGCCTCCGGCGACGTCACCTCGCGCGCCGAGGCGGAGCGGGTGTTGGAGACGACCGGCGCCGCCGCGGTCATGGTCGGCCGCGCCGCACAGGGCAACCCATGGGTGCTGCGCGAGGTGCTCCTCGGCGGCGACGAGCAGCCCTCGGCCGCGGAGGTGGCGGCCGAGCTCGTGCACTTCGTGCGCGAGACGGCGCGCGAGCTCGGGGAGCGGAGGGCGACCGGCTTCCTGAAGAAGTTCTACGGCTGGTACCTCGGGCGCGGGCGCTTCCCGAAGCCGTTCGCGCAGGAGCTCGTGCGCCTCGGCTCGACGGAGGCCGTCGCCGCTCGGCTGCTCGCGGCCGCGCCGGGCGCGGACGAGCTCGCCGGCCGGCTCGAGGACGAGGCGGCGGCCCGCGGCGCGACGGACACGACGCTCGAGCTGCCGGTGTCTGCATACGGCGGCGGCTAGCCCGAGCGACGCCGGGACCCGCGCCGACCCGTGGCAGCGGCTACACGTCCGAGCGGTTCCGCTCCCAGACGATGCGCAGGCCCTCCAGCGTCAACAGCGGGTCGACGGCGGCGATCGTGCGCGAATGCGGCGAGATGAGGTCGGCGAGGCCCCCGGTCGCGATCGCCTGTGCGTCCGCCCCGAGCTCGCGCCTGATCGCCTCGACGATGCCGTCCACCTGCCCCGCGAAGCCGTACACCAGGCCGGACTGGAGCGCGGTCGCGGTCGTCTTGCCGATCACGGACGGCGGCTCGGCGAAGTCGACCTTGACGAGCCGTGCCGCCCGCGCGAAGAGCGCGTCCATCGAGATCTCGATGCCCGGCGCCAGCACGCCGCCGACGTACTCACCCTCGACCGAGACGACGTCGAAGTTCGTCGAGGTGCCGAAGTCGACGACGATGCAGGGCGCGCCGTAGCGCTCCTTGGCCGCCACCGCGTTCGCGATCCGGTCGGGGCCGACCTCGCGCGGGTCGTCGTAGCGGATCGGAATGCCGGTGCGCACGCCCGGGCCGAGGACGAGCAGCGGCGCCTTCGCCCAGCGCTCGGCGAACAGCTCGTACTGGCGGACGAGGGCCGGCACCGTCGAGGCGAGGCAGACGCCGCCGACCGTGGCGAGGTCGATGAAGCGGCCGACGAGCGCGCCCAGCTCGTCTCCCGTCCGCTGCGCCTCGGTCGCGACCCGCCAGTGCTCGACGAGCCTCGCGTCCTCGTACAGCCCGAACACCGTCTGCGTGTTGCCGGCGTCGATCGCCAGCAGCCTCGGCTCGCGCGCGGACGGCGTTGACATCGGCCGCGAGCCTACCGACAATCACCGCTCCCAACCGATTCGGAAAGGAGCGCGGATGGCTGGCTACGGACTCTTCGTCGGCTTCGGCTTCCCCGTGCGCGGGCGCGAGCAGAAGGCGGCGGCCGTGTTCGGCGAGGCGGTGGAGCTGTGGACGCGCTACCAGCAGGAGGGAAAGCTGGAGGCCTGGGAGGCGATCTTCCTTGAGCCGCACGGCGGCGACCTGGGCGGCTTCTTCCTGCTGCGGGGCGACGGGGCGAGAGAGCTGGCCGGCGACGAGGCCTTCCAGCGCCTGGTCACGCGCGCCCAGCTGATCGTCGACAACTTCGGCGTCGTCGGCGTGCAGATGGGCGACCGGATCGGCGAGCAGATGCAGCGCTTCCTGGAGGCCGCCGCCGAGCTCGCCTGACGCGAGCGCGCCGGGGCCCGGCCGGTCAGGCGTCGTCGTCGGTCGCCAGCGACTCGCCGATCCGCTCGGCCAGCGCCTCGGGCGTCAGCTGCGGCTCGTCGCCCTCGTTGCGGAGCTCCTCGACCGTCACGTCGCTCGTCGTGTACACCTCGGTGCGCGGGATCATCCGCGACGGCCGGTTCTTGTCCCACACCCAGACGTCCTCCATCTTCACGTGGAAGAAGGGGTAGCTCGGCTGGGGCACGTAGCTCAGGTCGAGCCGGTTGCAGAGGTAGGTCGAGTCCTGCGTGAGCACGCAGTAGCGGAAGAGGCCGAACACCGCCGCGTACTCCTTCTTGAGCCGGAGCTCGAGCTCGGCCTCGTATTCGTCGAGCTCGTCGAGGTGCGACATGCAGGCTCATTCTAGCCCTGCCAGGAGGTCCGCGACCGGGCCGCGGCCGGGGACGACGAGGCGCGGGTCGAGCTCGGCCAGCGGCTCGAGGGCGAAACGGCGCTCGTGCAGGCGCGGATGGGGCACCGTCAACCCCGGCTCGCAGACGACGGCCGAGCCGTGCAGGAGGAGGTCGAGGTCGATCGTGCGCGGACCGAAGCGAGGCCCCGCGCGCGTCCTCCCGAGCTCCCGCTCCACCGCGAGCAGGAGGTCGAGGAGCGCGCGCGGCGCGAGCGTCGTCTCCAGGGCGGCGGCGGCGTTCAGGAAGCGGGGCTGCTCGGCGAAGCCGACCGGATCCGTCTCCCGCAGGGACGAGACGGCGACCACCTCGACCCCGTCGGCCGCGTCCAGCAGCTCGACCGCGCGCCGCAGCAGGCGCTCGCGGTCGCCGAGGTTGGAGCCGAGGCCGACGTACGCCCGCGTCACGGCAGGGGCCAGACGAAGCCGGGGCCGCCCGCGTAGACGCCGCCGTCGACGTTGACGCACAGGCCGTCGGCGTAGACGAGCGGCCCGGTCACGTCGGCGGGCCTGGCTGCGGTTACGAAGGGGATCGGCGTGTGGCCGTGCACGACCCGGTCGCACCCGAAGCGGGCGGCGAGCCGCCTCGCCTCGTCGGTTGCCCGCAGCTCGTTCCGGCGCCAGAGGCGCTGCTCGAGCTCGGCCCAGGCGGCGGGATCGTCCCCGGCGAGGGTCGCGGCGACGCGCTCGTTCACCTCGTCCAGCCCGTCTCCCAGCTCCAGGTACAGCGTCGAGTCGCAGTGGACGAGGAGGGTGCGCCCGTGCGCGCCGAGCGCCGGTCGGCGCGCGAGCCAGGCGAGCGTCTCCGGGGTGAGCGCCTCGAGGTCGCGCAGGCGGCCGCCGTTCGCGAGCCAGTCGGCGCGCACGCTGCCGCGCGGGCCGCCCGTCTCCAGGTCTCCGAACCGCGCCACCGCGAGCAGCAGCAGGTCGTGGTTTCCGAGCAGCGAGCGGACGCTTCCGCCGGCCGCCTCCGCCTCGCGCTCGAGCCGCATGACGAAGGCGATCGTCTCCGCGCCGGCGGGACCGCGATCGGCGAGATCGCCGACGAGCCACAGGGCGGCGTCCCCGCCCGACCAGCGCCAGTCGCGGTCGACGAGGCCCGCCTCTGCGAGCCGGGCGGCGAGCGTCTCCAGGTGGCCGTGGACGTCGCCGAACGCGAACGCGCGGCTCACCGGCGCCGCTCGACGGTGACCGAGGCGGAGGCGACCGGCGGCTCGAGGCGGACGCGGGGCTTGGACACGCGCACGGTCGCCGCCTCGATCGGGAAGCGGGCGAGGAGCGCGTCGGCGACCGCCCCGGCGAGCGCCTCCAGCAGACGGTAGGCGCGGGCGTCCGAGACCTCGCGCACGAGCGCCGCCAGCTCGCGGTAGTCGACGGTGTCCTCGAGCTCGTCGGAGGCGCCCGCGTCCGGCGCCAGCTCGAGGCGCAGGTCGAAGACGAACGGCTGCCCGTCCCGGCGCTCCTCCGCCAGCACGCCGTGGTAGCCGTACAGCTCGAGGCCGGCGAGCTCGATCGTGGTCACGCGAGCACCGCCTTCGCCACGGCGAGCGCCTCGACCGTCTCGCGCACGTCGTGCACGCGCAGGATGGTCGCGCCGCGCTCGTAGGCCGTCACGGCCGCGGCCAGGCTGGCCGAGAGCGGCCCGGTGGTGGCCTGCGGGTCGCCGAGCAGGCGCCCGAGCGAGCTCTTGCGCGAGAAGCCGACGAGCACGGGGCGGCCGAGAGCGACGAGCACGCCGAGGCGACGGACGAGCTCGAAGTTCTGCTCCACCGTCTTGCCGAAGCCGATGCCCGGGTCGAGGCAGATCCGCTCCTCCGCCACGCCGTGCGCGACCGCGAACGAGAGGCGCTCCTCGAGGAACGCCGCCACCTCCGAGGCGACGTCGTCGTAGCGCGGGCCGAGCTGCATCGTGCGCGGCTCGCCCCGCATGTGCACGAGGCAGAGGTACGCGCCCGCGTCCGCGACGACGCCGGCGAGCTCCGGGTCGGCGCGCAGCGCGGTCACGTCGTTGACGAGCTCCGCCCCCAGGTCGAGCGCGCGGCGCGCCACCGCGGCCTTCGACGTGTCGATCGACACGGGCGCCTCGCCCGCGAGCCCCTCGAGGACGGGCAGCACGCGCCGCAGCTCCTCCTGCTCGGCCACGCCCTCCGAGCCCGGCCTCGTCGACTCGCCGCCGACGTCGACGATCGCCGCGCCCTCGGCCAGCATGCGCCGCGCCGAGGCGATCGCGTCGGCCGGGCGCAGATTCCGGCCGCCGTCCGAGAACGAGTCGGGCGTGACGTTGACAACGCCCATCACGGACGGTGGCGGGAAGCGTTCCTCGATCGGCGCTCGCACGCCGCCAGCGTAGACGCCGCACCCCCCCGCCGGCTGCCCCTTCGCGCCCGCGCGAGCGCCGCAGGCGGTAGGTTCTCGCCGTGCGCGTCGCCGTCCTCGGCACCGGGATCATGGGCGGGCCCATCGTCCGCCGTCTCGTCGACGCAGGACACGCCGTCCGCGCCTGGAACCGGACGGCCGCGAAGGCGGAGGGGCTCGGCGCGGAGGTCGCGTCGACGCCGGCCGAGGCCGTGCGCGGCGCGGACGTCGCGATCACGCTGCTCGCCGACGGGCCGGCGGTGGACGAGGTGATGCGGCCCGTGCTCGCCGGCTTCGAGCCGGGAGCGGTGTGGGCACAGATGAGCACGGTCGGCGTCGCCTGGGCCGACCGGCTCGCCGCCCTTGCCGCCGGGCACGGGGTGGCGATGCTCGACGCTCCGGTGATGGGGTCGCGCCCGGCGGCCGAGCAGGGGCAGCTTCTTCCGCTCGCGTCCGGCCCGCAGCAGGCGCGGGAGCGCTGCGCGCCGCTGTTCGAGGCGTTCTCCCGCGCCGTCCTCTGGCTCGGCGACGAGCCCGGCCTCGGCAGCCGCCTGAAGGTGGTCACGAACCTGTGGATCATGACCACCGTCGAGAGCCTGGCCGAGGTGTTCGGGCTCGCCGAGGGGCTCGGCGTCGACCCCGCCCGCTTCCTGGAGACGATCGCGGGCGCGCCCTTCGACATGCAGTACGCGCACTGGAAGGGCGAGATGATGCTGAAGCGCGAGTTTCCGGCCGCCTTCACCCTTCTCCTCGCCCGGAAGGACGTCGGGCTCGCGCTCGAGGCGGCCGCGGCGGCGGGCGTCGACCTGCCGGTGGCGGCGGCGACGGCGCGGCAGTTCGAGCGGGCGATCGAGCTCGGCCACGGCCAGGAGGACATGGCCGCGACCTACTTCGCCTCGGCGCCGACCGGCACGAAGCAGGCGTAGCCGGCGGAGGCGACCGGCCCGTCCGCCGCTTCGCAGCCCGCGAGGCTAAGGCTGGCTCGGCTCCGGCGGGGGCGGCTGCATCGTCGCGCCCGGGAGCGGGAAGGGCTTCGGCTGCGGCAGCTGGCGCTTCCTGCGCTCGGCCGGCTTTTCCACGGGCGGCGGCGGCAGCTCGTCCGGGAACACCGCCTCCTCGGGCTCGCCGGCGAGCAGCCGCTCGAACTGGTCCTTGTCGATCGTCTCGCGCTCGATGAGGATGCCCGACAGCTGGTGCAGCTCGTCCATGTGCGCGCGCAGCACGTCGAGCGCCGTCTCGTGCGCCTCCTCGATCACACGCCGGATCTCGTCGTCGATCTCGCGCGCCATCTCCTCGGAGTAGTCGGGCTCCGCGGCCATCTCTCGCCCGAGGAAGGGCAGGTCGTGGTTGCGGCCGAGCACGCGCGGCCCCAGCTTCTCCGACATGCCGTAGCGCATGATCATCTGCTTGGAGATCGAGGTCACCTTCTCGATGTCGTTCGCAGCGCCGGTCGTCACCTCGTGGAAGACGAGCTCCTCGGCCGCGCGGCCGCCGAGGGTCATGGCCATGAGCGACATCAGCGACGCCTTCGTCGTCAGGTAGCGGTCCTCGCGCGGCAGCGAGATCGTGTAGCCGAGCGCCTGGCCGCGGCTGATGATCGAGATCTTGTGGATCTCGTCCGTGTGCTCGAGGTAGTGGCCGACGAGCGCGTGGCCCATCTCGTGGTAGGCGGTGATCTTCCGCTCCTCCTCGGACAGGAGGCGCGTCTTCTTCTCCGGGCCGGCGATCACGCGCATGATCCCCTCCTCCAGCTCCTCCTGGTCGATCAGCTTCTTGCCGCGGCGGGCGGCCAGCAGCGCGGCCTCGTTGACGAGGTTGGCGAGGTCGGCGCCGGTGAAGCCGGGCGTGCCGGCGGCGAGCGTGTCGAGGTCGATCTCGCGCGCCAGCGGCTTGCCCTTCGTGTGCACCTCGAGGATCTTGCGGCGGCCGACGCGGTCGGGGCGGTCGACGACGATCTGGCGGTCGAAGCGGCCGGGGCGCAGAAGCGCCGGGTCGAGGATGTCCGGCCGGTTGGTGGCGGCGATGAGGATGACGTTGTCCTTCAGCTCGAAGCCGTCCATCTCGACGAGCAGCTGGTTCAGCGTCTGCTCGCGCTCGTCGTGCCCGCCGCCGAGGCCCGCGCCGCGGTGGCGGCCGACGGCGTCGATCTCGTCGATGAAGACGATGCACGGCGCCGCCTGCTTGGCCTGCTCGAACAGGTCGCGCACGCGCGAGGCGCCGACCCCGACGAACATCTCGACGAAGTCGGAGCCGGAGATGGAGAAGAACGGCACGCCCGCCTCGCCGGCGACGGCGCGGGCGAGCAGCGTCTTGCCGGTACCGGGCGGCCCGTAGAGGAGCACGCCCTTCGGGATCCTGGCCCCGAGCGCCTGGAACTTCTTCGGGTTCTCGAGGAACTCCTTGATCTCCTGCAGCTCCTCCACCGCCTCGTCCACGCCGGCGACGTCCTTGAAGCCGATCTTCGGCGAGTCGGGCGCCATCCGCTTCGCGCGCGACTTGCCGAAGCTCATCACCTTCGAGCCGCCGCCCTGCACCTGGTTCATGAGGAAGACCCAGAATCCGAGCAGGAGCACGAACGGGAGCAGCGAGGTGAGGATGCCCCACCAGGGGGAGCCGCCGAGGCCCTTGGCGTCGAAGTCGATGTGCTTGCGCAGCAGCAGGTCCTGGAACTGGAGCTGGGCCTGGTCGCTCGCGTAGTTGACCTTGTAGGTCGGCCCGCCGGAGGCCTGCAGGTGGACGACGATCGTGCCCGTGCCGTGACCGCTCGGCTCGAAGACGACGTTGTTGGGTGTCAGCGTCCCGTTCTGGATCCTCGTGTACACCTCGGTGTACGACAGCTTCTGCGTCGAGGACTTGTGCGGGATCAGCGTCTGGCTCGCCAGGTAGACGAGCAGGACGATCACGACGAGGGGGAAGAGCGCGCTGCGGAAGAAGCGGTTCACACGGGTTCTCCTGGCAGGGTAGCAGCCCTCATTCTTCGTCCAATCGGCGCGAGAGGTTGAGTCATGCGCCTTCCGGGACGAGCTCTTCGCTGAGGACGCCGACGTACGGCAGGTTCCGGTAGCGCTCGGCGAAGTCGAGCCCGTAGCCGATCACGAACCGGTTCGGGATCTCGAACCCGACCCAGCGCACGGGCACCTCGATCTGGCGCCGCGCCGGCTTCGTCAGCAGCGCGGCGACCTCCAGGGAGGCGGGCTCGCGCGACTCGAGGTTGCGGATCAGGTAGGAGAGCGTCAGCCCGGAGTCGATGATGTCCTCGACGACGAGCACGTCGCGCCCCTCGATGTTGATGTCGAGGTCCTTGAGGATGCGCACGACGCCGGAGCTGTCCGTGGCGGCGCCGTAGCTCGAGATGGCCATGAAGTCCACCTCGCAGGGCACGGTCAGGTGGCGCATCAGGTCGGCCATGAAGAAGACGGCGCCCTTGAGCACGCCGACGAGGAGCGGGTCGCGGCCGGCGTAGAAGGCGGAGATCGACTCGCCGAGCTCGGCGACGCGCGCCTGCAGCGCGTCGGCGTCGATCAGCACCTCGCCGACGCCTCGCTCGAGCTCGGTTCGGGTCGTCACGACCGCCTCACCTGCACGCCCGGAGTGTCCACGATCCCGGGCACGGAGACAACCTCCCCCTCGGCGGAGACGACGACCGGCCACGACGGTCGCTGGCGCCGTGGCACCTTCGCGTCGACGAGCAGATCGTGCACCTTCTTGCGCCGGCCGGCGAGCCGGTCGCCCGGCTGCCAGGCGCGCACCTCGAGGCCCGGCAGCTCGGACTCGATCGTCCACGGCCCGTAGCGCACCGGGCCCCGCTCGAGCGACAGGCGGTCGTACTCGCGCACCGCGCGCACGCCCCGGCCGAGGTCGGCCTCCCTGGTCCCCTGCCGCGAGCGCAGCAGCGCCGCCAGCGTCTCCTCGACGCCGCGCGGCAGGCGCGGACGCTCGGGCTCGGCGGCCAGGGCGAGCAGGCTCGCGCGGGCGCGCGGGTCGAGGCGCTCGAGCAGGGGGAGGATCTCGCAGCGGATCAGCCCGCGCTTCGTCGCCTCGTTGGTCGTGTCCCGGCGGTAGTCGAGGCCGGCGGCGGCGCAGTACGCCTCCGTCTCCTCCCGCCAGAGCGGAAGGAGCGGCCGGACGACGCCGTCCTCGCGACGCGCCTTGATGCCGCCCGGCCGTCCGCTCGAGACGAGCCGGTAGAGGACCGTCTCGACCTGGTCGGAGGCCGTGTGCCCGGTCGCCCGCAGCCGCCCCTGCCCCAAGTACCGGTCTGTTGCCTGGTAGCGGAGGTCGCGGAGGGCGGCCTCGCTCAGACCGGCACCCGGAGCTTCGATCACCTCGGCCCCGAACCGCTCGCGGCAGAAGGCGGCGTCCTCGTCCGACTCGGCGCCGCGGAGCCCGTGCTGGACGTGCAGGGCGCAGACGCGGTAGCCGAGCGAGCGGAGCGCGTGCCACAGACACGTCGAGTCGGGCCCGCCCGAGACGAGGCAGACGACCTCGCCGCCGGGCGGGATGAGATCGTGCCGGCGGACGTGCCGCTCGACGCGCTCGAGGACGTCCACGGACCCATTGTGCCCCGACGCGCTCCCGGCCGTGCTGGGACGGGCGAGCTCGGCCGCGCGGCGGGCCTGCGCTGCGGGGACGGGCGCTAGAAGATCAGGCTTCGGTAGGAGATCGTCCGGCGCATGCCGATCGACTCGTAGACGTGGATGGCGGCGGCGTTGTCGGAGCGCACGAACAGGCACACCACGGGCGTCAGCTCGAGCAGGCGCCGGCACAGGTCGCGCAGGCCGCGCGTGCCGAAGCCCTGCCCTCGCACCGAGGGATCGACCCACACCTGCTGCAGCTGCACGGCCCGGGGCGTCCAGGCCGAAGCCTCGGCCTTGAACAGGATCGTCCCGTCCTCGACCCACAGCCAGGAGCGCCCTTCCCCGATCTGCGCCTGCGTGCGCCAGCGAAAGCCGTCCGGGTCCCGCCGGAGCGGGTCGACGCCGATCTCCTCGCAGTGCGCCTGCGCGCACGCGGGAACGAGCAGGTCGAGGTCGGCGAGCGTCGCCTCCCTGAGCCCCGAGCCGCCGGGCTCGGGCGGCCGGTCGAGCACGTACACGGGCTGGCCCGGCCGGTCCTCGCGCGGGGCCGGCATCCGCCGCTGCGCCGCCGCCCACAGCTCGCCGACGGGGCGCTCCTCGCCGATCACCATCCGCGCTCGGCTGCGGGCGGCGACCTCCGCGAAGGCGCCGCAGCCCTCGCCGGAGGGGACGACGTTGGCGCCGACGTGGCAGAGCGCCGTCAGGCGCCCGCCCTCGGCGAGCGCGCTGAAGCGGCCGAGCCCGCGGCGGGCGACGTCCTCGAGGAACACCCGCTCGACGGGGTCGCGCGCGCAGAAGTCGAGGATCTCGTCGAGGGACGGCTGGACGAGCGCTGCGCGCATCGCGCGAACTCTAGAAGGGGCCCGGTTCCCGCTCCGCCTGCCGGGGGGAAAGCCGTAGGCTGTCGTGATGCCCATCCACCTGCGCGCCGAGCCGGGTGACTACGCCGAGGCGTGCCTGCTGCCCGGCGACCCGCTGCGGGCGAAGTACATCGCCGAGACGTTTCTCGAAGGCGCGCGCCAGGTGAACGGCGAGCGAGGGCTGCTCGGCTTCACGGGCACCTTCGCCGGCACGCGGGTGTCCGTCCAGGCGAGCGGGATGGGCTGCCCCTCCGCCGGCATCGTCGTGGAGGAGCTCGCCATGCTCGGCGTCGAGCGCATCCTCCGCGTCGGCACGTGCGGGGGCCTGCAGCCCGGCATGCAGCTCGGCGAGCTGATCGTCGCCGTCAGCGCCGCGCCCGCGGACGGCACCGTCTCCCACCTCGTGCCCGAGCCGCACGCGCCGACCGCGGACTGGAGCCTCGTGCACGGCGCCGTGCACGCCGCGAAGAAGCTCGGCAAGCCCGTCCGCGTCGGGCCGGTCGTCTCGAGCGACCTCTTCTACAACCCCGACAAGGCCCAGTACGGTCGCTGGGCCGAGCGAGGCCTGCTCGGCGTGGAGATGGAGGCGGCGCTCCTGTTCACGCTCGGCGCGCTGCGCAAGATCGAGACCGGCTGCCTGCTGACCGTGTCCGACCTGCTCGCCGAGGAGGAGTTCGTGCGCATCTCCGACGACGAGATGCTGGCCGCGATCGACCAGATGACGGAGCTGGCGCTCGCGACGGTGACCGCGGACGGCGAGCATTAGCGGCCGCGTCGTCTTCCTCGTCAACCCCGCCTCGGCCGGGGGCGCCACCGGCCGCCGCTGGCCCGAGCTCGCCGGGCGCGCCGCGGCGCTCGGCCTGACCGGCGACGCGCTCTTCTCCGAGCAGCCTGCGCACCTCCGGGAGCTGGCGTACGAGGCCGCCTCGTCGGGAGCCGCGCTCCTCGTCGCGGTCGGTGGGGACGGCACGGTGAACGAGGTGGCGAACGGGCTCGTCGAGGCGAACCGCGCCGGTGCCAGCGAGCTCGCCATCATCCCGCGCGGCACGGGCGGGGACTTCGTGCGCACGTTCGGCATCCCGACCAGCCTCGAGGCCGCGGTGCAGGTGGCGCTCGAGGGGAGGTCGCGCGCCGTCGACGTCGGGCTGGTCGAGTACCACGGCTGGGCGGGGGGAGTGGACCGATCGCGCTTCGTGAACATCGCCAGCGCGGGCATGAGCGGCGCCGTCGCGCAGCGGACGAACGAAGCCACCCGGGCCCCGCTCGGTGGCCGGGTCGCCTACCTGTGGTCGACGCTGGCCGTGTTCGCGCGCTGGCGCAACTGCCGGGTGGAGGTCGACGTCGACGGCGAGCGGCGCAGCGGGCCCATGTACGACGTCATCGTCGCCAACGGGCGCTACCTGGCGGGGGGGATGAAGATGTGCCCGCAGGCGGAGCCCGACGACGGGCTCTTCGACGTCCTCCTGATCGGCGATGTGACGAAGCTCGACCTGGTGCGCACCATGCCGCGGATCTACCGCGGCACGCACCTGCCGCACCCGAAGGCCGAGCTGCTCCGCGGCGCGGCCGTCAGCGTCGAGGCGGAGGTGCCGCTCCCGGTCGAGCTGGACGGCGAGCAACCGGGGACGACGCCGGCGCGGTTCCACGTCGAAGCGGGGGCGCTCCGGCTTCGCGTCCCCGCCTGACCGTCCACGGGACGGCTGCCTACGCCGCCGGTGGCCTGGAGCGCGTGCCGCCGCCGCGCGCCGTCCGCGCTGTCCTCGCGGGCGCCTTCGCGCGACGGACGGCCGTCCGGGCGGCGGCCTTCGGCTTCTCGAGCGCGTCCAGCCGCCGCTCGATCGAGCTCACGCGGCGCTCGAGCGGATCGAGCGCGCGCAGCCTCGCCGCCACGTCGTCCAGCCGCTCCCGCACGCCGCCCATGGCGTCGACGACGGCCTTGCCGCCGGGAAGCTCGGCGAGCCGCTGCAGCGCCTCCTCGCCCGCATCCGCAAGGCGGGCGAGCACGTCCTTGTCCTTGGTCTTCCTCGTCGGGGCCATGACGGCACGATAGCGCGCCGCGGCCTCCCGTTCCACCGGCCGGCCCGCGCCCGCATACCCGTCGCCGCCTGGCGCGCAGCCGCCGCCGACCGCCACAATGGGCGGTCGTGCAGCCGGAGATCGAGATCGCAGACGGGACGGTCAGCGAGCTGGCGGCGCTCCTGCGCGACGCGGTCGCAGCCGCGCTCGAGCGCCACCCCGAGCGCGCCGCGACCCTGCGCGCGCTGCGCGAGCGCGTGCTCGTCCGTGCCGAGGACACCGGCGAGGTCGTGACGCTCGTGTTCGCGGACGGCCGCGTCTCGATCGCCGACGGCGACGCGGGCGGCGCCCGCATCCGCATCCTCGGCGACCGCGACGCCATCTCCGCCCTGACGCGCGTGCCGCTCCGCCGTGGCCTCCCCGACCTGCGCAGCGAGGCGACGCGCACCGTGCTCCTGCGGCAGCTCGGCGGCGAGCTGACGGTTCGCGGCCTGATCGTACGCGGGCCGCATTTCCGCCGCGTGCTGCAGCTGCTCGCGGCCGGCGCGTGAGCCTCGCGTTACGCAGGCGGGCCGAGCAGCTCGCGCGCCAGCGCCGCGAGCGTCTCGGCGGCGGCGGCGTCCACCGTGACGAGCGCCTCGGCGTCGTACTGCGTCGTGCCCCGGTTGACGATCGCGAGCGCGCCGCCCGCGGCGAGCGTCTCCGCCGGCAGCCCCGCCGCCGGGTAGACCTCGAGCGACGACCCGACGACGAGCATGAGCCGCGCCGCCCGCGCGAGCTCGAACGCGCGCGCCGTCTCCGCCTCCGGCATCGCCTCGCCGAACATGACCACGTCGGGCTTGAGGATCGCCCCGCAGCGGGGGCAGGGAGGCGCCGGGTGCCGGTCGAGGAGTCGGCCCAGCTCGTGGAAGGGGACGACCTCGCGGCAGCGCGGGCAGCTCGACGTGCGCATCGAGCCGTGCACCTCGACGACGTTGCGCGAGCCGGCCAGCTCGTGCAGCCGGTCGACGTTCTGCGTCACGACCGCCTCGACGACGCCGGCCGCCTCGAGCCGTGCGAGCGCCCGGTGGGCCTCGTTCGGCTCGGCGCGCTCGAGCAGGCGCAGCCGCCGGCCGTAGAAGTCCCAGACCTTGACCGGGTCGCGCCGGAAGGCGTCGATCGTCGCGTACTCCATCGGGTCGTAGCGCCGCCAGACGCCGCTCGCCGAGCGGAAGTCGGGCAGGCCGCTGTCCGTGCTCACGCCGGCACCCGTGAGGACGACGCACGGCGCCAGTCGGGCGACCGCGTCCGCGAGGCGGGCGACCGCCTCGGCGAGGCCGGCGGCGGGGGACGTCGGCTCGCTCACAGGTCTCCTCGGGGCACGACCCGATCACCCTAGAGTGTCGGCCGTGCCGCCGCCGTTCTCGTTCTCGACCGAGCTCGTCGTCCGCTTCGCCGAGACGGACGCACAGGGGATCGCCCACAACTCCGCCTACCTCGTCTGGTTCGAGGTCGGCCGCATCGACTACCTGGCCCGGCACGCCGGCGGCTACAAGCGGATCCAGGCCGAGGGAGTCGAGGCGTTGACGACCGAGTCGCACGTCCGCCATCTCGCCGCCGCCTGCTTCGACGACCGCCTGCGCATCCACCTGCGCTGCGGCGACCTGCGCGGCGCGCGTTTCCGCTTCGACTACCTCGTCGAGCGCGTGGGCGACGGCCGCCCCGTACCCGTCGCAGACGGCTGGACGCTGCACGCGCTCGTCGACCGAGACACCCTTCGCCCGACCCGGCTGCCGGAGTGGCTGCGCGAGGCGATCGAGCGGGCGGAGGCGGGCGGCCCGGGGCCGGCGCGGCCTCGGAGGTCGCGTCCCCGCCGCCCAGCCTAGAAGCCGAGGACGGGCCCGCTCTGTCCCGTCGGGCCGGCCGGCCCGGAGGAGCCCGCCGGCCCCGCCTGGCCGGCCGGGCCGGCCGCGCCCGTCGGCCCCGCGGGCGCCTTCGGCTTCGGCTTCGGTTTCGTGCCGACGCGGACGATCCGCTGCTCGCCGACGTAGTGCGAGTACCAGACGTTGTCGTACAGGAGCTTCCCGGACGCGGTATAGACCCGGCGGTGCACGCTCGTCGAGAGCGGCGGGGAGCCCGCCTGCTCGACGACCACCTTCCCCTTCGGCAGCGTCGGGTCCTTGATCTTCTGGAGCGGCGGCGGCCCGTCCACGGTCAGGGGCGCCGTCTCGCTGACGACGCGGCGGTGCGGGTTCGTGCCGTACAGGTTGACCGTCAGCGACGAGGACGAGACGAACGTGCGCAAGAGCAGCCAGTGCCCCGTGTCGTTGACGAACTTGAGGTCGACGTCCGGGTAGTCGACGGTCGCGTCCCTGCCCTGCGGATAGTGGCTGATGTACAGCGCGTGGTTCGTCCGCGCCGTGATGTCCAGCCCGGCCTCGAAGGCGGCGTTGAACACGGTCGTCGACACCTGGCAGACGCCGCCTCCGAGCCCGGTCGTCAGCTCGCCGTTGATGATCACCGGCGCCTCGAGGAAGCCCTTGGCGGCGTTCCGCTCGCCGGTCGTGCCGTTGAACGAGAACGTCGCGCCGGGGGCGACGAGCGTGTCGTCGATCAGGTGCGCGACGAGCTCGACGTTGTGGATCCGGTTGGGCACGCCGCCGAAGAAGGTGGTGTAGCTCGAGACGAGCTCCTTCACGCCCATCGCCTGCGCGTCGCGCGCCGTCCGCTTCGCCGGCGCGGTCGCGACGGCGACGGCGGCCGTGCGCACGCCCGGGGCGACGGCCGCCCGCAGGATGTTCCGCAGCGTCCGCGCCGCGTCGAGCGAGCGCCCCGCCCGGTCGGGGACGACCCGTACCGAGCTTCCCGACACCGCGAACGTGGCGTCGCGGGGCGCGCGGTCGACGATCCGGGCGAGCTCGCGCACGAACGCGTCCGCCTTCGGGCCGCCGAGCTCGAGGCGCCGCCTCCCGTTCGCCGGCAGCACGAGCATGCTCGCGAGCTCCCAGCGCGCGAGGCGGAAGCGCGTCGGGCCGAGTCGCAGGTAGACGGGCGCGGAGACGGCGGCACGCGCCTCGCGGAGCGCCGGGGCGAGCATCCTCGCCGTCACCGGCGGCCGGCTCGCGACGAGCGGGAGCGCGATCGGCCGGCGGTCGAGCGTCGCGAACGCCTGCAGGATCGCCGTGCGCGCGGCGGCCCGGTCGATCGAGCGGCCGGCGCGGCCGGGGACGACGACCGGCGTCAGGCCGTGGAGCTCGATCGAGGCGTCGCGGAAGGGCTCGCCCGCCGCCTGCGCGATCCGCGTCAGCGCGAGGTCGAGCGCGTGCCCGTCCGCCTTTGCCGCAGGCGTCACCTTCTCGCCGAACGCGCGCACGAGCAGGCGCCGGAAGCCGCGGATGGGACCGAATCCGTCTGCCTTCGCGCGCGCGCGGGCGACGGCGCCCGCCCAGTCGACGCTGACGCCGAGCTCGTCCTGACGCAGCGGGAACGAGCGCCCGCCGATCCGCACGACGAGCGGCACCCGGGCCAGCCTCGCCGCGCGGGATTCGAGCAGACGCTCGGCCTGCGCGGTGCTCAGGCCGCCGACGTCGACGCCCGCGATCGACTCGCCGCCGGCGAGGGTGCCCGAGGATCCCGCGTAGACGGTGGCGGCGACGATCAGCGCGACGACGGTCAGCGCCGCGCTGACGGCGGCGAGGCGGCGCGCCGCTCGGGCCCGGGCCTGACGCCGCCGGCGCATGCGCAGGGCCGCAAGCTGCGCCTCCCTCTGGGCGACGTCAACCTGCACGGGCGGGCATTGTAGCGGCGGCCACCCGCGGCACGGGCGTGATTTTGGCTTCTGGCGCGGCGTTTGTGGCGCTCGTGGCCGCTCGGGCCTGCGCGCTGCGCAGGCCGCCGACGCGTCGCCTGCGCAGTCCGGCTGGGCGGCGAGCGCGCCGCGCCGCCGCGCGGGCAGGCTCGCTGCGGGCCTTCCACGCCTACACCACGGTCGACGAGGAGGGCGCCGCGCTGGACGCGCCGCGCGTCTGAGCCGGTCGCGCCCGCGCCCGCCGGCTGCGCCCGGCCGGCCGCCCCGCCGCCTCCGCGCCTGCGTCCGTCGCCCGGGCGAGGAGGAGCGCGCCGGCGAGGACGAGCGCGAACGCGAGGATGCGGGCGGCGCCGCGCGCGCCGGCCGGGAGGCCCTCGGCGAACACGGTGGTGCCGGCGGCGATCGGCAGGGCGTTCGTGAGCAGCGAGGCGACGCCGGCCGTGGCGAGCGCGCCGCCGCGCTGGAAGCCGAGCTGGAGCGCCGCGAAGGCGAGCCCGTGCGAGGCGAGCACCGCGGCCGCGAGGAGCACGGCCGCCCCTCCGGCAACGGCCGCCTTCGTGGCCACGTCGCCCGCGGCGTACAGCACGCCGGCCGCAACGCCGAGGCCGACGCCGCCCGGAAGCCGCGGGGAGGCGCCGGAGAAGACAGCCGCCGCTGCCGCCGAGCCCGCCAGCCAGAGAGCGACCGCGGCGGCCGAGCCGTGCCGGCCGGCGGGGGCGTGCCCGGCGAGGGAGAGGGCGAGCGCGACGAGGCCGAGGACGGCGAGCGAAGCGCCCGCCCGCTCCCGCCGCGCGAGCGGGGCGCCGGCCGTGCGCTCGACGAGCAGCGCGAGCAGGCCGACGCCGCCGGCGGCGATCGCCTGGACGAGCGAGAGCGGGGCGAGCCGAAGCGCCGCCACGTACAGCGCCCAGCCGGCGAGCCCGACCGCGAACCCGGCCAGCCAGCGCCGGCTCGCGAACAGCGTGCGCAAGGATGCGAGCGGCCGGCGCAGGGCGAGCGGCGGGAGCGAGGCCGCCGCCCCGTGCTGGCGCAGGAAGCCCCAGTTGAGGCAGACCGTCGAGCCGAGGGCGAGGGCGAGCCCGCTGGCCTCCCCGGCGCTCATGCGCGGCTCCTGCCGGTGAAGGGCAGGTACGCCTCCGCGGCCAGCGCGGCGAGGCCGATGCGCGGCAGGTCGCGGCGGTGCTCGTAGACGACGAACCGGCGCTGCCAGGCCGGGAAGAACTTGCGGTTGAAGAGGAGCAGGTTGTCGAGCTGGAAGCGGCCTTTGAGGGCGATCAGCGCGCGGCGCTCCACGCGCTGAACCGGCGACAGCTCCGCCTCGGGCGCGAGCAGCGCCGCGAACGGCGCGAAGTTGAGCGACAGCCGCTCGAAGCCGTGCTCGCGGGCCCACTCGACCGCCGCGCAGATGAGCCACTCGTTGAAGCCGTTCGGCGTCGTCCGCAACCTCGGCATCGAGGAGAGGGAGAGCGCCCGCGACGGCCGGACGACCGCGAAGTGGAGGAAGCCCATCGGCGAGCCGTCGGGAGCGCGCCCGATGACGAACACGGCGTCCTCGTCCTCGAGCCGGAAGAGCGCGTCGAGCGCCATGGCGAAGCCGCGCGTCGGCTCGGCGCCGCGCCACGCACGCGCGATCTCCTCGAGCTCGGCCCGCAGCTCCGGACCGATCGAGCGCGGGTGCAGCACCTCGGACGTGTAGCCGGCGGCGCGCAGGCGGCTGACCGACTGGCGCACCTTGCGGATCGCGCGGCCCTCGAGCGAGAAGGAGCCGACGTCGACCACCGCCTCGTCGCCGTGGTAGAGGGCGTGGAGCCCGTGCGCGCGGTAGAGGTCGAGGTGCCGCTCCGAGGCGCCGAGGATGGCCACGCGCCAGTCGCGCTCCCGCGCGAAGGCGACGAAGCGCCCGACCAGCTCGTCGAAGGCCTCCGGCCGGCCGATCGGGTCGCCGGACACGATCGCGACGCCGCCGACGACCCGGTAGGCGAGGAAGGCTCGCTCGTCCTCGCCGAAGAAGAACGACTTGTCGGCGCGCAGCGCGAACGGGGCGAGCGTGTCGGTCCCGAAGGAGGCGACGAGGCGGCGCGCGAGCTCGCGCTCCCGCGCCTGCTGCGCCACGCGGTGGCGCCAGGGGGCGAGCCAGGAGAGGAGCAGCCAGCCCGCCGCGAGCAGCCCGGCGACGAAGACGGAGATCGGGAACCAGGCGCCGAACCCGTCCGCGAGGTGCGACGAGCCGCCGAGCGAGAGACCGGCGAGGGCGCGGCTCGTCTCGCGCAGCGCGAAGCGAAGCGTGAACGGCTGGTCGGCCTCGATCCGGTTCGTCCACAGGACGACCGCGCCGTACAGGTAGAGGCCGACGAGGACGAGACCGGTGCGGAGCAGGAGACGGGGTCTCGTCTGCGGGTCGCCGGCCGCGTGGAAGTCCTGGCGGCGCGCGACGAGCAGGACGGCGACGAGCGCGGCGGCGACGGCGCGGAGGTCGAAGCGGTGCAGCTCGTGCAGGATCGCGAGCGCGACGACCAGGCCCAGTGCCAGGTGGTACGCGCGCCGCTTGCGCCGGGCGAGCCCGCGCGCGGCGATGACGAGCGCGAGCCCGAGCGGCGCGACGAGGGCGCTCGCAACCGGCGACACGCGGGTCAGCGACAGCTCCGCAAGCAGCGGCGGCGGCGACGCCGGGAGGATCCCGTCCAGCGCGCTGACGGCGCCGGTCACGCCGACGAGCCAGGCGACGAGAAGCGGCGACCGGGACCTCGCCGCGACCGGCGTACGCCCGCAGACGGCGCCGCCGAGCGCCGCGAGCGCCGCCGGCACGTAGGCAGCGCGCAGGTGCGCCGCCGCCTCGAATGCGTCGTTGGCGGGGATCTGGCGGACGACGAGCAGGGAGACGCCGACGGAGACGTACGTCCACGACCAGACGCCGAGCCCGAGCAGGAACGCCGCCGTCAGCCGCTCGGCGCGCAGCGCCCGGGCGATGCCGCCGAGCAGCAGGCCGACGGCGGCCCACACGCCGGCGAAGAGGAGCAGCGGGACGGCGTCGTGCTTGGGCAGCTCGTCGAGGGGCAGCGCGTCGCGGACGACCGGCCCCGGGAGCGCCAGCCCGTGCAGGAGGTACAGGATGCCGGTCGCCGAGACGACGAGCGCGAGCGAGACGACGATCCCGGCGCCGAGCGCCCCGATGCGAAGCGCCCTACGCACCACCGTGGAGGTGGGTCGGCGTGGCACGGTGGAGGTGGGCCGACGCGGCGAGCAGCGCCGCCGCGGCGTGGCCACGCCACAGCGACCAGTCGTGCCCGCCGCGCAGCGCCGCGAAGCGGGAGCGGATCCCGGCGGCGGCGAGCGCGCGCGCGAAGCGTTCGTTCTGGCCGAGCAGCTGGTCGCGGCGACCCGAGTAGAACCAGACGAACGTGCGGTCGGCGCGGAGCGTCGCCGCCACCTTCGGGAGCACGAGCAGCGGGCTGTTGCGGCGCAGCAGCGCCGGCTTCCTGCCGAAGATCGAGGCGATGTCGTCCGCGAGCTCGTACCCGGACCAGCTCTCGAGCGTCCCGAACTCGCCCGGGTGGTGCAGGCCGATGTCGAGCGCCCCGTAGCCCCCTTCCGACAGCCCTCCGAGCGCCCGTGCCCATCCTGCCCGGATCGTCCGGTAGCGGCGGTCGACGGCGCGCACGAGGTCGCGCGCCACGAACGTCTCCCACGCCTCGTGCGGCCGCACGCCGTTCGCCCACTCCTTGTCCGTGAAGGTGCCGGTCGAGCCGAAGGGAGCGACGAGGATCATCGGCGCGACGCGCCGCCTCGCGAGCAGGATGTCCTCGACCACGCCGATCCGCACGGTCTGGAAGAAGGCGGCGGGCCGGCCGGGGAACCCGTGCAGGAGGTAGAAGACCGGATAGCGCCGGTGCGGGTGCTCGGCGTACCCGGGCGGCAGGTAGACGTCGACCGACTGCAGCCGCCCGCCGAGCGCCGGGCTCCTCACCTCGAGGTGCTGGAGGACCCCCCTCGCCGTCACGAACGCGGGATCGCGGGGCGGCGGATACCCGCGGTAGAGCCAGTAGCCGTCCAGGTAGCGGTAGGTGCCGATCAGCCCGGCCGAGACGGCGACGATGGCGACGATGGCGGCCGCCGACCAGACGCCGACCCGGTGGCGGCCGACGCGGCGGGCGAGCGCGGTGGCGGCGAGGGAGGTCACGACGATGACGATGACGCGGCGCGGTCGCCGGCGCCATCGTCCGTTCGGATGACGGTGCGACCCGCTCGCGCCGCCTCAGCAGGGGAGCCGGATCTCCACCCTCGTGCCACGGCCGGGAGAGGAGCGGATCTCCAGCCGGCCGCCGACGTTCTCGACCCGCTCGCGCTGCGAGCGCAGGCCGATGTGCCCCTCGGCGAGGCGCTGGGGCAGGAGCTCCGGGTCGAAGCCGCAGCCGTCGTCCTCGACGGCGAGCACGATCGTGCCGTCTCGGCGCCGGAGGCCGACGGTGACGTTGCGCGCGCCCGAGTGCCGCGCGGCGTTCGACAGCAGCTCGCGCGCCGCGCCGAACAGCAGCACCTCGTTCGGATGGCGGATCGGGTAGTCGAGGTCGAAGTGGACGCGGAAGCCGCCGCTGCGCGCGGCCCGCTCCGCCGCCGGGCGCAGCGCCGCGTCCAGCCCTGCCTGCTCGAGCACGTACGGATGGAGCTCGAACACCGCCTCGCGCAGCTCGGCGATCGTCTGCTCGAGCGCGCGGTCCGCCCGCGCCAGCGCCGGGTGGCCGCCGGCCTCCGCCGCCTCCTCCAGCTCGTGGCGGGCGGAGAGGAGGTTCTGGATCGCGTGGTCGTGCAGGCCCTCGGCGAGTGCCCGCCGCTCGCGCTCGCCGGCGCTCATGGCGTCGTGGATCAGCCCGCGCCTGACCTCGGCGAGCTCGGCCACGCTGCGGGTGCGGCGCTCGAGCACGGCCGACAGGAGCACGGCGGCGAGCCCGATCCAGAGCAGGTAGCTCGCCTGGACGGCGATGTAGCGCGTCGCGTGCGGCAGCTTGTGCGCCGGGTGCACGAGCGCGAGCGTGATGTACGCGACCACCGTCACCGAGCTCGCCAGCGCCGTCCAGCCCGGCCGGAAGCGGAAGGCGACGGCGAGCGGAACGAGCAGGTAGGTGAGGCGCGCCTGCGAGTACGCGCCGCCGGAGAGCCCGGCGAGGGCCGTGATCGCGCCCACGTCCGCGGCGGTGCCGAGGAAGGCGAGGCGCGGCGTCACCGGCCGCACGTACACCCAGAAGAGCATGCCGATCGCGTACACGAGCACGATCGCCGACGCGACGAGGAAGTCCGTCCGCTCCTCCTTCGGGTGCGGGACCGTCTCGGCCGCGACGATCAGCGGCACGGCCAGCAGGCGCAGCCAGGCGACCCGGCGCTCGGCCTCCGCGAGCGCCGAGGCCGCGATCGGCGACGAGGGGCTGGCGCCGGCCGGCCGCACGCGGTTACTCGATCAGGCGCCTGCGCATCGCCTCCGCGACGGCCGCGGCCCGGTCGGATACGCCGAGCTTCTCGTAGAGGTGCTGGACGTGCGTCTTCACCGTCGTCAGGCCGAGGTGGAGCTGCTTCGCGATCTCGGGAAGGCTGTGCCCGGAGGCGATCAGCACGAGGATCTCGCGCTCGCGGACGGTGAGCGCGGGCGCGTCGGAGGAGCGGCGCATGCGGATCTCCGTCACCAGGCCGGCGGTGAGCTCGGGCGGCAGCACCGTCTCCCCGCGGGCGCAGGCGAGCACGGCGTCGACGATGTCGTCGCGCTTGGCCTCCTTCGGCAGGTAGCCCGCCGCGCCCGTCTGCATCGCCTCGTACACGAGCCCGCTGTCGGTGAACGCGGACAGGAGGAGCACGCGCGTCTCCAGCCCGTCCCTGGTGACCGCGTGCACCACCGAGACGGCGTCGAGATCGGGGAGCTTGTAGTCGAGGAGCGCGACGTCGGGGGCGTGCTCGCGGATCCGCTCCAGCGCCTCGCGACCCCCTTCCGCCTCGGCCACCACCTCGACCCTGCCGCTCGCCGTGAGCGCGCGTACGACGCCCTCGCGGTACAGCGGATGATCGTCTGCGACGACCACACGGACCTTCCGGCGGCTGTCGGACATGGGGATGATCGTACGCCTCGCTCCGGCCCAGTGTGTCCGCCCTAGGGCCGGCCCGCCATCCTGAGAACGGCCGAGCGCGCGAACGACCGGCGGACGCCCGCGGGAGGATGGGGATCATCCTCCCGCTCGTCCGATCGATCCGCCCAGCCGACGGCGGAGGGGACGCCATACTGAAGCGTGCGCCCGCGCCCGCTCGCCGCCGCGCTCCCCCTCGCGCTCGCCGCGGCGGCGCTCGCTCTCGGGACGGAGGTGGGCGGCAGCTCGGGCGGCGACCTGCTCGGCGCCGTGCGCGAGGGGGTGCTCCGCTCGACCGCCCTCCGCGGCCTGCTCCACTTCGCCGTTTACCTTCCGCCCGGCTACGCCTCCGAGCCCGGCCGGCGCTACCCGGTCGTCTACTTCCTGCACGGCCTCCCGGCCCCAGTCGGGGCGTTCCGCGGCTTCCGCTTCGTGCCGCGGGCGCTCGAGCGCCTCGGCCTGCGGGCGATCGTCGTCGCCCCGCAGGGGGCGCGCGACGGCGACCCCGACCCCGAGTACCTGGACTGGGGCGAGGGACGCAACTGGGAGACGGCGATCGCCAGCGAGCTTCCCGCCTGGGTCGATGCGCGCTACCGGACGATCCGCAGCCGCCGGGGGCGCGTGCTCGTCGGGCTCTCGGCGGGAGGCTACGGCGCCTTCCTGCTCGCGCTGCACCACCTCGCCGCCTTCGGCGCCGTCGAGAGCTGGAGCGGCTACTTCCGCCCGACCGACCCCTCCGGCGAGACCGTTCTCGACCTCGGCTCACAGGAGCGGGACGCGCGCGCGAGCGCCCACCGTCTCGTCGGCGACCTGCGCGGGGAGCTCCGTCGCGACCCGACCTTCCTCGCCTTCTACGTGGGGACGCGCGACAGGCGCTTCCTCGGCGAGAACGTCGAGCTCGACCGCGAGCTGACCCTGGCGGGCGTCCCGCACCTGTTCCGGCTCTATCCCGGCGGGCACGACCAGACGCTCTGGCAGGCGCACGCCGGCGACTGGCTCGCGCTCGCGCTTCACCATCTCGGCCGGCTCGCCGGCTCGTAGCCCGAGCCCGCCGGCCAGGCCGGCGCTCGACACGCCGGCGGCGCCCGGGCGCGCGGCAGTTAGGATCCGCACTGTCCTCGACGACCCCGGAGGCGCCTCGCATGGGCGCGAACAGCACCACCCTGCCGACGCTCGACCCCCTCGACTTCCTCGCCGTCGACGCGCTGCTCGACGACGAGGAGCGCGCGATCCGCGACACCGTGCGCACGTTCGTGCGCGACCGCGTCCTGCCGGAGGTGGGCGACTGGTTCGAGCGGGGCGTGCTGCCGCGCGAGGTGCTCGGCGAGCTGGCGGCGCTCGGCCTCTTCGGCATGCACTTGGACGGGTACGGGCTCCCCGGGGCGAGCGCGGTCGCCTACGGGCTCACCTGCCTCGAGCTCGAGGCCGGCGACTCCGGCATCCGCAGCGCCGTCTCCGTGCAGGGCTCGCTCGCCATGTACGCGATCTGGCGCTGGGGCTCCGAGGAGCAGAAGGAGCGCTGGCTCCCGCGCATGCACACGGGCGAGCTGATCGGCTGCTTCGGGCTGACCGAAGCGGACGCCGGCTCCGACCCCGGGTCGATGCGTACGCGGGCGCGGCGCGACGGCTCCGACTGGGTGCTGAACGGCTCGAAGATGTGGATCACGAACGGCACCATCGCCGACCTGGCCGTCGTCTGGGCGCGCGTGTCCGACGACGAGATCCGCGGCTTCGTCGTCGAGAAGGGTACGCCCGGCTTCAGCGCGCCGGAGATCCACAAGAAGCTGTCGCTGCGCGCCTCCGTCACCTCCGAGCTCGTCCTCGACGACGTGCACGTGCCCGAGGAGAACATGCTCCCGGCCTCGACGACGCTGCGCGGGCCGCTCTCCTGCCTCAACGAGGCGCGCTACGGCATCGTCTGGGGGGCGGTCGGCGCCGGGCGCGCCTGCTACGAGGCGGCGCTCGAGTACGCGAAGGAGCGGATCGTCTTCGGGCGACCGATCTCGACCTACCAGCTCACCCAGCAGAAGCTCGCCGAGATGGCGCTCGAGCTGAACCGTGGCCTGCTCGTCGCGCTGCACCTCGGCCGCATGAAGGACGCCGGCACGTTGCGGCCCGAGCACGTCAGCCTGGGCAAGATGGGCAACGTGCGCGGCGCGCTCGACGTGTGCCGGGCCGCGCGGACGGTGCTCGGTGGCAACGGGATCACGCTCGAGTACCCGGTCATCCGGCACATGAACAACCTCGAGTCCGTGCTCACCTACGAGGGGACGCACGAGGTGCACACGCTCGTCGTCGGCGGCGCCGTCACCGGCACGCCGGCGTTCCGCTGAGCTGAGGCCTCCCGGACGGCCGGCCCCGCTGGGCCACCTCGCCGCGGGGCGGCGCTTGACGTCCTCCCGCGGGGGCGCGATCCTGCCCGGGGACGTGTCCGCGACCCGCCCCGACAGGCCGAGCCGCGCGGCGGGTCACGAGCATCGCCTCACCCCCTACGTGCCCCGCCTCGTCGTCGACTGGCTGCGCGAGACGCCGGCCGCGCGCACGAGGCGGCTGGAGGGGTCGCTCGCGTTCGTCGACATCTCCGGATTCACGCAGCTGACCGAGCGCCTGTCGCGCAAGGGCAAGGTGGGGGCGGAGGAGATGAACGACCTCCTCGACGCCTGCTTCGCGGCCTTCCTGTCGGAGGCGTACGAGTTCGGGGCAGGCGTGGTCAAGTGGGGCGGCGACGCCGTCCTGCTCCTGTTCGACGGCGACGGGCACGAGGCGCGCGCCTGCCGGGCCGCGTTCGGGATGCGCCGCGTGCTGCGCTCGGTCGGCAGGCTGGAGACGTCCTCGGGGCGCGTGACGCTGCGCATGTCGGTCGGCATCCACAGCGGCGCCTTCGACGTCTTCCTGGTCGGCGACCTGCACCGGGAGCTCGTGATCACCGGCCCGGGCGCGACGCGGACGGTCGAGCTCGAGGCGGCGGCGCAGGCGGGCGAGATCGCGATCGGCGTGCGGACGGCGGCCGCCCTCCCGTCCGGGTGCGTCGGCGGCGAACGGGGCCCGGGCCTGCTGCTGCGCCGGGCGCCTGACGTCGGCTCGCTGCGGGCTGCGCCCGTCGGCGACGTGTCCGGCATCGACCTCGGCGCCTGCCTGCCCGTCGAGGTGCGCGAGCACATCCTCGCCGGCGGCGGCGAGGCCGAGCACCGGCCGATGACGGCCGCCTTCGTCCACTTCACGGGCACGGACGAGCTGCTCGAGCGGGACGGGCCGGAGGCGGTCGCCGACGCGCTCGAGGCCTGCATCGGATGCGTGCAGCGCGTCGCCCACGAGCACCGCGTCTCCTTCTTCGAGACCGACGTCGCCGCGAACGGCGGCAAGATCATGCTCATGGCCGGCGCGCCGCGCAGCGCCGGCGACGACGAGGAGCGCATGCTGCGGGCGATGCGCGCGATCCTCGAGGCGGGCGGGCCGCTGCCCCTGCGCATCGGCGTCCACCGCGGCCGCATCTTCGTCGGCGACTTCGGTCCTCCCTACCGCCGCACGTACTCGGTCAAGGGGGACGCCGTCAACCTCGCCGCCCGGCTGATGGCGCGCGCCGAGCCGGGGCAGCTGCTGACGACCGCCGACGTGCTCGACCGCTCGCCGATGCGCTTCGAGCTGGCGGCGCTCGAGCCGTTCCGGGCGAAGGGGAAGTCGGCGCTCGTGCAGGCGTTCGCCGTCGGCGCGCCGACCGGCGTCGAGGCCGGGCGGCACCGGGAAGCGCCGCTCGTCGGGCGCGAGGCCGAGCTGGGCGCCCTGCGCGCGGCGCTCGCGCGCGCCCGCGACGGGCACGGCGGCGCGGTCGAGCTCGTCGGCGAGCGCGGGCTGGGCAAGTCGCGGCTCGTCGGGGAGCTCGTGCGCGCGGCCGAGCCTACCCGCACGATCGTCGTCCGCTGCGACGAGTACGAGACGGCGACACCCTACTTCGCGCTCGCCGCGCTCCTGCGCTCGCTGCTCGAGCTGCCGCGGGATCCCGTCGCGGCCGCGGACACGCTGCACGGAGAGGTCGAGCAGGCCGCGCCGGAGCTTCGCCCCTGGCTGCCGCTCCTCGCGGCCGCCCTCGGGCTCCGGCTCCCCGACACGCCGGAGACGGCGGCACTCGAGGAGCGCTTCCGGCGCGAGCGGCTCGAGGAGGCTGCGGTCGCGCTCGTCGGCTCGCTCCTCGACGGACCGGCGCTTCTCGTCTTCGAGGACGCGCACTGGCTGGACGACGCCTCGGCGGAGGCGCTGGGGCGGCTCCTGCCCGACCTCCGGCGGCGACCGTGGCTTGTCGTCGTCACCCGGCGCGACCAGCGGACCGGCTTCTCGCTCGCCGAGGCCGCGCAGCCGGCGCGGCTCGTGCTCGAGCCGCTGGCGGGCGACGCCGCGCTCGCCCTCCTGCACGCGGTCACCGAGGAGGAGCCGCTCCCGCCGCACCAGGCCGCGGCGCTCTCCGAGCGCGGAGCGGGCAACCCGCTCTTCCTGCTCGAGCTGGTCGCGGCCGCCCGGGCCGCCGGCGCCGTGGACGAGCTGCCGGACTCGCTCGAGGCGGTGATGATGGCGCACATCGACCGTCTGGCCGCGGCCGACCGCCGGGTGCTGCGCGCGGCCGCGGTGGTGGGGGCGACGTGCCGTCTGGACCTGCTCGAGGCGTGCCTCGGCGGCGAGCGCCTCGACGGCGAGACGCTCGCCCGCCTCGGGGAGTTCCTCGCCGACGACGGCGACGGCCGCCTGCGCTTCCGCCACGCTCTCGCGCGCGACGCCGCCTACGAGGGGCTCGCCTACCGTCGGCGCCGGGAGCTCCACGCCGTTGTCGGCGACACGCTCCAGCGCCTGGCCGGCTCGAGGCCCGAGGCCGAGGCCGAGCACCTGTCGCTCCACTACTTCCACGCGCAGCGCTTCCGCGAGGCGTGGGAACACTCGCGGACGGCCGCGCACAGCGCGTGCGAGGTGTACGCCAACGCCGAGGCCGCCACCTTCCTCGAGCGTGCGCTCGCCTCGGCTCGCCACCTGCGGGACGTGCCCGCGGAGGAGGTCGCCCGGGTGTGGGAGGCGCTCGGCGACGCGCGCCGGCGCCTCGCCGAGTTCGACCGCGCCGCACGTGCCTTCCGCGCCGCGCGCCGCACGACGGGCGCCGGCCCCGTCTCGGCGGCACAGCTCATGCTCAAGGAGGCGATGGTCCCGTACGTCGTCGGGCGCTACCCGCAGGCGCTGCGCTGGCTGACGCGCGCGCTGCGCGCGCTCGACGGCGTCGACGGCGAGGCCGCCCGCGCGCAGCGCGCCCGGCTCCACGCCTGGAGCGGGATGGTGCGCCTGCGCCAGGGCAAGCCGGTGAGGGCGATCGCGGCGTGCCGGCGGGCGCTCGAGGAGGCGGACGAGGTCGCGGCCGCGCGGGACGCCGTCGCCCATGCCTGCTACCTGCTCGACTGGGCGTACGCCGCGCTCGGACGCCTCGAGGAGGCGGTGTACTCGCAGACGGCGCTCGCTATCTACGAGCAGCAGGGGAACCTCGGCGGCCAGGGGGACGTCCTCAACAACCGCGGCGTGATCGCGCACATGCGCGGCCACTGGGACGAGTCGCTTGCCTTCTACCAGCGGGCGCAGGCGGCGTACGAGCGCGCCGGGAACGTGTGGGCGGCGACGTTCGCCCAGGTGAACGCCGCCGAGATCCTGTCCGACCAGGGCCGGCTGGAGGAGGCCGAGCCGCTCCTCCGCGACGCCCTCCGCGTCGCCCGCGCCTCCGGCTCCGCGGCCCGCGTCGCGGACGTCTCGGCCTACCTGGGGCGGGTGCTCGCCCGCGGTGGGCGCTTCGACGAGGCGCAGGCCCTGCTCGCGGACGCGCGCGAGCAGTACGTCCGCGACGGGAACCAGAGCGAGCTGCTCGCCACCGACGCGCGGATCGCGGACTCGCTCGTGCTCCGAGGGGAGGCCGAGGCCGCGCTGCACGTGGCCGAGGCCGCCCTCGAGCGGGCGGCGGCGAGCGACGGCCTGTTCGTGCTCCTCGCCGCGCTCGAGCGCAGCCGTGGCTGCGCGCTCTTCCTGCTCGGGCGCCTCGACGAGGCGGCCGAGGCCCTCGCGACCAGCCTCGCCGAGGCCCGCTCGAAGGGAGCCGCGTACGAGGTCGCCCTGACGCTCGATGCGCTGGCGGCGCTTCGCGCACGCACGGGCGAGCCGGCCGGCGACCTCGCGCGGGAGCGGGACGGGATCTTCTCCCGTCTCGGCGTCGTCCGCACGTCGCCCGTCCCGCTGCCGGAGCCCGAGCCGGCGGCCGCCCCGTCGCGCTAGTTCCCGCCGGCGAAGTGCCCATCCCAGGGCGCCGGCTTGAGGAACTGGACGATCTCGTCGCCCGCCTTGTCCTTGTGCCGGGAGAGAACGCAGGGGCCGGTCGGCGTCTTCGGGCAGTCGGGCAGGATGCCCCAGAAGAGCGTGACGCCGAGGTTGGGATCGAAGACGCCGACCGCCGGCGTCCCGTCCTTCGTCGTCCAGCCCGTCGTCGACCCGCCCGACGGGTCGAGCAGGTTGACGGCGCCGAGGCAGATGTCGAACTGCGAGGCGCCGTTGTTCGGGACGGCGTTGACGATCGACTTGTCGAGCGTCCACGTGATCGTGAAGGTCGGCGTCGCGCCGCCGCTCCCGAGGATGTTCACGAACGACCCGGCCCCGAGCGGCGTGAAGCCGGTCGCGGTGCACGCCGCGGGGGGCGGCGTGTCGTTCAGGATCACCGAGACGGCGAGCGAGCTGCCGCTCGGCGCGCCGGTCGCGGAGGCGTCGGTGGTCGTGTTGTTCTTCACCGAGCCCGAGGCGGAGCACGAGCCCGAGCACGGGTTGACCTGGTTCGCGATCACGAAGCCGATGCTCGTCGCGCTCGCGCTGCCGCTCGTCGCGACGAGCTGGTACTCGCCGGTGTCCGTCACGGCCAGGTTCGAGAAGGTGGCGACGCCCGAGGAGTCGGTCGTGGCCGTCGTCGTGCTGCCGGCCTTGAAGCTGCCGGTCCCGGAGATGGCGGTCAGCGAGACGCCCACGGCCGCGCCCGGCACCGTGTTCCCGTAGGCGTCGAGCGCCTTCACCGTCACGGCGGGCGAGATGCTCGTGCCCACCTGCGTCTCGCCCGGTTGCTGGACGAAGGACAGGGTCTGCACCGGCCCGGCGGCGACCGAGAAGCTCGAGCTCGACGACTGCACCGTGCCGTCGCCCACCGTCAGCTTCGTCGTCTCCCGCGTGTAGTCCGTGAACGTGCCCGTGCCGACGCCGTTCGACCAGGAGACGCTGGAGATCGGGGCGTAGCCGCCCGGCGAGGTGGCCAGCCCGCCGAACGAGGCGCCGGCGCCCGTGTAGTCCGTCTTCGCGTTGCCGTACGCGTCGGCCGCGGTCACCGAGGCCGCGAAGGCCACGCCCGCCGTCTGGCTCGCACCCGGCTGCGGCTGCCACGTGAACGAGCCCAGCGGCCCCGGCGCGACGTCGAAGCTCGAGCTCGACGCGGTCACCGAGCCGTCCGTGACCGTCAGCCGCGCCCCCGACTCCGCCTTGTCGTCGACGAACGTCCCCGAGCCGACGCCCCCGGACCACGACACCGAGTACGAGGGGGCGAACCCGGCGGGCGAGGTGCCGAGCCCGGAGAAGACGGCGCTCGCCGGCGTGTAGTCGTCCTTGACGTTGCCGTACGTGTCGTACGCCGTGACCGCTGCCGTGAAGCTCGTGCCCGCCGCCTGCGCCGCGCCTGGCTGACCGGTCCAGGCGAAGCGGCCGAGAGCCCCCGGCGCGACCGCGAACGAGCTGCTCGTCGCGCTCACGGCGCCGTCGCTGACCGTGACGGTGTCGACCGCCGCGTGGCTTCCGCCGACGAGCGGCGTGGCCGCGTACGCGGTCGCGCTCGCCGTCGCCGTGCCGTTCGTCCACGAACCGAAGCTCCCGTACAGGGGGGCGGTGCCGTCCGGCGCGTTCGCCAGGTTGCCGGAGAGCGCGGCGCCGCCGGCGTAGTCGCGCTTCAGGTTGCCGTACAGGTCGTACGCCGTCGCCGTGACCGGGAAGGCCGTCCCCGCCGTCTGCGGGCTGGCGATCGACCCGATCGTGAACGAGCCGAGCGGCCCCGGCGTGACGGCGAAGCCGTTGCTCGTGCCGGAGGCGGCGCCGTCGGCGACGGTGACCGTGAAGTCGGGCTTGTAGCCGCCCGTGCCGAACGACGTCGTCGCGTAGGCGGTCACGGTCGCGCTGGCGGAGCCGTTCGTCCACGCGCCGAAGCTGCCGTACACGGGGACGGTGCCGTTCGGCGAGGTGGCGATCGTGCCCGAGAGAGCGGCGCCGCCTGCGTAGTTCGTCTTCACGGCGCCGCACGAGTCGTACGCCGTTGCCGTGACGGTGAAGCCTGCACCCGCCGTCTGCGGGCTGGTCACGGGCGAGACGACGAAGTGGTCGAGCGTCCCGCCGGGAGAGACGGTCAAGGCCGGCTGGGAGCCGACGAGGTTGAACGCGTTGCCGGGAGGCCCGTTGAAGTCGTTCGACTGCTTCGCCTGCGTCGACAGCTGGTACCAGCCGCAGCCGGCCGGGGTGGTGACGGTGATCGTCACGCTGACATGCTCTCCCGGCGCGAGCGCGTTCGTCGTGCTCGGGCCGGGGTTGCGCAGCTCGATGGTGTTGCCGGAGACGGTGGCGCTCCAGGTCTTGCCGCCCGACGCCGTCACCGCGGAGGCGGCGAGCGGCCCCTGCGGAAGCGCGAAGCCGGAGGGGAAGGTCACGTTCGCCGAGCCGAGCGACTGCGTGCTGGCCGTGGCCGCCGAGCAGGGCGCGGCGCTGCTCGGACCGCAGTTCTCGATCGTGACGGTGACCGCGGTCGCCGCCGACCCCGGCGCCGTCGTCGGCGCGATGCGCGCCGCGTAGTTCTTGTTCGCGGACGCAGGCGCAGCTCCGCCCGAGAGCAGGAGGCCGGTGAGCACGGACCCCGCGAGCGCGATCACGAACAGGAGCGCCCGATGTCGGGCCCAACCCCGTGCCAGGGACATGCCGCCGCCTCCTCCCCTCGCCGCATGGGCGACGCCCGCGGACGTGCGCCCCGAATCCGGGAAGACTGAGCCCTCGGAGCCCGGAAGTCAAGCCCCCCGCACGCGCCCGCCCCTCACGCTCCGAGCAGAGTCCGGGCCGCGGTCACAGCCGCGGCGAGCCGGCGAGCCCGAGCGCGGCCGGCAGCTCCTCCAGCGAGCCGATCCGGTCGGCTCTCGACGGGAAGCGCCCAGCCCGGTCGAGAAGCAGCGCGTGCATGCCGACCGCGACCGCCCCTTCGACGTCGTCCTCCAGCGAGTCGCCGACCATCGTCGTCGTGGCCGCGCTCGCACCGACCAGCTCGAGCGCCGCCTGGAAGATGAGCGGGCTCGGCTTCACCTTCCCGTGCGTCCCGGAGGCGACCCAGCCGTCGACGTCGAGCCCGAAGTGGCGCACGAAGGCGCCGAGGTCGCGGCTCGTGTTCGAGACGAGCCCGAGCCGCAGCCCGTGCTCCCGGAGCGTGCTGAGGACGGGCAGCGCATCCTCGTACAGCTCGAAGTGCGCCGCCTGCTCCCAGCGGCGGACGATCTCGAGCGCGAGCTCCCGGGTGTCGCCGGCGCCGCCCATCCCGCGGATGATGTCCTCGGTGAAGCGAATCCAGATCTCCTCGTCGTGGTCGAGCTCGGGATGGCGGCGCAGGTCGTCGAGCGCGGCCAGCCGCGCCGGCTCGTACAGCGCCGGGTCGAGGTCGAGCCCGCGCTCGGCCGCGAGCGACCGGTAGCCCTCGGGACCGAGCTCCGGCCCCGGCCGGCAGAGCGTGAAGTCGACGTCGAAGAGGACGGCTCGGACGCTAGCCGTCAACGTGCGCGGGCCAGCGGTAGGCGGCGGGGCGCCGGCTCGCGAGCGACGGGAAGCGCGCCCGGATCGCCTCCAATCGCGCCCGGTCGAGCTCGGCGGCGATCACGGTCTCCTCGTCGGGCGCCTGGGCGAGGACGACGCCCCACGGGTCGACGATCGAGGCACGGCCGTAGCTCTGCCGCCCGGGCAGCGTCTCGCCGATCTGCGCCGCCGCGGCGACGTAGCACTGGTTCTCGACGGCGCGGGCACGCAGCAGCAGCTCCCAGTGGTCGCGGCCGGTGTAGAGCGTGAAGTGCGCAGGAACGGTGAACAGCAGCGCGCCCTCGAGCGCGAGGATGCGGTACAGCTCGGGGAAGCGCAGGTCGTAGCAGACGGTGAGGCCGACCGGCCAGCCCTCGAGCTCGGCGACGACCGGCTCCTCGCCCGGCTCCTCGGCGTCGGACTCGCGGTAGACGACGCCGCCCGCCTCGACGTCGAACAGGTGGATCTTGCGGTAGACGGCCGCGATCTCCCCCTGCGGGTCGACGACGACGCAGGTGTTCGACAGCTTCTCGCGCCCCTCGCGACGCTCGGAGATGGAGCCGCCGACGAGGGTGATGCCGTGGCTTTTCGCCCACTGCCGCATCGCCTCGACGGCCGGGCCGCCCTCGAGCGGCTCGGCGGCGGCGTGCAGCTGGTCGTGGTCTCCGATCGCGTCCCACTTCTCGGGCAGGAGCACGAGGTCGGCGCCCGTGGCGGCCGCCCGCGCGACCAGCCGCTCCGCCGTCTCGAGGTTGGCCGCCTTCTCGGGGCCGCTCGTCATCTGCACGCACGCGACGCGGATCCTGGCTGCCACAGCCGAACGATAGCGCCGGCCCGGGCAGCCCCGCGGGTCGGCCGTGACGCGAGAGAGCGCTCGCGGGGGAAACGCCCGTCTCCCCCGCGGCTGTGTCGGGGTGCCCAGATTTGAACTGGGGACCTCTCCGACCCGAACGGAGCGCGCTACCAGGCTGCGCCACACCCCGAGCAGGCACAGGTTACCGCCTCGGCCGGCGCGGGAGCGCCGTGACGAGCTCGGCACGGACCCGTCGCAGACACGTCACGTGCTCGCCGCTACGTTGGCCCGGTAGACGACAAGGAGGGCGCGAACGTGAACGTGGTGACGCTGATCGGCAACCTCGCGACGGAGGTCGAGCTGAAGGAGGTCGGCCAGGGGAAGAAGGTGGCGAGCTTCCTCCTCGCCGTCGACCGGCCGGGCAGGGACGGCGGGGCCGACTTCGTCCGCGTCTCGGCCTGGGATCGCCAGGCGGAGCTGTGCTCGCAGTATCTGCACCGGGGCGATCGCGCCGCCCTCGACGGGCGCCTGCGCAGCCGCTCGTGGGAGGCGCCGGACGGGACGCGGCGGAGCGCGCTCGAGGTCGTCGCGAACCGCGTCCAGTTCCTCACCCCGCCGGGCACCTCCGCCGCGACTGCGATGCCGGTCGGGGAGGCGGCCGTGACCTGAGCCGAGGCTCCGGCAACGGGGATCCGCCGGCCGGGCGTACACTGGCGCGCGTGGCGAGCCGGGACGAGATCATCGCCTTCGCCGACGAGCTCCTCGACGTCCGCTCCTTCCGCGACTACGGGCCGATGGGCCTGCAGGTGGTCGGCGCCGCCGAGGTCTCGCGGATCGTGTGCGCCGTCTCGTCCTCGCGCGAGCTCTTCACCCGGGCGGCCGCGCTCGGCGCCCAGCTCGTGCTCGTCCACCACGGCCTGCTGTGGGACAACGAGCCGCGCACGATCGACGCCCGCATGAAGGGCCGTCTGCAGGCCCTGTTCGACGCCGACCTCACGCTCGCCGCCTACCACCTGGCGCTGGATGCGCATCCCGAGATCGGCAACAACGCCCTGCTCGCCCGCGAGCTCGGCCTCGCGGTCGACGGCCCCTTCGCCGAGATCGGCGTCGGCGGCAGGTTCGCCGAGCCGCCGGCGATCGACGAGCTGGAGGCGTCGGTCGAGCGCGTGGTCGGCCGCAAGCCGCTCGTGTTCGCGTTCGGCCCCGAGCGCGTCGAGCGGGCGGCGATCGTCTCGGGGGGCGGCGCCTCCTACCTCGTGCGCGCCGCGACGGACGGCTTCCACCTGCTGCTCACCGGCGAGGCGGCGGAGCCGACGCTGCACACGGCGAAGGAGCTCGGCGTGCACCTCGTCGCCGCCGGCCACTACGCGACCGAACGGCTCGGCGTGCAGGCGCTCGCGCAGCGGCTCGCGGACCGCTTCGGCGTCGAGTGGGAGTTCGTCGAGCTCGAGAATCCCGTCTGATCGGCCCGCGCCCGCCGCGCCGGCTGGCGCTCGGGCGCGCGCTTGCACGGCGCCCGTCGGCGGGACTATGCTCTTCCCCAAATGGATCGTCTCGGGACGCGGGCCCGTTGACACCCGCGGTCGCGACAAACGTCAGCCTCGACCGGAGCCCGTCCGAGCGCACTCGCCGGCGGGCTTTTTCGTGGGCAAGGAGGGAGCGATGGCCAATCACCTGACGCCTGAGGAGCTGTCCAAGGAGCTCGGCCTCGACCGGGACGACGTGATCCGGCTGTGCGTGGAGGAGGGCGTGCCCATCTACCACGGCAAGATCGACAAGACGCTCTTCCAGGCACAGCTCAAGGCGGTCAGGGCGGCTGCCGCCGAGTCCGCCTGATCTGCGTACGGAGGGCGCACAGCGCCCGCAGCCCCGCCCGGGGCCGGCTCAGGCCGACTTCGCGCGCGTCCGCGCCGCAGCCGGCTTCCTCTGCCCGGCGGCGCGAGCGGCGGGCTTGGGCTTCGTTCGCTTCTTCGCCTGTGCGACGCTTCGCCGGAGCGCCTCCATCAGGTCGACGACGGGGGCCTCCTCGACCGGCTCCGGCCGTGACACTTCCCGGCCCTGCCGCTTCGCCTGCAGCAGCTCGCGCAGATCCTGGCGGTACTCGCTGACCAGCTGCTCCGCCGGCCGGAAGTCGGTGACCATGCTGTCGATGATCTGCCGCGCCAGCTCGACCTCGGCGTCCTTCGCTCCCGCGTCGGCGACCGCCTCGTCGATCTCCGCCTGCGAGTACACGTCCTCGGCGAGGTACATCGTCTCGAGCGCGAGCGCCTCGCCACGCGCACGGATGAGGCACAGCTTCTCCTTCCCTGCCAGCACGAACCGGCCGAGCGCGGCCATCCCCAACTCGGCCATGGCGCGCCGCAGGAGGGCGTAGGGCCGCCGCGCCGCCGCGGTCGCGGCCGGTACGAGGAAGTACGTGCGGTCGAAGTAGATCGCGTCCACGGCGCCAACGGGCACGAAGCCGGTGATCTCGATCACCCGCGACGTCGAGTCGCGCTCGATCGCCTCGAGGTCCTCGTCCTCCACGAGAACGAACTCGCCCTTCGACACCTCCCAGCCCTTGACGATCTCGTCGGGGCCGACCTCACGGTCGTGGAGCGGGCACCACCGCTTCTGCTTGATCGGCGTTCCGCACTCGCGGTGCAGCAGACGGAAGGAGACGTCCGACTGGCGCGCGGCAGGCTTCGTCGCCGGCGCCAGGCCGACCGGGATGTTGACCAGCCCGAAGCTGATCGCTCCGTTCCATGTCGTCCGCATCGCGACCCCCGTGATTCTACGGGCGCTGTCTTCGCCGCCGCGTAGCGCTTCCCCTGCGCGGACACTAAGCTCGCCGCACAGGTGGTGGACGGAGCGCCGCGGGAGGCTGTCGTGACGCCGGAGATCCCGGCCCGGCCCCGCACGATCGGCGCGCTCTGGCTCGACGCCGTCGCGGCCGGGCGCGAGCGGCCCGCCTATCTCGTCGAGGAGGGCGGCGCGTGGCGGAGCGTCTCATGGGCCGAGGCCGGACGGCGCGTGCGGGAGCTCGCCAACGGCCTGCTTGCGCTCGGGGTCGCCCGCGGGGACGCGTTCGCGCTCCTCGGCTCGACGCGGCTCGAATGGGTGCTCTTCGACTACGCGCTCGCGCTCGTCGGCGCGATCAGCGTGCCGATCTACGCGACCAGCTCGGCCCGCGACTGCGTCTACGCGCTCGGGCACGCCGACGCCGTCGGCCTGCTCGCCGAGGACGCTGCCCAGCGGGAGAAGGCCGGACGGGCCCGCGCCGAGCTTCCCCGCCTCGAGCACGTGCTCACCTTCGCCGACCTCGACGACCTCGCCGAGCGCGGGCGCAGCTTCGCCGCCGACAACCCGGACGTTCTCGCCGCGGCCGCCGGCGCGATCGGGGAGGACGACCTGTACACCTACGTCTACACCTCGGGGGCGACCGGACCGCCGAAGGCGTGCATGATCCGGCATCGCAACTACTACGAGATGGCCGTCGCCGTCACCGAGGTGGAGGGCCTCGTCGGTCCCGAGGACGTGCTGCTCCTCTCCCTGCCGCTCGCGCACAGCTTCGGGCGGCTCATGCACCTCGCCGGCACCCGGGTCGGGTTCACGATCGCGTTCTGCCCCGACCCGCAGCGCACCGGCGAGGCGCTCGTCCAGGTGCGGCCGACGATCCTGCCCAGCGTGCCGCGGCTGTTCGAGAAGATGCACGCCGCGACGCTGGCGGCCTTCGCCGCCCAGCCGCGGCCGCGGCGCGCCCTGGCCGGGTGGGCGCTCCGCGTGGGCCGGCGCGCGAGCCGGCTGAGGCAGGAGGGACGGAGCCTGCCCCCCTTCCTCGCCCTCCAGCACCGCCTGGCCGACCGTCTCGTCTACTCGAAGCTCCGCGAGCGCCTCGGCGGGCGCCTGCGGCTCGCAGTCTCCGGCGGGGCGCCGCTCGCGCCCGAGATCGCCGAGTTCTTCCACGCGCTCGGCCTCCTCATCCTCGAGGGCTACGGCGAGACGGAGTGCACGACGGCCGTCTCCGTCAACCGCCCGGACCGCTTCCGGTTCGGCACCGTGGGGCTGCCGCTCCCGCGCTTCGAGGTCGCGACCGCGGCCGACGGCGAGCTCCTCGTCCGCAGCGCCACCGTCTTCGCCGGCTACTACCGAGACGAGGAGGCGACGCGCGAGGTGCTGACGGGCGACGGCTGGCTGCGCACCGGAGACGTGGGCGAGATCGACGGCGACGGCTTCATCCGCATCACCGACCGCAAGAAGGAGATCATCGTCACGGCGGGCGGCAAGAAGGTGGCGCCGCAGGCCCTCGAGAACGAGCTGAAGACGTCGCGCTTCGTCTCGCAGGCGCTCGTCGTCGGCGACCGGCGTCCGTACGTGGCGGCGCTCGTCACGCTCGACGCCGACGGGATCCGCGCATGGGCCGAGCGCCACGGGATCGCCGGCGACGCCGGCACGCTCGCGACGCATCCCGGCGTGGTCGCGCTCGTGCAGGAGGCGGTCGACGACGTGAACCGCCACCGCTCCCCGTTCGAGCAGATCAGGCGCTTCGCGATCCTGACGCGCGAGTTCTCCCCCGACGCGGAGGAGGTGACGCCCACGCTGAAGCTCCGGCGCCGCGTGTGCGAGGCACACTTCGCAGCCGAGATCGACGCTCTCTACGCGGAGCCTGCCCCGCGCCGGGAAGGGATGCCGGCCGGCTAGAGGATCCGGCGCGCCCCCACGTACGTGGCCGCGTACCAGCTGTCGCTCAGGCTGGAGATCTTGACGACGTCGCCGGTGTGCGGCGCGTGGATGAACTGGCCGCCGCCGATGTAGATGCCGACGTGGCCGAGCCCGTCGAAGAAGACGAGGTCGCCCGGCTGCAGCTGGTCCTGTGGCACGTATACGCCGTCGTTCCAGAGCGAGTACGTCGAGTGCGGAAGCGACACGCCCATCGCCGCGTAGGCGTAGACGACGAGCCCCGAGCAGTCGAACGTGTCCGGGCCGGCCGTGCCCCAGACGTACGGCTTGCCGAGCTGGGCCATCGCCACGCCGACGACGCCGCCGTAGCGCGACGGCGGCGCGACGGTCGCGACACTCGCCGGGTCGGTCGTGCTCGTCGGGTCGGTCGTGCTCGCCGGCACCTGCGCGGTCACGCCGACGACGGTCGTACGCAGCCGCGCCTGCTGCTCGCGCTGGAGCTGGATCAGCCGCGCCCGTGCCCTGGCCGCGAGCAGCGCCTGCTGCACGGCCTCCTCCTGCTGCAGCTTCTGGATCTCACCCCTGATCGACGAGAGCAGCCGCTGCCGCTCGGCGAGCCCCTGCTCGACCTGCCGCTTCGCCGCCGCGCGCTCGGCCACGACCTGCTTCTGCACCTGGTGCGCGTGGCGGAGGAAGGCACCGCGTCTGGCCACCTCGGACCGGAACCGCTTCACCTCCCGCACAACCTGCGTGTCCTCGCTCGACACGCGGCTCGCCGTGTCCAGGCGGTTGATGACGTCGTCGAGGCTGGCCGCCCCCAGGATGACCGCGATCGTCGAGTCGCCTTCGCCGGAGACGTACAGGTCGCGGAGCCGGGCGGCGAGCCGGGTCTCGGACGACTTCAGGTTCTGCTTGGCGACTCGCATCTCGTACCGGTTCTCGGCGAGCTGGCCTCGGATGCGGTCGAGCTTCACCGTGGCCGCGTCGTAGGCCTCGACCGCCTTCTCGAGCCGGGAGTCGAGCTCCTGGATCTGCGCCATCACCTGCTGTGCCTCGGCCTTCTTCGCCGCGATGCGAGGGTCGGCGAGCGCCGGCACGGCCGCGACGAGCGTCGCGAGCGTCGCCAGGAGTGCTGTTGGCACCCACCTGCCGCGGAAGGCTCGGCGAAGGCCGCGTGCTCCGCGTAGACGGGGGCGCACCGGGAGGGGCCGGTACGTCACTGGCGGGAGACCCTAGCAGGCCGGTCGGCGGGCTGCAACCGTCCGCGTACCGGGAGCGGGTGACAAAAGTGCTGCAAAGATTGTTTTCTTCGACGTCGCGGAGGCAGATCCTGTGCTAGCGTCTTGCGGCCTTGCGAGCGCCGGCACGGATCGTCGGGCGCGCCGCCCCCGTCCTCTGCGCCCTCGCCGCCATGCTCTTTCCGGCGACCGGCGGCGCGGATCGGCGCCACGCAGCCCTCGCCGGCCGCATGCACGCGCTCCGCGCGACGAGCGCCGCGCTCTCCGCCGAGGAGCGCGCGGCGGTGCTGCAGCTGTACGCGCTCGACAGCCGGCTCGACCGGGCCCGTGCAGCGCTCGCGGAGGCGGACGCCCGCCTGGCCGCGAACGAGCGGGCGCGCGCCGCGGCCGCTCGCGAGCTGGCCGCCGCCAGGCACACGGCGGCGGTCGCGCAGACCCGGCTCGGCGCCGCGGTGCGGGCGCTCTACGAGCAGCAGAGCCCGGACGCGCTCGCCGTCGTGCTCGGCGCCGCGTCCCTCGACGACATCGTCTCAGGTCTCGACGACCTGCGCCGGTCGGCCCGGTCGAACGCCGCCCTCGCGGCCGACGCGAGAGGTGCGCAGACGGGCCTCGTTCGTGTCCTCGCCTCGCTTCGCCGGCGGAGCGCGCAGCTCCGGCGCCTGCGCCAGGCGGCGGCGGCGACGGCGGCCGAGGTGGCGGCTGCGCGGTCGGAGCGCTCAGCGTACCTCGAGCGCCTGCGCACACGCCAGCATCTCGAACGCGCCCGGATCGCCGCGCTCGACGCCCGCGCCCGGCGGGCCGAGGCCGTGGCAACCGTCGCGACCGTGCAGGCGGAGGCGGTGAAGAGCCTCGCCTCGTTCACCTCGTCGGACGGCCGGCCGCAAGCGGCGCCGGCGGCCGGCTCGTCGGTGCGCCTGACGGTGATCGCCACCGCCTACTCGCTTCCCGGCTCCACCGCCAGCGGCCTTCCCGTCGGCCCGGGGGTGGTGGCCGTCGACCCGACGGTGATCCCCCTCGGCACGAGGATGTACGTCCCCGGATACGGGCCCGCGATCGCCGCGGACACGGGCACGGCGATCAAGGGCCTGCGCATCGACCTCTGGTTCGCGACGCTCGCGCAGGCGCAGGCGTGGGGAGCACGCACGGTCACGATCACCCTGCGATGATCGCCCGAGTCGCCGCCGCCCTCGCGCTCGCGGCCGCGCTCGCGGCCGCGTCGGCGGCAGCCGGAATCGGATCGCCCGAGCTCCGCGCGAAGCTGAGCGCGGCGCTCGCCGCTCCCGGCATCGGCCCTGGACGGACGGGCGCCGTCGCGCTCGACCTCGCCAGCGGGCGCGTCGTCTACGCGCACAACGCGACCGTGCCGTTCGTGCCGGCGTCGAACGAGAAGCTGCCGGTCACCTACGCCGCGCTCGTCGTGCTCGGTCCGTCGTTTCGCTTCCCGACCGAGGTGCGCGGACAGGGATCGCTCGCCGCGGACGGCACGTGGACCGGCAGCCTCGTCCTCAAGGGCTACGGCGATCCGACCCTGTCGTCCGCCCGCCTCGCGCAGCTCGCACGCCAGCTCGCCCGCCTCGGCCTGAGGCGGGTCACCGGGGGCGTCGTCGGCGACGAGTCCTTCTTCGACCGGCGGCGCACGGCCCCGGGCTGGAAGCCCTCCTTCTCCATGGTCGAGTCGCCGCCGCTCTCCGCGCTCGTCGTCGACCGCGCCGTCACGCGCGGGCGCATCGCCCGGCTACCGGCGTACGCGGCGGCGAAGCGCTTCCGACGCGAGCTCCGAGAGGTCGGCGTCGACGTCGCCGGACCGGCGAGCGTCGGCGCGGGCGGCGGAAGGCTGCTGGCGTCCACCGAGTCGAAGCCGCTCGGCGAGATCCTCCACGCCGTCGACGCGGACAGCGACAACTTCACGGCGGAGCTGCTCCTCAAGGAGCTCGGCGCGGTCGCCGGCGCCGGCGGCACGAGCGCCGCCGGCGCCGCCGTCGTCCGCCGCGTGCTCGGCGAGGCCGGGATTCCGCTCGCCGGAGTCCGCATCGTCGACGGCTCCGGCCTGTCTTCGCTCGACCGGCTCACGCCGCAGGCGATCGTGGACATCCTCGCGCGCGTCTGGCACGCGCCGCACCTGCGCCCGTATCTCGTCGACGCGCTCGCGGTCGCCGGCAGGACGGGGACGCTCGCCCACAGGCTCACGAGCCCGCTCACGCTCGGCAAGGTGATCGGCAAGACGGGGACGACCGACCTCGCCTGCGTGCTCTCCGGCTTCGTCCGTGGCCGGTACGCCTTCTCCGTGATCGAGAACGGGACGCCGGTCCCGTTCTGGACGGCGCGCGAGGCGCAGGACCGCTTCGTGCAGCTCCTCGCCCAGTCCTGAGCGCAACGACACGGTTCCGGCACGCCGCGTCCTCACCCGCGTCGCCGATCGACCGCTACCATCCATGTCCCCGTGGGTGGGTGGGGGATCGGGACGGGACCGCGCCGCCGCACGCGAGCGAGCACGGCGAGGGTTAATCCCGTCCGACCAAGGCGTCCAGGTCGGACTCGGAGAGGAGCGGCACGCCGGCCCGCTGCGCCTTCGCGAGCTTCGACCGGCCGGGCTCCTCACCGACGATCAGGCCCGTCGTCTTGCTCGAGACCGAGTCGACCACCTTCGCCCCGAGCGCTTCCAGAGCCGCCTTCGCCTCCTCGCGCGTGTACTTCTCGAGCGTCCCCGTGATCACGTACGTGGACCCGGTCAACCGTCCTTCGATCGGGCGCTCCTCCTCGCCCGCCTCGAACCGGAGCCCCAGCTCGCGCAGCTCCTGGACGAGCGCGCGGTTCTGCTCGTCGGCGAACCACTCGACCACGAGCTCGGCGCGCTCCGGGCCGAAGCCCTCCACCTCGGCGACCTCCTCCTGGGTCGCCGCCATCAGCCGATCGACGTCGCCGAAGTGCCGCGCGAGGTTCTGGGCGAGCACCCAGCCGACCCCCGGGATGTTCAGGCCGAGCAGGACGCGCGAGAACGGCACCTGCTTCGAGGCCTGGATCGCCGCGATCGCGTTCGCGGCCGAGACCTCGCCGAACCCGTCGATCTCGAGCAGCTGCTCCTTCGTCAGTCGGTAGAGGTCGGGCAGCGACCGGACGAGCCCCTTGTCCCACAGCGTGCGGATGGACTGTTCGCCGACACCCTCGATGTCCGACGGCCCCTGCACCCAGCTGATGAGCGTCTCCAGGCCGCGTGACGGACAGGCCCGATTCGGGCAGCGGTGCATCGCCTCGCCCTCGGGCTTCACGACCTCGGCACCGCACAGCGGGCAGTTCTTCGGCATCCGGAACTCCTTCGTGCCGGGCTGGTGCACTCCGCCGGCTGGGCCGACGATCTGCGGGATCACGTCTCCTGCCCGCTGGACGACGACGATGTCTCCCTCGCGGATCTGCTTGCGGTTGATGTCCTCCTCGTTGTGCAGCGTCGCGCGCGTGACGGTGACGCCGCCGACCTCGACCGGCTCCATCAGCGCCCACGGGTTGAGAGCGCCCGTCCGGCCGACGCGGATCATGATCTTGAGCAACCTCGTCTCGGCGGTCATCGGCGCCCACTTGAACGCGCGTGCCCAGCGCGGTCGGGAGTGCAGCGCGCCCAGGCGCCGCTGCTGGTCGAGCGAGTCGACCTTGATCACGATGCCGTCGATCTCGTAGTCGAGCTCGATCCGTCGCTTCTCCCACACCCGGCAGCGCTCGGCCACCTCCTCGATCGACTCCAGCCGCTCGGCGTACGGGTTCGTGCGAAAGCCGCGGTCGCGGAGCCACTCGAGCATCTCGAGCTGGCTCTCGAAGCGCACGCCGTCGGCGTAGCCCGTGCCGTACGTCCAGATCGACAGCGGACGCTCGGCTGTGATCGCCGGGTTCTTCTGCCTGAGCGACCCGGCGGCGGCGTTGCGGGGATTCGGAGCGAGCTTCTGGTTGCTGCCGGCGAGACGCTCGTTCAGCTCGCGGAAGCCCGAGAGCGGCAGGTACACCTCGCCTCGCACCTCGAGAACGGCCGGCGGGTCGTCGCCGAGCATGCGCAGCGGGATCGCCTTGATCGTGCGCAGGTTCGCAGTCACATCCTCGCCCTGGACGCCGTCTCCGCGCGTGGCGCCGCGGACGAAGACACCGTTCTCGTACGTGAGGTTGACGGCGAGCCCGTCGATCTTCGGCTCGATCACGTAGGCGACCGGCTCATCGCCGCCGAGGCGTCGCTGCACGTCTTCGGCCCACTTGAACAGCGCCTCGGCGGTCGTCACCTTCTCGAGCGAGCCCATCGGCTCGAGGTGTCGCGTCTTCTGGAAGGGCTCGGCCGGCGGTGCGCCCACCCTGTGCGTCGGCGAGTCCGGCGTGACGAGCTCGGGGTGCTCCCGTTCGAGCGCGGCCAACTCGTCGAAGAGCCGGTCGTAGTCGGCGTCCGACATGATCGGCTCGTCCTCGACGTGGTAGGCGATCAGGGCGCGAGTCAGGAGCTCGCGCAGTTCGGCGGCCCGATCAGCCACCGTGCTAGAGGACGCCATGCAGCTCCTCTGCATGCGCCAGGAAGGCGTCCGGGCGCTCGGCCAGCAGCCTGTCGGCGGAGTGGATGCCACCCCAGCCTACGGCGATCGCGTACACGCCGGCTGCCTTCGCGGCGCGCACGTCGAATGGCGAGTCGCCCACGTACGCCGCCTCGGCGGGCGGGGCGTCCAGCCGCTCGAGCGCCTTCAGGATCGGGTCGGGGGCTGGCTTGTGCCGGACGGTGTCGTCGGCGGCGACGACCACGTCGAAGCTGGCGGCGAGCTCCGGCAGGCGGTCGAACGCAAGGCGGACGGTCGCATGCCGCTTCGCGGTGACGACGCCGAGGCGCCGGCCCTCGGCGCGCAACGTCGGCAGGACCTCGACCACCTCCCAGAACGCCTCGAGCTCCTCGTGCAGCGGCTCGTTGTGCGCACGGTAGGCGGCCACCAGCTCGTCGACCCGGGTCGGGTCGAGCAACCGCATCTGCGCGACGAGGCCGGGGCCTCCGACCGCCGCCGCCAGCACCTCCTCCGGAATCTCGCGACCGAGCACGGACCGCGCCGCGTGCTGCATGGACGCGACGATCATCGCCCCCGAGTCGATCAGCGTGCCGTCGAGGTCGAAGAGAACGACGGGAAACCGCATCCGAGCAATCGTAACGACGGCCATCCCCGCCGCCGGGAACGCCAGGGCGCGTCCGGCACGAGCTCGGCACGGACCGGTTGCAGACGTGTGGCACGATCCTCGCTACCGTGACCGAAGGGGGGTCGCGTCCCCCCTGGGGGCCCCGGGGAGGTGGGCTGAATGTGCGGTGGACCTGCGACCACGCGACCGGCGCAGACGCCGTCGCCGCTCAGCCGGCAGCCTGGTGCTCGCCGCGACACCGCGTCCGCCGCGGCCACCTCCGGCAGGCGCCGGAGCGCCGCCGGCCCGTGCCGGAAGGAGCGGCGGTGCGACGCGTCAGTAGTCGACCCGAACGAGGTAGAGCCCGTGCGGCGGCGCCGTCACCCCGGCCTCGCTGCGCGGGCGCCCTTCCAGCAGGCGGGCGAGATCGTCCGGATCTGCCTCGAGCATCGTGCCGACGAGCGTCCGCACCATGTGCCGGAGGAACGAATCCGCGGTGATCTCGAAGTCGAGGTGGTCGCCCCGCTCCACCCACGCCGCCGACTCGACCGCGCGCACGAAGACCGCATGCTGCGTCTCCGTCGGGGTGAAGGCACGGAAGTCGTGCTCGCCGGGGAGCACCGCTGCGCACGCGCCGAGTCGCGCCAGGTCGAGCGGCCGAGGGCGCCACCAGCTTCGCCGCTCCTCGAACGGATTGCGCTGCGCGCGCCGGTAGAGGCGGTAGCGGTAGCTCCGCGCGCGCGCCGAGTGGCGCGCGTGGAAGCCGGGCGGAGCCGCGTCGGCGCACAGGACCGACACGTCCGGCGGCAGCGCGGCGCTCAGCGCCCGCGCCGCCCGCTCGGGCGGAGGGCCGCCGCAGACGTCGACGCTGACGACCTGTCCGAGCGCGTGAACGCCCGCGTCCGTGCGACCGGCGACCGCCAGTCCGTCCACCCGGGCGAACAGCCCGCGGAGCGCCTCGCGGACGACGCCCTCGACGGTGCGCAGCCCGGGCTGCGCCGCCCAGCCGTGGAACGCCGTGCCGTCGTATTCGAGGACGAGCCGGAGCCGCAGCTTCCGCTCGGCTATGCCCCCACCTGCTCGCGCTCGCGCCGCGGCGCAGCGGCGGGAGCCGCGGTCGGCACGAAGTCGACCAGCTCGAGGTAGGCCATTGGCGCCGCGTCTCCCTGACGAGGCCCCAGCTTGACGATGCGCGAGTACCCGCCCGGACGGTCGCGGAAACGCGGGCCGACGTCGGAGAAGAGCTTGTGCACGACCTCCTGCGAGCGCAGGAACGCGAGCGCCTGACGGCGCGCGTGGATCGAGCCGTCCCTGCCGAGCGTGATCATCTTCTCGGCGATCGGCCGCACCGCCTTCGCCTTCGTCTCCGTCGTCTCGATCCGGCCGTGCTCGATCAGCGCAGCCGTGAGGTTGGCGTACAGCGCCTTCCGATGCGCCGACTCGCGTCCCAGCTTCTTGCCCGAGCGGTGGTGCCTCATCTCGCCCGCCCGGGCTACGCCGGGAGCTCCTCCCCGCGCAGCGTGAGACCGTGCGCCGCAAGCGTCTCCTTGACCTCCTCGATCGACTTCTTGCCGAAGTTCGGGATCGCGCCGAGCTCGGTCTCGGTCTTGGACACGAGGTCGCCGATCGTCTCGATACCCACGCGCTTCAGGCAGTTGTAGGAGCGGACGCCGAGCTCGAGCTCCTCGATCGGGAAGTTCTCCATCCCGTGCGCGAGCGACGGCTCGGCCGCCTGCTCGGCCGCCGCCTCGCCGAAGCCCTCGATCCTCTCGATGTCCGTGAAGATCGCGAGCTGGCGGATGAGCAGCTCCGCCGCCTGCGCGATCGCCTCGCGCGGCTCGATCGAGCCGTCCGTCGTCACGTCGAGGACGAGCTTGTCGTAGTCCGTCCGCTGCCCCACGCGCGCCGCCTCGACGTCGTAGGCGACCCGGCGTACGGGCGAGAAGATCGAGTCCATCGGGATCACCCCGATCGTGTGCTCGCGCCCCCGATTCAGCTCCGCCGGCACGTAGCCCCGGCCGCGGCCGATCGTCATCGTCAGCTCGAGCTTGCCCCGATCCGAGAGGTGGGCGACCTCGAGCTCCGGGTTGAGGATCTCGAGCTCCGCGGGTGCCTGGATGTCGGCCGCCGTCACCAGCCCCGGCCCCCTCTTCTGCAGCCGCACCTCGATCTCCGGCGACTCCCCGTGCAGCCGGCAGGTCAGGTTCTTGAGGTTGAGCAGGATGTCGGTGACGTCCTCGCGCACCCCCGGCAGGGTCGTGAACTCGTGCGCGACGCCCTCGATCTTCACGGACGTCACCGCCGCGCCCTCGAGCGAGGAGAGCAGCACACGGCGCAGCGAGTTGCCGAACGTGTAGCCGAAGCCCCGATCGAGCGGCTCGATCACGAACACACCCCGGTTCTCGTTCACCTCCTCGTGGACGATCTTCGGGATCTGAAACTCCATCAGGCTGGTGCGAGTTGCCAACTGACGTTCCTTTCCTTGGGTCTTTCCCGGCGAGCAGCGCGCAGCGGCGCGGCTACTTGCTGTACAGCTCGACGATGAGCGACTCCTGCACGGGCGTGTCGATCTCCGCCCGCTCCGGCCACTTGAGGATCTTGCCGGTCAGGCCGTCGTGATCCGCCTGGAGCCAGGGTGCCACCGAGGCCGTCAGGTCGGTCGCGTCGCGGACGACCTGCTCCGCCGGGCTGCCCGGCCTGAGGGTGATCACGTCGTTCGGGCGCACCTGGTAGCTCGGGATGTTGACGCGGCGGCCGTTGACCTGGAAATGGCCGTGACGCACGAGCTGCCGCGCCTGCGCGCGCGAGGCGGCGAAGCCGAGGCGGTAGACGACGTTGTCGATCCGCGATTCGAGCATGCGCAGCAGGTTGTCGCCGGTCACGCCGGTGCCGCGCGCCGCCTTCTCGTAGTAGGCGCGGAACTGCTTCTCGAGCAGCCCGTAGTAGCGGCGCGCCTTCTGCTTCTCGCGCAGCTGGAGCAGGTACTCCGACTGCTTGATACGGCCACGGCCGTGCTCGCCCGGCGGGTAGCTGCGGCGCTCGATCGCGCACTTCTCGGTCAGGCAGCGCTCGCCCTTGAGGAAGAGCTTCATGCCTTCGCGACGGCAGAGCTTGCAGGCTGGTCCCCGGTAGCGAGCCACTCAGCTGTCCCCTCCGGCGGGCATCAGACGCGCCTGCGCTTGCGCGGCCGGACACCGTTGTGCGCCTGCGGCGTGACGTCCCTGACGCCGAGAATCTCGAGACCCGCCGCCTGCAGCGAGCGGATCGCCGTCTCCCGCCCGGAGCCGGGCCCCTTGACGAACACCTCCACTTTCTGCAGGCCGTGGTCCATGCCCTTGCGCGCAGCCGCGTCGGCGGTCACCTGGGCGGCGAACGGAGTCGACTTCCGAGAGCCCTTGAACCCGGCCGACCCGGCCGACTCCCAGACGATCACGTTCCCTTCCTTGTCGGTCAGGGTGACGATCGTGTTGTTGAACGAGGTCTTGATGTGCGCCTGGCCGATCGCGATGTTCTTCTTCACGCGGCGGCGCCCGCGGCCACGGGCCGCTTGCCTGCGGGGAGGTGCCATTTACTTGCCCTTCTTCCCGCGTCCGACGGTCTTCTTCGGGCCCTTGCGCGTGCGCGCGTTCGTCTTCGTTCGCTGACCGTTGACGGGCAGCCCACGCCGGTGGCGCAGCCCCCGGTAGGCGCCGATCTCCATCAGCCGCTTCACCGCCTGCGAACGCTCTCGCCGGAGATCGCCCTCGACCTGCAGGTTGCCGTCGATGTAGCGCTGGAGCCTCGTCGTCTCCTCGTCGGTAAGGTCGCGCACCTTCGTGTCGGGCGACAGCCCGAGCTCGGCGCACACCTTGTGCGCGGTCGCCGGCCCGATGCCGTAGATGTAGGTCAGGCCGATCTCGAGCCGCTTCTGGTTGGGGAGGTTGACACCTGCGATTCGCGCCATTCGCCTGCTACCCCTGCCGCTGCTTGTGCCGTGGGTTCGTGCAGATCACCATCGTCGTGCCGTGCCGCTTGATCACGCGGCAGCGCTCGCACATCGGCTTGACTGAAGGACGGACTTTCATCGGTATCGGTAGGTGATGCGGCCGCGGGACAGGTCGTACGCCGACAGCTCGACCCTGACACGATCGCCAGGCAGGATCCGGATGTAGTTCTTGCGCATCTTCCCGGAGATGGTGGCGAGCACGGAGTGGCCGCCGTCCAGGTTGACGCGGAACATCGTGCTCGGGAGCGCTTCGGCGACTTCGCCTTCGACCTCGATCTTCTCTTCCTTGACCGCCATTTCCTCGCTGGGCGCCGGCTGCGGCAGCCGGCCTGGACATCAAAAAGCGCGGCGCAGCAGGCTGCGCCGCCACCTCGGCTATCGTAGCAGAACAGGCGCCGCCGTCAGGATCTGCGGGCCCGCCTCGGTGACGGCGACGGTGTGCTCGAAGTGCGCCGCGAGCGACCCGTCCCGGGTCGAGATCGACCACTCGTCGTCGTGGATGACGACGTCCGGTCCGCCCGCGGTGATCATGGGCTCGATCGCGAACGTCATGCCCTCCGCGAGCAGCGGCCCGCGGCCCGGCGCCCCGAAGTTCGGGATCTGCGGGTCCTCGTGCATGGCGCGGCCGACACCGTGCCCCACCAGGCTGCGGACGACGGAGAAGCCGGCCTCCTCGGTGACCGTCTGCACCGCGTGCGAGATGTCGGACAGCCGCCGGCCGGGCCAGCACTGCTCGACCCCTGCCTCGAGCGCTGCCCGGCAGACCTCGAGCAGCCGCTCGGCCTCCGGCGAGATGTCTCCGACCGGGAAGGTGAACGCCGAGTCGGCGACGAAACCGCCGAGCGTGACACCCACGTCCACCGAGAGGATGTCTCCTTCCACGAGCGCGTACGGCCCCGGGATACCGTGCACCACCATGCCGTTCGGCGAGGCGCAGATCGAGGCGGGATAGCCGCGGTAGCCCTTGAACGTGGGCGCGCCGCCGTGCGAGCGGATGAAGTCCTCGGCCAGCTCGTCGAGCTCCGCCGTCGTCACGCCGGGGCGCACGTGCTCGCCGATGAGCGCAAGAGTCTCGGCGACGACGCGGCCGGCGCGGCGCATCTGCGCGATCTCCTGCGGCGACTTACGCACGATCACACCGGCACCGCCTGCTCGAGCGCCTGCTGGATCTCGGCCCAGACCTGCTCGATCGTCCCCTCCGCATGGATGCCGACGAGCTTCCCGGTCGCGCGGTAGTGCTCGGCCAGGGGCTCGGTGTCGCGGTGGTAGATGGCGAGCCGGCGCGCGATCGCCTCGGGCGTGTCGTCGGGACGGCCCTCCTCCTCGGCCCGCTTGAGCATGCGCGCGGTCGCCACCGCGTCGGAGACGAGAAACTCGAGGATCAGGTCGAGCGGCCGGCCCAGCTCCCGCAACAGCTCGTCGAGCGCCTCCGCCTGCTTGAGGGTGCGCGGGTATCCGTCCAGCACGAAGCCGGCGCGTGCGTCGTCCTCGGCGAGACGCTCGCGGATGAGACCGATCGTCAGCTCGTCGGGGACGAGGGCGCCGCTCGCGAGGATGGGCTCCACCTCGAGCCCGAGCGGCGTCCGGCGCTCGATCGCGGCGCGGAACATGTCCCCGCTCGAGACGTGGGGGATCCCGTACTCCGCCGCGATCCGCTTCGCCTGCGTCCCCTTGCCTGAGCCCTGCGGGCCGAACAGCAGGACGTTCAGCACTACTTCCGGTCCAGGAAGCCCTCGTAGGAGCGCATCATCATCTGCGACTCCATCTGCCGCATCGTGTCGAGCGCGACGCCGACGACGATCAGCAACGAGGTACCCCCGAGGAACGACTCCGTCGCGGTCGAGAAGTTGAAGTAGCGGATCAGGAACGTCGGCAGCACCGCGATCAACGCCAGGTAGAGCGAGCCCGGCAGCGTCAGCCGCGTCAGCACCCGGTCGAGGTACTGCGCAGTCGGCGGGCCCGGTCTGATGCCCGGGACGTAGCCGCCGTTCTTGCGCAGGTTGTCCGCCTGGTCCACCGGGTT
>DASREE010000047.1:0-36610 GCA_035652235.1 Gaiellaceae bacterium | reverse complement strand
ATGACCTGCCGATCGACCATTAGCCCGGCGCCAGATCCGCGAACTTGGCGAACCGCTTGAGGAAGGACAGCTTGATCGGGCCCGTGGGGCCGTTGCGATGTTTCGCGAGAATTACCTCTGCCAATCCTTGCTGGTCGGATTCCTCCGGGTTGTAGTATTCGTCGCGGTAAATGAACAGCACCAAATCCGAGTCCTGTTCGATCGAACCGGACTCACGAAGGTCGCTCAAAATCGGCCGCTTGTCGTGCCGCTGCTCGACCGCCCGCGAGAGCTGGGAGAGCGCGAGCACAGGAACGTCCAGGTCGCGCGCGAGCACCTTCAGCGAGCGCGAGATCTGCGAGACCTCCTGCACTCGGTTCTCGGCGTTCGAGCCGGACGTCATCAGCTGCAGGTAGTCGACGACGATCAGTCCCAGCTCCGGCTCGCGCATCTTCAGCCGCCGCGCCTTGGAGCGGATCTCCATCATCGTGATCGAGCCCGTGTCGTCGACGTAGAGCGGGGCCTTCGCCAGCCGGTCGCAGGCGGCGGTCAGCCTCGGCCAGTCGTCCTGGGCGAGGTTGCCCGAGCGCAGGCGCTGCGACTCCACCTTCGCCTCGCTGCACATCAACCGCTGGGTCACCTCCGCCTTCGACATCTCGAGCGTGAACAGGGCGACCGGCGTGCTCCTGCGCACGGCGAGCTCGGCGGCGATGCACAGCGCGAGGCCCGACTTCCCCATGCTCGGCCGCGCGGCGAGGATGATCAGGTTGCCCCGCTGGAAGCCGGACGTCATCCGGTCGAGCTCACGGAAGCCGGAGGGAATGCCGGTGATGTCGCTGCCGGACTCGTACAGCGCCGTGATGCGCTCGAAGCTCTCCTTGAGCAGCTCCTCGATGTGGCTGAAGTCGCCGGCGACCCGTGACTGGGAGAGCTCGAAGACGATCTGCTCGGCCCGGTCGACGAGCTCGGTCGCCTCCTCGCCGTCCCGCTCGAGGCCGAGGCGGGCGATCTCGCTGCCGGCGCGGATCAGGCCGCGCAGCGTGGCCATCTCGTGCACGATGCGTGCGTAGTGCCCCGCGTTCGACGCGGCCGGCACGAGCGCGGCGAGCTCGTGGATTCGTGCCTTGCCGCCGATGTCGTCGAGCTCGCCGCGGCGCTCGAGCTCGTCGACGAGCGTGATCGCGTCGACCGGCTCGCCGCGTCCGTACAGCGCGAGCGCCGCCCGGTAGATCTTGGCGTGGCTCTCGCGATAGAAGTCTCCCGCCGAGAGCGTCTCGCTGACCGCCCCGATCGCGCCGGGGGAGAGCATCATCGCGCCGAGGACGGACTCCTCGGCATCGAGATTTTGCGGCGGGACCGGGGCGGTCGGCGCGACGGGCGCGAGTCGAGCCATTGGCTGCATGATCCACCTCCTCGACGTGCGTTCAAGCTGTGGAGACCGGACGAGTCCAGATCGGGAGCGCCCGGGTTTCCAGGCAGAAGAAAACACATGTTCGCTCGAGGGCCGGATGGAGCCGTGGAAGAAAAGCCCGCTCTACGCGGGAAGTTCCGCGCGAATTCCACAGGCGTCCACAGGTCGCGAGGGAGGCTGTGGACGCGACGGCGCCCGTCGCCCCCCGGCAGATCAGGCGGCCGGCTCGCCCGTCGCGACCTCGCCGGCCGAGGCCGTGCCAGTCGCGGGCTCCTCCGGCTCGGGCGGCAGCTCTCCGCCCTCCGGCGCGACGAGCGTCTTCACCGCGACCCGGACGTCCTGGAAGACGTCGATCGGCACCTCGAAGCGGCCGACGCGCTTGATCGGGTCGGGCAAGCCGATCTTGCGGCGGTCGACGCGGACCTTGCGCACGCGCCACAGCTCGTCGGCGATGTCGCTGGCGGTGACGGAACCGAACAGCGCGCCGGTGGGGCCGGCCTTGACCTCGAAGCGCAGCACGGTCCTCTCGAGCACGCCGGCGATCTCGCGCGCCTGCTCGACCGTTCGTGCCTCGTGGCGGGCGCGCTGCGCCTCACGGCGGCGGAGCTCGGCCACCCTCTCCGGCGTGGCGCGCTCCGCCAGCCTGCGGGGCAGCAGGTAGTTGCGGGCGTAGCCGCGGGCGACGGAGACGACCTCGCCGCGCAGGCCCAGCCTGTCGACGTCCTGCAGCAGGATCACGTCCACCCGGCTACCGCCCCTCCACGTAGGGCAAGAGCGCCATCTCGCGGGCGCGCTTGACGGCCGTGGCGATCTGCACCTGGTGGCGCCGGCAGGCGCCCGTGATCCGTCGGGAGCGGATCTTGCCCTTCTCGGAGATGAACCGGCGCAGCTGGTTCAGGTCCTTGTAGTCGACGTCCTCGATCTTCGACCGGCAGAAGTAGCAGTTGCGCTTGCGCGCCGGCCCTTCCTTCGCGCCTGCCCGGCGACCCGCCGACCGGCGCTCGCTCGTTCTCGCCATCTCGCTCCTCAGAAGGGGATGTCGTCGTCGCCTGCGGGGGCGAAGTCGCTGTCCGCGGCGGCAGCCGCGTCGGGGACGAACTGCGGCCGGCCCTCGCCGTCGCCGCGCCCGCCGAGGAACTGGACGTTCTCGGCGACGATCTCGACCGCCTGGCGCTTCGTCCCGTCCTGGGCTTCCCACTCGCGCCAGTCGAGGCGTCCGTCGATGCCGACCGGGCGGCCCTTCGACAGGTACTGCGCGCACGACTCGCCCTGGTTGCCCCAGACTGTGACGTCGAAGTAGTTCGGCTTGTCGACCCACTGGCCGCTGGCGTCCTTCTGCCGCGTGTTGACCGCGACGCGCAGCTTGCAGACGGCAGTGCCGCTCGGCGTCTGCCGCAGCTCGGGGTCCCTGGTCAGGTTGCCGACGAGGACGACGCGGTTGATGTTGGCCATGCCTACGCCTCTCCTTCTGCCGTCGGGGACGGCTCGGATGCCTGGCCGGCGACGGCCGCGGCCGTCGCCGGCGAGCGCCGGTGCGGTTTCGGGCGGCGCGTCGCCATGTGCCGCATGACGCCGTCTGTGATCTTCAGCACCCGGCTCACCTCGTCGAGCGTCTCCGCCGTCGAGCTGAAGAGCAGGAGGTGGTAGACGCCCTCGGACTTGTGGTCGATCTCGTAGGCGAGGCGGCGGCGCCCGCCGCCCCAGGGCTCGCTCGACTCCCAGGTGCCGCCTTCACGGGTGACGAGCTCCTGCGTCCGCGCGAGGATCTCGCTCTGCCGCTCCTCCGGCAGCTCGGGGTCGAGCATGAGCAGGATCTCGTAGTCGTTCACGCTCCCGGTACTCCTTCCCTCGGTCTGAGACGGCCCCGCCCGTTCGCGCGCCGGCCCGGGATCGGCCGCCGCCAGGCGTGGCGAGAAGCTCGCGACACTGTAGCATCGACGGTCGTATGCGAAGGCGCCTCCTCTGGCTCGTGGCGCTCGCTGGGCTCGCCTGGCTCGCCGCACGGCGCCTGCTCGGTCGCGGCACGCTCGTCGCCGGGCAGCCGCCGCGTCCGGACCCCGCCGAGGCTCTCCGGCTGAAGCTCGAGCAGACGCGGGCGCGGGAGGAGACGCCGGGCGCTACCGCCCCGTCTGCCGCGACGCTGCCACCTTCGCCGCCTGCTCCGTCGCCTGCCGAGGCAGCGTCTCCGCCGCCGCGGCCGGCACCCGCTCGCGCGGGCTCCGAGGAGCTCGACGAGCGGCGGCAGGAGGTGCACGAGCGCGCGCGGTCGGCGGCCGAAGAGATGCGGCGCTCCTCGTCCGAGTAGGGCGACCTCGCCTTCGCGCCCGGCGGCGGGCCTGCGCCGGCCTCCGCGGCGGCGTCGCCCCCGGCTAGATTCACGGTCGGAGCGGCAGGGGCCGGTGCCCCGGCTGGTCTTCAAAACCAGTAGGCCGATGCAGCCCATCGGTGGGTCGGTTCGACTCCGGCGCCGCTCCGTCGCCGGAAGAGAGCGCGCTGTGCAGGTGCGCACCCGCCTGGCTCTTCCCCGTCCCGATCCCCTCGGCGGCGACGGGTTTGCTCAGGCGAAGGGGTCGCGCGTCTCGATGCCGGGGAATCGGCGAAAGTCGCGGTCGTGCGTCCAGATCGTGCGGACGCCGTTCTCGTGCATGAGGGCGACGAGGTGGGCGTCGGGGACGAGGTTGCCGCGTGCGTCGGCCTCCTGGGCGACCCGCCGGTAGGCGGCCCAGAAGCGATCGTGCTCGCCGACGGTCTGTACGTGCGGAAGCGCGAGCAGGCGTTCGATGTTGTCGACGGCGTGCGCGGGCGGGAGCGGCTTCTCGAAGATGGCCGGGTGGGTAGCGATCCGCAGGTAGGCCATCACCGTCGGCCAGAACAGGTAGGCGAGTTCGTCGCCCGTCGCGACCCGGTCGAGGAAGGCGCGCGCCTGCGGGTGATACTGGCTCGCCTCGTCGGAGGCGTAGAGCAGGATGTTGGCGTCGAAGGTGAAGCTCAACGACCCTCGAGCGCTCGGCGAAGCGCCTCCTTGTCCTCCAAGTCAACCCTGGCGCCCATCGGCTGCGAGATCCATGCGAGCCCGTGCTCGCGCTCGGCGGGAGAGCTCTCCGGCTCGCGCAACGCGCTGGCGAGCAGCTCCGAGACGAGTTGACCGAGCGTCTTGCCCTCGCGGCGCTTCCGCTCCTTCAGCCGCCGCAGTACGGCCGCGTCGATGTCGATCGTCGTCCGCGTCACATGCATGATGCTAACAGCCGAAACATCAGATGCGTGAGCTGGGGAGCGAGTGCGACCCCGCTCCGGCGCCAGCCCGCTGACGGATGGTCAGCCGTCAGCGGTACAGATCAGGACGTCCTCGAAGAACTCACCCGCGCGCCGTCCCGTGCGGCGGTTGACGTGGCGCGTCAGGCGCTCCTCGAGGGACAAGCCCGACCGCGCGAGGATCTCCGGGTACAGGCCTCTCGAGTCGTTGACGACGACGATCACCGGCGCCCCCGCGGGGAGTTGCCGGCGGGCGTTGGCGAACGCCGCGACCATGTTTTCGACATAGGCTCGCACGGCGGTGTGGGACCGACCACGGGAGGCGGAACCGATCTCTTCCTCGCGCCGGTCGTCGAGGTCGAGCAGCTCGTAGGCGTAGCGGTGCTGCTCGTGGTAGTCGATCAGGCCGGGGTACGGCGGCGACGTGATGATGCCGGTGGCTCGAGCTGGAAGATCGACCTCGCGCGCGTCGGCGTGCACGACCGCGACCTCGGCGTCGGTTCGAATCAGCGAGAAGTCGCGCAGGCGGCGGATCGTGTCCAGCGTGTAGCGGCGCAGGAACTCGAACGCCTGCTCGACGGGGCGGCAGGTGCGGCGGTGCTTGTGGCACCAGTACGGCTCGAGCTGCGGAGCGCGCGGGAAGTCGAGATGGAAGTGCGTGGTCTGCCGGGCCGAGCGCGCTGCGCGGCTGAGGATCACTCTCGCCGCGTCGGAGATCGGCGTTTCGAGGTTGCCCACCGCCGACCGATAGGCGAGTAGCTCGCGCAGCGCCCGTTCCGAGTACCACCCCCGGAGCCATTCGCTCGGCTCTTCTCCATCGACTCCCGGCGACCGTCGCGCCTCCTCGAGCGCCGCCTTCAGCCCGAGCTCGAGCGCCGCGAGCGAGTAGGAGGCCGTCTTGACGCGCGCGAGCAGACAGTTGAACGCGGAGATGTCGCAGCCGACCGACGCGGCGCCGAACACGTTCGCCTCGACGAGCGTCGTGCCCGAGCCGGCGAAGGGGTCGTACACGCAGTCCCCCGGAGTGAAGTAGCGGCGCAGGAACACCTCGACGAGCTGCGGGATGAACTTGCCCAGGTAGGGGTGGAGGCTGTGCACGTGCTTCGTCCGCTCGGCCTGCGGCAGCTCGTCCTCCGACCAGGAGAGCTCCAGGTCGATCTCGGCGTACAACATCGCCTGCGTCTTGCCGGCCAACGAGCGCGAGTCTATGAAGCGCGCCGGACAGTCGTCCGGTGGTCGTGGGGTGAACGCGCTCCGCGCGCGCGACGGCCTGGCCCGGCTCGCGGTGAGCCCGGAGCTACGCGCCGCCGCCGGCTGCCACTCCGCAGGAGATGACGAGGCGGCCGGGCGGAGGCGTCGCGGGCCCGCTGCCTCCGCCTCAGCCGACGGCCGCCAGCAGGGACGCCATCGGCAGGAAGCGGAAGGTGACGAGGAACTGCCCGCCGCGCTGGGTGGTCAGCGGCGCCGCGGCGCCCGCGGCCTGCAGGCTGACACCATCGAAGAACCAGCCGGCGCCTGCCCGGGCGACGACGCGGTCACGGCCCGTCGCCAGCTTCACGACGTGCACCGCCTTGTTCGCGCCGAGGTAGGCGGCGTAGCCGGCGTAGGTGGCGAGGCCCGCCGTCCAGCTCGCCGCAGCCAACGGGTAGGACGAGACGCGGCGGCCGGCGAGCGTGTACGAGTCGAGCCGCCGGTCGGTCGTGCGCACGACGACGCGGTCGCGGCGAACGGCGACCGACGCTGCACGCGCCGCGAAGGAGGCGACCGGCGCGCCGGCGGTGGTAAAGACCTGCACCGTGCCTCGCTCGCGGACGACGACGTGCCCGCTGTCGGTCGCCACGGCGTCCGGCGCGGACACGCCGGTGAGGTCGGCGACGCGCCTCGCTCGACCGGACGGCACGATCTGCATCAGGGTGACCGTGCCGCTCCCGGCGACGTGCAGAAAGCCGAGGAACGAGCCGTCGCCGAACACGAACGGGATCGAGTCGCCCGTCATCTGCCCGTCCGAGATCGGGCCGCCAGCGCTCGCCACGTGCCTGACGGTGCCGGTGCGCGAGACGAGGTCGACGCTGAAGTACGCCTCGGTGTTCCCCACCGTGCGCTCGAGGCAAGCCCAGCTTCCGCTCGGGCCCGGGGCGAGCGCGTCGACCTGCTCCTCGTGCGGCCCGCAGTGGGCCGGGGCGAGCCGGACGGGCTGGTTGGAGCCGAAGCGCTCGACCCAGAGCCCGTCGCGGCCGCCGATCCGCGCGACGAAGGCTATCCGGTCGCCGACCGCGGTCCACGCTGTCAACCCGTGCAGGACGGGAGGCGCCGGCGCCGCGCGCCCAGCGGCAGCAGGTGCGAGCCCGGCGGCAACCGCGCCCACAGCGACGAGGGTCGCGAGGACGAGCAGCGGCAACGAGCGGACGGCTGTCACGGTTCGGGTGTAGCTTGTGCTGGGAAGCCGCCGCGTCCGTCCGGGTACGCAGCCCGTGCAGGTGGCGCCTGGCCCCGGACCGTGTCTCACAGCTTGCGCCCCTGCCGGTGCCCCTCGAACACCGCCTCGTAGGTCGTGCGCGGCGCGGTCGCATCGCCGATCGTCTCGACGCTCGTCCCCCGTTCGCGCAGCGCGTGGTACAGGGCTCGCTCCGACTGCCGACCGGTCGCCATCACGATCCAGTCCGCCTCGAACGTCGTCTCGCGCTCGGGTACGTACACGTTCACGAGCGTGACCGAGCGCCCGTCGATCGCGCTGACGAACAGATCGGGCACGACCTCGACACCGGACTCGTACAGCTCCTTGCGGACCCACAGGTAGTAGACCTCCGGGATCGTCTCCATCCCGATCATCGGCCAGCGGGTGACGAGGCGGACGGAGCAGCCGTCCCGTGCGAGCTTCGCCGCGGTCAGCGGCCCGACGGCGTCCTGCAGGTCGTCGAGGACGAGCACGTGCCCGGACGGGGCAGCCTTGCCCGTCACGACCTCGTCCCACGTGACGCACCTCGCCGTCTCCCACCCGGGCAGTGGCGCCGCCGTCTGGCCCTGCCAACCGTCACGGCGGTAGCGGGAGCCGGTGGCGACGACGACGTGGTCGGGGCGCTCCTCGCCGAGCAACGCGTCCAGGCCGTCCACCGTCACCTCGACTCCCGTCCGGATCTCGGCGCCGTTGCCCTCCGCCTGCGCGGCGAGCCAGCGGGCGATCTGCCCGTACTCGGACCGACCTGGCAGCAGCGACTGCCAGCGCACGTGGCCGCCGACCTCCGCCTCCCGCTCGAGCACGACGACGCGGTGCCCCCGCGCCGCCGCCACGCGCGCGTACTCGAGGCCGGCCGGACCGGCCCCGACGACGAGCGCCTGCTTCGCCTCGGCCGCCGGCAACAGCGTCCCGGAGCCCCAGCGGCGCTCCCTGCCGACCTCGGGGTTGTACACGCACTGCACGCGTCCGCCGCGGATGACGCTCCGCCAGCAGTAGTTGGCAGCGACGCAGCGGCGGATGTCCGCCGTGCGCCCCTCGAGCGCCTTGCGCGCCCACTCGGCGTCCGCGAACAGCTGCCGGGCGAGCAGGATCGCGTCCGCCTCGCCGGCCGCGAGGATCTCCTCGGCGATCTCGGGGTTCGTGATCCGGCCGACGAGCATCACCGGCTTCGTCGACACCTGCTTCAGCTCCCGGGTGTAGCCGCGCTCCCAGCCCGGCTCGTACGTCATCGGCGTGTGGATGAACGAGTGGTGGACGCCGGCGGAGAGGTTGACGTAGTCCACGTCGAGCTGCGACTCGAAGTCGCGCACGATCCGCTTCACGTCGTCCATCTCCAGATCGCCCGGCCAGAACGAGGTCGAGTTGATGCGGTAGCCGAGGAACGGCTCGTGCCCGATCGCAGCCCGGATGCGGCGCATCGCCTCGAGCGGGAAGCGCAGCCGCTGCTCGTACGAGCCGCCCCAGCGATCGGAGCGGTGGTTGTACAGGGGCGAGAGGAACTGCCAGGGCAGGTACCCGTGCGACATGTGGAACTCGACGCCATCGAGGCCGGCGGCGATCGCCCGCCGCGCCGCCCCCTCGTATGCCTGCAGGATGTCCTCGATCTCGTGCTCCTCGAGCTCCTTCGGCATCGGCGCGTTCGGGTACTCGCCCGGCGGGATCTGGCTCGGGGCGACCATGTACCAGTCGGCGTCGACGTCGTAGGCCGGGTCCTTCTTCAGCACCGGCTGCGCGCGCAGGCCGACGTGGAGGAGCTGAACGGCGAGCTTGCAGCCGTGCCGGTGCACCGCCTCGGCCACCTTCGCCAGGCCGCCGACCTGCTCGTCGCTCCAGAGCCCGGGGAAGTTGAACTCCGAGTACAGCGCCTCGCGGTGGACGATCGTCCCGCCGATCACGATCAGCCCGCACCCGCCCTTCGCCCGCTCCTCGTAGTAGGCGACCGCCTGCTCGGTGAAGATCCCCTCGTAGGGGTCCGCGACCCACGTCGGGCAGGTGGGGGCGAACACGACGCGGTTCCGCAGCTCGGTCCCCCGGATCTGCCAGGGGGAGAAGAGGAGCGGGTAGGGCGAGGTGCTCGCAGCGGTCATTCGTGCCTCCTGTCGGGATCGTGGGCGAACACGGCGATCATCGACGGTGCCGGCGAGCGTCGCAAGCCGCCGCCGGCGGCCCCGGCGGTCGCCGAGCCTGCGACGTACGGGACCAGACGCCGCCGACTCGTGCGCGCGGTCATCCTTCTTCGCCGCGCGCGAGCGGCGCTAGAGTAGCGGCGACGGTATTTCGCACCCGCGATGTGGAGGAAACGATGACTGCGAGCGTGGGCGACAGGATCGTCGTCGAGTCGAAGAAGGTCGGTCATCCCGCCAGGTCGGGAGTCGTCGAGCAGGTGCTCCAGGAGCGGCCGCCGCGCTTTCGGGTGCGCTGGGACGACGGGCGCACGAGCATCTTCAGCCCGTCGGCCGGCGCCGCCAGGCTCGAGCGGCGGCGTCGGTCGCGGTCGCGCTGAGGCGGAGCTCGTCGGGCGCCGACCGGAGCCGGCCCCGGTCAGCCGTGCCCGGCGGCGTCCGCAACCGCCTGCGCGAACGTCCGCCGTACGAGCACCCGCACGAGCTGCGCCTTGTAGTCGGCGGAGCCGTTCGCGTCGTCCACCGGTTCGGACGCCTCCGCGGCGAGCTCGGCGGCCCGGCCGAGCGCGTCCTGCGCGGAGAGGGGGGCGCCGGCGAGCAGCGTCTCCGCCTGCGCGGCGCGCACCGGACGGGCTCCGACGGAGCCCACCGCCACGCGCGCCTCGGCCACGGCGTCGCCGCCGAGCCGGACGAGCACGGAGACGGTCGCGGCCGGGCGCTCGTGGAAGGAGAGCTTCGCGTGGGCGATGCCGCTTCCCGGCACAGGAAGCGGGATGCGCACGGCGGTGACGAGCTCGGCCGGACGGAGCGCCGTTCGGTACGGGCCGAGGACGAAGTCGCCGACGGGCACGCGCCGCGGCGGCGCACCGCCCGCCCGGCACTCGACCGTGGCGCCCAGCGCGAGCAGGAACGTGGCCGGGTCGGAGTGGGGGTCGGCGAAACAGAGGTTGCCGCCGAGCGTGCCCACGGAGCGCACGCGGACGTTGGCGACGCGCCGCTCCATCCGCGCGAGCGCGGGCAGCCGCTCGAGCACGAGCGGCGAGCGCTCGAGCTCGCGGTGCGTGACCGCCGAGCCGACGACGAGCTCGCCGTTCTCGGCCCGGATGCCGCGGAGCTCCCCGATCCCCTTCACGTCCACCAGGTGCCCGAAGGCGGCGTAGCCGAGCTTGAGCAGGAGCAGGAGCTCCGTCCCCCCGCAATGGACGGCGGCGTCCTCGCCGTGGCGCTCGAGCAGCTCCGTTGCCTGCTCGACCGTGCGCGGGCGGTGGAGCTCGAACGGCGGCAGCGTCACCGGCCGTGCCCCTCCGCGCCCGCTGCTCGGGCGCTCGCCAGCTCGACCGCGACCGACGCCTGCGACAGCTCGGCGAGCGCCGCCTCGACGCCTGCGCCGATGTCCACCCGCACGCCGAGGTCGGCCAGCGTGCGGCCGAGCGCCGCCACGCCGACGACCGGATGGAGGGAGCGCGCCGACGGGCCCATGTGGCCAATGCGGACGAGGTTCCCCGCCCCCTGGCCGCCCGAGATCATGACGCCGTAACGCTCGCGGCAGTGCGCGCGCACCTCGACGTCCGTCAGCCCCTCCGGGACGGCGATCGCCGTCACGCACGGTGCGCAGATGCGCTCGCTCCGCGGCCACAGCCGGAGCCCCATCGCGCGCACGCCCGCCCGGCAGGCGCGTGCCGCGAGCGCATGCCGCTCGATCGCCGCGTCCAGGCCCTCCTCGAGCAGCTCGTCGCAGGCCGCCTCGACGCCGTGCAGGTCGGACACGGACGGCGTGAACGGGAACTTGTCGCCCTCGATCCACTGCTCCTTCCAGTCGAGCATGGACAGGAACGAGGCTCGCGGGGCGGCGGGGTTCGCGGCGATCCGCTCCCAGGCTGCGTCGCTCACCGTCATCAGCGACATCCCGGGCGGTCCGCCGAGGCACTTCTGGGGGCCGGCGACGCACACGTCGAGCTGCCACTCGTCCGTCCGGAAGGGCATGCCGCCGAGCGAGGAGACGCAGTCGACGAGCATGATCGCTCCGTGCGCGCGCACGACCGGGCCGATCGCGGCCAGGTCGGTGAGCGTGCCGGACGGGGTCTCCGAGTGGACGACGGCGACGAGCTCGATCTCCGGGTGGGAGTCGAGGAAGCGCTCGACGTCCGCCGGGTCGACCGCGTCGTCGTATGGCACCTCGAGCTCGTGCAGCTCGGCGCCGAACTCCCGCAACCAGAAGCCCATCCCCTTGCCGAACACGCCCTGCACGAGGTTCAGCACCGGTGTGCCCGGCTCGACGAGCGACCGCGCCGCCGCCTCCAGCCCGAGCACGGCCTCGCCCTGCATGAGCAGCACGTCGTTGCGGGTGAGGAAGATGTCCGCCAGCTTGCGCTCGGTGCGGCGGAACGCCTCGAGGAAGGCGGGGTCGTAGTGGTAGGTGATCGGCGAGCCGAGCGCGGCGAGGACGCGCGGCGAGGCGGTCACCGGGCCGGCGGAGAGGGTGAAGTCGGGGTCACGCATGGGGCGCTCCTTTCACGGCTGCGGCGAGGTTCGGCGGGGCCGCACGGCTAGCGCGCTCCGCGCACGTAGGGCAGGGCGAGCGCCGGCGGCAGGTAGGCGCGACGCGAGAACATGATCAGCGCGAGGATGATGGCGACGAAGGGGAGCATGTGGACGACGTTGTCCGGGATGTTCCTGACGCCGGCCGCGCCGAGCACGGGGCTGAGCGAGATCGTCGTGCCGAACAGGAACGAGCCGACGACGACTCCGAGCGGGCGCCCGCGCGCGAGCATGGCGACGACGATCGCCATGAAGCCCTGGCCTTGCGTCAGGAACGGCTGGAAGCCGCCCGCGCCGACGACGGACAGGTAGGCGCCGCCGAGCCCGGCCAGCGCGCCGGTCGAGAGGGTGGCGTACGTCCTGGTGCGGACGACGTCGACGCCGGCCGCGTCCAGCGCTTCCGGCTTCTCGCCTGCCGCGCGCAGGTTGAGCCCGACGTTGGTGGAGCGGAAGATCCAGGCGAGGAGGGCCGCGAAGGCGAGGCCGAAGTAGACGAGCATCGGCTGGCTGAAGAGGGGGAACTGCCCGTTCAGCGGCTTGCCCAGGACCGGGATCCGGTCGAGGAGCGGGACCGCGTCGACCGGCGGCGCGCCGAGGCGCGGCTGGCTGCTGGAGAACTGGGACTGGTAGAGCACGCTCGTGATGCCCTCGCCGGCGAGCGTGATCGCGATCCCGACGACGATCTGGTCGAGGCCGAGCCAAACGCAGAGCACGGCCATGACGACGGCGCCGGCCGTGCCGCCCGCCATCCCGGCCAGGTAGCCGACCCAGACCGAGTGCCCGTAGTAGGCGCCGAGGTAGCCGCAGTAAGCCCCGACGAGCATCATCCCCTCGAGGCCGATGTTGAGCACCCCGGCCCGCTCCGAGACGAGCTCGCCGAGGGCGGTGAACATGAGCGGCACGCCCGCCAGGAGGCCGGCCGCGACGAGCGTCGTCCAGAACAGCTGGCTCACGCGCGCCCCTCGTCTGCGTCGACGCCGGAGGCTGCGACCGCCCGCTCGTCGAGCGCCGGCTTCGGCGCTGGCCGGCGGGTCGCGCGAAGCGCCTGCACCAGTCCGGCCGGCAGGTAGCTCGAGCCGAGCTCGCGCCTGCGGCCGAGGTACTCGATGACGGTCATGAACAGCAGGATGAGACCGACCAGGACGAGCAGGAAGTCGGTCGGGAGGTTCTCCTGCGAGGCGGCGAAGTCGCCGCCCGTCGAGAGGATCGCGTAGAAGGCGACGAACGGGACGACGGCGAGCGCGTTCAGCCGGGCGAGGAAGACGAAGGGGATGATCGAGTCGCCGTAGGTCGGGATCTGGTCGGCGCGGACGTAGCCCCAGAACGGGCTGAGCACGTAGGCGGCCGCCGCGCCGCCGATGAGCGCGCCGCTGATGAGGAAGGACGAGACGGTCAGGCGGGGCAGGTCGATGCCCATGTGGCGCGCAGCGCGCGGGTTGGCCCCGAGCACGTGCAGCCTGAGCCCGAATGCGGTCCTGGTCAGCACGTAGTGGACGACGAGCACGGCGGCGAAGGCGACGAGGAGGCTGACGTCGATGCTCGTCCCGGGGATCGGCGGCAGCAGCTTGTCGAAGGCGATCGCCCGCGTCTGCGGCGTCCGGATCGACGGGTCCTGGAACGGGCCCTTGATCAGGTAGTCGGCGAGGTCGACGCCGACGAACGACATCATCAGCGTGGTGATGATCTCGTTCGTCCCGTACCACGCCTTGAGCAGGGCAGGTACGAGCGTCCAGGCCGCGCCGACGGCCGCCGCGAGCAGGGCGAGGAGGACGAAGGCGAACCAGAGCGGGAGGCGGTCGACGAGCGTGGGGCCGTAGCCGGCGACGAGCGCGGCCCCGAGCGCGAACTGGCCGTTGTAGCCGAGGTTCCAGATGTTCGCGCGGAAGATGACCGTCAGCCCGACGGCGATGAGCAAAAGCGGGACCATCGACACGGCGCTCTGCTGCCAGTTGTCCTGCGCGACCCCGTAGTCCCACACGTGCCCGTAGAAGGTGAAGGGGTTGCGGCCGAGCGCGGCGAGCAGGAGGCCGCCCGCGACGAGCGCAAGGACGACCGGCACGAGCGAGCGGATGCCGACGTCGAGGAGGCGCGTGGCGACGCGGGCACGGAGGAGCGCGAGCGCGGCGGGCTCGAGCGGAGCGCCGGCGGGGAGCGTCGTCTCGGCCATCACGCGGCCGCCTCGACGGCGGCGTCTCCCACCATCAGCCGGCCGACCTGCTCGGCCGCGCCGGGCTCGTTGGCGACGATCCCGACCAGCCGGCCCCGCGAGAGCACGGCGATCCGGTCGCAGATCTCGAGCAGCTCGTCCAGGTCGGTGGAGATGACGAGCGCCGCACCGCCCGCGCGCGCGAGCCCGCGGATCATGTCGCGCACGGTGGCCGTCGTCTTCACGTCCAGGCCGTACGTCGGCTTGTGGAAGACGACGACCTTCGGGTCGAACGACAGCTCGCGCGCCAGCATCACCTTCTGGATGTTCCCGCCGGACAGCGTCCCCGCCCGTGTGCTCACGCTCGGGGTGCGCACGTCGAACCGCTGCACGAGCTCGCCTGCCGTCTGCTCGATCGGCCCGCGCTGCATGCGGCCGAAGCGCCAGAACGGGCGCTGCCCGATGCGCTTGAGGAAGAGGTTGAGGCTGACGCTGAGCCCGCCGAGCGTGCCCTCGCCGAGCCGGTCGTCCGTCACGTAACGCAGACCGAGCTTCTGGCGCGCCGACACCGACAGGTGCGTCACGGGGGCGTCGTAGAGGCGGATGTGTCCGTGCGTGGCGTGGCGCTGGCCGGCGACGACCTCGGCCAGGGCCCGCTGACCGTTGCCGTCGATCCCGGCCACGCCGAGGATCTCGCCGAAGCCGAGCCGCAGCGACACGTGCTCGACGCCCGGCTCCGTGCCGTGGCCGGGCGCGGAGACGTCGTCCAGCTCGAGCACCGTCTCGGCCTCCGCCGCGCGGCGGCGGTCGTGGTCGAGCTCCACGCGCTCGATGTCCTCGCGCAGCTCGGCGACGTCGGTGACGACCGGCGCCTCCTCGCCGAACATCAGCCCGACGATCGCGGCCCGCAGCTCCTCCGCCGGCGCGGCGCGGAGCGTCTTGCCCTCGAGCGTGCCCGCGATCCGGCCCTGACGGAGCACGGTGATGCGGTCGCCGAGCGACAGCGCCTCGTGCAGCTTGTGCGTGATGAAGACGACGCCGAGCCCCTGACCCTTCAGCCGGCCGAGCACCTGCTCGAGCTCGGCGAACGCCTGCGGAGTCAGCATCGACGTCGGCTCGTCGAGCACGAGCACGCGCGACCCGCGCCACAGCGCCTTGACGATCTCCACCTGCTGCTGCCGGCCGAGCGAGAGGTCGGCCGCCGTCGCGTCCGGGTCGACCTCGACGCCGAGCATCTCCCCGAACTCGGCCAGGCGCCGCCGCGCTCCGGCGACGTCGAGGCGCAGCCGGCGCGTGTCGCCGAGCATCAGGTTCTCGAGCACGCTCAGGGCCGGGATCAGCGTCGAGTGCTGGTAGACGGTGCCGATGCCGTGCTCGAGCGCGGTTCGCGGGGAGTCGATCGACACCTCGCGGCCGTCGATCAGGATCGCCCCCGCGTCCGGGCGCACGAGCCCGGAGAGGATGCCGATCAGCGTCGACTTGCCGGCGCCGTTCTCGCCGAGCAGGCAGTGGACCTCTCCGCGCCGGACGCTGAAGGAGACGTCGTCGTTGGCGAGCACCCCGGGATAGGCCTTCCTGATCCCGATCAGCTCGACGAGCGGCGGCTCGCCGCCCGCCCGCGCCCCCGCCGAAGCACTGTGCTCGTGCACGCTCACGCCGCTCTCCCCGGGCGCGCAACGTCCGCGGCGCCCCTGGGCGGACGCCGCGGACGTTGACGTTCGAGAGGCACTACTTGATCAGCTGCAGGACTGCGCTCTTCGTGGTGACGTTGGGGACCTTGATCTTCCCGGCCACGATACCTGCCTTGGCCTGGCCGATCTCCTTCCACACGGACGTCGGCACGTACTGCGTCCGCAGCAGCGAGATGCCGCCGTTCTTCAGGGTCAGGTCGTACCCGTGCGTGCCGTACGTGCCCTTGTTGATGTCCGCGATGGCGGCCTTGTACGCGTTCGTGAAGTCCCACAGGACGGAGGAGAGGAACACGTGCTTCTTGTCGATCGGCGCCAGGTTGCCGATGTCGCCGATCATCCACACCTTGTGGCCGACCTTGGCGGTCTCGATCGCCTGCAGGTAGCCGAAGGTGGCGCCGTCGCCCATCGTCAGGATCACGTCGGCGCCCTGGGCGATGACGCTGTTCGCGGCGCGCTTGCCACCCGCCGCGTCGTCGTACGCCGCCGGGCCGATCGTCGCGAACACGATCTTCGCCGTCTTGTCGATCGAGCGCACGCCCGCCGCGAAGCCGCCACTCATCTTGTACCAGTTCGGGTCGGAGGCCGAGATGACGATCCCGACCTTGTGGGTCTTCGTCATCCGGGCGGCGAGGATCCCGGCCAGGTACGAGCCCTGCTGGCTCTCCGTCGTGATGTTGGAGACGTAGTTCTTGACCAGCATGGTCGGGATGTCGTAGGTCATGATCGGCACCTTGTACTGCTGCGCGATGCGCTCGGCGACGGTGTCGTAGCCGCTCGCGTGCGCGATGATGAAGTCGGCGCCGCTCTTCGCCAGCTGGCGCAGGACGACGTCCGTCTTGTCGTAGCCGATGTTCGTGACCGCCGTCACCTTGGCGCCGAAGGCGGCCGCTGCCTTCTTCGCGCCGTTCACGCCCTGCTGGTTCCAGCCGTAGTCGTTCGTCTGCGCCGGTGTGGCGATCGCCACGACCTTCACCTTGCCTGCCTGCAGCGCGGTGCCGGCATAAGCCGCTCCGCCCGCGACGAGCGCGAGCGCCGCTGCTGCGGCGACGACACGCGCCCGGGTTCGACGTATGTGCATGGCTCCTCCCTGTTCGTACGTAACCGGCTGTTCCGGTGGAACCCCGCTGGCGCCCCGTCCGGAGTTGCCCGTACCCGCCTCCCCTGTTAGGGTCGAATCTCGACTGTTGACACTCGACGAGCGACCATATCGGAGGGTCGGCGGGATTGCAATGGCCGAGGCGCTGCTCAACCACCAACGCGACGACAGGCCGGGCGGAGGTCGCCTCGAGAACCTGACGCTGTGGCAGCGCGTCCATGCGCATCTGCGCGAGGAGATCCTCGCCGACCGCCTGCCGGCCGGGACGGAGCTGCAGGAGACGGCGCTCGCCAGCGAGCTCGGCGTCAGCCGCGGGCCTATCCGCGAGGCGATCGGGCGGCTGGCGGCCGAGGGGCTCGTGCACGTCCGGCCGAGGCGCGGCGCGGTCGTCCGCTCGCTGTCGAAGCAGGAGTTCCTCGAGGCCTACCAGGTGCGCGAGGCGCTCGAGATGCTCGCCGTACGGCTCGCGACGCCGCGCCTCGGGCCGGAGGACTTCGCCCGCCTCGACGAGCTCGTCGCCTCGATGCAGGAGCTCGCGGACGGCGGCGAGATCGAGCGCTTCTTCGAGGCGAACGCGGCCTTCCACGCCTACCTCGTCGAGGCGTCCGGCAACCGCCGGCTGCAGGAGCTGTACGGGCAGCTGCTCGGCCAGATGGGCCGCTACCGTATGCGCTCGCTGACGCTGCGCGGCAACCCGCACCGCTCGGTCGCGGAGCACCGGGCGATCGTTCGTGCCGCCCGCCGCGGCGACGCCGACCGGGCCGCACACCTGATGTCGGAGCACATCCGCGTGCCGCAGCGGCGCCTCGACGCGCTGTCCGAGGATGAGCTGGACGCGCCGCAGCCGCGCGCCGGCGGGGGAGGCCAATGAGCAACCGTCCGCTCGAGTTCGGCGTCAACCTCAACAACCGGGAGCCGCTGATCGCGCCCGACTACGACCTGCACATGCTCCTCGACCTGTCCGAGCTGGTCGAGGCCTCGGGGTTCGACTCCGTCTGGGTGGGGGACAGCCTGCTCTCGAAGCCGCGCTACGAGCCGATCACGCTTCTCGCCGCGATCTCGCAGCGGACGGAGCGGGTGAAGCTCGGGACGGCGTGCATGGTCTCGTCGACGCGCAACCCCCTCTACCTCGCGCTGGAGTGGGCGACGCTCGACGTCGTCTCGGGCGGCCGCACGATCCTCGGCACCGGCATGGGCAACCCGGAGGAGGGCGTGCGGCGGGAGTTCGAGGCGCTCGGGCTCGACTACGCGCGCCGGGGCGCGATCTTCGAGGAGGGCCTGGAGGTGATCCGGCGCCTGTGGACGGAGGGCGAGGTGACGCTGCACGGCCGCTACTTCGACTACGACGGGATCTCCTTCTACTCGGGCACCGAGATGGGGCCGCTGATGCCGCTCCAGCAGCCGCCGCCGATCTGGGTCGTGTCCAACCCGCGCTTGAAGGGCGACGCGCCGCCGGAGGTGCTCGAGCGGCGCTTCGACGCCGCCTGCCGGCGCATCGTCCGCTACGGCGACGGCTGGATGACCTGCTGCCGGGCGCAGCACCCGGAGGAGCTCGCCGAGCAGCTGCGGCTGATCGAGCGCTACGCGGACGAGCACGGCGCCGACTTCTCGCGGCTCGTCATCTCCTACCAGGTGACGATGAACATCGGCGACTCGGCCGAGGAGGCAGGTCGCGCCTTCGACGAGTACATCTCCAAGTACTACCCGGAGCTGTCGCAGGCGATGGACCTCTCCAACTGGGGCCCGGTGGGGACGCCAGAGGAGATCGCAGGCTGGATCCGCGTGTTCGCGGACGCCGGCGTCGACCACTTCATCTGCCGCTTCGGGGCGATCGACCAGTTCGGGCAGGTGGAGCGGTTCGCGAAGGACGTGCTACCGCTCGTCAGCGGAGAAAGGGTGGGGTGAGCATGGCAACGGCAGTGGCACGCGAGAACCTGCTCAAGGACGCGGCGCTGATCGTCGACGTCTGCTTCTCCGTGGAGGAGGGCGACGTGGTCACGATCATCTGCGACGACGACCGCCTCGACGAGGCGAGCGCGGTCGCCGAGGTGTGCGTCGAGCGTGGGGCGTGGCCCGTGATCATGAACAACGAGATGCAGGTGCGGCGCGGCCGCGCGGACGTCCGCTTCCCGATCGCCCCGCCGGCGAACCTGCACCGCGCGATGGTCGGCTCGGACGAGGTGATGATCATCGCCAACCTCGAGTGGGCGAACCGCTTCGCGCACGTCGACGCGGTGCGCGAGACGTGCGAGGCGAACGGCAAGATCGCGTCGATCGAGCCGGGCATGGGCGAGTGGGGGCTGACCCGCGAGGACCTCGAGCGCTCGGCGCGGCGGACGCGGGACGCGGTCGCCGCGCTCGCCGGGAAGCGGCAGTGCCGGGTGACGACTCCGCTCGGAACCGACTTCACCGTCTCCATCGAGGGCCGGCCGCCGCTCTGCCTGACGCCGTACAAGGCCCGCGGCCAGATGATGAGCCCGATCCCGCTGTGGACGGAGGTGGCGTTCGCAGCGGTCGAGGACTCGGCCCGCGGCACGGCCGTCGTCGACGGCGTCATGCTCGGCATCGGCCTCGAGGGGCAGGTGTCCGAGCCGATCCGCTGGACGCTGGAGGGCGGCCGCTGCGTGAACATCGAGGGCGGCGAGGAGGCCGAGCGGCTGCGCAGGGCGATCGAGGGTGTCGAGAACGCGGATGTGGTCGGCGAGTTCGCGTTCGGCACGAGCGAGAAGGCGCCGTTCGGCACACCGTCGGAGAAGGGGCGCATCGGCACCGTCCACCTCGCGCTCGGCGACAACCACAACGCCTATCCCGGCGGGCGAAACCACTGCTCGCTGCACCTCGACGGCGTGTTCCTGAACGCGACGCTGCAGATCGTCGACGACGGCACGTACATCCTGCGTGACGGCGAGTGGGCGCTGTGACGGTCACCGTCCGCTCGCTGGACGACGCCGAGCCGATCGAGCTGCCGCGGGGAAGCTGGAGCCGCATGCTCGTCACCGACGGAGCGGTTGCCGGCAACCGCGCCTCGCTCGGCTGCTCCCTGTTCACGCCCGGCACCGAGCTCGAGCCGGTGCGGCACGAGACCGAGGAGGTCGCCTACGTCGTCTCCGGCTCGGGCGAGCTGCGCCTCGACGGGGGTGCCGTCCCCTTCCGCGCCGGCGACGCCCTGCACATCCCGGCGCGGGTCTGGCACGCGGTCGCGAACACGGGCGCCGAGGACGTGGTCATGGTGTTCGGCTTCCCGCATCCCGCCTATCCTGCGACGGAGCGCCGCGGGTGAGCGTCGTCGCCGCACAGGCGCTGCGCGAGCAGGTGGCCGCCGCCTGCCGCATCCTCGCGCTCGAAGGCTACGCCGACCTGACGCTCGGGCACGTGTCCGCGCGCGCGGCGGACGGGACGATCTTCATCAAGCGCAAGGGCGTCGCGCTCGGCGAGGTGGAGACGGACGACGTGGTCGAGACGGACGACGCGACGGCCGACCTCCACCTGGAGACGGTGCTGCACACCGCCGTCTACGCGGCCCGGCCCGACGTGGGCGCCGTCGTGCACGGGCATCCGCCGTACGCGACCGCCCTGTCGGCGACCGGGGCCGCGCTCGAGTTGCTGACCCACGACGGCGTGCTCTTCGCCGACGGGCTCGGCCGCTTCGACGACCCGGATCTCGTCATCGAGGAGGAGCAGGGCCGGGCGGTCGCGGCCGCGCTCGGCGGCCGGCGCGCCGTGCTCCTGCGCAACCACGGCGTGCTGGCGGTGGGCAAGGACGTCGCCTGGGCGGTGCTCACGGCGGTGACGCTCGAGCGGGCGGCGCGCCTGCAGGCGATCGCCGCGTCGCTCGGAGAGCTGCAGCCGATCCCAGCGCAGCTCGCGGAGCGGCTGCAGCCGGTGAAGTACCAGGATCGCTTCGTCGCCGAGTACTGGGAGGCGTGGCTGCGTCGCCTGGAGGGGAAGGGCGGGGTGGATGCAGGTCGTGCTTGAGGTCAACGGGCGCGAGGTGGTGCGCGAGGTGGCGCCGGAGGAGCTCCTGCTCGACTTCCTGCGCGACACGCTCGGGCTCACCGGCGTCAAGCGCTCGTGCGACGTGCAGGTGTGCGGCGCCTGCACGGTGCTCGTCGACGGCGCCCCGGTCAGCTCCTGCTGCTACCTCGTCGCCGACGCCGACGGCCGGCGGGTGCTGACGATCGAGGGGCTGGCCGAGCTGCCGGAGTTCGAGCGCCTGGAGGAGGCGTTCACCCGGCACGCGGGGCTGCAGTGCGGCTTCTGCACTCCGGGCCTTCTCCTCACCGTGCGCTCGCTCGCCGACGCCGGCGAGCTGACGAGCGAGGAGGAGATCAGGCGCAGCCTGGCCGGCAACCTGTGCCGCTGCACCGGCTACCGCGGCATCCTCGAGGCGGTCGCGGACGCGGCCGGAGTCGCATGACGGTCGAGACCCGCCTGCGCTCGCAGATCGGCCGCTCGCACCCGCGGCTCGACGCGAGGGAGAAGCTGCGGGGACAGGCGCAGTTCGCGGGCGACCTGCTCGTCCCGCGCATGCTGCACGGCCGCGTCCTGCGCAGCCCGGCGGCGCACGCGCGCATCGTCTCGATCGACACGTCCAGCGCGGAGAGGATCCCCGGCGTCGTCTGCGTGCTCACCGGCGCCGACCTCGGCGACATCGACCCCTACTACGGGCACGCGATCAAGGACCGGCCGATCGTCGCCATCGACAAGGTTCGCTTCCAGGGCGAGCCGGTCGCGGCGGTGGCGGCGGAGACCCCGGCCGCGGCGGCGGCGGGCGTCGACGCGATCGCCGTCGAGTACGAGGAGCTCCCGGTCGTCGCCGACGTCGAGGCGGCGCTCGCCGAGGGCGCCCCGGTCGTCAACGACACCGTGCCCCGTCCGGGCCTCTTCCACGGCCTCGGCCAGCTGCCGCCGCGCGAGGGGAACGTCTGCTACCGCTACCGCATCGACCGCGGCGAGCCGGAGGCCGTGTTCGCGCGCGCCGACGTCGTCGTCGAGGGCGAGTACGTCTTCCCGGCCGTCTACCAGTACGCGCTGGAGACGCACACCGTCGTCGCGCAGTTCGAAGGCGACGAGATCACGGTCTGGGCGAGCTGCCAGCACCCGTTCCTCGTCCGCGCGGAGCTCGCCGACCTGTTCGGCGTGCCGGTCGCGAACGTGCGCGTCGTCGTCCCCTACCTCGGCGGCGGCTTCGGCTCGAAGTCGTACACGAAGATGGAGCCGCTGACGGTCGCCCTCGCGCGCAAGGCGGGGCGGCCGGTGCGCATCCAGAACCGCGTCGCCGAGTCGATGGTGACGACGCGCCGTCACAACATGCGCTGCCGCATGCGCACGGCGGCGACCGCGGACGGGCGGCTGCTCGCCCGCGAGGTCGAGTGCCTGCTGGACACGGGCGCCTACGCCGACAACGGCCCGCGGGTGACGGCGACGGCGGGCGACGCCGCGCCCGGCCCGTACCGCTGGGCGGCCTACCGCGTGGACGCCTGCTGCGTGTACACGAACACCGCTCCGGCCGGCTCCTACCGCGCGTTCGGCGCCACGCACGTGCAGTGGATCGGCGAGTCGCAGGTGGACGAGGTCGCTCGCCGCACGGGCATCGACCCGCTCGAGCTCCGCCGGCTCAACCTGCTCACGCCCGGGGAGGAGGTCCGCAGCGGCGGTAAGCCGCTCGACGCCGATCTCGTCGGCGACGTGGAGAAGGTCGCCGAGGCGATCGGCTGGGGCGAGCCGAAGGAGCCGTTCGTCGGGCGCGGCGTCTCGGTCGGGCTGCTCGCCGCCGGCGCGCACCCCGTTTCGAGCGCCGTCTGCCGGCTGGAGGCGGACGGCCGAGTCGTCGTCCTCGTCGGCACGACCGAGATGGGGCAGGGGCCGCGGACGGCGTTCGCGCAGATCGCCGCCGAGGAGATCGGCGTCGAGCCCGAGGACGTGACCGTGCGTGGGGCCGACACGCGCTTCACGCCCTACGACCGTTCCACCGGCGCGAGCCGCTCGACGACGCTGGCCGGGCTGGCCGTGCAGCGCGCGGCCGCCGACGTGCGCGCCCAGCTGGAGCGTATCGCCGGCACGAGCGAGCTCGAGCCGGGGAGCCATGTCGAGCTCCTGCGCAAGCACTTCGGCTTCGCAGGGGGCGAGCTGATCGGCCGCGGCGAGGTGGCGCCGGCGGACGGGTCCGGCTCCTACGCGGAGGGGCCGGTGTTCTGGGAGGTGTGCGTCGGCGCCGCCGAGGTCGAGGTCGACCCGGACACGGGCGTCGTTCGCGTGCGCCGCACCGCGACGGCCGCCGACGTCGGGCGCGCGATCAACCCGCAGCTCGTCGAGCGCCAGGACGAGGGCGCGACCATGCAAGGGATCGGCAACGCCCTCTTCGAGGAGATGGTGTACGAGGAGGGGCTGCTTCTGAACGACACCCTGCTCGACTACCGCGTGCCGAGCTTCGAGGACCTGCCCGACGAGATGACGTGCGTGATCGTCGAGAACGGCGACGGGCCGGGCCCGTACGGCGCCAAGGGCTGCGGCGAGGGGGCGCTCGCCGCCGTGCCGGCCGCGATCGTGAACGCGCTCGCGGACGCGGGCGTGCCCATGAACGAGCTGCCGCTCACGCCCGAGCGGGTCTGGCGGCGGATCCAGCAACTGAAGGAGGAGGGTGCATGGCGGACGTGAGACGCGCGGCGGTGATCGGCACCGGCACGATGGGGCCGGGGATGGGCGCGGTGCTCGCCCGCGCCGGGATCGATACCGCGCTGTACGACGTGAGCCCGGAGGCGCTCGAGCGTGCGAAGACGGGCGTCGAGCTCGCGAACGGGGTGCTCGACCGCCTCGACGCCGTGCGGGTCGAGGGGGGCGGCGTGCGCTTCGAGCGCGAGCTGGCCGACGCCGTCGAAGGCGCCGACGTCGTCATCGAGGCGATCCCGGAGAAGCTGGAGCTGAAGCAGGAGCTCTTCCCCGAGCTCGAGCGGCTGGCGGGCGAGGAGGCGATCCTCGCCTCGAACACCTCGGGCATCCCGATCACGAAGATCGCCTCCGTCTGCGCGCATCCGGAGCGGGTGGTAGGGATGCACTGGTCGAACCCGCCGCACCTGATCCCGATGATCGAGGTCATCCCCGGCGAGCGCACCTCGCCGGAGACGGTCGCCGCCACGTCGGCGCTGGTGCGACGCGTCGGCTACCACCCGGTCGAGGAGCGCGAGGTGCCGGGCTTCGTCGAGAACCGCATCCTGTACGCGATCCTGCGCGAGTGCCTCGACCTCGTCGACCGGGGGGTGATCGACCCGCAGGGCCTCGACCTGAACGTGCGCTGGGGGATCGGCTACAAGCTCGCCGTCATCGGCCCGATGGAGCTCCTGGATATGGCCGGGCTCGACATCTACAACGCGGTCGGCTCGTACCTCAACCGGGACCTGTCCACCTCGGGCGAGGTGTCCTCGACCATCCGCAGCCTCATCGAGCAGGGCCGCCTCGGCATGAAGACGGGCGGGGGGCTGTACGACTACACGCCCGAGCAGATCGAGGAGCTGCGGGCGAAGCGCGCGGCCAAGCTCGTCGCCGTGCGCAAGGCGCTGGAGGCGTAGCCGGCGTGCGTGTCTGGCTCCTCGACAACGGCTCGATCGTCATCGAGCACACGCAGCTGATGTGGAACGTGCCCGGACCGCAGGTGCGGATTCCGTCGTACGCCGTCCTCGTCGAGTCGGACGACGGCCTGTTCCTGTTCGACACGGGGTTCGACCTGGAGCACACGAACCGCGTGCTGCCGTTCGAGCTGCCCGAGCAGACGCCCGAGCAGACGATTCCGGCGCAGCTCGCGGCGTGCGGCTTTCGGCTGGCGGACGTCGGCACGCTCGTCAACTCGCATCTGCACTTCGACCACGTCGGCGGCAACAAGCACTTCCGCGGGACGAGAACGGTCGTGCACGAGCGCGAGCTCGAGCACGCGCGCGACCACGAGCCGTTCGAGCACTTCGGCTACTCGGACACGAGCTGGGATCACGAGGGCGCGCGCTTCGAGCCGGTCAGCGGCGACCTCGAGCTGGCGCCGGGGCTGCGGCTGTTCGAGACGCCCGGCCACACGATCGGCCACTACTCGCTGCTCGTCGTCCCGAGCCGCGCGGAGGCGAGGCCGATGCTGTTCGCCTTCGACGTCGCGTACACGCGGACGGCGTACGAGCGGGGCGTGCAGCCCGGCTTCCACTACGACCCCGTCGCGGGCGTCCGCTCCATCCGGCGTCTGAAGGAGCTCGCCGAGCGGCACGGAGCGGACGTCTTCTTCTCGCACGACATGGACGCGTGGCGGACGTACCGGCACGCGCCGGAGCACTACCAGGTCTAGGCGCCGGAGGAGGAAGGCATGGGCAAGCTGGACGGCCGTGTCGCCGTCGTAACGGGGGCGGCGCAGGGAATCGGCAGGGCGATCGCGGACAAGCTGGCCGAGGAGGGGGCGACGGTCGTCGTCGCCGACGTGAACGGCGAGGGCGCGGCCGCCGCCGCGCCGGCGGGCGGCGCGGGTGTCGAGGTGGACGTGTCGAGCGAGGCGGACGTGATCCGCCTCGTCGCCGAGACGCTCCGGCGCTTCGGCCGGCTCGACGTGCTCGTCAACAACGCGGCGATCGTCCCCTTCAAGACCTGGGACGAGATCGACCTCGCCGAGTGGCGCCGGATCATGGCGGTCAACCTCGACGGCGTCTTCCTCACCTGCCGGCACGCGTCCAAGCCGATGCGGGAGGCAGGCTACGGCCGCATCGTCAACATCGCCTCGAACGTCATCCTCGCCGGGACGCCCAACCTCGCGCACTACGTCGCCTCGAAGGGTGGCGTCTTCGCCTTCACGCGCGCGCTCGCCCGGGAGCTCGGCAAGGAGGGCGTGACGGTGAACGCGGTCGCTCCCGGCCTGACCGCCTCGGAGGGTGTCCTGGCCAGCCCGCACGCCGAGGCGTTCGAGTTCGTCCAGATGCTGCAGTGCATCCCACGGCGCGGCGAGCCGGCCGACATCGCACCCGCCGTCGCCTTCCTCGCCTCGGAGGAGGCCGGCTGGGTGACCGGGCAGCTGATCGTCGCCGACGGCGGCATGTCGCATAGCTGATGCCTGGGGCCCCGGCCGGAACGGACGGCGCCGGGTTCCCCACCCAGGGTGGGGAACGAGTCCACCCACCACCCGTCCTCGACGGTAGCGCCCTCCCGTGCACACGGCTGTCTCGGAGGCGCGCCGATTCCGTGCCAATCGATCCACGATGAAGGCGGTCGTCCTCGAAGGGCCCGGCTCCGTGATCGTCGGCGACGTGCCGGACCCGTCCATCCTGGCCGAGGACGACGCGATCGTGGCCGTGCGCGCGACGGCCATCTGCGGCGCCGACCTCTTCCCCTACCACGGCCTCACGCCCGGGTTCGAACCCGGGACGATCCTGGGCCACGAGTTCGCAGGCGAGATCGTCGCCGCCGGGCCCGCGGTCAGCCGCCTGCGTGCCGGCCAGCGGGTGGTGAACGCAAGCATGATCTCCGACGGAGTCTGCCCTGCCTGCCTCGCCGGCCGTGCCACGCAGTGCTCGGCGCGCGCGCTCTTCGGCTACTCGGGCGTCTACCCGCGGCTCGACGGCGGCCAGGCGGAGCTCGTGCGCGTTCCGCACGCCGACCGCGCGCTGCGCGCTCTCCCGGACCAGGTGTCGGACGAGACGGCCGTGTTCTTGGCGGACATCCTGCCGACCGGCTTCGGCGCCGTCACGCGCGGCGGGGTGACGGTCGGCGACACGGTCGTCGTCGTCGGCTGCGGCCCGGTCGGCCTGATGGCCGTGCTCTGCGCCGCCGGGGTCGCCGGCCGGGTCATCGCCGTCGACGGCATCGCACAGCGCCGGGAGCTCGCCGAGCGGCTCGGGGCGCAGCCGGTGGCGCCCGAGGCGGCCGCCGAGGTGGTGGCGGAGGCAACCGAGGGGCTCGGAGCCGACGTCGTCGTCGAGGCGGCCGGGTCGCCGGGCGCGCTCGACGCCGCCCTGTCGCTGGCGCGCGGCCGCGGAACGGTCTCGGTCGTCGGCGCGCACTTCGAGCCGGACTATCCCCTCGACAACGCGCGCATGTTCGAGCGCGAGCTGACGCTGCGCTTCACGATCGGCGATCCCACCCGCGACGGGGCCCGACTGCTCGCGCTCGTCGCCTCGGGCCGGCTCGACCCGACGCCCGTCGTCACGCACCGGCTTCCCCTCGCCGAGGCGCCCGAGGCCTACCGGCTGTTCGACGAGCGCCAGGCGACGAAGGTGGTGCTGACGCCGTGACGAGGCTCGCCGCGGCGCTTGCCGCGCCGGCTCTGCTCGCCGCGCTCGTCGCTGCGGGCTGCAGCGGGGGGAGCGCTTCGGGCGGGAAGCCGGACCTGCTCCCGAGCTCGCAGGGCGCGGCGGCGCAGGCCGCGCCGATCCGCAGCGTTCGCACGGCGCTGATCGCGCGGCTCGAGCGCAAGCATCTCATGTACCGGTGGGTCGTCTGCGTCGCCAACGGCCGGCGCTACCACGGCCGTCCGGTCGTGCGCTGCAACGTCGACTTCGGCGATCCGCACGTGCAGGCGTACTGCTCAGTGCTCGTGGACGGGAGGCTGCGGACGCACGACGACGTCCCAGCCATCCCGTGCAGCCACGACGACGCCGGCTGGTCGACCTCGGTCGCCGGCTCGTAGCGGGCGGCGACCAGGCCGCCGTCGCGGACGCGCTTGTGGATGTCCGCGTTCTGGTCCATGCTGTCCGCGTTCTGGTTCATGCGCTCGGCGAGGGAAGCAGGCTGTTTGCAGAGGCGAGAACAGACGAGCCGGTCGATCTCGCCGCGACGGGCCGGCGGCTGCGAGCTCGAGGAGGGCGGCGCGCTCGCCGCGCAGGCGGCCCGGCGGCTCGCCTGCGAGGCGTCCGTCGTCCGGGACGGCTCCTGCTCGACGGACGTGAGTCGGCGATCAGCCCCCGCCGTCGGCTTCGCCGGCGAGCTGCTCCGCCACGCAGGCGGCGAAACGCCTCGTCAGCTGCGCCGCCACGTCGGGGACGAGGCCGCGGCCGTGCTGCGCCACCGCGCCCTGCAGGGTCAGGTCGGTGACGATCGAGACGGTCGTGCCGCTGCCGGCGGCGCTCAGCGTCGACTCGATCGTCGCGAGCGCGCGCCCCCTGCCTCTGGCTTCGTGCGCCTTCGCGCGCAGGAGCACGCGGCCTGCCTCCTCGTCCATGACCTCGCGTGTCACCTCGGCCAGGAACTGCAGCGAGATCGGCCCGAGCTTGACGTCCATCGTCGCCTTCCACTCGTGCTCGCCCACGACGCTGGTCAGCTCCGCGCCGGGCATGCACCGGACGACGCGTGGCACGTCGTTGAGCAGGCGCCAGGCGGCGGCCGGTGGCGCGGGCACGTCGAAGCTGTTCGTCAGCTGCACGCGCCGAGTCTAGGCAGGCACGCCGCGTCAGCGCGCCGGTACCGCGACCAGGCGCAGCCCGCGCCGACGGATGCCGCGCACGATCGCGGGCAGCGCCCGCAGCGTGGCCGAGCGGTCGCCTCCCCCGTCGTGGAGGACGACGATCGCTCCGGGCCGGACCGCGCCGAGGACGCGGCGGACGATCTCCTTGGACGAGACGCCGGGTTGCCAGTCGCGCGGGTCGACCGACCAGAGGACGACCCGCTCGCCGCGCGCCGCGGCCGCAGCCACCACCTCGCTCGAGACGGCGCCGCCCGGTGGGCGGAAGAGCCTCGGCTCCACCCCGAGCCGCTCGAGACGCTCGGCGCCAAGCCCGATCTCGACTTCCCTGAGCGGGGCGGGGAGCTCGTCGAACGGCGGCACCTCCGGGTGGTTGTAGGTGTGGTTGCCGATCGTCATCCCCGCTCGCACTTCGGCGCGCACGAGCTGTGGGTGCTCATCGACGAGGTAGCCGACGACGAAGAAGGTGGCGTGCACGTGCAGCCTGTGCAGGACGTGCACGATGCTCGCGGTCGACCCGGGCCAGGGGCCGTCGTCGAAGGTGAGCGCGACCGCCCGCGGGACGGACGCGGCGCCGCCCCGGCGGTGCCGGTAGGAGACGCCGGCGACCTCGTGCGAGACGACCCCCACCGTCGTCAGCATCGTTCCCGGGCTGCGGGCGAGCGTGAACTGGGGGTCGTCGAGGACGCCTCCCGGCGGCGCTGTCCGCACGGTCCGCACCGGCTCGCGCCGATCGCGGGGAGCCACGGCGGCGAGGCGATCGCCGTCGCGGAGCACGGTGGTGGCGGGAGCGGGCGCCCCGTCGAGAAGCACGCTGCCGTGCACGGCGCCCCGGCGCAGCACACGGCCGCGGACGTCGAGCAGGTCGGCGCTCGCGGGGCGCAGGCGCAAGCGGCGCACCGCCTGCCCGAAGGTCGTACCCGCGGGGACGGAGACGGTGCGGCCGGAGACGACGAGCCGTGTCTCCGGCGGCGCGCTGTGGCGCCCGTGCCGTCTGGCCAGGTAGACAGCGGCGGCCGCCGCGGTGGCGAGCGCGATCAGGCAGAGGACGATCGAGGTGCGGCGCATGCTTCCTCGAGACGTTCTCCCCCGGTGGCGAACCTCATGCCCCGCGTCCGCCCGCGCGCCAGCTCAGGCGGCGCGGCGCGGACGCTCGCGCTCGTAGAGCGGGCGGGCTGGTGCCCGCCCCGCCGCGGCCGCCCGCGGCCGCCGGCGCGGCTTCGCCCGGCGGCGGGCGAGGCGGATCTGCTCGCGCGTGTCGAAGATGCTCGTCAAGAGCAGGCTGCCAACCGCGACGATCGCGCCGGCGAGAAGCGACGTCGCGAGCGGCCGCCCGCTCGCCGCGAGCGCGAACGCGATCAGCACGGCGAGGGCGAGGGGCGCCGCCGCCAGGCGCGCCCGCACGAGCGAGCAGAGGGCGACGAGGAGCACGAAGGCGAGCGCGAGGACGAGGAGCCCTGCTGCCATGCCTGCACGCTAGGACGTGAACCGGACGGAGCCGCTCGGGCCCGCCAGTGCGCTGCCCGGACCGCCCGCCCGCGACAGCCCTCCTCCTCGACACCACGCCGCCGGTCCTACCCCCGGACAGGCTCGAGCGCGACGCCGGGGCGGGGCCGCCGGCCGGTTCTCGAGGGTGGAGGCCGTCTGCGGCGGGGCGGCCTCCACCCCGAGAGCGACGGGCCGGGGAGCGCGACGGCTCCCCCGCCGGCAGGAAGCGTCCCTCTGGATGCGCAGCCAGGCGACGTGCCGGTGGGGTGACGTCGGCGTGTCGCGTGGGGTAGCTCCTTCTCCGCTGCCTGCACCCACGAAGACGCGCGGCGGCCCGCCGTGCCGTCGCGGTGGTCGAGAAGATCACCCGTTCGAGGGAGAGCGCGCCGCGCGCCCGGCCGGAAGGGGGCCGCCGCGTCCGGCGGTCGTTCAGCGCAGGCTCGGCTGCAGCGGGTTCGGCATCACGCGGGCAGGCGGCGAGGGCGCCGGCTGCTGCGGGCCGCCGAGCGGCACCGGTCCGCCGGGATCCTCCGCGGGCGGCACGGGCGGATCCTGCGAGCCGGCATCCGGGTTGGACGTGAGCAGCTGCGGCTCGGGCCTCCGCGGGCCGACCGCCTTCGGCCGCAGCTTGCGGCGAAGGAGCGGCTTCGTCCGCGGATCGGAGAGGACGCCGCCACCGTGCATCCGCACGGGCTGACGCGGAATCGCGTGCTCGGCGGCCGGCAGCTGGAGATGGCCACGGAAGGCGGCCGCAGGAGCGGTCGTCTGCGCGCGCGGGAGGGAAGCGGAAGTGGGGGCGGGGGCCGTGGCCGTCGAGACGGGCGCGGGAGCGGCGGCGCCCGAGCTCGCGGCCGGCGGTGTGGCGGCTGCGGGCCGTGCGGGCGCACGGAGCTGCGCGGCCCGGTGGCGGCCGGCGCGGGCAGCGCCACCGGCCCTGTGCGCGTGCGCGCGAGCGCGTCGCCCCTTCGCCTGCTCCGGCGCGGCGGCTGCCACCGGGAGGGCTCGCGCGGGCGGTGTGCTCGGCCGGGAGGCGGGAGCGGCCTGCGCCACCTCCGCCGACGGCGCGGCGGCCGGCGCGCGCCGAGCATGGGCGGGAACGATCGCGACCGGGATCGCGACGGTCGCGGCGACGACGGTCGCCGAGAGCGCGCTCGCGACGTGGGCCGCAGCCGGCGCCTGGCCGAAGAGGGCAGCGAGGCGCTCGATCGCGCCCGAGGGCCACAGCAGCGACGCGAGCCTGCCGCTCGTCGAGCGGATGACGCGCGCGAGGCGCGAGCAGGGCGCGCAGTGGCGCAGGTGCGTGCGGAGCGCGTGCCGGTCGCCGGCGCTGATCAGGCCCTCGAGCTGCTGCTCGATCAGGTGCTCGACGTCGCCGCAGGGCAGGGGCGTCTCGCCGGCCTCCAGCTCCTCCCGGAAGCTCGCACGGGCACGCGCGAGAAGGGCTTCCACGCCGGCGGGCGAGAGGCCGAGAAGGTCGCCGATCTCGGCCCGGGAGGCGCCGCGGAAGTCGCGCAGGTAGAGGGCGGCGCGCTGGTTGGGGAGCATGCGCGCGAGCGCCCCGACGATCTCGAGGCTGGTCGGAGCCGCATCTCGCTCCTCCCCCGCCGGGACGAGCTCGGGGTCGAGCTCCACCTCCTCGGGCCGGCACGCGCCGGCACGCTGCCGGCTCGTGCACACGTTGCGCGTGATCGCGTACAGCCACGCCCGCGCGTCCCCCGGCTGGACGCCCTGGCGGAGCGCCCGGAGCACGTTCAGGAACACGGTCTGAGCCGCGTCCTCCGCGTCGACCGCGTTCCGCAGCAGCCGGGTCGCGAGACGGTGGACGTCCTGCCTGTACGTGTGGTAGAGGCGGTCGAACCCCTCCTCCCTGTACGGCGGTGCATCGACGACCGTTGCCACCCTGTCCCTCCTGAGAGGTTGCCCTGCCTCGCTCGTCGGTCGGCCCCGGGAATCCGGCATCCCCCGAACGAGGGTTTTGTGACCAGGACGAGTGACGGCGGCCGGCGGCTGAGCGCCGGCCGACCGGGTGAGGCGGCGCTCGCCGGCAGCCGGTCGCGACCGGGCCGATCAGCGTCGCCCGTGCCCGGACGGAGAGCCCGAGCGCGCCTGGCGGCCTGGAGGTGTCGCGTGGCAACCCGGAGAGCTCGCCAGAGCGAGCGTCGGCCGCGCCGCCGGGGACTAAGGTTGCGGGATGGCGCGCGGATTCGCTCTCGTCCTCGCCGGCGGCGAGGGAAAGCGGCTGTGGCCGCTCACCGCCGACCGCGCGAAGCCTGCGGTGCCGTTCGGGGGGAACTTCCGTCTGATCGACTTCGCCCTCTCCAACCTCGTCAACGCGGGCTTCCTGCGCATCGCTGTCCTCACCCAGTACAAGAGCCACTCGCTCGACCGCCACATCGCGACGACGTGGCGGCTGTCGCCGATCCTCGGTAACTACGTCGCGCCCGTCCCCGCGCAGATGCGCCGCGGCCCGCGCTGGTTCGCCGGCTCGGCTGACGCGATCTACCAGAACATGAACCTGATCTCGGACGAGCAGCCCGACTACATCTGCGTGTTCGGCGCCGACCACATCTACCGCATGGACCCGCGGCAGATGGTGGCGCAACACCTGGAGTCGGGCGCCGGCGTGACGGTGGCGGCGATCCGCATGCCGCTCGCCGAGTCGAGCCGGCTCGGCGTGATCGAGACGGCTGCGGACGGTCGCACGATCACCTCCTTCCGGGAGAAGCCGGCGGACGCGGCCGGGCTTGCGGACGCCCCCGATCAGGTGCTCGCGTCCATGGGCAACTACGTGTTCAGCACGCCGGCGCTCGTCGAGGCGGTCACCGTGGACGCGGCGGACGAGACCTCGAAGCACGACCTCGGCGCGGACATCCTGCCGTGGCTCGTCGAGCGGCGCGAGGCGGCCGTGTGGGACTTCGCGGCGAGCGCGGTGCCGGGCGTGAGCGAGCGCGAGCGCTCGTACTGGCGCGACGTGGGGACGCTCGACGCCTACTACGACGCGCACATGGACCTGATCTCCGTCGACCCGGTGTTCAACCTCTACAACGAGGAGTGGCCGATCCTCACGTGGCCGGAGCCGATGCCGCCGGCGAAGTTCGTGCTCGAGGAGCCCGGCCGCACCGGCATGGCCGTCGACTCGATGGTCTGCTCCGGCGTCGTCGTGTCCGGCGCGGTTGTGCGCCGCTCCGTCCTCTCGCCGCGCGTGCAGGTGCACTCGTACGCGGAGGTCGAGGGCTCCGTGCTCATGCACGGCGTCGACGTCGGACGGGGCGCGGTCGTGCGCCACGCGATCGCGGACAAGAACGTCCGCATCGCCCCCGGGGCCGAGATCGGCGTCGACCCGGAGGCTGACCGCGCGCGCTTCGTCGTCTCGGAGGGCGGCGTCGCCGTCATCGGCAAGGGGCAGGAGGTGGCTGCCTGATGCGCGTGGCGCTCCTGACGAGGGAGTATCCGCCGGACGTGTACGGCGGGGCCGGGGTGCACGTCGAGTACCTCTCCCGCGAGCTGGCGCGCCTCGTCGACGTCACCGTCCACTGTTTCGGCGACGCGCGGCCCGCCGCCGGGGAGGGCGGGCCGGCCGTGGTCGCGCACCGGCCGTGGGAGGCGCTCGCCGGTTCCTCGCCGCACGCGGCGGCGCTCCAGGCGATGTCGGTCGACCTGGCCATGGCCGCCTCCGTCGAGGGAGCGAGCCTCGTGCACAGCCACACCTGGTACGCCAACCTGGGCGGGCACCTGAGCCGGCTCGTCTACGGCATCCCGCACATCGCCACCGTGCACTCGCTCGAGCCGATGCGGCCGTGGAAGGCCGAGCAGCTCGGCGGCGGCTACGCGCTCTCCTCGTTCTGCGAGCGGACCGCGCTCCAGGCAGCGGACGCGATCGTCGCCGTCTCCGCCGGGATGCGCGCGGACGTCCTCGCCTGCTACCCGGCGATCGACCCGGACAGGGTGCACGTGATCTACAACGGCATCGACACCGAGCAGTACCGGCGCGACCCGCGGACGGACGTGCTCGAGCGCTACGGGATCGACCCCGATCGGCCGTCGGTCGTCTTCGTGGGCAGGATCACCCGCCAGAAGGGCCTCACCTACCTGTGCGACGCGGCGCTCAGAATCGACCCTGCGGCGCAGGTCGTGCTCTGCGCGGGAGCGCCGGACACGCCCGAGATCGGCGCCGAGATCGCAGCCAAGGTGGAGCGGTTGCGGGCGGAGCGCGGCAGCGTCGTCTGGCTCGAGCAGATGCTGCCGAAGGCGGAGGTGATCCAGCTCCTCAGCCACGCGACCGTGTTCGTCTGCCCGTCGATCTACGAGCCGCTCGGAATCGTCAACCTCGAGGCGATGGCATGTGCGACGGCCGTCGTCGCAACCGCGACGGGTGGAATCCCGGAAGTAGTAGAGGACGGCGTGACCGGGCTCCTCGTGCCCTTCGATCCGACACCCGATCCGTCGCGCACGCCGCGCGACGCCGAGCGCTTCGCGCAGGACATCGCGGAGCGCGTGAACGAGCTCGTGGCCGACCGCACGCGCGCCGCGGCGATGGGCGAGGCGGGACGCGCGCGCGCCGTCGACTCGTTCAGCTGGTCGTCCGTCGCGCTGCGCGTCGCCGCGCTGTACGAAACGCTGCTCGGCCGCTGACGCTCAACCCCTCGGCGGCAGCTGCTGCACAGCCCAGCGGTTCCCGTCTGGATCGGCGAAGAAGACGAACGAGCCCCAGGCGAAGCTCTGCACGTCTCCCACCTCCACCCCGCGCGCGAGCAGCTCGCTGCGCGCCGCCTCGACGTCGTCGACGACGAGCTGAAGCTGCGCGGAGCCGGGCGCCAGATCGGTGAGACCGGTGCCGATCGCGATCGAGCACGCGGAGCCCGCCGGCGTCAACTGCACGAACCGAAGCTCTTCGGTCACCTGGTGGTCGTGGTCTGCGTTGAACCCGGCCTGCTCGACGTAGAACGCCTTCGCGCGGTCGACGTCGGAGACGGGGACGGTCACGAGCTCGAGCTTCCAGTCCATCGTCGTTCCCCTTTCGGCATTTTGACAGTAAGCTGTCGTTATCTCCGGCAGCGTACCCAAACGACAGCATGCTGTCAAACAGCCGCGGACGGCCGAGGGCGACGCCTTCAGCCGTCTCGCCGTGCAGCTCTTCCGGCTCGACGGGGCCCTGACCGAAGCAGGCGACGCGCTCGCGCGGCCGGCGGGCCAGACCACGGCCAGGTGGCGGGTGCTCGCCGCCGTCGAGGACGAGCCGCTGACCGTGGCGCAGATCGCGCGTGCGTGGAGCTTCGCCCGCCAGAGCGTGCAGCGGGTCGCGGACGCGCTCCAGCAGGACGGCCTGATCAGCTACGCGGAGAACCCCGCCGACCGCCGGGCGAAGCTCGTGACGCTCACCCGCGCCGGCAAGCGTGCGCTCGCGCAGATCCAGGCGGCACAGCAGGTGTGGGCGAACGAGCTAGGCGGGCAGATCGGCGCTGAGGACCTCGAGGCGGCGAGCGCGATCCTGGGCCGCCTGCTGGAATACTTGCGCAGTCAAGAACGTTCCAACCGGTGATGGCACATCCCAAGCGAATCGGCTTCCTCTCCTTCGGAGCCTGGCACCCCGCCGGCGGGCTTACGCGCACGGGCGCAGACGCGCTCAGCCAGACGGTCGAGCTCGCGGTCGCGGCCGAGGAGATCGGCATCGACGGGGCGTTCGTCCGCGTCCATCACTTCGCGCGCCAGCTCGCGTCGCCGTTCCCGCTCCTTGCTGCGATCGGCGTCAAGACGAGCCGTATCGAGATCGGCACCGGCGTGATCGACATGCGCTACGAGAACCCTCTCTACATGGCCGAAGATGCCGGCGCCGCCGACCTGCTCGCGGGCGGCCGCCTGCAGCTCGGCGTGAGCCGCGGCTCCCCGGAGCCTGCCTGGCACGGGGCCGAGGCGTTCGGCTACGGGATGGATCCCGACGAGGCGCGCGAGAAGACCGCGCTGTTCCGCGCCGCCATCGCGGGCGCGGGCGTCGTCCGCGCGGACGCGGGCGGCCGTCCCGGGAACGCGATGCTCGCGGTCCAGCCGCAGTCCCCTGGGCTCGCCGACAGAATCTGGTGGGGCTCCGGCTCACGCGAGACCGCGGTGTGGGCGGGCGAGCAGGGCATGAACCTGATGAGCTCGACGCTCCTGCTCGAAGACACCAAGGTTCCGTTCGACGAGCTCCAGGCCGAGCAGATCGCGCTCTTCCACGAGGCGTGGGCGAAGGCAGGACACGCTCGCGAGCCGCGCGTCTCGGTGAGCCGGAGCGTGATCCCGATCACCTCCGATCTCGACAGGCGCCTGTTCGGCGACGACGCCAACGAGGATCAGGTCGGCTGGCTCGACGGGGCGATCAGCCGCTTCGGCCGTAGCTACACCGGCGAGCCCGACGAGATCGCCGCGGAGCTCGCGAACGATGCGGCGGTCCGCGCCGCAGACACGCTGCTCCTGACGGTGCCGAGCCAGCTCGGTGTCGAGTACAACGCGACGATGCTCGAGACGATCGCGCGCGAGATCGCGCCCGCGCTCGGCTGGAGCCCGGCCGCGGTCACGAACGTCGCGGCCTAAATAGCTGCACGCCGCTCGGCCCACTCGATCAGGGCCGCGACGCTCTCGAGCGCGGCGTAGTGCGGCGCCTCTTCCTCGGTGATGCCCGCGAGGATCTCCGTCTCGGCACCGAGAAACGCGTCGCCGACCAGCGTGGCCACCGCGCGCGCCGAGAGGGGGAGCTCGATTCCGTGCTCCTCCATCCAGGCATCCGCGACCTCCGTCAGCAGCGTGCGCCAGCCTTCGAGCGCGGCGCGCCATCTCGACGCGAGCTCCTCGTCCGCGAGGCCGGCGGCCCAGAGCTCCCAGAGAATCCGCACGTAGCCCGAGCGCAGGTCCTCGAGCAGGTACTCGCACGAGACGCGGTACTTGTGCGCCAGCGGCTCCGGGCCGGCGAACATCAGGCGCTGCCGCTCGAGCAGGCGCTCGTTCTCGGCGTCGAGCACGGCCGCGAGGAGCTGCTGCTTGC
>DASREE010000046.1:0-53864 GCA_035652235.1 Gaiellaceae bacterium | reverse complement strand
CCGCAGCAAGCGACGCGGAGGACGAGCGAGTTGACTGCGCGCGGGCGGACGATCAGATATAGATGGAAAGACAGGAAACCCGACGGCGGGTGGGGCCACTTCAAGCCGTCGCGGCGGGGCCAGTGCAAGCCGTCGCTCCGACTTCACCCGCAGCTTCGAGGATCAGGTCGCCTGGCTTGCCTGCGAGTGCTCGAAGCGGGCGGTCTCGGAGCTGATGCGGATCGCCTGGCTTTCGGTCGGCCGCATCCTCGAGCGCGTCGCGGCCGAGAAGCGCGAGCGCTTCGACCCGCTCGACCATCTCGTCCGCATCGGGATCGACGAGATCGCGCATCGCAAGGGGCAGCGCTACCTCACCGTCGTCGTCGACCACGACTCCGGCCTCTTGGTCTGGGCGGCGCCGGGCCGCGACAAGAAGACGCTTGACCGCTTCTTCGAGCTGCTCGGCCCCGAGCGCTCGAAGCGGATCGAGCTGGTCGCGGCCGACGGGGCCGCCTGGATCGAGGAGGCTGTCAGGGCGCGCTGCCCACAGGCAGCCATCTGTCTCGATCCCTTCCACGTCGTGCAGTGGGCGACCGCCGCCCTGGACGAGGTCCGCCGCCAGGTCTGGAACCAGGCCCGCCGCGCCGGCCAGACCGCCGAGGCGCGCTCGCTCAAGGGCGCCCGCTTCTGCCTGTGGAAGAACCCCGACGACCTGACCGCCCGCCAGCAGGCCCGCCTCGCCGAGATCGCCCGTACGAACGAGCCGCTCTACCGGGCCTACCTCCTGAAGGAGCAGCTGCGCCAAGCGCTCAAGCTGCCCGCCGCCGAAGCGCTCGCCCTGCTCGAGCAATGGCTCGCCTGGGCGCGCCGCTCCCGGCTGCCCGCGTTCGTCAAGCTCGCCCAGCAGATCGCCGCCCACCTCGGCGGGATCGCGGCCGCGCTCACCTTCGGGCTCTCGAACGCACGCACCGAGTCGGTGAACACGCGCATTCGCCTGATCGCCCGCCGCGCCTTCGGCTTCCACTCACCAGAGGCGCTGATCGCGCTCTCGCTGCTTGCGCTCGGCGGCCTCTGCCCGCCCCTACCCGGCCGCAACGCCTGAACCGCGGCGACCGGAGCACGCCACCGCCACCACCCGGCGGTAGCTCCGCCGTGGCCGCCGGTCAAGCGCTTCGCGCTCGGCCCTGCGGGCCGCCCTCCGGGTGACAGTCGGGCCCGGCTCCGCTGAACGAGCAATCACGTCGGAGCTGCGCCCCGACCGCTGCAAACACCGACCCGACCCACGGAAACGTCACAAGATCCCATTTTCTCTGGTGTCGGCCACTTCACGCGCTTCGAGATGATGGTGCCCTACACGCGCCAGGCGAAGGTGCCCTTCCCGGAGGCGGCGGTGCTGATCACCGGGGTGATGCTCCTCGCCGGCGGCGCGGGCGTCGGGCTCGGCGTCTGGGGGGATCTTGCCTCCGCGCTCGTTGCCGCCTTCCTGATCCCCACCGCCTTCCTCATGCACCGCTTCTGGGGCGTGGACGCCGAGACGGCCCAGATGCAGATGCCGCACTTCCTCAAGAACATCGCGCTCGCCGGAGCGGCGCTCGCGTTCTTCTACCTGTTCAAGCAGGGCGGGGGCGATCTTCCCTACACCTTGACCGGGCCCCTGTTCGGCTGAGGTCCGCCACGAGACGATCGTGCTGTGTCGCTTCGCGCTCGGAAAGGCGGCGCGGACGGGGAAGCGCCGCCGCGAGCGCCACGTGTGGACTCGCGGCGGCAGAGCTATCTCGCGGCGCTACGACTCTCCCGGCGGAGCCGGTCGCAGGTTGAGCGTCCAGCACGCGGCTCGAGCGCGGCGGCGAGGAGCGCGCGCAGCTCGGCGAGCGTCGCCTCTTTGCCGATCGTCGCCGCCCCCAGCCGCCGGGCGTGTGCCTCGACGTCCGGCGTGAGCGTGCCGCCCGTGAGCACGAACGGCAGGCCGGGCATCCGCTCGCGCAGGATACGGAGCAGGTCGAGCCCGGATGCGCCGGGCATCGACAAGTCGCTCAGGACCACATCCACCCTCCGGCGCGAAAGCAGACCGAGCGCCTCGTCGACCGAGCTGGCCCGCGACACCACGTAACCGGCGTCGGACAGGACCCGCTCGAGCAGCGCCCCGTAGCTCGCGCTGTCGTCGACGACGAGGATCTCGGGAGCCCGAGGACGCCGGGCGGAGCGCATGGCTCGATCATGGGCGGCCGACCTGAGATGGGCCTGAGAGTGCGGTAAGAACCATGCAAACGAAAGCGGGGAGGCAGTTGCCTCCCCGCTCGTCTCGAGCCGTCGGCGTCCACGCCCTAGGTGCTGCAGACGACGTACGCCTGCACCTGCATCCTCGCCTGGCCGCCGAGTGCGGCCAGCGTGATGCCCTCGACCGTCCAGGTATCGGGCGCCGACGGGTAGGTCTGGTCGACCGCCACCGCGTGGCTGATCGACGTTCCGATCACGGTCACCTGACCACCGCCGCCGAGCATGAACGAGCCCTCGGGGCAGGTCGCGGTCGCGGCAAGCCGGGTTCCGGTCGGCGGGCTGAAGCCGGTGGCGACCGGCGTGCCCACTACAACCGTGCTCCCGGGGAAGCCGCTCGGTCCAGGCGGACCGGTCGGTCCGGGCGGTCCCTGGTCACCCGTCGGGCCCTTGGCGCCGGTCGGGCCGGGTGCGCCCGTCGGACCTTTCGCTCCCGTCGGCGGTGCAGGGCCGGTTGGGCCGCGCGCACCCGTCGGGCCGGTCGTGCCGCGGAGCCCGGTCGGGCCGCGCAGGCCGGTCGGGCCGGTCGCCCCGGTCGGGCCCCTGCCGCCGGTCGGACCGGTCGCGCCGGTCGGACCGGTCGCGCCCGTGGGGCCCTGGACCCCCGTCGGGCCGGTGATGCCTCTGGCCCCGGTTGCGCCGGTCGCGCCCGTCGGGCCGGTCGATCCCTTCGCTCCGGTCGGACCTGCCGCGCCGGTCGCGCCGGCTCCGGTCGGTCCGCGGCCACCCGTCGGCCCTGTCGGGCCGGTGGGCCCTGTCGGGCCGGTCGCGCCGGCTCCGGTCGGTCCGCGGGCTCCGGTCGGCCCGGTCGCGCCCGTCGGGCCGGTTGGGCCGGTCGCCCCGGTCGGGCCGCCCGGCACGCTCGGCCAGTCGAGCTCGACCTCGACCCCCGGCGTGCACGGCAGCGGCGGACGCACCGGGAAGACGAGCCCGGGGCCGTCGATGATGCGGACGGCGCCGACCGGCGTGCTTGCCTGGAGACCGGAAGGCCTCACCCGCACGCAGGCCTTGATCGGGCCGCCCGGGCCCGTGTCGGCGAACGCGCCCGGCGCGAGGAACGCGGCGACCGCCGCGCCGGCGGCGAGTGCGACGCCTGCTTTGCGCTTGCTCACGCAGGTTCTCCCTTCCATGCTGCGGTGCCTGCTGACAGCTGACTGGCCGCCAAACTGTAGCCCTCGGTTCTGCGGGCCGTCAACATTGGATTTCTCCCCGGATTCCTCCCTGTGGGGAGAACCACATTGCTCACCGCTTTTCCACCACCGGCCCAAGGGAGGACGCCTTTCCCGTGTGCAACCTTTCCCGTGTGCAATGGCGAAACCTGGAGCACGCTTCCCGTGATCGGCCGCGCGACGGCTCTCCTTGAGCGGCGGCTCGAGCGATCGGGCTACCCGCGGATCGCCTCGACCCAGTCGAGCGTCGTGCCGCACAGGCTGCTCGCGTCTGCCGGCGGCACCGTCGTCACCGGGAGGCGCGGCAGGCTCGGGCCGATCACGAGCGGCCCGGTTCCGAAGGGCGGAGCGCCCCCACTCCCCGGACGGAGGTCGGGCCCCGAGTAGCGGAGCGTGATCTCGTTCGCGCCCCGCCGCAGCACGGCCGTCCCGAACGGCTGGAACTCGGCGGGCCAGTTCAGCTCGTGCCGCTCGCTGCGCAGCACCCGCCCGTTCACGACCAGCTCGAGGCGGCCGACGAACGAGCCGTCCACGCCGATGTCGTAGCGACCGGCTGCCGCCACCCGTACTGTCCGGCGGAGCGTCGCCGCGTGCTGCAGGTAGACGACGCCCGCTGGCTCGCCGTAGCGACCGAGCCTGCCGGGGGCGGCGCTGGGAAGCAGATCGACGACGGCGTTTGCCGGTCGCACGACGGCGGCGAGGCGGCCCCGTCGTCCGGCGAGGCGGGCGAGGCGGAGGACGTCGGAGCACCGGGGGACGGCGGCGGCGTGGAAGCGGTCGCCGAGCGAGAGGTGCTCGAGAATCGTCGCGCCGCCTGCCGCCGGCCGCTGCCAGACGTCGTAGTAGCGGCCGCGCCAGACGAGACGGTAGACGGACGGCGGCCGGCTCGCGGCGGGCGAGCGGCGCAGCACGAGCGTGCGGTAGACGAGCACGCCGGCGAGCTGGAGCTCGTCCACGTCGGCCGAGGAGCCGGGCGGGAGCAGCTGCCCGGTGCGAAGCGTGTCGTAGCGGCGGCGGAGCTCGGAAGCGCCCTCCGCGTCGAGCCGCCGCAGAAAGTGGCGTGCGCCGTACGGGTCGAACTCCGTCATGAGCGCCGGCCCGTCGCCGGCGAAGCGGTTGCCGATCGCCGCCAGCTCCGCCAGCCGCCCGCGCGGGGCGAGGCGGACGTCGTGGTAGCCGAGGACGTTCGACCACAGCACGCCGCCGGCGACCGCGCCGATGGCGAGCGCCGCCTCGATGCGGAAGCCTCGCTCGAAGACGGCGCAGGCACCGGCAAGGCCGACGAGGAGGAGCGCGGGGGAGGCGGTGGCGAGGGCCTTGCCGCCGATCCAGGGCGAGCCGGCGCCGACGTACACCCCGGCGCCGACCCCGACCGCGGCCAGGTAGGCGAGGAGGCTCCGAGCGCGGCGGCGCAGTGCGAGGAGGATGCCGGCACAGGCGGCAGCCGCCGCGACGCCGACGAGCACGTGCGTGGCGTCGAGCACCCGGCCGCCGGGGGCGACGCGGAAGTCGCCGACGGGCCAGATACCAAAGAGCTGCAGGCCGTCGAGCGGACGGTACAGATTGGCGAGCTCGGAGCCGCTCGTGAAGTCGCCTGAGTGCGCGAGCCAGGTGGCGGCGGCGTCGAGCGTCGGGATCGCGAGGAGGGAGGTGAGACCAGCGAGGCACACGCCGCCGGAGAGCGCAGCGCGGCGGTCGCGCCCGTGCAGCAAGAGGAGGAGCGCCGCGGCGAGCGCCGGCAAAAGCCAAACCGTTCCGCCCGCGCTCAGCACGCCGAGCACGGCGGCCGCCGCGACCGCCGGCGGGATCGCCCAGCGCAACGAGCGGCCGTGGGCCGGGATGGTGACGAGGAGCGCGGCCACGAGCGCGAGCAGCGCCGCCGAGGCCAGCTCCTTGACCCCGCCCCACAGGGCGTAGCCGTAGAGGAGCGCGGGCTGCGCGGCGACGAACGCGGTCAGCGCGCGGCCGGAGGGCGAGCGGACGAGCGCCGACGCGAGCGCGTACAGGGCGAGCGCGAGCGCGGCCGCCAGCGAGGCGAGGTACGGCTGCCAGAGCCAGGCCGCGTCCTGGCCGACGAGCGCGTGCCCGATACCGAGCGGGACGAGCGAGCCCATCGGGTAGCCGTATGCGAGGCTCGTCGCGAGGGTCGCCTGGTAGGTGGAGGGGGCGAGCCCGGCGAGCGAGTAGCCGTGCCCCATGAAGCGGTCGAGCATCGCCAGGTAGGTGGCGGTGTCGTCGAGCTTGATGAAGCCGAGGAAGGTGGCGCGCCCGGACAGGACGACCGGCGCCGCGTAGACGGCGTAGACGGCGACCGCCGCGGCAGCGGCGGAGCCGTCCGGCCGGCGGCCGCGAAGCGGGAGCGAGAGGGCGAAGCCGGCGGCGGCGAGCGCGACGACGAGGGGCGTCGCGAGCCCGGCCGTCGCGCCCGCCAGCGCGGGGAACAGCCCCGCGGCCACGACGAGCGCGAGGCCGGCGGGCAGGAGGAGGCCCGTCGGCAGGGGGCGGCCGGAGGCATGCTCGACGAGCAGGCCGCAGCCGAGCGCGAGCGCCGCGAGCACGAGCGGGAACAGGAGCCACGGGATCAGCAGCGACATCGGAGCGTGCGCGGCCGCAGGTGCGAGCGCGCCGTCGGCACGCCGCTCAGCCGACGGGGGTGATACGGCCCGACGTCACGAGCCGCTTCGCCTCGGCTGCGGAGGGGTCGTAGACCTCGACCTGGTAGCCGACCCTCGGGAAGGCGAGGTACACGTTGGTCGGCCGGCTGCGCGCGTAGAAGGCGACCGCGCCGTCCCCGGCGGGCACGCGCACCGCGCCTGCCCTGCCGGCTTCCCCCCGCGTGACGGCGAGCGCATCCTGGAGCGGATAGGTGCCGACGGTGAGGTACGGTCGGCTGGAGCCGGCCGGCTGCCCGGGCGGCAGGTAGCGGACGAAGATGCGGCCCTGCGCGGTCTCCGAGATCTCGTAGCGCCGTCCCGAGCGCGCGCCGGCCCAGTACACCGGGTGGCCGGCCGTGCGCGCAAACGTCCGCAGCCCGGCGGCCGAGACGACGGTTGCCGGGACGCCGGCGCTCCCCGGCGCGGACGGTGTCAGGATCCGTGCCGGAGGTACCGGGGCGACGTGGCCGCTCGAGACGAGGCGGCGCGCCTCCGCGGCCGAGGGGTCGAACACCTCGATCTGGAAGTCCGAGCCCGGGTAGGCGAGGTACACGTTCGTCGGCGCCGTGCGGTTGTAAAAGGCGACTCCACCCGAGCCGACGGGCACGCGCACCGAGCCGGCGCGGCCGGCGACGGCCTCGGTGACCGAGAACGCGTCGGCGAGCGGATAGGTGGCGACGGTCAGGAGCCGCCGCGCCGAGCCGATCTTGGCGCCGTGCGGCAGGTAGCGGACGTAGATACGGCCGTCCTTCGTGCGCGTGAGCTCGTAGAGCACGCCGGCGCGGTTGCCCGCCCAGTAGATCGGCTGCTCGAGCGCACCCGCGAGCGTGCGCAGGCCCTGCGCCGTGACCGGCACCGTCTGCTCGTCGCGCGCGGCGACCGGGCCGAGCGTCGCCGTCCTGCCCGGCTTCGCCGCCCGGGGCTCGCCGCCCCCGCTGCGCGTGCCAAGCCAGGCGCCGAGGCCGGCGGCGACGGCGACGGCGAGGACGGCCGTCAGCCGCACGCCGCGACGGGAGAGCGGCGAGGCGCCCACCTGGAGCCGGTAGCTGACGGGAGGCTTGCCTTCGGTCATGGCGCTCGCTGCGGGAACGGCTCGTGCCCGTGGGGACCGCACCCGGTCGGCGCGGGCGCGGCTGCCGGGCGGCTCACGCTAGCACGTGCTCCGGTTGGCAGCCCGCGGCGCGGCGAGCGACTCGCCGACCCTGGGTGCCGCGTCAGGCGCGCGGTGGCTGCGCGGCGGCGGCCCCGAGCGCCTGGCCGAGCGCCTCCAGCTGGCGCTCGAGGCTGCCGCAGACCTGCTCGCAGAGGTCGAACACGCCCGGGTCGACGATCCGGTAGTAGACGTGGGTGCCTGCCTTGCGGCGGCCGACGATCCCCGCCTGGAGCAGCAGGCCGAGGTGCTTGGAGACGTTCTGCTGCGTGGCCCCGGTCGCCTCGACCAGCTCCTGCACGGTCGCCTCGCCACCGTGCAGCCGGAGCTGCTCGAGGATGCGGATGCGCATCGGCTCGCCGAGGACGCGGAACCTCCGTGCGATCAGCTCGACGAGCGAGTCGGGAAGCGGGTGAGGGAGCGTCATCTGACCTGCGCCATCGTACACAACCACACGGTTGTAAATAGGGGAAAGCCCGCAGGCACGGTCGGTTCCGACCCCGATGGCCGCCGCGTTCGGACAGGCAAGGGTGTGGTCCGTGAGCGAGCGGAACAGAAAGCGAGGCACGACATGACCCTCCGCCGAACCGTTCTCGCGCTGCTTGTGGCCGTCGGCGCGGCGCTGATCGTGGCGCCCCTGTCGATGTCGATGTTCAGCCGTACGAGCGCCGGCGAGCAGACGGTGGACACGTTCCGGCCGATCATGCAGCCGGCCAGCGTTCACACCACCGTCTACTACTACGACGAGGTCTTCACGCCGCTGCGCCAGGTCGTCCCGCTCATGACGCAGCAGAACGTCGACCGCTTCGACGGCTACCTGCAGGGAATGAGGGGGATGCGGACGGACGCGGCCAGGCTCGTGCCGGCGCTCGCCGCGGCGATGCACACGACGCCCGCGCGGGTGCAGACGCTCCTCGGCTCCCAGTTCCCGTCGCTTGCGGCCATGCTCCAGCGGCTGCCGGCGATGAGCCGCGACTTCGGCGCCCTGCTCGCGGTGATGGGGCGGAACGTCCGCATCTTCCAGCAGGTGCCGGCCGGCCTCGACCACTACAAGGCGCTCGTGTCGACGATGCAGAGCAACGTCGACAACTACGCGGCCATCGACGCGATGCCGCGGATGAGCCTGTTCCCCTGGTTCTTCGTCGCCCCGGGCATCCTCGTCGTGCTGCTCGCGGGTGGGCTGCTCGTCGCCGAGTGGCGGCCGGGCGGCTTCCACCTGCCGACGTCCCCGCGGCCGGTGGCTCACTAGGAGAGAAGGAGGTGCCGAGCATGCCCAGGAAGGTGGTGATACTCGGCGGCGGCACCGGTGGGACGCTGCTTGCGAACCGTCTGCGCCGGCGCTTCTCCGAGGACGAGCTCCGGCTCGTCGTCGTCGACCGAGACGACCGGCACGTGTACCAGCCGGGGCTCCTGTTCGTGCCCTTCGGGCTGACGCGCGTGCACGACGTCGTCCGCTCCCGCAGCCGCCAGCTGCGGCACGGGATCGACTTCCTCGAGGCGGGCGTCGAGGCCGTCTCGCTGGAAGACGACACCGTCAGGCTCGGCGACGGGACGGTGCTCGACTACGACGTGCTCGTCGTCGCGAGCGGCGTGCGGCTGCAGCCGGAGGAGACCGAGGGGATGCTCGGCCCCGGCTGGATGGAGCGGATGTTCACCTTCTACTCGACGGAGGGCGCCGACCGGCTGCGCGGGGCGCTCGAGCGGTTCGAGGGAGGGCGCCTCGTCGTCAACGTCGTGGACATGCCGATCAAGTGCCCGGTCGCGCCGCTCGAGTTCGTGTTCATGGCCGACTGGTACCTGCAGCGGCGCGGCGTCCGCGGCAAGACGGAGATCGTCCTCGCGACGCCGCTCGACGGCGCGTTCACGAAGCCGATCGCCTCGCGGCACCTGGCCGGCATGCTCGACGCCAAGGGAATCGAGCTCGTCACCGAGTTCAACGCGGGCGAGGTCGACGGACGGGCCGGCCGGCTTGTCTCCTACGACGGCCGGGAGGTCGCCTTCGACCTGCTCGTGACCGTGCCCCTGCACGGCGGCGCGGCGTATGTGGAGCGCTCGCCGGGGCTCGGCGACGCTCTCGGCTTCGTGCCGACCAACAAGGAGACGCTGCAGTCGCTCGTCAAGCCGAACGTGTTCGCGCTCGGCGACGCGGCCGACGTACCGACCTCGAAGGCGGGCTCGGCGACGCACTTCCAGGGCGAGGTGCTGACGGAGAACCTCGTCCACTACCTCGCGGGCGAGCAGCCGCAGGCGGCCTACGACGGCCACGCGAACTGCTTCATCGAGACGGGCTTCCACAAGGCCCTGCTGATCGACTTCAACTACGAGCAGGAGCCGCTCGCCGGCCGCTTCCCGAGCTTACTCGGTCCGCTTCCGCTGCTACGGGAGTCGTGGATCAACCACCTCGGGAAGCTCGGCTTCGAGTGGTTCTACTGGCACGTGCTCCTGCCCGGCCGGGACATCCCCGGCATCCACGCGGCGATGCCGACGGCCGGGAAGAAGGTGCCTGTGGCGGCGTGAAGGAGGAGACATGACGACGACGGTGATCGCGAACAGGAGCGTCGATGTGGACGCGGAGGGCTTCCTCACCGACCCGGCGCAGTGGGACGAGCCGCTCGCGGAGGCGATCGCCCGCGAGTGCGGCATCCCCGAGCTGACGCCGAGGCACTGGCAGGTGGTGAGGTTCATGCGGGAGCGCTACCTGGCGACGGGGACGGCCCCGACCATCCGGTCGCTCGGCAAGGAGTCGGGCGTCCCGGTCAAGGAGCTGTACGAGCTCTTCCCGAAGGGCCCGGCCAAGCTCGCGGCCAAGATCGGCGGCATCCCGAAGCCGCATGGCTGCATCTGACGAGGAAAGGAGTCTTAGGAGATGACGACGGTGCACGACGAGCGGGAGGTCCTGCCCCGGGAGCCGAAGACGATCGAGAAGGTGTCGATCGTCGTCTCCAAGGGCTCGCTCGAGGGCGTCTATCCCGGCCTGATCATGGCGAACGGCGCGCGCATGGAGGGGATCGAGGCGAACCTGTTCTTCACCTTCTTCGGGCTCGACGCGATCCGCAAGGACCGCTGCGGCTCGCTCAAGGTGGCGACGGTCGGGAACCCGGGGTTGCACATTCCGACGCTGCTCGGGGCCCTGCCTGGGATGTCCGCGCTCGCGACCTCGCTGATGAAGCGGCAGATGGAGAAGCTCGACATCCCGCCCGTCCCCGAGTTCATCGAGCTGATCGCGGACTCGGGCGCCGGGATTTACGCCTGCAAGGCCTCCGTGGACATGTTCGGCCTGACCGAGGCGGACTTCGTCCCGCAGGTGAGCCGAGTGCTCACGGTCGGCGAGTTCTACGAGCTCGCTGCCGGCGGGGAGATCGTCTTCACCTAGGCTCGCGCGAGAGCGCGCGACAGGCGTGACCGCGACCGGCGCCCTCACCTCCTCGCCGGTCGTGGTCGCGCGCCCGTTCGTCTAGAGTCAGCCGTCGGTGCGGCTCGAGGGCATCCACCACGTCACCTGCATCACCGCCGACGCGCCGCGGAACGTCGAGTTCTACGCGCAGCTGCTCGGGCTCCGGCTCGTGAAGAAGACGGTCAACCAGGACGACCCGACCGTCTACCACCTGTTCTACGCGGACGAGCTCGGCAGCGCCGGCGCGGACATCACCTTCTTCGAGTACCCGCACGCTCGGCGAGGCCGCGCCGGCGCCGGGATGGTGCACCGCATCGTCTGGCGGGTCGCCTCCGAGCAGGCGCTCGACTTCTGGGAGCGGCGGCTCGCAGACGCGGGCGTCGAGACGCAGCGCGCGGACGGCAGCCTCCGCTTCGCCGACCCCGAGGGGCTCGAGCTCGAGCTCGCCGCCGTCGAGACGCTGGACGAGCCGCTCGTCGCGCTCCACCGCCACATCCCGCCCGAGCTCGCGCTGCAGGGCTTCGACGGCGTCCGCGCCTACGCCGCCGACGCCGAGGCGAGCCGGCCGTTCCTCGAGCAGGTCCTCGGCTTCGAGCCCCAAGGAACAGGCTGTTACAAGGTGAGCGGAGAGCGGCGGGGGTCGCTCTACCGCTACGACCCGGCGCCGGCCGAGCCGGGCGCGGGCGGGGCGGGCACGGTGCACCACGTCGCCTGGTCGTCTCTCCCGCAGGACCACGAGGCCTGGCGGCGCCGCGTGGCGCGGGCAGGGGCGAGGCCGACGCCGGTGATCGACCGCTTCTACTTCCGCTCGATCTACTTCCGCGAGCCGAGCGGCGTCCTGTTCGAGATCGCCACGATCGGCCCCGGCTTCGCAACGGACGAGCCTCTGGAGCACCTGGGCGAGCGGCTGTCGCTGCCGCCGGCGTTCGAGCACCTGCGCGAGCGGGTCGAGCCGCTGCTGACGCCGCTTCCGAACCCACGCGCCTGAGCCGGCGAGGTCTCGTCGCCCGACGGGCGACGCCGGCTTCGGGCATCCTTGCGGGCCGTGCGCAGCCTGATCGCGCTCTCGGCGCTCGTGCTGGCCGCCGGGCTCTCGGTCGCCGCAGCCCGCGCCCACGACTCCGCGATCACGACCGGCATCTCCTTCGGCGTCGCCGAGGACGCGACGAAGTACGCCGACGACGGCGGCGCCTCGCTCTTTCGGGCGATGGCCGACCTCGGCATGACCGAGAACCGGGTCACGGTCTACTGGGACGAGACGCAGCCGGCGACGATCCAGGAACAGCCGTTCCTCGACCGCATGGTCCCCACCGCGGTCGCCAGCGGCATCCGCCTCGTCTTCGCCGTGCAGGCGAAGAGGGCGCGGGCGTTCGCCGCCGACACGGACCGGCGCATCTCCCTGTTCGCCGCCTACCTGCGCACGCTCGCCCGCCGCTACCCGCAGGTGCGGACGTTCGTGATCGGGAACGAGCCGAACCAGCGGCGGTTCCTCCAGCCCCAGCATGCGCCCGACGGGACGATCCTGTCGGCGCAGATCTACGAGCGGCTCGCCGCCGCCTCCTACGACGCGCTCAAGTCCGTCGACCCGAGGATCGACGTCGTCGGGCTCGCCACCGCGCCGGGCGGGAACGACCAGCGCGCCGGCGCGGACAACGAGTCGGTGTCGCCCGTGCGCTTCATCGCCGCGCTCGGCCAGGCGTACCGGGCGAGCGGCCGCACGCGGCCGCTGATGGACGACGTCGACGTGCACGCGTACGCCGCGCGCAACCCCTATCCTCTGACACAGCCGCGGAAGTGGCCGCAGGCGGGACCGGCCGACCTCGACCGGCTCAAGCAGGCGTGGTGGGACGCCTTCAACGGGACTGCGCAGCCGCTCTTCCAGGAGGCGCCGGCGCCGTCGGCGACGAGCGCGGTCTCGACGGGCTCGGAGAGCTACGTCCGCTTCCGCCTCGACGAGAGCGGTACGCAGGTGGCGATCGACCCGACGAAGGTCGACCCCAGCCTGTACACGGGCAAGGAGAACGTCCCCGTCGTGTCGGAGGCGGTGCAGGCGCGCGACTACGCGGACGTCGTCGCCCTCGTCCGCTGCGACCCCGACGTCGCCTCCTTCCTCTTCTTCCACCTGATCGACGAGCCGAGCCTGCTCGGGTTCCAGAGCGGCCTGCTGCGCGTCGACGGCAGCAGGCGCCCCTCGTATGCGGCTGTAAAGGCGGCGATCGCCGACCGGCGCGGCTGCGCCTCCCTCCACCGGTGGCGACACACGACCTCCGTGGTCGGCGCCCGCGCCCGCTTCGACGCCTCCGACCACCCGGCCACGCAGCGTACGTACTGGGTGATCGTGCACGCGGCGGAGGAGGTGACGGCGACGGCGGCCATCTTCCCGGCCAGGGACGGCGTCGCCCCCGACCGGGGGGTGCTGCGCCGCGCGCTCGGCTCGCAGGCGTCGGGTGCTCTCGTGCAGGCGGCTGCGACCGTGAAGGGGAACGGCGGGCGGCTGATCGAGCTGCGGACGGCCCTCCCGCCCGGCCAGTACGTCTACGCGGTGCTCTTCCGCTCGACCATGAACCCGAGCCGCGTCAAGCTCGTGCGCAGCTCGCCCTTCACCGTCGTCCGCTAGCAGCGGCGACGTCGAGCACGGCTGCGCCCCGCACCTCGCCCGCGCGCAGGCGCGCGAGCGCCTCGTTCGCCTCGGCGAGCGGGTGCAGCTCGACCTCGGTGCGCACGGGGACCCGCGGCGCGAGCGCCATGAACTCCTCGGCGTCGCGGCGGGTCAGGTTCGCGACCGAGCGGAGGACGCGCTCGCCCCAGAGGATGTCGTAGGGGAAGGAGGGGATGTCGCTCATGTGGATCCCGGCGCAGACGACGACGCCCCCTTTGGCCGTCGCGCGCAGGGCGGCCGGGACGAGCTCGCCGGCGGGCGCGAAGATGATGGCCGCGTCCAGCTCCTCCGGCCCGGGGTGGAGCGCGTCGCCCGCCCACTCGGCGCCGAGGTCGAGCGCGAGCGCCTGCGCCGCCTCGTCGCCTGCGCGCGTGAACGCGAGCACGCGCCGACCCTGGTGCACGGCCACCTGGCAGACGATGTGCGCCGAGGCGCCGAAGCCGTACAGCCCGAGCCGCTCGGCGTCGCCCGCCATGCGCAGCGCGCGGTAGCCGATCAGCCCCGCGCAGAGCAGCGGCGCCGCCTGCTGGTCGGGGTAGCCGCCCGGGATGGGCGCGCAGAAGCGCTCGTCCGCAACCGCCAGCTCGGCGTAGCCGCCGTCCACGTCGTAGCCGGTGAAGCGTGCGCGGTCGCACAGGTTCTCGCGCCCGCTCAGGCAGTAGCGGCACTCGCCGCACGTCCACCCGAGCCAGGGGACGCCGACGCGGTCGCCGGTCGCGAACCGCTCGGCGCCCGCACCGCGGGCGGCGACGGTGCCGACGATCTGGTGGCCGACGACGAGCGGCAGCTTCGGGCGCGTCAGCTCGCCGTCGACGATGTGCAGGTCGGTGCGGCACACGCCGCAGCGAGAGACGGCGACGAGCACCTGCCCCGGGCCGGGCTGCGGGTCGGGAAGCTCGACGAGCCGAAGCGGGCGGCCGGCCTCCTCCAGCACCATCGCGCGCACGTCGGAAGGCTTAGCACGTCGGGGGCGTGGGCGCCTCCCCGACGGCGGTGGGAGGACGGGCTCGAAGGCCCGTCCCCCCAGTGCGGCTCTCCTCAGGTGAGTGCGCGGACGAACGCGAAGCGGACGTTGTTGAACCGGTACGGGTCGGGCACGTCGCTACGGACGCGTGCCTCGTCCCGCAAGACGCCCGGCTGGCTGACCGCCGCGACGACGGTCACCGTCGCCGTCTGGCCCGACGTCAGGGTGCCGAGCGAGCAGACGACAGGCTGAACCCCCGTGCAGCTTCCCTGGCTCGTCGAGGACGAGACGAAGGTCGTCCTGGCCGGGCGCCAGTCGCGGACGGCGACGTTCGTGGCGGACGCAGGACCGTGGTTGCGCACGGTGAGCGTGAAGGTGACGTCCTGCCCCACGTGGGCCGGGCGCGGCGCGACCGCGATCGTCACGCCCAGGTCCGCCCTGATCGGGTGCACGAACGTGCGGGCGACCCGGATGTTGTTGAACGGGTGCGGGTCGCGCTGGTCGGACCAGACGCGAGCCTGGTCGACCATCCAGCCTCCCCGCTCGGCGGTGACGGTGACGGTCACCGTGGCCGATGCGCCGTTCCCCAGCGTCCCCAGCTGACAAACCACGGGACGGCCTGCGCTGCAGCTCCCCTGCGTGGAAGTTGCCGAGACGAGAGCCGCCTTGGCGGGGATCCAGTCGCGCAGCCGGACGTCGGATGCCGTGTCCGGGCCGTTGTTGAGGACCGTTGCCAGGTAGGTCACGCTCTGCCCGGGATCGGCGACACGGGGCGAGCCGCTAAGCGTGAGCACGAGATCGGCGCGACCGGTCGCGGCCTGCGCCGAGGCCTGCCCGAACGTGAACGCGACCACCGCGGCCGCTGCGGCTGCGGCCGCGACTGCTGCGCTGAGCGCGCTTCCGCCTCGGGTCATCTCTTCCTCCTTGGGTCGGGATCGGTTCCGCCCGGAAAGCGGGCGACCGCCTGGTGATATCCCCCGTTCGGAAGGAGGCTGTGCGCGGATCGTAAGGCGATCGAAAAACGTCCGGACGAAGCCGTTTGACGTCGGCCGCCCCCGACGGCGATGGTTAGGGCATGCCGATGGACGCCACCCAGGTCGCCGCGCATGCCCGGACCGAGAACTTCCCGATCGCCTCTCTCCTCTTCCCACGCGAGCACCGCCCGCACCTGCGCGCGATCTACGGCTTCGCGCGGCTCGTCGACCTGCTCGGCGACACGTGGGAAGGGGATCGCCTCGAGGTGCTGGACGAGCTCGAGCGCGAGCTCGATCGCTGCTACGCGGGCGAGGAGCCGGCGTGGCCGGTGATGCGCCGACTCAAGCCGACGATCGAGGCGTGCTCGCTGCCGCGCGAGCCCTTCCAGCGTCTGATCGAGTGCAACCGCCAGGACCAGCGCGTCGCCGAGTACGAGACGTGGGCGGATGTGAAGGCGTACTGCACGCTGTCGGCCGACCCGGTCGGCCGGCTCGTGCTCGGCGTGATCGGTCGCGCCGACGACCCGCGGCTCGTGTCCCACTCGGACGACGTCTGCACGGGCCTCCAGCTCGTCAACTTCCTCCAGGACGTGCCGCGCGACCTGGAGCTCGGGCGCGTCTACCTGCCGGCCGAGGACCGGCGCCGCTTCGGCGTCACCGTCCTCGACCGTCCGAACGAGCCGCTGGCGCGGCTGCTCGCGTTCGAGGCCGAGCGGGCGCGCTCGCTGCTCGCCGGCGGCGAGCGTCTGCGGCAGGCGATCGGCGGCCGGGTCGGCAGGGCAGTCGGCCTCTTCGCGCGCGGCGGCCTCGCCGCGCTCGAGGCGCTCGAGGAGGCGCGCTGGGACGTCTTCACGCAGCGGCCGCGCCCCTCGCGCGTCCGGCTCGCGCGGGCCGCGGTCGCGGCGCTCGTCCGCTGATGACGCCCGAGCAGGCCTACGCGGAGGTCGAGCGGATCACGCGCGAGCGCGCGCGGAACTTCGCCTACGGCATCCGCCTGCTGCCGAAGCCGAAGCGGCGCGCGATCGCGGCCATCTACGCCTTCGCGCGGGAGGTGGACGACATCGCCGACGACCCCGGCCTGCCGCTCCTCGACAAGCGTCGGCGACTCGAGGCCCTGCGCGCCTCGCTCGACCGCGCCCCCGGCGACAACGCCATGCTCGTCGCGCTGGCGGACGCGCGCAGGCGCTTCCCAATCCGCACGGAGCCCCTGCACGACCTGATCGACGGCGGCATCCAGGACACCGAGCAGGCGCGCTACGCCGGCTTCGACGAGCTGCTCGGCTACTGCCGCCGCGTGGCCGGGGCCGTGGGCGTCGCCTGCATCGCCGTCTACGGGGCCGACCAGCCGCAGCGGGCGGAGGCGCTCGGCATCGCCCTGCAGCTGATCAACATCATGCGCGACGTCGACGAGGACTGGAGCCTCGGCCGCGTCTACATCCCGCAGGACGAGCTCGCCTCGTTCGGCGTGTCCGAGGCGGACATCGCCGCCGGACGCTGCACCCCAGCCTGGCAGGCGCTCATGGCCTACCAGGCCTCGCGGGCGCGCTCCTACCTGCAGGAGGGTCGGACGCTCCTGCCCTATCTGGACTGGCGAAGCGCGGCCTGCGTCGCCGCCTTCGCCAACCTCTACGAGGCGACGCTGGCGCGCATCGAGCGCGCGGGCTTCGACGTCTTCGGCGGCTCGCCGAGCCTGTCGTCGCTGACCAAGCTGCGCATCGCCGTGACGGGGCTCGCGACCCGGTGACGCCGCGGAGGGCGCGCTGAAGGCCGCCGTCGTCGGCGGGGGGCTCGCCGGGCTCGCTGCCGCGCTCGAGCTCGTCGACGCGGGCCACGAGGTCGCGCTCTACGAGGCGCGGCCGACGCTCGGCGGGGCCGTGCAGACGCTGCCCGAGCGGGAAGGCGATCCGGCGCCGCCGCCCGACAACGGCCAGCACATCGCGCTCGGCTGCTTCCACGAGTACCTGCGCTTCCTCGACCGGATCGGCGAGGGCGGCTCGTACCGGCGCCAGCCGCTGTCGCTCGCCGTCATCGGCGAGGACGGGCGCGCCGCCGCCATCGGCCGTTCGCCGCTCTCGATTGTCCGCTACCGGCACCTGCCCCGGCGCGAGCGGCTGAGCGCGGCGCGCGTCCTTTTCGCGCTCCGCCGCGCGCACGGCCGCGACGACGAGACGTTCGGCTCGCTTCTGCGTCGGCTCGGCGCCTCCGACCTCCAGGTCGAGCGCTTCTGGGACGTGTTCGTGCGGCCGGCGCTCAACCTGCGTACGGACGAGGCCAGCGCCGCCATGGGGGTGTTCACGGTGCGCACCGCCCTGCTCGGCCGCGCGAGCGCCGCCGACGTCGTGCTGCCGACGAGGCCGCTCGGCTGGATGCACGGCACGGCCGCCGGGCGGGCGCTGGAGGAGGCGGGCGCACGCGTGCTCGTCGGGCGCCGCATCGAGACTCTGGCCGAGCTGGACGCGGACGCGGTCGTGGTCGCGCTGCCGCCGGAGGAGTCGGCACGCCTGCTCGGCGAGTCGCCGCCGGCGCTTGCGTCCTCGCCCATCGTCTCGGTGCACCTGCTCTTCGACCGGCCCATCCTGCGGCCGCCGCTGGCGGCGCTGCTCGGCTCGCCCGCCCACTGGGTGTTCGACCGCGGTGCGCTCACGGGCAGCGAGCCGCCGGGCGGCGGGCAGTACCTCACCGTCGTCGCGAGCGGCGTCCCCGACCTGCTCGACATCCGCGGCCGCCGCCTCGTCGAGCTGATGGCGGGCGAGCTGACCGGCCGGCTGGGGCAGGCCGGGCTGCTCTGGTCGCGCGTGAGCCGGGAGCCGCACGCGACCGTCGCGCTGCGCCCGGGCACCGCCCGCGAGCGACGTGGCGCCGAGACGAGCCACCCGCGGGTCGTTCGCGCCGGGGCGTGGACGGACACGGGCTGGCCGGCGACGATGGAGGGAGCGGTCCGCAGCGGCCGTGCGGCGGCACGTAGGATCGTCGCGATGCAGGCGGGGCGGGTATGAGCCTGGATCGGAACCGGACGGCCCTCGTCGCGCACTCCGGGGCGTGCGCATGACCGCGGTCGAGGAGCTGACCGCGCTCGACCGGGCGATCGAAGCCGGCACGCGCAGGCTGCTCGAGCTCCAGCATCCCGGCGGCTGGTGGGTGGGCGAGCTGGAGTCGAACGCGACCATGATCGCCGAGCACCTCTTCTGGCTCCACTTCCTGCGCCTGCGCGACCGCGACACCGACCGCAAGCTCGCCAACGAGCTCCTCGCGCGGCGCCGCGACGACGGCACCTGGGCGAACTGGTTCGAGGGCCCGCCCGACCTGTCGACGACCGTCGAGTCGTACGTCGCCCTGCGCATGGCCGGGGTCGACCCCGGGCGTCAGACGCTCGACTACATCCGCCGGGAGGGAGGCGTCGCCGCCAGTCGCGTGTTCACGAAGTGCTTCCTCGCCCTGCTCGACCTGTGGCCCTGGCAACGGGTGCCGCCGGTGCCGCCTGAGATCGTCCTGCTCCCGCCCGGCGCGCCGTTCTCCGTCTACGACCTCGCCTGCTGGGCGAGGCAGACAGTCGTGCCCCTGTCGGTGGTGATGGCGCTCCGCCCGTCGAGGCCGGCGGGCGTCGACCTGCGCGAGATCGGCGCGCGCGCGGGCCGCTCGCGCCCGCCGGAGCGGCCGGGGCCGCTGCGCCGGCGGGCGATCGCCGCCGCCGAGCGCTGGGTGCGCGAGCGCCAGGAGGCAGACGGGGGCTGGGGCGGCATCCAGCCGCCGTGGGTGTGGTCGATCGTCATGCTGGCGGCGCTCGGCCACGGCTTCGAGGACGAGCAGCTCCGCCGCGCGGTCGAGGGGTGGGGCGGCTTCCTCGTCGAGCAGGGCGACCGGCTCCGCCCCGAGGCCTGCCAGTCGCCCGTGTGGGACACCGCGCTGGCCGTGCTCGGCCTGCGCGCCTGCGGGGTGCCGGCCGACCATCCGCAGCTCGTGCGCGCCGGCGAATGGCTCCTCGGCGAGGAGGTGACGGTGAGGGGCGACTGGTCGGTGCGCGTGCCCGACGTCCAGCCCGGCGGCTGGGCGTTCGAGTTCGCGAACGACCTCTACCCGGACGTCGACGACACGGCCGTCGTCTGCCTCGCGCTGCGCGAGCTCGGGATGGGGAGCGACGCCGTCGAGCGAGCGCTCGCCTGGATCGACGGCATGCAGTCCGCGAACGGCGGCTGGGGGGCGTTCGACGTCGACAACACGAGCGAGTGGCTGTACCGGATCCCCTTCTTCGACTTCGGCGCCGTCATCGACCCGCCGAGCGAGGACGTCACCGCCCACGCGCTCGAGGCGCTCGCGCCCGTGCCACGCTACGCCGCCGCCGTCGAGCGCGGCCTCGGCTACCTGCTCGCCTCGCAGCAGGACGACGGCTCCTGGTGGGGTCGCTGGGGCGTGAACCACGTGTACGGGACGGCGGCCGCGCTGCCCGCGCTCGAGGCATGCGGCGTCCCGCACGACCACCCGGCCGTGCGGCGCGCCGTCGCCTGGCTCGACCGCGTGCAGCAGCCGGACGGGGCCTTCGGCGAGGACATCCGCTCCTACCACGAGCGCGCCTGGCGCGGGCGCGGCCGGCCGACGGCTTCACAAACGGCGTGGGGCGTATTAGCCTACGTCGCGGCAGGCGAGGCGACGAGCGGATCCGCGCGGCGAGCGGCGGAGGCGCTGTGCGCCTCGCAACAGGCGGACGGCGACTGGCGAGAGGAGCACTTCACCGGAACGGGGTTTCCCACCGACTTCATGATCCGGTATCACCTCTACCGTCTGCACTTCCCGCTGATCGCACTCGGACGACTGAGAGAGAGGCTGTCCTGACCGCATCCCACGCCACCGGCTCCCCGCTCGCGGGCAGCACGAATCCCGGAGGTGAAGAGCGCCGATGAAGTTCCCGCTCCGCTCGACGATCCAGATCGGCCGCTACGTGGCCCAGCAGAAGAAGAAGGGCGAGCTGTACCCGCTCGTGCTCATGCTCGAGCCGACGCTCGCCTGCAACATCGCCTGCATCGGGTGCGGGAAGATCCGCGAGTACGAGTCGAACAAGGCGCGTCTGACGGTCGACGAGTGCATCGACTCGGCCGTCCAGTGCCCGGCGCCGGTCGTCTCGATCTGCGGTGGGGAACCGCTCGTCTACAAGGGCATCGAGGACGTCGTCGCCGGCTTCCTGGAGATGAAGAAGACGGTCGAGCTGTGCACGAACGCGCTCCGGCTGGTCGAGTTCCTGGACGTGTTCAAGCCCGACCCGCGGCTCACGTTCGTCGTGCACCTGGACGGGATGCGCGAGATCCACGACTACATCTGCGACTACCCGGGGCTGTGGGACATCGCCGTCGACGCGATCAGGCAGGCGCGCAAGGCCGGCTTCCGCGTCTCGACCAACACGACGATCTTCAAGGAGACGTCGGTCGAGGACGTAATCGAGATGATGGGCTACATGACGAACGAGGTCGGTATCGACGGCCTGCTCATCGCCCCCGGCTACCAGTACTCGCAGATCGACCCGGCGCTGACGATGACGCGCGCGGAGCACGAGGAGAAGTTCCGCCGGATTCGCGCCGCCGCCAAGGAGCACGGCTACCGCTGGCTCGCGAGCCCGCTGTACCAGGACTTCCTCACCGGCGAGCGCGAGCTCGCGTGCGCGCCATGGGGGTCGATCACGCGCAACCCGTACGGCTGGAAGGGGCCCTGCTACCTGCTCACGGACGGCATTTTCCCCTCGTATGAGGCGCTTCTGGAGGGAATCGAGTGGGAGCTGTACGGGCCGGGCAACGACCCGCGCTGCGAGCACTGCGCCATCCACTGCGGCTTCGAGCCGGCCGCCGCGTTCGCCGCCACCGAGAGCCTCAAGGAGACCGTCCGGAGCATGGCGTGGACGCTGACCGGCTAGGCGCCACGTTCGTCTGCGCCACCGGAACCGAGGCGCGGGCGGCCCGGCGGCTGGGCGCGCGGACCGTCGTGGTCGGCGTGGGCGTGCGCCGTCCGCTCCCGGCCTGCGGCTGGCTCGTCTCGTTCGGCCTCGCCGGCGGCCTGCACGACGGCCTCGCGCGCGGCGACGTCCTCGACGCGACGCGGGTGGTGGACGCGAGCGGCGCCGTGCTCTGGGAGGGGGGGCCGCTCGGCGCGGCCGGCGCGCGGGGCGGCACGATCCTGGCCGTCGAGCGGCTGGTCGACGACCCGGAGGAGCGGCGGCGCCTGCACGAGCAGACGGGCGCCGACGCCGCCGACATGGAGTCCGGGATCCTGGCGCGCACCGGCCGCCTCGGCGGCTGCCTGCGCGCCGTGTCCGACACGCCGGCGGCGCCGCTCGGCCCGCTCGCGGCCGCGATCGGCGCGGACGGCCGGCTGCGGCCGGCGCGTCTCGTCGGCGCCCTCGGCCGGCCCCGGCAGACGATCCGTGCCCTCGCCGGCGTCCGGCTCGCGCTCCGGCGGCTCGCGGAGGCCGCGTGACGGCGGCCGGCAAGCGCGTGCTGCTCGCCGCGCCGCGTTCCTTCTGCGCGGGCGTCGACCGCGCGATCGAGATCGTCGAGCGGCTGCTCGATCGCTACGGGCCTCCCGTCTACGTCCGTCACGAGATCGTCCACAACGACCACGTCGTGCGGCGCCTCGAGGCGATGGGCGCCGTTTTCGTCGAGCACGAAGACGAGATCCCCCCCGGCGAGATCTGCGTGCTCTCGGCGCACGGGGTCGCGCCCGCGGTGCGGGAGAACTGCGAGCGGCGAGGCCTGCGGGTGGTGGACGCGGTCTGCCCGCTCGTCTCCAAGGTGCACGCCGAGGCGCGCAGGTACGCCGACAGCGGGCACCTGGTGGCGCTGATCGGCCACGCCAACCACGTCGAGGTGATCGGGACGAAGGGCGAGCGTCCCGACAAGATCGTCGTGGTCGAGTCGCCGGAGGACGCCGAGCGGCTGGAGACGAACGGCACCCCGCTCGCCGTGATCACCCAGACGACGCTCTCGCTCGACGACGTCGCGGCGACCGTCGAGGTGCTCGAGAGCCGCTTCGGCGGCCTGCGGAGGCCCGGCGCCGAGGACATCTGCTACGCGACGCAGAACCGCCAGGACGCCGTCAAGGAGATCGTCCGCAAGGGGGCGACGCTGCTGCTCGTGATCGGCTCTCCGACCAGCTCGAACGCGAGCCGGCTCGTCGAGGTGGCGCGGGCGCGCGGCGCGCAGGCGACGCTCGTCGACGGCGAGAGCCCGCTCGACGACGGCCTGCTCGCAGGGCACGAGATCGTCGGCCTGACCGCGGGCGCGTCGACGCCCGAGGAGCTCGTCCAGGCGGTGCTCGGCGCGCTTGCCGAACGCGGCTTCCGCGCGGTCGAGGAGGTCACCGTCGCCCGCGAGGACGTCCATTTCCGCCTGCCGAGGGAGGTGTACGCGTGAGACGAACCGGCCTGTGCGTGCCAGCTGCAAGAGCGGGTACGATCACACCTTGCCTGCGCGGGAGAAGCACGAGGTCGAGCCAATGACATCGGTCGAGATTCCTTCGTCCGTCGCGGCGGCTCTCCCGACGCTGTCCGTGTTCGACATCACCAACGACGTGTCGCGCGAGCTGCGCAAGGGGCCGCTCGAGTCGGGGCTTGCCTACATCACGCCGGGCGCGCCCGGCTCGCTCGTGCGCGTGACCGAGCGCGAGTCCGGGTTCTTCTGCGACCTCGAGGACATGCTCTCGCGGCTCGTGCCGCTCGGGCTGGAGGCGCGCGAGCGGCTGATCATCGCGCTCCTCGGCGCACGGACAGAGCAGGTGCCGTTCGTCGCCCGGCGGCTCTGTCTCGGCCAGTGGCAGCGGGTGCTGCTGTTCGGCTTCACCGCCGACCCGCGGGCCGACTACACGCTCACGATCGTTGGCTGAGCCGCGGGCGCCCCGCCGGGCCGCCCTGGACGGCCGCCGCCGGCGGCTATCATCCGGCGATGAGCCGGGCGCGCCGCCACCAGCGGCTGCTCTCCTTCCTCGCCTTCGGGCTGCTCGCGCTCGCGGGGGAGCTCGTCGGCGCCGCCGTCACGCACCGGATCGACCTGGGTCGGCACGTGAGCTCGCCGAGCTACAGCCACGCCGCCTACTACCCGGCGCTGGTGGCGGCGGTCAAGATCGGCAGCGCGCTCCTCCTCGCCCGCCTCGTCTGGCGTGTCGTCCGCGCCCGTGCCACCGAGCGCGCCGCCTGCCGCGTCGTCGGCGTCGTCACCGGGGCGGCGCCGCGCCTGCGCGCCACCCTGTCGCCCCGGCTGTGGCTGGCGTTCGTGGTCGTCACCGCCGCCGGCTACCTCGTGCAGGCGGACGTCGAGCACGCTGCCGGCGGCCGCTGGGCGCTCCTCTTCCCCTGGATCCACACGTCCGCCCTGCCGGTGTTCGCGGTGCTGTCGGTGCTCGTCGCGCTCGCCTGGGGGGTCGTCCAGCGCTGGCTCGCCGACTACGAGCGCTACGCGGCCGACGCGGTGCAGCGTGCGCGCCTGCTCGCCTCAACCTCCTCGGCGGCGCGGTCCTTCCCGCACGTCGTCCCGGCGGAGCCGCCGCGCCGCCTGTTCGGGCTCGTCTTCGAGAGCCGCCCTCCTCCGCAGACGGCGTAGCCTCGGAGCCCGCACCCCGCTCTCCGCCGGCGCGGGCTCGTCGTCCGTCGTCCTGGAAGGGAGGTGAACCGTGCAGGTCTCCACCGACGCCGTCCGCGCGGGCTTCCGCCGGTCGGCTCGGGCGATCGTCATCCGCTCGCTCGGCCCCGCCTGCGCGCTTGCCGGCTTCGTCTGGGCGCTCATGCAGCCCTACCGGCTGACCCTGCTGCATCCGCACGGCCAGGGCTTGTGGTGGCTCGTCTCCGAGCCGCCGTTGTACGTGGTGCTCGTCGGCCTCGCCTTCCACTGGCTGATCGTGCCGGGGGTGCTCGAGGATCTCGAGACGCACGAGCGCGACGAGGTGGAGCGCTGATGCTGGCGTCCGCCGCCATCCCGCCGTCCGAGCACGTGCACTGGTGGTTCGCGACCGGGTTCCTGATCCTCGCCCTGTGCCTGCTCGCCCGCGCCGTCGTCGGCCCGGAGGTGTGGGACCGCCGGCCCTGGCGGCGCTACCTGTGGCCGTCGGTGCTCTTCCTGATGGGGGTGCTCATGTTCCCCGTCATGGTCTTCTTCACGAACTCGACCATCCACATGCTCGCGCACGGGTCGTGGGCCGAGGTGATGATGCTCGCAGGCGGCGCGACGCTCGGGCTCGCTGCCGGCAAGCTGACGAACCCGCTCTGGAACCTGACCGTTCCGCTCGCGCTCGTCGTGTCGGGGATCGCCTTCCTCGTCCACGAGCAGAACTCGTGGCTCTACTCGCGCGCCTCCTTCGGCCACCACCTGCTCGGCTGGCTCGCGATCGCGGGTGCGGTGTTCCCGCTCGTCTCGACCTTCCGGCCGCGCCTGACGGCGGCGCACGCCGGGTTCGCGCTCCTGCTCGTCGTCTTCGCCGTCGTGCTCTACGCCGACCGCGACACGGCCCCGATCTTCGGCCACCTCTCGCCTGAGGCGGGGATCCCGCACCGGTGAGCGTCCCGTCGCCGACCGGACCCTCGGGGGCGTGGCTGGGCCGGCGGCTGCTCGGGTCGGCAGCCCTCGCCGCCGCCGCGTCGCTCGCGGTCCCGGCGGCGGCGCTCGCGCACGCATCCATCAGCGGCTCCTTCCCCAAGCCTCGCCAGCGCCTCGAGCGGGCGCCGACGCGGGTGGAGATCGACTTCGACCAGCGCGTGCGGGTGTTCCCGAACGGCATCCGCGTCTTCGACTCGCGCGGCCGGGTGCTCTCCTACGGCCTTCGCTCCGCTTCCGCGGGGCACGCGATCGTCGCCAGCCTGCGCCCGCTGGCGACGGGGCCGTACACGGTTCGCTGGCAGGCGCTCTCCGACGACGGGCACGTCGTCTCGGGCGTCTTCACCTTCGGCGTCCGCGTCGACGCGCCGGAGCCGACACAGGCCTACGGCGCTTCCGGGCCGACGACGGTCGAGGACGTCCTGCGCTGGGTGTACTTCGTCTGCCTCGCCCTCCTGATCGGCGGGATCGGCTTCCGCCTCGCCGTCGTCCGCGGGCCCGTGCCGGCGGCGTTCGAGCGGCGTTTCTACCTCGTCACGCTCGCGGCCGTCGTCGCCGCCGTGCAGGTCGGGATCGCCGCCTTCCTGCTGCGCGCCGAGGACGCGCTCGACCTGCCCGTCGGCCGCTTCCTGTACGGCGACCTCTCGCCCTTCGCCGGCGGCACCCGCTTCGGCATCGCTTTTGTCGTCATGACGCTCGGCTTCGCGGTCGTGACGGCGCTCGTCTACCTCGCCTGGCTCACGGAGCGGCCGCGTCCCTTCCTGTGGCCGGCGCTCGTGCTGTCGCTCGGCCTCGCCTCGGGCCTGTCGCTCTCGGGCCACTCGGCCGTCGATCCGCCCGCCTCCAGGTGGTCCGAGCTCGCCGACTGGGTGCACCTGTCCGCGGCCTGCCTGTGGGCCGGCGGCCTGGCCATGCTGCTCGTCCTCTTCCTCACCGCACCTGAGCTCCGCCGCAGAGCGTTCGTCCAGTTCGCGCGGCTCGCACCGCCGCTCGTCGCGCTCCTGCTTGCGGCCGGGATCTACCTCAGCGTGCTGAGGCTGCCGCACGTGCACGACCTGTGGACGACCGCCTACGGGCGGGTGCTGACCGCGAAGCTGTGCCTCGTCGCGCTCGCGCTGGGGTGGGGGGCGCTGCACCACTTCGTCGCCCAGCCGCGGGTCGACCGGCCTCAGGTGCTCGGCAGGCTGCGCGGCTCGATCGCAGGCGAGGCTGCCGTCGGCATGGCCGTGCTGCTCCTGGCCGCGTTCCTCGTCAACGGACGCCCGCCCGCCCGGACGCCGTCCGCCCGGACGTCATCCGCCCGAGCGTCGCTGCAGGCCGCGGCGGGTGCCGCCCGCGCCGCGCAGGAGGACGCCCTGGGCCCGGCGTCTCGCTCCGCGCAGGAGACGGCGTCTCGCTCCGCGCAGGAGGACGCCTCGGTTCCCGCGGCTCCTGCCAGGTTCCGCCCTCCAAGCCCGAGTCTTCCTCCCAAGTGACAGTCTGTTACAAGGCCCGGAAGGCGCGACCTCGCTGACGTGCTCCGTCCAAGTGACAGTCTGTTACGAGGCAGAAGAGACGCTCGTCCGAGGAAGAGGCGCCCGTCGCGGTTGCGGGGTAGGAGAAGGTGCTGCCGCCGGTGGCCGGCGCGGGAAGGTGCCGCCGGTGGCCGGCGCCGCCACCAGGCGCGTCGGTGCGACGGAAGGTCCCGCCGGTGCCCGAGGCCGCGCCGACGGCGGGCGGGCGAGGTAGGGTCGTCAACGCATGCTGTGGGCGATCTCTGGCGGCGCCGGCTTCCTCGGTCTGCACCTCGCGCGGCGGATCATCGCCGCCGGCGATGCAGTGCGCACGCTCGACCTCGCCCCGCTCGACGACCCCCAACTCGAGGGCGCCGTCGAGGAGCTCCGCGGCGACGTCCGCGACCCGGCTTGCGCGCGCGCGCTCGTCGCCGGGGCCGACGTTCTCGTGCACGCGGCCGCGGCGCTTCCGATCCGCGGCTCCCGGCGGGAGATCGAATCGGTCAACGTGCACGGAACCGCGACGACGCTCGCCGCGGCGCGGGACGCGGACGTGCGGCGAGTCGTGCTCGTCTCCTCCACAGCCGTCTACGGCGTCCCGCGCGTGCACCCGATCGTGGAGGAGGCCCCGCTCGTCGGCGTCGGCGCGTACGGCGACTCGAAGATCGAGGCGGAGCGAGTGTGCGGCGAGTTCGTGCGCCGCGGCCTCGACGCCGTCGTCATCCGGCCGAAGACGTTCATCGGCCCCGAGCGCCTCGGGGTGTTCGAGATCCTCTTCGACTGGATCCGCGACGGGCGGCGGATCTACGTCCTCGGCGACGGGAGCAACCGCTACCAGCTGCTCGCCGTCGAGGACCTCGTCGAGGCCGTGCTGCTTGCGGCACGGACGGACGGGGTCGCGGGCGAGGCGTTCAACGTCGGTGCGCGCGTCTTCGGCACCGTCCGCTCGGACCTGCAGGCGCTGATCGACCACGCCGGCTCGGCGAGCCGCCTGACGCCGGTGCCCGCGCGGCCGGCGGAGCTCGCGCTGCGGGCGCTCGAGCTCGCCCGCCTGTCACCGCTCGCCGAGTGGCACTACCGGACGGCCCACCGCGACTCGTTCGTCGACGTCTCGAAGGCGGAGCGCCTGCTCGGCTGGCACGCGCAGCTGTCGAACGAGCAGGCGCTCTGCCGTGCCTACGACTGGTACCTCGCCCACCGGGACACGATCGGCCGCGCCGGCACGACGCACCGGGTGCCGTGGAACCAGCAGGCGCTCGCGCTGCTCAAACGGCTGAGCTGAGGTGCGCCGGCGCTCGTGGCGCCGCGAGGCGGCAGGACGCGCGGGCAGGGATCGCACCCGGACGCACGAACGGGAAACAGGAGATGACGATGACACTGCTTCGCCCGCGCTTCGGCCTGCTCGCGTCCGGCTACCTCGTGGCCGGGGCCGTGATCGCGTCCACGCACCACTACTACGTGCACGCGCACACGGCGCGCGCGGTCGGCTCGGCGGCGCTGGCGGTCGCCTTGTGGCCGCTCCTGCTGCTCGGGATCGACCTGCACATCCGCAGGTAGCCGCCTTGCGCGGCCCGGTCGTCCCGGCGGGTCAGCCGACCTGCCAGGCGGCAAGGGCCGGTTGCGCCGCGAGCACGGCCGTGAGCGACTCGTCGACGATCTCGACCGCGGTGTCGATCTCCTCGGTCACGGCCAGAGGCGTCGCGTGGCGCTCGTTGCGCGTAACGACGAAGGGCGCGAAGCCGCCGGCGTAGCGGATGAGGAAGCGTTCGCGCTCGGTCGGGCAGTCTCGCACAGCTCGCGCAGCCTGGCCGCGTACCGGGGAGCGTCGGGTGCGTCCTCGTGCTTGAAGAAGGCATAGACGTCGACGCCGTCCGCGAGGAGCGGTCGCACGCGCGACGCAAGCGCGGCGAGCGCGGCCTCGTCGTAGGGCGGCTGCCGGAGTCGCAGGTAGCGGAAGGGCGCCGCGCCATCGAGCGAGCCGACGAGCGCGTGCGGGCCGAGGTCGGCGCCCGCCCAGCTCTCGTGGCGGAGCTCGAACGCGTAGCGGAGCTCGGGGTCGAGCGAGTCGAGGAGAAGCCGCAGCAGGCCGCTGTCGCGCGGACGGGACGGCGGCAGCTGCACGAGGACCGGGCCCAGACGCTCGCCGAGCGCCCGCACGCGCTTCGAGAACACGGGCACGAGCTCGAGTCGGCCGGCGTGCGTGATCTGGCGGCTCGCCTTCACGGCGAAGCGGAAGCCGGGCGGCGTCACAGCTGCCCACCGCCCGAGCTGCTGCTCGGACGGAAGCCGGTAGAAGGTCGCGTTCAGCTCGACCGCCGGGAGGCGCTCGGCGTACAGGCGCAGGAAGTCCTTCGGCTTCATTCCGGGCGGGTAGAAGCCGGGCTTCCAGGAGGGATACGAGAAGCCCGAGCTGCCCACGTACAGGCGGGCTGGCGGCTGCCGGAAGCCCACAGCCGCAGTCATACCCGACGCAGGCCCCTGCCCTGCACCCCGTGGCAGCGGTCGGTATGATTCCGCCGCCCGGCGGCAGGCAGGAGGGCCCCTGCCGGGCGAGCAGTACGGCGAAAGGAGTCAGATGATCCATCGTTTCGGTGCGGGGCGTCTACGCTCGCGCCGCGCGGCGGTCACCCTCGCCGCGCTCGCGGCTGCGGCCGCCGCCCTCGCCGGTGCCGGCACTGCGTCGGCCGCAGGCGCTACGCTCTACGTCTCCGCTGCGACCGGCAGCGACGCGAATCCGTGCACGCTGGCCGCTCCCTGCCTCACGATCGGGCATGCGGTGTCCGTGGCCAGCGCTGGGGACACGATCGTCGTCGAGCCCGGCACGTACACGGAGATGGTGACGGTGACGACGTCGCTGACGATCACCGGCCACCCGGGCGCGGTCGTGGACGCAACGGGCCTGGTCAACGGGTTCGACGTCTCCGGGGCCGGAGCTGCGGGCACGACCGTCCGGGGCTTCACGGTCGAGAACGCGATCGGCGAGGGCATCCTCGTCGAGTCGACGTCCAACGTGACCGTGGCCGACAACGTCGTGGAGCTCAACGACCAGGGCTTCGACACGCCGGTCACGCCGGAGTGCACGCCGCAGGGACAGATCCCCGGCGACTGCGGCGAGGGGCTCCATCTGATGAGCGTGACCGACTCGAAGGTGGTCGCCAACGTCGTCCAGGACAACGTCGGCGGCATCCTCGTCACCGACGAGCTCGGGCCGGCGGCGCGGAACGTGATCGCGAACAACGTGGCCCGCGACAACCTCGAGGACTGCGGCATCACACTGCCCTCGCACAACGGCGCGGCGACCAGCGACCCGAGCCTCGGCGGCGTGTACGACAATACCGTGGTCGGCAACCTCTCGGAGGGGAACGGCGGCGCGGGCGTCGGCATGTTCGCGCCCTTCCCCGGCACGGCGTCGTACGACAACATCGTCACCCGGAACCGGCTGATCGGCAACGGCGAGGCGGGCGTCGCCATCCACTCGCATACGCCCGGCCAGAAGGTGTCCGGCAACGTGATCACCTTCAACACCGTGTCGGGCAACGGCGTCGACCCGGACACCGGCAGCGGCCACCCGACGGGCATCGCGTTGCTCTCGATCGACCCGACAACGACGACCATCGGCGGGAACCGGATCATGAACGAGTACTACGGCATCTTCTCCGCCGGTCCGATCTTCACGATCGTCCCCTTCCCCAACTTCTTCAGCAACGTCCAGATCAAGTTCGGCCGCGGCCCGATCCCGCTGGGCTAGGTGGACTGACTACACACCTGCGCGACAGCTGATCGTGCCGTCCGAGCCTCCCGAGAGCCTTGGGGTGTCAGAACCCACGGCATCTCAGGGAGGCTCGGAATGCACGTGATCCACGGTACCCGCCGTCCGCGACGGAAGCGCCTGTCCTGGGAGTCGCGCTGCGAGATCGTGGCGAAGGTCGTCGAGCAGGGGATGACGCCCGAGCAGGCCGCGGCCTGCTCGGGCGTGCACCGCTCCACCGTGTACCGGCTGCTTCACCGCTTCGCGGAGGACGGGTGGGAGGCGCTCAGAGAGCGGCCCTCGACTCCGCACCATCAGCCGCGCCGGCTCCCGCGAGAGATCGAGGAGGATATCGTCGCAGTCCGCCGCCGGACGCAGGCGGGTCCGCTCGTTATCGCCGCGATCGTCGGCCGGGCGGCCTCGACCGTCGGCAAGGTGTTGCGCCGTAGGGGCTGCTCGCAGCTGCCCAAGCCGGAGCGCGACCCGGTTGTGCGCTACGAGCGAGAGCGCCCAGGGGAGCTCGTCCACGTCGACACGAAGAGGCTCGGCTGCTTCTGGGCTGTCGGCAAGCGGATCCTCGGAGACGGTGTCCAGCGCTCGCGCAAGGCGGGCTGGCAGTACCTGCACGTCGCGATCGACGACTACTCGCGGCTGGCCTACGCCGAGCTGCTCGCCGGGGAGGACGGCGACGCCTGCGCCGCCTTCCTCGAGCGCGCGCTCGCCTTCTACCGCGAGCACGGAGTCGTCGTCGAGCGCGTGCTCACCGACAACGCGAAGGCGTACAGCGCGCGTGCCTGGAGAGCGGTCTGTGCCCGCCACCGCGTCCGCCGCCGCTTCACGCGTCCCTACCGACCGCAGACGAACGGCAAGGCGGAGGCGCTAATCAAGACCCTCCTCCGGGAGTGGGCGTATCGCTTCGCCCACCCCACGAGTTGCCACCGCACCAGAGCGCTCGGAGGCTTCCTCCGCTGGTACAACCGACGACGACCCCACTCGGCTCTCGGCGGCCGGCCGCCGCTCAGCCGTGTCGCGGACCTGTGTGGTCAGTACAGCTAGGCGACGGCCCGACACGTGCGCCGGGGGTCTCGAAGGAGGCCCCCGGCGCGGCCGTGCCGACAGGAGCCGGCGCTAGAGTGGCCTGCGTGAGGCTGAGCCTCGACGCGATCCCCGAGCACGCAATCGCGGTCCTCGACCACGGCTTCGTGCGGCTCGACGAGGCGATGGCGAGCGACCTCGCGGTCGTCAACTCGGCGCGCGTCAGCTTTGGCCGTCGCAAGGAGGAGATGGAACAAGCCGACGAAGGGCTGATCAGGTTCCTGATGCGAGACAGGCACGGGACGCCGTTCGAGCACAACGCCTTCCGCTTCCACGTGCGCTGCCCGATCTTCGTCGCGCGCGAGTGGTTCCGGCACCGGATCGGCTCGTTCAACGAGTTCAGCATGCGCTACGCGAGAGCGACGGACGAGTTCTACGTCCCGGCGGCGGAGGACGTCCGCACGCAGGTCGGCAAGCCCGGCGCCTACTCCTTCGAGCCCGTCTCGGAGGAGCTGGCCGAGCAGACGCGCGACGAGCTGCGGGCGGTGTACGAGCAGGCATTCGCCACGTACGAGCGGCTCGTCGAGCTCGGCGTTGCCCGTGAGCTCGCCCGCGCGGTCATGCCCGTCGGGGCCTACACCGAGTTCTACTGGACGGTCAACGCGCGGGCGCTCATGAACTTCGTCGCGCTGCGTAACCACGAGACCGCCCAACGCGAGATCCGCCGCTACGCGGAGGCGGTCGAGGCGTTCTTCGCCGAGAAGATGCCGGTCACGCACACGGCCTTTGTCGCCAACGGCCGCGTCGCGCCGTAAGAGCAGGCGGCGCCGCGCCCTCCAGCCGCCCGGGCGCGACTACGGCCGGCCGACCGGCGCACCCCGGCGCTCGAACTCCGACCAAGTAACAGTCTGTTGCAAGGGTAGAAGTGGCGCAGCGGCCCGAGGTCGGGAGGCCAAGCAACAGTCTGTTACGAGCCAGAGCTGGCAGCGGAGGGGACGGCGGAGGGGACGGCGAGACCGGGCGCGTCAGGTCGTCATCACGACCGGGGCGGCCTTCGTCCCCGGCCGGTGCAGCGTGACGACCCAGCCGTCGAACAGGGTGCCCCGCTCGCTCAGGTCGTAGGGGACGGAGAGCTGGATCGTCACGCTCTCGGCGGTCGCCCGGAAGTGGCCGCAGGAGAGCGTCGGTTTGCCGTTCTTCGAGAGCAGCAGCTCGTACCAGCCTCCCCTCGGCAGCGGCTGGAGGTCGCGCACGGTCATCCGCACCGGGTAGTTTCCGGCCGAGTCCTGGCCGCCGATCTGGAGCGTGGCGCTGGCCGCGGCCAGGCGGCCGAGGCCGTGCATCGGCACCGACGCCTTGCTCGAGAAGCCGTTCCGGTTCTCGCCGACGCCGTAGCCGACGAGGAAGGCGGCGACGACGAGCGCGGCGGCGATCGCGATCAGGGTGGCCGGCCTGCGCCTCCGGAACGCGAGCACCCGCGACTCCTCGACGCGCGGCGGCGATCCGAGCCGCGGCGACAGCTCCGCTGGAGGGCCCGCCGCGACGAGCGCCTCGTGCACCCGGCGGAGCCGCTCGAGCTCCTCCGGCGTCCCCTCGTCTCCCACCAGCTCCTGGAACTCCGGTCGATCGGTCACCTCAGCTCCTCCTCCAGCACGTCCGCGAGCCGGGCCAGCGCGCTTCGCGTCCGCGTCTTCACCGTCCCCAGCGGAATACCCACCAGGTCGGCGATCTCGCTCTGCGACAAACCGCTCCAGTATGCGAGCTCGATCAGCTCCCGCTCCTTGGCGGGCAGGAGCTCGAGCGCACGGTGCACGCGGAAGGCGGCCCAGCTCCGCTCCGCCTGCTCGTCCGGCCCCGCCTCGGGCGAGGGCTCGTCCGGGGCGTCCATGGGCGGCTCGCGGCGGGCTCGGCCGCGGTCCGAGATGCTGTTCCTGGCAACGGCGAAGAGCCACGGAGCGGCGGGCCCGCGCTCCGGCCGGTAGGTCTGCGCCGCGCGCCAGACGGCGGCGAACGCCTCCTGCACCGCGTCCTCTGCTCGACCGCGGTCGCCGAGCCGCCGCAGCGCCAGGCCGAGCACGGCGCGGACGTACCGGCGGTAGAGGATCTCGAAGGCGTCCGCGTCCCGCTGGCCGATCCGTTCGAGGAGCGCCTCGTCGCTCTCGTGCGGGTCGCTCACGCGCTGGATCGTCGCGGGTTTGGCCGGCCGCGGCAAGCGGGAGTCGAGGTCCAGGGCAAGCTCCATCGTCTCGAGCGCTCCTACGCCACACACCGCCGGCCGGTTTTCGGCTCCGGACACAGCGTTATGCTCCGTCAGCTTTCGCACACGACGGAAAGGACGCGCATGGCGACGCTTGCCTTCAACGCAGTCGAAATCGCACCCCGTGAGCTCAAGCCGAGCCTGCTCGAGCTCGACGGCATCTCGCGGCAGTCGGTCGAGGCCCACTACAAGCTCTACCAGGGATACGTGGCGAAGCGGAACGAGATCCTGGCGAAGCTTGGCGAGGTCGATGCGTCGTCCGCGAACCAGGTGTACTCGGAGGTGCGCGCGCTGAAGGTCGACCTCTCCTTCGCGATCGGCGGCGTCAAGAACCACGAGATCTACTTCGAGCACCTGGGCGGCGACGGAGGGGCGGCGACGGGGCCGATCCGCGGACTGATCGAACGTGACTTCGGCTCCTTCGAAGCCTGGAAGGCCGACCTGAAGGCGACGGGGATGGCCGGTCGGGGCTGGGCCTGGACCGCGTACGACTGGGACGAGGGTCGGCTGGTGAACTACGTCGGAGACGCCCAGAACACGTTCCCGATCTGGAACGCGACGCCGCTCGTCGCGCTCGACGTGTACGAGCACGCGTACTTCCTCGACTACCAGACCGACCGCGCGTCCTACATCGAGGCTTTTTTCCGCAACCTCGACTGGGGCGTCGTCAACGGCTGGGTCGCCGCCTACGGAATCCAGGCCTAACCGGCGCCGACGGAGGCTGGCAGGGAGGCACGGCTGCTGATCGCGCTCTTCGCCGTCGCCGGCTACCTGGCCGGCAGCATCCCCTTCGGCCTGTGGCTGGTGCGGCTGACGAAGGGGGTCGACATCCGCACGGTCGGGAGCGGCAACATCGGGGCCTCGAACGTCTGGCGCACGTACGGCATGCGCTACGGGTTGCCCGTGATGCTCCTCGACATCACCAAGGGTTTCGCGCCTGCGCTTGCGGCCACGCTGGTCGACGGGCACCTCGCGGGCGTACTCGCGGGTGCTGCGGCGATGGCCGGCCACGCGCGACCGGTCTACCTCGGGTTCGCGAAGGGCGGAAAGATGGTGGCGACGACGGGCGGGGCCTTCCTCGGCGCCGCAGCGCCAGTCGGGCTGATCGGGGCTGCCGGCTGGATCCTCGTCTTCCTCGCGACGAGGTACGCGTCGGTGGCGTCGGTCGTCGCCGCCGGCTCCCTGCCCGCGATCGCGTACGGGCTCGGCTACGGCTGGCCGGTGATCGGGTTCGGAGCCGCAGCCGGGATCGGCGTGCTCGTTCTGCACCGGGCGAATCTGCGGCGCCTCGTCGCCGGTACCGAGAGCCGCTTCCAGCTCCGCGGGCGGAGGTCGCCCGGAGGCGGCTCGGGAGGCGGCACTACTGTTCGAGCGGGGCCATCGTCAGCCCGGATGCGCTGAGCTCGCTCCAGTAGAGCTCGGCCAGCTCGCGGTGGCCCGACCACACGATCGCACGGCCGGTCGTGTGGATCCGGTCGGCGATGCGCAGGCCCTGCTCGTAGGTGATGCCCGGGATCACGCGCGCGAGCGTGGCGGCAACACCTTCGAACGTGTTGTGGCTGTCGTTCAGGACGATCACCTTCCATGGCTCCCCGAGCGATGTCCCCGAGCCACGCGTCCCGCGCTCGAGCGTCTGCGTCATCTCCGTCCCTCCGTGTCTACCCCAGGTCTGACCCGGCGCTCCGCCGCGCCGGCGGCGAGGCCCGCCGCGCCGTCGCCGCCGCCGGGCGCAAGAGGGCGGGAGCAGAGCTCTCCCGCCGGGCATGGCTCCACAAGCCATGCCCCCGGGGCTGACCCCGGGAGGTGGCCGATGTCGACAGCGGCGGCTGCCAAGGCGAGGCTAGGAGCTGAGCCAGGACTGCAGCTCGGTGTGGCGCTGCGGCTGGGCGCCCCGCTCCAGTTCCGCCCGCAGCTCCCCGACGGTCCCGTATCGCTCCGCGAGCACGTCGTGGGTGTGGATCGTCTCGAAGTTGACCTGCCGTGCGAGCAGGAAGTCGGAGTCCGCGAGCTCCGGGTAGGCGTCGATCGCGCCCTTGAGGGCGAGCCGGACCGAGTCCTCGACGAACCGTGGCTGGAGGTGCGCGTGCTCGACGACGTGCAGCTCGTCCGGCCGCTTGAGCAGCTCGTAGATCGGAGAGCTCATCGAGTCCTCGACGATCTCCAGCAGCCGCTCGGCATCGATACCGCGCAGCTCGCTGCCGACGTACAGCGTCCCCCGTCCCCGCTGGTTGTGCGTCGCCACGGGGACGAGCTCGAAGATGCGCTCGACGTCCTGGGGGCTGAAGCCCGCCTGGGCGAGCCGCTCCGACGCCCGGTCGCGGACGAGCCCCTGGGCGCACGGACAGGCGTTGATCCCGTGGGCCTCGACGCCGACGAGGCGGCGGGAGCCGCTGGACGAGGCGGCCGCGAGCCCGATCAGCGACACGATCTCCTGCGTCTTGCGGCCGGAGACCGGCGTCGTCCGCCGCACCGGGTAGCGGGCGACGATCGTGACCTCGGCCCTGAGCGCCTGCTGGCGGGCGAGCACCTGCCTCGCGACGTACTCCGCCAGCTCCTCGACGAGGAAGGCGTCGCCGATCACGACCTCGTCGATCGCCTCGTCGAACAGCTCGGGGAAGCGGGACATGTGCACGCCCTTCCGCGCCGGATCGAGGTCGACGAACCCGTCGATGCGGGCGGAGACGAGCTTCTCGCGGACGCCGTGCTCGGAGCGGATCGGGCGGAGGCGGATCGCCTTCTGCACCCCCGTCACGCCCGCGCGCGACAGGCCGATCCGCACCTCCGGAACGGAGGCCTGGAGGTCGCCGCCGCGAACGCGTGCCGAGCTGGTCGCCGCCATGCTGCAACGCTACCAGCACCGTTCGCCGGCCTCCCGCCCAGGCGAGGCGGCGCCGCGCGGCTCCCGCCTGTCAGCGGCGTCTGCGCCGGCCTCCACGGTTGTACGCGACGGCCTCCCAGCCCCGCTTGCTCAGCCCGTGATACGGGCTTCGCAGCCTGCCGCCGGTCTGGCAGGAGGGGCAGTAGAAGATCGTGTGCTCCTCGTAGTCGACGCGGGCGATCGGCGTGTCGCAATCCGGGCAGGGCTCGCCGAGGCGGTCGTGCACGCGGTAGGTCGTCGCGTCGGACGCACCGCGCAGGCGCAGCTCGAGACCCCGCTCGAGCTCGGCGCCGATCGCCTCGGCGAGCCGCTCGACCTCCTGGCCCGAGAGCTTCGTGGACAGGGCGAACGGCGAGAGCTTGGCGCGGTGGAGGATCTCGTTCGACCACGCACGGCCGATGCCCGCGAGCGCCCGCTGGTCACGGAGGAGCGGATGCAGGCGTCTCGGCCGGGCGGCGAGGATGCCGCCGAGCTCGGCGGCGCCGATGCCGAGCGCCTCCGGCCCGAGGTGCGCCAGCTCCTCCTCCGCTCGAGCCGGCGTCAGCAGCCACACGCCCGCGCGCTTCTTCGACCCCGCCTCCGTCAGCACGAGCTGGCCGCCCGCCTGGAAGCGAAGTCGGAAGGCCGGAGCCTTCGGCGCCGTCTCGCCTGCACCCAGGTAGCGGAGCCGGCCGGCGGACATGAGATGCGCCATCAGCACGAGCGCCCCATCGTCCGTCTCGAAGAGAAGCCGCTTGCCTCGCCTGAGGGCGCCGGCGAGCCGTCGACCTTCGAGCGCCGAGAGCGGCGGGTCGATCGTCTTCAGGGTCGCCGCGTGCGCCGGCCCGGCGCGCTCGATCGGGAACGCCCGGACGGGCTCGTCGAGCGCACGGCGGAGCGCCTCCACCTCGGGCAGCTCAGGCATCGGCCGCGGGCACGCGATCGGCGGTCTGGCCGATCGACTGTGTCGGCTGGACGTCGGCCACTGCTGATTCCTAGCACCAGGCGTGGGGCTCGGGGGCGCTCTCACCCTGCTCTTAGCCGGATTTGCAATGGTGATTGCGGGATGAAAGCACCGACGGGAACGCGCGTCTTGGTCGTCGACGACGAGCCGGCGGTACGCGAGGCGCTGCGCCGCGCGCTGACGCTCGAGGGCTACGAGGTCGAGCTCGCCGGCGACGGCGCCGAGGCGCTCAGGTCGATCGCCGTCTCGGAGCCGGACGTGGTCGTGCTCGACGTGCTCATGCCGGAGGTGGACGGCCTGGCGGCCTGCCGCCGGCTCCGCGACAGCGGCAGCCGCGTGCCGGTGCTGATGCTGACCGCCCGCGCCGGGGTGGGCGACCGGGTGGACGGCCTCGATGCCGGCGCGGACGACTATCTGGTCAAACCGTTCGCGCTCGAAGAGCTCCTCGCCCGCATCCGCGCGCTGCTGCGCCGGAGCGGCCAGGACCGTGGGGAGCCGCTCCGCTTCTCCGACCTCGAGCTCGACCCGACGACGCGCGAGGTGCGCCGAGGGGGGCGGCCGATGGAGCTGACGCGCACCGAGTTCAACCTGCTCGAGCTGTTCCTGCGCAACCCGCGGCAGGTGCTGACCCGCTCGCTGATCTTCGAGCGCGTCTGGGGCTACGACTTCGGGCCGACGTCGAACGCCCTCGACGTGTACATCGGCTACCTCCGCCGGAAGACGGAGGCGGGCGGCGAGCCGCGCCTCATCCAGACGGTGCGCGGCGTCGGGTACGCCCTCCGGGAGGCATGAGCGGCCAGGCGTGGCCGGCCCGGGCCGCGGAGCGGGCTCGTTCGCTCGCAACGGCCGCTCGCGCCGCGACCCCCGCGGGCTGGCTGGGCACGCTTGCCGCCCGGTCCCGGCTGGCGTGGCTGGCCGACCGGTTCCGCTCGCTCAGCTTCAGAGCGCGCCTGACGCTCGCCGCCGTCGGCGCTGTGGCCGTCGTCGCCGTGCTCGGCTCGGCGCTCGCCTACGTGCTCGTCGAGAACCAGCTGCGGGGCGAGGTGGACAACGCCCTGCGCGCCCGCTGGGAGCGCATCCAGGAGCGACCGTTCGACCGCGGCTCGTTCCTCGAGGACCTGCCGACGCCGATCCTCGGCGGCGCGCCCGGCTACTTCCAGATCGTCGACGAGAACGGCAGGCCGTACCGGCTGCCGGGCTACAACACGATCCTCCTGCCGGTCGACCGGCGGGTGCGTGCCGTCGCCTCCGGCAACCGCGGCGCGTTCTTCGAGGACGCCACCGTGCGCGGCGTGCACGTGCGCGTGCTGACCGTGCCGGTGGTGCTCGCCGACACCGTACCGCCGACGCCGGCGGCGCTGCAGGTCGCGCGGCCGCTGACCGAGGTCGACGACGTCCTCGGCCGGCTGCGCTGGATCCTGGCGCTGGTTGCGGCGGGCGGGGTTGGCCTGGCGGTGCTGCTCGGCCTGCTCGTCACGCGCACCGCCCTCGCGCCTGTCCGACGCCTGACGGCGGCGACGGAGGAGATCACGGCCACGCGCGACCTGAAACGGCGCGTGCAGGAGGGCGGCAAGGACGAGCTCGGCCGGCTGGGGACGAGCTTCAACACCATGCTTGCCGCGCTCGAGGAGTCGCAGCAGGCGCAGCGACGGCTGGTCGCGGACGCCTCGCACGAGCTGCGCACGCCGCTCACGAGCCTGCGCACGAACGTCGAGCTGATGGCGCGCGGCGAGCTCCCGGACGGGGAGCGCAGCCAGGCGCTCGCGGACGCGTCGGCGCAGCTCGAGGAGCTCACCGCCCTCGTCACCGACGTCGTCGACCTGGCGCGCGACGGCGAGCCCGAGCCGGTGGTGGAGGACGTCCGGCTCGACCTGCTCGCACGGGAGGCGGTCGAGCGCGCTCGCCGCCACGCGCCCGGCGTGCGCTTCCAGACCTCGTTCGAGGAGGCGATCGTGCGGGGGGCGCCCGAGCGGCTCTTCCGTGCGCTCGGGAACATCCTCGACAACGCGGCCAAGTGGAGCCCGAGCGGGGAGCCGGTGGAGGTGCGCGTGACGAGCGACGGCGAGGTGACGGTTCGCGACCACGGGCCGGGCATCGCGCCGGAGGATCTTCCGCACGTGTTCGACCGCTTCTACCGCTCCCGCGCCGCCCGCGGCACGCCGGGCTCCGGGCTCGGCCTCGCGATCGTCAAACAGGTGGCGGACGCACACGGTGGCTCGGTCACGGCCGAGACGGTCGAGGGCGGTGGAACCCTCCTGCGCCTGCGGCTCCCGCTCGCACCCGACTCCGACGCGGCCTCGCCCGAGGCGTAGCTCTCCACTCCTCGCGACTTCTTAGCCCCGTCTTAGACCGCTCTCATCTCCGGCTGGTCGAATGAAGGTACGAACGACGACACGGACGGCAGGCCAGCCAGGAAAGGACGAGATGAAGAGACTTCGCACACGCACCGTCATCGCCGGCACGGTCGCGCTGATCGCGGCCGCCGGCGCCGTCGGCGGCGCCCTCGCGGCGTCGGGCACGTTCGACCCGGCGAAGGAACGCCAGGCCTACCTGGACGACGCGGCGCAACGGCTCGGCGTCAGCTCGGCGAAGCTGGAGGATGCGCTCAAGCAGGCGGCGCTCGACCGGGTCGACGCCGCGCTCGCCGCCGGACAGATCACGCAGGACGAGGCGCAGGCGATGAAAGACGCGATCAACGCCGGCAGGCTCGGCGTCCCGGGCGTCGGCTTCGGGTTCGGGATGCACGGTCTGGGCGGCATGCACGTGCGCGGCGCGCTCGGGCTCGACGCGGCCGCCGGCTACCTCGGGCTGAGCGAGGCGGAGCTTCGCAGTGAGCTCGGGTCCGGCAAGTCGCTCGCCGACATCGCCAAGGCGCAGGGCAAGTCGGTCGACGGCCTCGAGCAGGCGCTCCTCGCCGCCGCCAAGACGAAGCTCGACCAGGCCGTCGCCGACGGCCGCATCACGAGCGCCCAGCGCGACCAGATCATGGCCGATCTGAAGTCGCGCGTGGCGGACCTCGTCAACCGCACGCTGCCGCTCGGCCCCTGGGGCCATGAAGGCAGGATGCTCGGGCCCGCGTACGTGCCGGGCGGGTTTGGCAGACCGTCCCCGGCCGGCGCTCCGACCGTCGGCATGCCGACGGCCTGAGCACGGACGCCGAGCACGTGCCTGGCGGGAAGCCCGCTCCGGCGGGCTTCCCGCCGGCTTCCAGCGCTCGAGCCGCGTCGCGAGCGGGCCGGCGCTCCGCGCGACGAGGCGTTTCCATCCGAGGGAGAGGGGGCCCGCGGAGAACGCATGCCGACACGGCGAAGGCGTTCTAGGCTGTCGGCGTGCGCACGTGTCCGAGCTGCGGCGCCGAGAACCGCGAGGAGGCTCGTATCTGTGACTCCTGCGGTGCAGCGCTCGCGGGCCAGCGGCCGGCGCGCGAGCAGCGCAGGGTCGTGACCCGTCCTCTTCTAGAGAGCCACCGGCTTGACGGCGCTCGGCGAGCGGCTCGATCCAGAGAGCCTGAGCGCGCTGCAGGTCAGCTCCTTCCGCCGGCGCAAGCGCCTGCTTCGCTCCGCGGTGGAAGAGCCACCTTCGACCGAGGTCGGCTCAAGGGAACGTGCTGAGAGCGGGGCGGATGCAGGCGTGGCTGGACGAGCTGAGCCCCTCCGGGTAGCCGTCCGCCGGGGGCGGGTGGTGGAGTCCGTCCACCGGGTGCACGCGGTCGCGGTCCGCGCGGGCGAGGTCGTCGCCGTCGCCGGCGATTCCGGGCTGGTCGCGTTCATGCGCTCGTCGGCGAAGCCACTCCAGGCGCTGCCCCTCGCGCGGGCACGGCCCGAGCTCGACGACTGCCTGCTCGCGATCGCCTGCGCCTCGCACCACGCCGAGCCGGCGCAGCTCGCGGCGGTGCGCGACCTGCTCGCCGCCGCTCCCGCGACGGAGGACGACCTCGAGTGCGGCGTGCAGGAGGGCCGAGCGCCGGAGCGCATCGCCCACAACTGCTCGGGCAAGCACGCCGGCTTCCTCGCCGTCTGCCGCGCCCGCGGCTGGCCGGCGGCGGGCTACCGGCTTCCCGAGCACCCGCTGCAGCGGGTGCTCGTCGAGGAGATCGAGGTGGCGGCGGGTCTCCGGCCCGAGCTCGGGCCGGACGGCTGCGGCGTCGTCACGTTCGCGCTCCCGCTCGAGCGCATGGCGCGCGCCTTCGCACGCCTGCCCGAGCTGGACGGGGGCGCGCGGGTGCTGGCCGCGATGCGTGCGCATCCGGAGCTCGTCGGCGGGGCCGAGTCGGTCGATCGCCGGCTGATGCTCGCGCATGCGGGCTGGGCGGCGAAGGGCGGCGCCGAGGGCTTGCTGTGCGCGCTCTCGACGGACGGGCTCGCGGTCGCGCTCAAGTGCGAGGACGGATCGCAGCGGCCGCTCGCGCCGGCGCTCGCCGCCGTGCTCGCGCCGCTCGGGCACGTCCTCGCGGGATTCGCCAGAGTACCGCTGGAAAACAGCCGTGGCGAGATCGTCGGGGAGGTGGTCTGCCTGTGAAGGTGCACGTGATCAGCGACATGGAAGGGGTGTGCGGAATCGTCAAGTGGGAGCAGGTGACGGGAGGCGAGCCGATGTACGAGGAGGGCCGGCGCCTGTACACGGAGGAGATCAACGCCGCCGTCCGCGGGGCGCGGGCCGCGGGCGCGACGGAGGTCGTCGTGATGGACTGCCACGGGGCGGGCAAGGGCTGGAGCTTCAACTCGCTCGTGCCCGACCTGCTCGACCCGGGCTGCGAGTACGTCGTCCAGGAGCAGTGGACGGAGTACACGGGCTTCCTCGAGTCGGGCTGCGACGCCGCCCTCCTCGTCGGCATGCACGCCATGGCGGGCGCCGCCGACGGGGTCATGAACCACACCGTCTCGGGGCAGCAGTGGCGGAACGTGTGGTTCAACGGCACGCTCGTCGGCGAGACGGGTATCAACGCCGCCCTGTGCGGCACCTGGGGCTGCCCGGTGGCGCTCGTGACCGGCGACGACGCCGTCTGCGCCGAGGCGCGCGACCTGCTCGGCCCGGGCCTCACCACCGTCTCCGTGAAGACGGGCCTCGGACGCTTCAGCGCCCGGCAGCTTGCACCGCTCCGCGCGCGCGAGCTGATCGAGGGCGGCGCCCGCCGGGCGCTCGCCGATCTCGAGGCCGTCCGCCCGTACGACCCCGGCCGGCCGTGCGAGATCCGCGTCGAGCTGACCACGACCAGCGCCGCGGACGAGTACCGCCGCAAGCACGGCGTCGAGCTGGTCGGCTCGCGCGAGCTCGTCTCGCGGGGGGACGACTGGTGGACCGCCTGGCGGCAGTTCTTCTTCTAACCGCGGGCGTCCTCGCCGCCGCCGGTTGCGGCGGGTCCGGCTCGCGGTCGAACCCGGGTCGCGGCGCGAAGGGGAGCATCCTCGTCGCCGCCCTCGGCGACTCGATCACCGCGGGCTCGCCCGGCTACGACCCGAGCCACGCCCGCGGCAAGCTGCTCGGCTTCGGCTCGAACGTGGAGAGCCAGTGGGAGTACTGGGCGGCGCGGAAGCATCCGCGGCTTCGCTTCCGCAACTGCGGCGTCTACGGCGAGCGCACGGACGAGATCGCGCGGCGGCTCGCCGCCTGTGCGCACGGGGCGCAGGCGCTCGTCGTCCAGGGTGGGATCGTCGACATCGCCCAGGGCCGGCCGGTGGCGGCGGCGGCGCGCAACCTGAGGCGCATGGTGGAGCGTGGGAAGGAGCTCGGCCTGCGCGTGGCCGTCGCGGACGTGCCTCCGTGGAACAACGAATACCCGTACGCCGCTGACCGCATCCGGCGACTGAACGGGCTCATCGCGCGGCTCGCGCGCGCCGAGCACGTCCCCGTGCTGCCCTTCTACCGGACGCTCGACGACCCGGAGCGTCCCGGCCGCATGCCAGGTGCGTGGACGGTGGACGGAGACAATCCGTCGGTCGCGGGCTACCGCCGGCTCGGCGAGCTCGCCTTCCGCCTCCCCTGAGGCGTGCGTGCCGTCGCGCGCCGCCGTGCGGGCGGCCGGTGGCGCAGCCCCGTCCCCCTCCTCCCTCACAGACGCCGGCCCTTCCTCGTAACAGACTGTTACGAGAGCTGAAGTCCGCTTCGCCGGCCGGAACGCTCCGCGTCCTGACCTCCTTGTAACAGTCTGTTACAAGGAGGTCGCGACTTCTGTTGCGAGGGAGGGGGCGAGCGGGCGGAGCGGGCGGAGCGGGCAGAGCCGGCGAGCAACGGGCGGAGCCGGCGAGCACCGGGCAGGCCCCGGAGGAGGCCGCTCAGGAGCCGGCGGCCGGGGCGGGGGCCGGCGCCGGGCCAGGCGCGCTCGCCGCCGTCGGCTCGGACGCCTGCCTCGCGGCGGCGACGTCCGGAGCCGTGTCCGGCTTGCGGATGTCGAGCGCGTACAGGCGCAGCTTCTCCTTGCGCCCGCGCACCGCCTGCTCCTCGTAGAAGACGATGTCCGCTGGCGGCTCGCGCAGCGCCTCCATCGTCGACTCGGCGAGAAGGACGGAGTAGGGCGTCCCCTTCGTCATGCCCTCGATGCGCGAGGCCGTGTTGACGACGTCGCCGACCGCCGTGTAGTCCATCCGGCGCTCGTGGCCGACGTTGCCGGTCATGACCGGACCGGTGTTCAGACCGACGCCCATGAAGTAGCCCTCGCCGAGCCCCTGCTCGCGCATGAACCGGTTGAAGGCGGGCAGCCGCTCCGTCAGCATCTCTCGGGCGGCCGCGAGCGCGCGGTCGGCGTGGTCCTCCTGGTCGATGGGCGCGCCGAACAGCGCGTAGATGCCGTCGCCCATGTAGCAGAGGAGCGTGCCGCCGTGGCGCAGGATGGCCTCGCTCATCTCGTGCAGGTAGTGGTTGAGCACGTGGATGACCTTGTCCGCCGGCATGAACTCGGCGCTCGAGGTGAAGCCGCGGAGGTCGCTGAACATGACCGTCCCGAGCACCTCGCGGCCGCCGAGCCGGAGGTCCTTGTCGGCCTGCTCGAGCACCTGGTCGACGACCGTCTCCGGGACGAAGCGCGAGAACACGTCGCGCACCCGCTCCTTCTCAAACGCCGTCACCACGTAGTGGACTGCGAGCGAGCCGACGGTGGCGAGGCCGAGCGCCCACAGCGGGTACACGAAGGAGACGATCCGCCCCTGTTGGAAGGCGAGAAGCGCCCCGCCCGTGTAGAGCAGTGCGAAGACGAGGCCGGCCCCGACGGCGAGGAACGGCTTCGTGCGCAGGCTGACGAGCGGGACGACGAGCCCGAAGAAGAGGATGAGCAGGATGTTCCAGGTCGTGCCCAGGCTGCGCAGCGGGAAGCCGCGGAGCGCCGTCTCGATCGCGTCCGCCTGGATCTCCGGCCCGGACATGGCCGGCGTCGTCGAGGTGGCGTGGATGTCCTGGAGCGAGGGCGCCGTCGCGCCGATGACGACGACCTTGCCCCGGAACGCTCCGAGCGGGACGACGTAGCGCGAGGCGAACGCCTCGGCCGCCGCTTTCGTCTTGCCGGTGAAGACGGCCTGCTGGGCGAGGCCCCGCATCGGCACGACCTGCCAGCTGCGGCGTCGCCTCACGATCGACACCGGGGCGACGCGCGCGAGCGAGTACTCCCGTACCGTCCCCTCCGGGCCGGGGAAGTCGATCCACTGCCTCGACCCGCCCATCTCCGACTCGGTGATCGGCTTCCCGCGCGCGAGCCCCGCCGCCACGATCGAGAGCGAGGTCAGGCCCTGCGGGCGGAACTCGACCTTCCTGATCGCTCCGTCGTCGTCGAGCGGGAAGTTCCCGAAGCCGGCGACGGCGCCGATCGAGCGCAGGAAGTCGTCTCCGCCGAACACGTTCGTGTGGCCGACCCCGTGCTCGTCGAGCCGCGTCTGCGTCGTCGAGAGCACGATGCGGTGCCGAAAGCGCGCGACCGCGCTGACGAGCGCGTTGTCGTCCGTGACCCCGTTCGGGCCGCCCGACGGCTCGGTGAACTGGACGTCGACCGCCACCGCCTTCGGCTCGGCGGCGTGGATGCGGTTCAGCACCTGCGCGTACAGCACCCGCCTGAACTCCTGCCAGCGGATCCCGGTGTCGTCGAAGAAGGCGTTGTCGATGCCGATCACGACCACGTCCTTCGGCGCGGCCTGCCTGCCACGGATGGAGAAGTTCGTGTCCACCCACTGCCGCTGCAGGCCCTCGAAGAAGCCGAAGTGGAAGACGAACGCGACGAGCATGGCGGCGGTCGCGGCGATCCCGACCCCGAGGAAGAGCCTCGTGCGCAGGTGGCGCCGGCGTGCGTCCATTCCGCACAAGGATGGCGATTCCGCGTACCTGCGTCCACCCGCCCGCGCACCCTTGGGGGCGCAGGCCGCGCGCGGGTCGGGGAACGCCGCCGCCGCCGGCGGTTCGCTCGCACGGGCCGGAGGGGCGTCCGGCGAACGGGCGCTATCCGCTTCGGCTCGAGCGGCTCGTGTGCGGCGCCCGCAGGCGACGGGCGGCGCGGCGGATCGACAGAGCCAGCAGCCCGACGACCGCGACGGGCATCAGCCACCAGGCGCGGACGTGGTCGTGCGCGACCGCCGCCGTCAGGCAGAGCGCGGCGACGACGCCGACGGCGACGAGCCAGTCGTCCCCGGCGACGAGCTCCCACGAGAAGCGCGCGAGCGCTGCGGCACGCCTCATGCCGCAACCAGCCGGTCGCGCCGCAGGAGCCGGACGAGCGCTGCGGACACGGCCAGGTAGACGGCGAGGACGACCGGGATGGCCGCGTCGCCTCCCGGCCAGGAGACGCCCGCTCCCTCGCCGCCCCAGAACGTCCCGAAGGTCGTCAGCATGAGGCCGACGGCGAGCTTGAGCGTGTTCTCGGGGACGCGGCCGAGCGGCGCCCGCACGAGCAGGCCGGCGCCGGCGACGAGCACGAGCGCCGCCCCCGCGGCAGCCGCGGTGATCGCCACGCTGCCGCCTCTGTCGGCCGCGAAGGCGACGACGACGAGCGCGACCTCGAGGCCCTCGAGCAGCACGCCCTTGAACGCGATCGTGAACGAGTACCAGTCGAGCCCGGCGCGCTCCCCATCTGCGGCGCGGCGGGCCCGCTCCCGCTCGCGCTCGTAGATCCGGTCCTCGTCGCGGTGCGCGAGGCAGCCGCCGGCGCGCAGGATCGCCTTGCGCAGCCACTGCAGGCCGAACGCGAGCAGGACCCCGCCGACGACGAGCCGCAGCGCGTCGATCGGGACGAGCGTCAGCGCCGGGCCGAGCGCGCCGACGAGCGCCGCCAGCACGATCGCCGCTGCCCCGGCGCCGGCCAGCGTCGAGCGCCAGCCGCGCGTGAGCCCGACGGCGAGCACGATCGTCAGCGCCTCCACCATCTCGACCGCGCTGGCGAGGAAGGCCGCGGCGAACAGGAGCGCGATCCGCATCTCGAAGACGATAGTCGGCAGGCGTCGCCCGCACGCCGCAGCCGGGCTGGAGGCAGCGGCCGCCGGGCGCAGCTGGCATCGTTCGGCCATGAGCGTCGACGCGAAGCGGCAGGAGCGCGGGCGGCCCGCCCCGGCCGGGGCGGCCGGCCGGCGGCCCGAGCCGCGCCGGCCGCCGCCGTTCGCATGGTGGATGCTCCTCCTCGTCGCCGGCCTGCTCGTCCTGAACTACTGGGCTGCGTCGCGGGCGACGGAGGCACCGTCGCGCGTGCGTGTCCCCTACAGCCCGTTCTTCCTGCAGCAGGTGCGCGACGGGAACGTCTCGGAGATCACGTCCCGGGGGACGGCCGTGCAGGGGACGTTCAGGCGCGCCGTCAGCTACCAGGGCTCGAAACCGACGACGCGCTTCAAGACGGAGATCCCGGCCTTCGCGAGCGGGGACGAGCTGACGCGGCTGCTCGAGCAAAAGGGGGTGACGCTGAACGCGCAGCCGCTCGACACGGGCACGCCGTGGTGGGAGACGATCCTCGTCGGCTTCGGCCCGACCATCCTCTTCCTCGTGCTGCTCGTCGCGCTGATGCGGCGCTCGGCCGGCGTGCAGGGCATGCTCGGCGGCTTCGGCCGCGCGCGGGCACGCCTGTACCAGCCGACCGGCGACCGGGTCACCTTCGCGGACGTCGAGGGGATCGACGAGGCGAAGGCGGAGCTGACGGAGATCGTCGACTTCCTGCGCCGGCCGGAGCGCTACCGCCGCCTCGGCGGGCGCATCCCCCACGGCGTCCTCCTCAGCGGGCCGCCCGGGACCGGCAAGACGCTGCTCGCCCGCGCGGTCGCCGGCGAGGCGAACGTGCCCTTCTTCTCCATGTCCGCCTCCGAGTTCGTGGAGGCGATCGTCGGCATCGGCGCATCGCGCGTGCGCGACCTGTTCGCGCAGGCGAAGCAGGCGGCGCCGTCGATCGTCTTCATCGACGAGCTGGACGCGATCGGGCGCTCACGGACGGCCGGCATCGGGCTCGGCGGGAGCGACGAGCGCGAGCAGACGCTGAACCAGATCCTGACCGAGATGGACGGCTTCGACGCGTCCACGGGCGTGATCGTGATCGGCGCGACGAACCGGCCCGACGTCCTCGACCCCGCCCTCCTGCGCCCGGGGCGTTTCGACCGGCGCGTGGCCGTCCAGCCGCCGGACAAGGCGGGCCGCGAGAAGATCCTCGCCGTGCACACGCGCGGGGTGCCGCTCGCCGCCGACGTCGACCTGGAACGCATCGCCGCGACCACGCCGGGCATGGTCGGCGCCGACCTCGCCAACCTCGTCAACGAGGCGGCGCTCCTCGCCGCACGCCGGGAGCACGAGGCCGTGACCGAGGACGACTTCGCGGACGCGCTCGAGAAGATCGTGCTCGGCGCCGAGCGCAAGGTGATGATGACGCCCGAGGACCGTCGGCGCACCGCCTACCACGAGGCGGGGCACGCGGTCGTCGGCATGCTCACCGAGGGCGCGGACCCGGTGAGGAAGATCTCGATCATCCCCCGCGGCGTCTCGCTCGGGGTTACCTTCTCCGCGCCCGAGGCCGACCGCTTCAACTACTCGGACCGGGAGCTGGGCGCCAAGATCCGCGTCGCGCTCGGAGGCAGGGCAGCGGAGGAGGTCGTGTTCGGCGACCTGACGACGGGCGCCGAGTCGGACATCCAGCAGCTGACGCAGATCGCCCGCCAGATGGTCGGGCGCTGGGGCATGAGCCGGGTCGTCGGCACCGTGGCGGTGCTGCCGAGCGACGGCCGCGGACCCCTGCTACCCGGGGTCGCGGAGGTGTCCGCGGAGACCCAGCGGTTGGTCGACGACGAGGTGCGCCGCATCGTCGAGACGGCGCACGAAGAGGTGCTCGAGCTCCTGCGCGCCAACCGGGCGAAGCTGGACGCGCTCGCGCAGGCGCTCCTCGAGCGCGAGACGCTGGACGAGGACGAAGCCTACGAAGCGGCCGGGGTGCCGCGGGCGCGGGACGGGCGGGGGGAGGGCCGCTCGCTCGCAGCGAGGACGGACGGCTCCGTGGAGCCACGGTCGGGATCGGGCGGCTCGTAGGCAACCTGCCGTCGGCGAGCGCGCCGTCAGCCCCGAGCCGGCGCCGTCAGCCTGAGCACCGCGTTCGATGGGGACGCGCCCGCGCCCCCGAGCACGACGATCGCCTGCCCGGCGCGGACGGCGGCGGCATCGGCGAGCGGCTGCGGGAGCGTGCCTGCCGGGGAGACGGCGCCGGTCGCCGGGTCGATGCGCAGGATCGACGCGAGCGGCCTGCCGGCGGCGTCCAGGCCGCCGACCAGGTACAGGAAGCGCCCGAGGGCGGCGAGCGGCGCGTGCGCCAGCGGCTGCGGGAGCGTGCCGATCCGCTGCACCGAGCGGGTGTGCGGGTCGACCGCGTAGACGGCGTCGCTCTCGCCGGCGGTGCCGACGCCGCCGGCGACGACGATGCGCCCTGCGGCGGCGGCGACGCCGGCGTAGCGCAGCCCCTCGGGCAGGCGCGCGACGAGCGACGGCGCCTGCCCGGGGCGGAAGCGCAGCACGGCGGTGGCGAAGCGAGAGCCGGTGTAGCCACCGACGACGTACGCCCCTCCCGCCACGTCCGCTGCGCCGAGGTCGGACAGGGGCTCGCCCAGGCTGCCGGCTGGCCGTGCGGCGCCGGTCGCCGGGTCGATGCGGACGACCGCCGGCGAGGAGGTCTGCTCGCCGCCGCCGAGGAGGTAGGCGAAGGCGCCGACGCGGACGGCGGCGGCGTCGTGCGTCGGCGCCGGCAGGCGGCCGATCCGGCGCAGATGGTCCGGCCGCCCCTCGAGCACCCAGTCGCTGGACGAGCCGGCGACGAGCCCGCCGAGCGCGAGCACCCGCCCGCCGGGGAGCGCGACGGCTGCCACGCGCGAGGCGGCGCGGGGCAGCGAGCCCACGCGGACGACGCGCAGCCGGGCGCTCGCGTGCTGGGCGGTGGCGCCGCCGGCGGGCCCGCTCCTTCCCGGCGCCGCGACGGGGGCGGGCAGGAGGTCGAGTCCGTCCGGCTTCGACAGGTAGCCGGGCGCCGAGGAGGCAACGCCGAAGTGCCCGTACTGCCAGACGATCCGCTTCGTCTTCGGGTCGAGCACGATCACCCGGTGGTGCCAGTCGTCGGTGACCGCGATCTTCCCGTTCGGCCAGCGGACGGCGAGCGAGGGGCGGTCGAGCGAGCCGGGCCCGCTCGCCGGGCCGTACGTCCAGACGATGCGGCCCGAGGGCGTGATCTCGTCGACGCGCCCGGGGGTGTTGAAGCCGGCGACGAGGATGTCGCCGTTCGGGAGCAGCTGCGCGTCGGACGGGTACGTCGTGGGCGTGCGCACCGAGAACAGGAGGCGGCCGCGCGCGTCCAGCCGGTCGACCCAGCCGCCGATCTCGGTGACGAGGGTGCCGCCGTCCGCGAGCGGCGTGGCCCCGTTCGGCGAGGAGAAGGAGCGCGGCGGATCGTGGGTGCAGCTCGCCGGAGAGCCGAAGGAACGGACGAGCCGGCCGCGGCGATCGATGCGGATGACGCGGCAGTTGCGGATGTCCGCCACCTGCACGTCGCCGTTTCGGAGCACGTAGGCGTCGTCGGGGTTGGAGAGCTCGCCCGGACCGGACCCGGCAACGCCGGCGTGGCCGTACGACCAGACGATCCGCCGGCGGCGCAGGTCGATCTCGGCGATCGAGTCGTTGAACTCCTCGTTCGTGACGATGCGCCGGTAGCCGGGGACGAAGAACGCATCGTCGGGGTCGTGGAACGACTGGCCGAGGCGGACGTCGCCCGGCTGCGGGAAGCTCCAGACGACGCGCTTCTGCGGCGAGACGACGAGCAGCCGGTTGTTGTTGCGGTCGGCGATGAGCAGGTAGCCGGGGACCGGGCCGGGAGCGACGGGCGGCAGGCCGAGCGCGGTGCGGGCCGGGAAGGTCGCCGCGAGCGCCGTCCGGTGCCGCGCCTGGCCGGCGGATGCCTGCGCGGGTCGCGCCGTCCGGCTCGGCGTCTGCGCGTGCGAGCCGGCGTCCCGGCGCGGTGCCGCCGCGGAGTGCCCGGCGCCGCCGCAGCCGGCGGCGAGGACGGCGGACGACGCGAGCAGGCCGAGCGCGGCGAGCCGAGTCCTCATCGGCCGCAGTCTGCCGGCGGCTTCTGAGAGGCCGATGAGCGGCATCGTCAGTAGCCGGACGGGAACGGGTACGTCCTCGGCAGCTTGTTCACCGGGATCGACGAGAGCACGCCGTACCAGACGACGATCTCCTCGTGCGAGCGGAGCACGATCGTGCGCGGGTCGCCCCGGAAGCGCTTGGCGTCGACGAACACCCACAGCCCCTTCCTCCTCCCGGCGCAGTAGGCACCGATGCACGTGCGCGTGAAACGGAGGCCCCAGACGTCGAAGAACTGTCCGAGCGTGAACGTCCGCCGTACGGGCGACTCGACGTGGATGATCCCCGACGTGTCGTGGGTGTGCAGCTCCGTGATGAACGCTCCGTGCGCGTCGATGCCGATCCCGGCGGGAACGGGCAGCAGCGTCCTGCCGACGACGATGTCGAGGTGCTGGTGCGTATGCAGGACGGTGCCCTCCTGGCCGAGGGCGGGCAGGCCGATCGCGCGCAGGCGCGCCCGGAGCAGGGCGCCGTTGTTCGCCGGCCAGGGGGCCTTCCCGGTCATGAGGCCCGGGAGGGAGGGACCGTGCGCGCGGGCGCCGGCCGAGACGGCGAGCCCGCCGGCGGCGAGCGTCGCCGCGCCGAGCACGGCGAGGGCGAGGAGGCGCCTGCGCTGCATCGCCCCATACTGCCTGTCCGGCTTGACCGGCGAGGCGGCACCCGCCTAAGGTGGCCCGTGGCCGAGGGGCGTGACCTCCAGCTCGTCGACCGGCTCGAGCGGCTGTTCACGGCCGTCGTCTCGGACTGCCTCGACGCGATCGGCATCCGCTCGAACGTGCTTCAGCCGCACGTCCGGCCCCTGTTCCCGGAGGCGCGCACGGCCGGGTTCGCGGCGACTGCGCGCTGCGTCGAAGTCGATCGCGTCCCGGAACGCGAGGAGGATCTGTACCGCGGGCTGCTCGAGACCGTCGACCGGCTCCGGGCAGGCGACGTGCTCGTCGTCTCCCGGTCCCGCGCCGCCGTCTGGGGCGAGCTGCTCGCCACCGCGGCGGCGTACCGCGGCGCCCGCGGCGTCGTCGCCGACGCGTACGCGCGCGACACGCGGGCGCTGATCGAGATGCGCTTCCCGGTCTTCGTCGCCGGCATCAGTTGCCAGGACGCGCTCGGGCGCGTGGAGGTGGAGGAGATCGGCGTCCCGGTCGAGTGCGGCGGCGTGCGTGTCGAGCCGGGCGACCTCGTGCTCGCCGACCACGACGGCGTGGTCGTCGTCCCGGCCGGCGTCGCGCCGGAGGTGGTCGCGCGGGCCGAGGAGAAGGCGTCGGGCGAGAGCCTCGTCCGCCGCCGCCTCGCCGCAGGGATGTCCGTGGCGGAGGCGTTCCGCACCTACGGCGTCATCTGACGGCTACGCTGTCCGCGATGCGCTCGGCCCGAGCCCTCGTCGCGCTCGCAGCTGCAGCGGCCGCCCTCGCCGTGCCGCTGGCCGTCCTCGCCGGCGGGCACGCCGGCCGGCAGGCGCCGCCCACCTTCTCCTTCGGCCGCAGCGGCGGCAACATCGTGCCGTTCACGGTCAAGGTGCGCAGGGACGGCGCCGTCGTCTCCTCCGGCCCGGTCACGCTCGTCCAGCCCGGCGCCGTGCTCTCCGACGCGCTCCGGAACGGCCTCGTCACCCTTGCCCGCGCCGAGGGGTTCTTCACGACCATGCCCGCCTCGATCCGCTGCGCCGGCGTGCTCCCGGACGTGGCCGCGCGCTTCGTCACGATCGCGGCCACCGGGAAGCGCCGCACGGTCACGGCGCGGGGCGCGTGCAACGCCCCCTTCGAGGAGCTGTACGCGGTACTCTCCGCCGCCGCCGGGCTCCGCTGACGAGCCCGGCGCAGCGAAAGGGCCGGCGGCGAGCCGGCCCTTCGGGGGAGGGAGAGGAGGTGGCGCCGGAGCCTCAGCGGCCGGAGTCGCGGCTCGCTCGCTCGGACGAGGCGTGCGCCTCGTGCCGCGAGCTGTGACCCTTCGAGACGCGCTCCCGCGAGCTCCGGTCGCCCGCACGCTCGCGCGAGCGGCGCTCGCCGGAGGCGCGTTCCTCCCGCGAGCGCTCGTGCGAGAGGGCCATCGTCTTCGTCTGCTTCGCAGGCGACGGAGAGCCTCCGGCGGCGAGGGCGGCGCCGACGCCAAGGGCGGAGATGCCGAGGGCGGCGACGAACGTGGCGGCGATGAGCTTGATCGGGGCGGGCATGGAGGTGCTCCCTTCGGTCGTGTCGTACAGGTGCTGAGCCTGTTCTACGAGCTGGCCGGTAAAGGCGGGGACTGGGCGCGGTTAGAGCTCCGCCTTCCCGCGTTCAGAAGCGCCCCGTGCGTTCCGGCGCTTCGGCTCGGGTCGCGCGCCTACGGCGCCCGGCGCAGGACGAGCAGGGAGCGGGCGTCGACGACGATCTCCTCCCGCGCCGCCACCGAGCGAGTCTCGTCCCCCGCCCAGCCGTCGGCGGTCGACAGCTCGACCAGCCAGCGCGCGCCGAGCCGCCGCGTCGGCAGCCGGAACGCGATCGGCTCGTGGTGGGCGTTGAAGAGGAGCAGGAAGGAGTCGTCGACGACCGCCTCGCCGTGCGGGCCGGGCGTCGGGATCTCGTCTCCGTTCAGGAAGACGCCGATGGCGCGCGCCTCGGGACGACTCCAGTCGCGCTGCGTCATCTTGCGGCCGTCCGGGCGGAACCACCAGATGTCCGGCACGCCGGACCCGCGTGGCGAGGCGCCGGTGAAGAAGGTCCGCCTGCGGAAGACCGGGTGGCGCGCGCGGTAGGCGATGAGCGCGCGTGTGAACTCGAGCAGCCGCTCGCGCTCCTCGTCGAGCTCCCAGTCGAACCAGGAGAGCTCGTTGTCCTGACAGTACGCGTTGTTGTTGCCGCGCTGGGTGCGGCCGATCTCGTCGCCCGCGAGCAGCATCGGCACGCCTTGCGACAGCAGCAGCGTCGCCATGAGATTGCGTTTCTGGCGTGCGCGGCAGCGCTTGATCGCAGGATCCTGCGTCTCGCCTTCCGCGCCGCAGTTCCAGCTCAGGTTCTCGTTCGCGCCGTCGCGATTGTCCTCGCCGTTCGCCTCGTTGTGCTTGTGGTCGTAGCTCACGAGGTCCGTCAGCGTGAAACCGTCGTGCGCGGTGACAAGGTTGATGCTGGCGTAGGGCTTGCGCCCGCCGCTCTCGTACAGATCGCTCGACCCCGTGAGCCGGTAGGCGAGCTCCGCGATCCGGC